>JACPFJ010000015.1:0-11042 GCA_016182975.1 Deltaproteobacteria bacterium
CCCATCGACGCAAAATACGACAACATATGCAACGAAATGTTCAATCTTCTAACCGAGTTGCATCTCGTTGCAACATGATTTCTACTACCAACATGTTGTCAGACGATAGGCGCTAAGCGCCTAAGCGCCTAAGCGCCTAAATTGGCTTGCATGGCGATACAACCAGGCGCGCCGATCAGGCCGCGTGCAGTTCGTAGGTACGCCCCTTCTTTGTTCGTCTGATGACCTCCGAGGATGCAGCAAAATAGAGGATGTACGAGATGGTTTCCCGTTCGATGCCAGGACACGCCTTGTACAGATCGGTTTGCAGAATGCCGGGCGTTGCCTTGATGATCGGGAGAAGTACGGCTATGCCGTTTCTGTAGACCTGATCCGTCTGGACGAAATCGGCGTACTCTTTGTTCGCAAGATCAAGCTCTCTTGCCCACTTGCCACCTTCCGTCTCGTTTGCCTGTTTCCAACTTTCGGCGGACTTCATGTATTCCATCCGCGCCCGGTCAGCATCACCGGCACAGGCCGCTTGCCGCGCCCAGTCCAGATGCAGCAAGCCATCACCTACCCGCCCACAACCCTGCTTATATTCAGGTCGGTTAAGGTCTATTGTGTCAGCTTGCCCGGCTGCCGGTTGTGGTGTGGCTGTTGAACCTTTCAGAAAGTCAAAGAAGCCCATGTATCAACCCTTCCTTTGCCCACTCCTGACTGTCATATCAACAATCTTTTTATAGTCTCGCTGTTTCAGCTTTAATTCCCCACTTGTAAGCTTGTTTTCTAGCATCATAAACACTGCAAACATTCCTTTTATTTCTTGAACATCAGGAAGATCATCACGGGATTCAGATATCAATGCTGCAATGTCAAAAGCACAATGAGCATATATCCGGGCTGTTTCTGGATTGACTTTCCCAGACGTTTCAATTGCTGCCTGGATAACGTTTACAAATAAATCATTGTAGCCAGTTTCTGAGAGCAGCTGTCCTACGCCACCCTTCCGCTTCATATCCCCTTCACCTATCAAAAGCCATGCAGGAGAAATATCGGGGAATAACTCCAATATTTTCGCTAGATAATCTGCCGAAGGCGTTCTATCCCCGGTCTCATAATTAACCAACGTATTCTTACTGATGCCAGTCAATGGAGCAAATTTGTCTCGTGACGTTGCCCCCCTTATCAACTTGATTCTCTCTCCTAAATTCATCAAAAGTGCCCTCATAAACTACATATGTAGATTGATGTTGAGGCGAATAGTGGCGTTTCAATAGAAATCACCACAGCCTGCGATATCTGAGCCTATAACAGATTGATACAACTTACATCGCCAGAATGAACCCAATTTAGTGGTGCAAAAAGCATGAGCAATCTCGTTTAGAACCAAATATTTGGTTGACATGGTACACGTACGTGGTCTATATATTTCCTATGCTGATAATAAACATACCAAAAGAACCCGCCGAACGGTGGGAGTGGATCAAATACCAATTACGGCTGCAGGGCTACAGCCTTCGCCGCCTGGGAAGAGAATATGGTGTTACCAGTAACGCTGTTGATGCCGTAGCACATCAGCATCTTCCAAAGTGGGAGCACATCATTGCCGCCAAGATCGGCCAACTACCACAAGAGATATGGCCGGAGCGGTACGGCAAAGACGGGCTTCCTATCCGACATTCATCCCGATACCCGCGACACGATAGCACAAGGCCGAAAAGTCGGCAACGTCTAATGGGGAGGCAAATTGACATGAAAACGGCCAGTTCCGACCCGCGCCAGCTTACCCTTGACGAGTTATTTGAGATTCCCCGCCCGATCAATCCGCAACCTGCCAGCCTTGACCACGCCAGGGAAGTACGGCACCTCCTTTCCGATGCCTTGAAAAAGACCACCAAGAGCCGTTTTGAGGTGGCATCACGCATGTCGGAACTGACCGGCCATGACATCTCAAAGGCAATGCTGGACGCGTGGACGGCGGAATCGAGGGAAGCGTGGCGTTTTCCGTTTGAATTTGCCGCAGCCTTTGAAGTTGCCTGCGACACCTATTGCCTGACCGAATTTCAGGCCCGCAAGCGTAGTTGCAAGGTTTACGCGGGTGACGAGGTTCGGCAAGCGGAGATCGGGCGAATAGAGTCACAGATTGATGAATTGGCAACCAAGCTGAAAGCCTTGAAAAAGGTGCGTATTGCGGAATAACCCACAGAGATCGAGACCGCGTACATGGTGAAGAAGGGAGGTTTCCAATGGCCGAGATAATTGACAGCTACGAGATGGAGATGTTGGATGCATTGAGGCCGGCATCGGCCGCGATCGGCATGAACGGGCCGGCGTTCTATCTGTTCTGTCTGGCAGCGACGAAGAAAGGCAAACCGGTGCTTGAATTGACCCTTGGCGAGATCACGGAGCTCATGCAGACGGCCAGTGAGCGCTACGAAGTCATGCACAATCGCCTGAAAACTCTGGAGGTGTAACATGGCCCAGAGCTACCGACGCATTGAATCCGTAACGAAGACCTTGGAAATTCTGGAGTACCTTGCCGCCCAGAAAGAGCCTGTCAGCGGTCCTGACATCGCGCGGGCAGTGGGTTTGCCAGTCGGGACAATAATGTGTCACGTGATGACCTTGGAAGAAAGGAACTTCATCCAGAGGATCGGCGATAGGTTCCGGCTGGGAATGATGATGGCGATTCTTTGGGCACGAGTGAAAAGTAGCCTTGAGACCCAGCGGGATCGAATTGACCGGGACCTTGAATCTATATCTATACCGGGAGGCAACTAATGGCCGGAAAACTGAGAGTAACTGACGCGCAGGTGGAAGGGGTGAACGAGATATACAAAACGGCCCGTGCCCAGGCGGATATTGAAATTGCCGAACTCAAAGAGAAGCAGAACAGGATCGCAGCGGCACATGAGGTCATAGGCAGAGTCCAGGCTTTCCGCTTTGTTGAAAAAACGATGACCGTTTGCGTTTTAGTGCAAATTGCACAGATCAAAGAAATGAAAACGTACAGGGATCTGCCCAAAATTGGAACATGGGAAGATTTTTGTAATTACATAGGGTTTTCTCGTCAGCACATTGAAGATCAACTGAAAAACCTAGCTGCGTTTGGTGAAGATTTTCTGCAAACGGTTAGCGGCTTTGGGGTCGGCTATCGCGAAATGCGCAAGCTTCGCCAGCTCACCCATGACGGTACAATCGTCATCGACGCCGAGGCCGTAGAGATCGGGGGCGAGCGGGTACCGCTGGCACCGGAGCACAAGGAGGACCTGCAAGCCCTCATTGAGCGGGTGATTGACGAAAAGGACAAGGCGCTGAATGAGGCCCAAGCCACGCTGAAAGCCAAGGACCGACGGCTTGAGGACAAGGAGAAAGAGATTCAGAAGCTGCACAAAGAGCTGACCAAGCTGGAAGACAAGGCCGCCGCAGGGAAGATGACCGCCGAGGAAGACTCTTTCTTACAGAAGATGAAGAACCTGCGTATGGGCTTCGATGGCTACATGCTGAAAGCCGACCCGGACGCAGCTATGAGCGGTCTTACCGAGATCACCCCCCGTATACGTGCTGCCCTGATATCGAATCTCCAATACATGAGGATGCAGGCGCTGGCAGCCTATGACACCGCTGTAATGACTTACGGCAATCCCACGATCAACCCAGAGGTGGCAACGGAGTGCGAAGCCTTTGAGCAAGAGTATGAGGCATGGACAAAACAGCAGCAGACAAGTGAAGCATAATCCAGTTCCGGGAATACTACATGTGGCAGCGTGAAATGGTCAGTGAACTGAAGGAGGCGAAACCAAGCGAGCGGAAAGCTGTGCTGAAGCGTTACGGTGAGCAATACGGTTACACCAAGAAACGGCTCTATGAAATCGCCGGCGATTTTGGTTTCAAATCCAAACGCAAGACACGCTATGACAAGGGCATCGGGGTATTGGCGGAAGAACAGATCGAATTCGTTGCATCCTTTGCCAGGGTCACAAAACGAGAGAACAAGGGGGCCTTTGCCCCGGTGGAAAACGCCATGGAGTTCGCCATCGACAACGGAATCATGATGCGGGGAGAGGTTACGGTGGGGGCCATGCAACGGATATTGAGGGAGCGAGAGATGGACAAGAAGCGGCTGAACGCCCCCGCTCCCCATACCGAGATGCGCAGCCTGCATCCCAACCACGTGCATCTGGTGGACGTCTCCACCTGCATTCAATACTACCTGGATGACGGCGGCATGCAGATCATGCGCGAGGACGAATTTTACAAGAACAAATTCGAGAACTTCAAAAAGGTCAAAACTCCGCTTCAACGCTACATCCTTACTGATCACTTTTCCGGTTTCATGTTCATTAAATACTACCTGTCGGCAGGCGAGACCGCCGAAAACCTGTTCGACTTCCTCCGTTGCGCCTGGGAGACCAAGGGAGAGGCCAACTTCCCCTTTCGAGGCGTGCCGTTTGCCATGCTGATGGACGGCGGCTGCCGGGCCAAGGCCCGCGCCATGGGAGAGGGTTTCTGGGACGGGATAGGCGTTGAGATCCTTCCGGGAACTCCGGGCAACTCCCGTCGCCAGGGGAGCGTGGAGGTATCACACAACATCTGGGAGATGTGGTTTGAAACGCGCCTGCGCATTGATCCCGCCACAACCTTGGACGACCTGAACCGCAAGGCGCGGGGCTTCTGCATATGGATGAACGCCACCCGCGAGCATACCCGCACCCGAATGACGCGGCTTTCGTGCTGGCTGATGATCAGACAGGAGCAATTAAGGGAACTGCCGGAGCGGGCGGTACTGCAAGACCTGATGAACAAGCCCGAGGAAACTCGCACGGTGACAAACTACCGTATCAGCTTCGAGGGCAAGGAATTCAACCTCAAACATGCCCGAATCCCCCACGGCAGCAAGGTCAAGGTCATCAAGAACATCTGGAAGTGGAAAGACGGCATCATCACCGTCAGCTACGACAACCAACTGTATGAGGCCCAGGCTATCGAGAAGTTACCCGCCGAGTTGGGCGGTTTCTCGGCCAGCGCCGCAATAATCGGCCAGCAGTATAAGGCCCAGCCCGAAACCGCGACACAGCAGGCGGTCAAGCACCTGGACGAACTGGCCACCGGCAGGCGTCAGCCGGACAAGAAGGCCATGCCTTTTGCCGGGCTGAACGCCTTCGAGGGCTTCGCCGACAAAGTCGGCAACCTGTCTACTCTGCCCAAGCGTGGCACCCCCATCGAAGTTGCTCGAAACTCAGGCCCGGCACAAATCCCGATTATGGAACTGTTCAAGCGCCTGCGGGAAGCCGGTACCACCATCACTCCCGCGCTCAATCGCGAACTGCGGGCCGAGTTCGGAGACAGTATAGAGCCAAAACAGGCAGAGACGGTAATTGAGGCGATCGCGACCGGGGCAGAATGGCGCACGCCCGCATGGTCACCTGATGATGCAACCCTACAGCAGGCGTTCTAACTCGGAGGTCTTCCATGAGAAAAAGAGCGATGGCATACGAAATCGATTTCAGACCCCTGGTGTTAAAGGAGTTAACCCTCGTTTGTGACATCAGCCAGGAAGGTCTGGCGGCCGCTGTAAATAAACGGACGGGCTGCAACGTGTCCCGCGGACTGGTTAACCTTGCGATCAACCGGGGCTACCTTCCACAGTCCGTGCCAGGGTTTCGAACGGCTGTGGAGGGAATCATCAAGGATAATCAGCGGGCCATGACGTGGCTGCTGCAACGCAACATGTCAGTTAGTGATATCTGGCAGCAGGCCGAACATGGTTTCAAAGGCAAGATGCCTTCCGGACACACAAAACGGGTACGACGAAGTTTGCTGCAATCACGGCAGGCCATGATACCCGGCAACCCTTTTAGCATAACAATTCAATGGGAGGTTGAAATGATCAGTCAAGAGGCTTTGCGGCATTTCAAGATGTTCCGGAACCCGTTCATTGACGATATCCAGAAGGATGCGGATATCTACATGAGCGACGAACACCGCTACATTGAGGCGGCCATGCTCGACGCGGCCCGCCACGGTGGATTCCTGGCCGTGATTGGCGAAGTGGGGAGCGGCAAGAGCGTCATGCGGCGCAAGGTGATCGAGCAACTCAAGAAGGATGGCGATACCCTGGTGATCTACCCCCAGATGATCGACAAGACCAGGGTCAACGCCTCCAGCATCTGCGATGCCATCGTTATGGACATCAGCTCAGAGAAACCGCGCGTCAAACTGGAGCAAAAGACGCGGCAAGTCCAGAGCCTGCTGCTGGACAGGGCAAAAAGCGGTTACCGGGCCTGTCTGATCATCGAGGAGGCCCACGATCTGAGCGTACAGACCCTCAAGTACTTGAAGCGTTTTTACGAACTCGAGGACGGCTACCGTAAGCTTCTGGGGATCGTCCTGATCGGACAGACCGAACTGAAGCACATGTTCGACGAGGGCACCAATGTGGACATGCGCGAGGTGATCCGTCGCGTTCAGGTTGCCGAGATCAAGGGGCTCAACGGTCATCTGCAAGAGTATCTGAGCGTCAAGCTTAAGCGGGTGGGGGCGAAGCCTGATGACATCTTCTCGGCAGATGCCTACGAAGCCCTGTCACGACGGCTTACCAGTACGGAACGGGACGGCAAAACCAAGGTAAGCCACGCCTACCCGCTGTTGGTGAACAACTACACCGCCAAAGCCATGAATCTGGCTTACGAGATGGGAGAGACGAAGGTAACGGCAGACGTGGTGGATGCCATATGATGGACAGCAACAAGATCGACAAACGCGCCAGAGCTATTGTGCTTGGTTTGAGGGGATACAGCCAATGGGATGCCGTCAGCGTCCTTGCTGCTGCAATCTCCATGATTGCCTCACAGCCAGTGCTGACCGGAGAAAAGCATGACGAACCCAGCATGGCATTCAATAGCCACCTTCTCCGCAGACGGCCGGGACAAATCAGTCGAATTGAAAAAGACCCTGAAATAAAAGCGTTCATCCACAGCCTTGACCGCTATTACCCTGGTCCCGACCTGCTTGCCTTGCTTGAACAACGATTCGGTAAGAAAAGAACACCATCCAAAAGCAGTTTAGGACGATATCTGCAAAAAATAACGAGGGCAAATAGCGTGACTCAGGAGGGGAGCGAATGACGACAGCCGCAATGCAGCCGGTTTGGGCATATGATGCATTAAGGGGAGCAGTGGCAAAGCTTCAGTTTGTCCGGAACAGCCTTCCTAAAGTAATTGACGAGTTCCATGAAGATGGCCTGTTGCTCGTCATTTTGGATGTCGAAAAAACAGTAACCGAGGCACGAAAGGCACTTACTTGCTTTGCGCCCGAGGCAGCTGAAATGTTTATGCGAGGAGAGGTTTACACCTATCCGGAAAGGGATGTCGAATGAAAACCATCCGCAAACTCATCGAGTTGTTGACCAAGATCGAAACCGCCCTGACCCGGCGCAGGGCCGCCAGAAGGGCGACACGGGCCGCCTATCGCATGGCGCTGAACGGCTGCCGGGTGTAGATCGTGGCCGGGGAATGGGTACAGGCGCCGCTCATGGCGGCGGAAAGGGGGACGAACAATGGCACGGCAGGCACAGAAAAAGACGGCAAAGCCGATAACAGCGGCGCAGATCAAGCGGATTCACGCCACCATTCATGCATTGCGGATCGATGACGACACTTACCGGCTGGCTCTTTCGCAGACCTACGGTGTTACCACCAGCAAGGATTTGAGCATGAACCAGGCGCGGGCCTTCATCCGGGATCTGGAAGAGATCGCGATGAAGGTTGAATACGAAAGCCAGCGCCGACATACAGAACAGACCGAAAAAGAGCCGGCACGGTTCAGCGACCTTGCCAACCGGCCCGGCATGGCCACGCCGCCGCAACTGCGGAAGATCGAGGCCATGTGGCGGGACGTGAACATCGTTCCGGAACCGGACGCCCGAAGCCGTGCCTTGCGCCGTTTCATTCAGCGGATTGCCGGGGTTGCCGATATGCGTTTCCTGGATAGCCAGATGGTTTCAAAAGTAATCTGTGCCCTCCAGGCCATGCAACAACAAGCCACGGAACCGGCAAAAACCCAAAAGCCGAAAAATGCCGTGTAAGCCGTTTTCATGCTCCTGGCAATGGTTAGGTGTGGGATAAGGCAAGAAAACGGCACACAGAGAAATTTAAAGATTGTTTTAAGATGGTTGTGAAAATTGGTAGTGAGCGCCAAAACGCGAAAAGGGGAAAACAGCCCCTGTCTTTCCGGAGACGGTAGCCGGGAACTGACGAGCGAGCCGGGGAGGGAAACCATGAAAATGAAAAAACTGATAGCACTGCAAGTGTCATGCGAAGCGGCAGCGGAAAGTTTCATGGGCAGAAATATGTTGGCTTACGCGGCCATGATGAATGCCGCCGAGGAAATCAAGATTGGCCGCCAGGCTGTAGTGAATGAGAAAAACAAACGTATGGCTCCGCCACCACCGCCACATCAAATATCAATGTCGTGATCAACTTCGGACTCGGAACCAACATGACCGAACCATGGAAGCAAAAGGCGTTGGAAATCGGCAATACGATACGCGAAGCAACCCGGAAGTACCCCGAGCTTGCCCCCTTGTGCACGTCATGGATAAATTTTGCCCGCAAGCGTCACCTGCGCCGGCAGGCCGATGATGCGGACGCACTCAAGATACTCCTGGAGCGTCACGGCCTGACGATCATTGCCAAGCAGGATGTTGGCCATTACAGGGCAACCATCACCAGCCAGGCCGAAGAGATCAAGGCGCTGGAACATCGCATTACTACCCTGCTGAGGCCATAACATGCAGCATGCCGCCACTTCACAAACCGCTGATGACCTGCTTGCTGCATGGCAGGCCGAGCATGTCGTTATTTGGTGTCATCGCCTGTCCGCCACGATCAGCCATGCAGTCTGTGAAGACAATCAACGACTATCAGCAGGCGACTTGCGCTGTCATGGGTGCAGTGGGCTGGATAACCAGGCTGAAGCGCGACCGGTGCGCCCAGCGCTGGCCATTGTATGGGATGCAGGCAAGGACCCGGCAGAAGCTACCGATAACCGGATCGAAGGACTTGACACCCTGGATGAAGTAATTGACGGCCTGTACGAAAAACCTTCACCCGGTGATGACTTTGACGACGTGGAGCTTGATCTTGACGATGAAGAGCTTTTGAAACTCTTCCCGGAACTTGCCGGGGGAGATGAAGACATTGAACCTGATTATCCGCGTTTTACCGAATACCAGACAACGGCACCACGCCGGGCCGTATATCGTGGCCGGTGCAAGAGATGCGGTGGATACATGGAAGACACCAGGGAGCACCAAGATGACAACGTATTCCGCTGTCTGGCATGTGGTTGGCGCACTGGTCCGGAATACGTTCGCAATAGGGCAATTCATGCAAGCGGGGGGATGCAGTGAGTAAAAAAGCTCCAAAGAATGTGAAAAGGCACACGGCGGCAAGTATCAGATTCATTGAAACGCTGATGAAAGATAGCTCTGCAATGCTTATCCGCCACGGTGAATCCCGCCCTGATGCCCAACAATTGAGCCGTGATTTTGCCTTGGAAATATCCCGCAAACTATCGGGGGGACTGATGTACTTCGGCAAAAATACCTATCTTGAGGCGCACGCCAGGCACGGGCAAATCAGAGATGATTATCGTGAGGGTGCAACGATTGAGCAACTGGCGGAAAAATACAGTCTGAGCACCAGGCGCATTCATAGCGTGATTCATGAATTGAAAAACACGCCACCGGCCAAAGCCGCCACCACAGGAGCACCGGCAATCGCCGTTATTGCCGCTCGTATGATGATGAAAATAGGGCTCGATCAAAACGACGCCGCAAACGCCGCCCGTGGCCTGCTTGCCGTCATTGCGGCAAAGTTCGGAGGGACGGCCCTTTATATCCCGAAGCAGAACAAGATTCAGGCCATTATCCGAGACATCGAAATATTCCGGGCGCACAGGGCCGGGAAAAGCATAACCACGCTGACCGAGTACTTCCAGCTGTCTGAGGAGGAAATCAAAACTGTCATTGAGTATTACCCGGCACCAAAACTATCAGAGGGCAGGTTGACAGAACTGTCGCTCATCAATGGGTGGATTCTTGAGGTTGCAGCAACCTGCCGTGAAGACCCGGAGATGCACGCCCCGCTTGAAATCGCCGCTGATAACGTTGCAAAGGCAAGGAACGTTGCAAAAAAACAAGATGTAATAACAACCCACATGAAAGGAAGGTAAAACCAGATGGGAAACAGCAAGGGAAAAACAGAGAGTCCGGAGTTGCAGAAACTGTTAGCGTATCAGGACGAAGTTAGGGCGGCCGTTAAAAACATTGCGGCCATCGAAGCGTTGATTGAAATTCAGCAGACGATCGTAAATGAGGCCAATGGGTTCGAATCGGGATTGCCGGCCCTTCATGTACGTCGGGAGGACCTGCTTGCCGAACTGGTCACCGGCGTCGCAAACAAAAAAGAGCTGGACACCTTAGATAAAGAAATCATGGTTGAGAAAGAGCGGCTTGACGATTTTGCATCCCGTGCAGCCCGAACCGTCCCGGACGCCAAACAGGCTATATCAGGTTTGCGCCGAAAATTGGAGGCAGCGGTTGCCGGTTTTGACACACTGAAGGATAAAAAACCGACGGTGATCGCTGACTTCATCCATGCTGAGGCAGAACGCCTTGGAACTGAGTATGCGGAGCTTACAAGTTGCCTTCTTGGAAAATACCGGGAGTTAGGTGCATATGGTCGGCTTCTGTGGGAAGTGGGCTACACCAGTGTTGAAGTGCTACCGGGGGGATTATCCATACCGCTTTTTAAAGGGCTGGCATCCCATCGAGGACTGGCTTACTCGCATGCGCCCAGCCAGATCATGGAAGTTTTGAAAGCCAATGTGGATCCCGATTATTTTCGTGAAGCAGCCAAGGAAGCAAAGGCCCGAATTAGTGCACTTGGCGTGGAGTGGTGATATTTTTGTCCTTAAACACCCAACGGTTACTCTAGCAACACTATGATCGTGGAGGAGAATTAAAACAATGCCCTCATTAGCCCCAAATGAATCCA
>JACPFJ010000015.1:11051-61694 GCA_016182975.1 Deltaproteobacteria bacterium
TCCATGAACGGTGCCTGGATCGAGGCGTTCCGTGTTGGCACTTGGACCGACAGCGCCGGCCATACAGACAACTGGACTCCGGAAAAGATCGACGACTTCTTGGTCAAATACAACCCTGCCTTTCACATGGCGCCCTTGCGGGTGGACCATATCGAACCGGGGCAGCACAAGGGGCGCGGCCCGGCCTTCGGGTGGGTCGCCGCCGCCAGGCGCGAGGGGGAGCGGGTGCTGGTTAAGCTTTCCCAGGTGCAGCCACAGTTCGAGGAGTGGGTCCGCTCGGGGCTGGTCAAGTTCCGCTCCATCGCCTGGGACCCGGTGCGAGGCATCCATCACTTGGCGTTTCTTGGCTACAACTGCCCAGCGGTGCCGGGGATGGAAAGCGTATACAGTAATCGGGGAAGAGTGTTTGAGATAGAATCTGAATTCAGTCAACGCCAACACAATCCATCCAACGTTAAAATTGTAGACTCTTTTGAAGCCACTCGCAGACTTGGGGAAAAAACGCGCGAATTTATTGATACAGAGAAGACTAGAGGGAGAAACCTTCGATTCGAGGATGCCCTGATGACCGTTGTCGAGAGGATAAACCTCGTCAAGGTGCCTGCTGCAGGCGGACGGCTGTACGGTCTCTATGATGATTAAGGGTGCTATGAAATTTATGCACCGATAGCCTTGCCAGGTCAAAGCCGCTGACACCACGAAGTCAGCGGCCTTGACTTTTCCTGCACAACAAGAAAACTTTCCGATAAAGGCTGTAATAGCCCGCTTCGGAGGTCATTATGGCAACCATGATGGCGAGATATGCTTCCCAAATAAAGTTGATCAAAGGTGTGCCGGACTTTAACAGACAACGAGCTTTAAAACGTTTCATTCTCTTGATGGATTTCAAGGACAATTTTTTTCCACAGCAACAGCCGTGCATGTCACGCACCAAGGCGCTATGCGCCTATGCAAAACTTCGTAATACTACCTATCGTAGTCTCCTGAGATGGAGCACTGCCTACAAAAAATTCGGTATTAAGGGGCTTGTGCCCAAATTCGGTACTCGAATCAGTAATGCATCCTACGAGGAACCAAGCAAATGCAAGAAAGCAAAACTACTTGCTGCCATCACTATCGATGCAATGAACCCGTTGAAGTGTCTGGTAACACTCAGAAAAATTATTGAACGATACCGTATGATCCCCCCAGACGTAAGGAGTGGGGCGCTTTCCAATTTCGAGAGATTCTTTCATGCAGTGCCATATGAGCATCAGTTGTCTTTACGTACACCTCTCAGCGATGAGGAAATAAAGCTTTTGAACCGTTACAAACTCGGTATCCACAAGAAATACAGTAAGAAAGCAACTGCCATCTTAATGGCCAGTGAGGGCCGAACTCTCGTTGAAACAATGAACACCACCCATGCCGCCAAAGGTACCATATACCGCTGGCTGCGTAACTTCAGAAAAGACCGCATGGAATCAATAGAGGTACATGTACACGCCCCAGCCAAAGAACGAGAGAAGGCTGAACGACAAAAAAGGGTGATCGACATCGTTCACACAATGCCATCGCTTTATGGGATAAACCGGACAACTTGGACATACGGCTCGATCGCGGAGGCGTATCAAAAAGAATACGGGGCTCCAATATCAGTAGGTAAGATACAGGGTGTCATTCACGATACTAATTACACTTGGCGACGCGCCAGGAATGTTCTGACCAGCCCAGACCCGGATTACAAGGCAAAGGTGGAGAAGCTGCTCGACACGCTCCAGGGGCTGAAAGAAGGCGAGCGATTCTTCTTCATTGATGAGGTGGGGCCGTACCGGGTCAAAAAATACGGCGGTCGGGTTTTGATGCCGAAAGGCCAGACTCCGGAAGTGCCGGAAAATCAGAAGAGCAGAGGCAAGATTCAGTTCGTTGCCGCCCTGGAGGCAGTAACAAACCAGTTGACATGGTTATTCACTCCTGACAAAAGCGCCGTATCAATGGTCCGGCTATTTGAGAAGATCGTGCAAGACTATGCCGATTGTCCGGCCGCCTTCTTTACCTGGGACGCTATCTCGGTGCATAGTTCAAAGGTCATCATGGAATGGATCTCCGCCCACAACAAAGCCGGCAAGGGGCCGCACATAGAGGTTGTCCCATTACCTTCAAAATCGCAGTTTCTGAACGTTATTGAAGCGGTATTCGGCGGCATGAAGAGGGCCGTGATCTGTAATAGCGACTATGCCACGCCTCACGACATGCAAGAGGCTATAGCACGGCACTTTGAGGAGAGAAACCAGTTTTTCAGGGAGAATCCCAAACGGGCCGGGAACAAGATATGGGACAAGCAGAAGTTTGACTTCGACAGGCTGGCCGGGGGGCTGTTTAAAAAAATGTGATCAAACAAATATTGACAGGTTCAAGCATTTTCACGCCGCTGGTTATCACATTTTTTACCGCTGAGTTTTCACGTCGCCGTTTACGCCGGCGCCCCGGTTGACATGCCGCCAAAGGCGGCTTACAGTGTGGCTATATTTGGAAAGGACGGAAACTGCACATGGCCGCTACGGAATATTACAAAACCCTCGGGGTGGACAAGAAGGCCACCCCGGACGAGATCAAGAAGGCCTTCCGCAAGCTGGCGGTCAAGTACCACCCCGACCGCAACCCCGGCGACAAGGCCGCCGAGGACAGGTTCAAGGAGATCAACGAGGCCTACGCCGTGCTCTCCGACCCGCAGAAGAAGGAACAGTACGACACCTTCGGCTCCAGCGGCTTCCACCGGCAGTACAGCCAGGAGGACATCTTCCGCAACTTCGACTTCGGCAACGTCTACAAGGACATGGGTGCCGGGGGGGGGGAGGACATCTTCTCGCGCCTCTTCGGCGGGGCCTTCGGGCGGGGCGGCGGCAGGGGCGGTTTCCGGGCCGCCCCGCAGAAGGGGGCCGACCTGGAGATGGAGACCGACGTCAGCTTCCGCGACGCGGCCCAGGGCGCCGAGAAGCTGGTGGCCTTCCGCCGCAACGGCAAGCGCGAGGAGCTCAAGGTCAGGATCCCCGCCGGAGTCGAGAACGGCAGCAAGGTACGCATCGCCGGCAAGGGGGGCCAGGGGGGGGATGGAGGACCGTCCGGCGACCTGTACCTGATCATCCGCGTCCTGCCCGACCCGGTCTTCACCCGCGAGGGGGGCGACCTGTTCGTGGAGCGCGCCATCCCATTCAGCGCCGCCTGCCTGGGGACCTCGCTGGACGTGCCGACCCTGGAGGGGGACAAGCGCATCAAGGTCCCCCCCGGCATCCAGCCGGGGACCAAGATCCGCCTCAAGGGGTGCGGAGTGAAACCGCTCGGCTCGAACTACAAGGGGGATCTCTACGTCAAGATCAGCGTGCGCGTGCCGGAGGCGCTGAACGGTGAGCAGAAGGGACTGGTGGAGGAACTGGCCCGGAAGGGACTCTGATTTTAGTGGATACGTGAATCGAAACCTCCGGGGGATTGGAAATCTCGGAGGTTTTTTATCCTGAATACGTGACGTCTTCCGGGCTCCTCTCGCTTAGAATGCCTAAGTCCCGGCGTTTCAGGCATGAGTTCCGGTTCTGGCGCTGTTCACCTGACACATTCGGCATGTTTTCCGCGGGCGGCGATTGACTCCGGCATTTCGCTCGCTCCGCCCTCCAGACGTCACGTATTCAGGCATTTCTTCGCCAGCATCAGCACCACCGCGTGGGCGGAGATCCCCTCACCCCGGCCGGAGAACCCCAGCCCCTCCTCGGTGGTGGCCTTGACGTTGACCTGCTCAGGGGCCGCGTTCAGCACCCTGGCGATGTTCTCCCGCATGGCCGCAATGTGGGGCGCCATCTTCGGCTTCTGGGCGATGATGGTGGCATCCAGGTTGCCGAGGGAATAGCCCCGCTCCGCCGCCAGTTTCCCGACATGCTCCAGCAGCTTCAGGCTGTCGGCCCCCTTGTAGGCCGGGTCGCTGTCGGGGAAGTGCCGGCCGATGTCCCCCAGGCCTACGGCCCCCAGGATGGCGTCGGCAATGGCGTGCAGCAGCACGTCGGCATCGGAATGCCCCAGAAGCCCCTTCTCCCAGGGGATATCCACCCCCCCCATGAGCAGCCTTCTCCCCTCCACCAGCCGGTGGACGTCGTAGCCGTGACCTATGCGCATTGAGTTATCTCCTCACCGTTGTATTGGACTCAATAAACACCTCTTCACGCAAAGGCCCCGATACGACTTGCATCGGGGCCTTCTATCCTCAGGATGGGGACATCCGGTCTTACCGTTCCGGCTTCAGGTCCCGCGCCATCAGCTCCATCACCGCCTGGCGGGCGGGCTTGTCCTCGTGCAGGATCTGGTGGACATTCTCCACGATGGGCATATCCACCCCGAGGCGAAGTGCCAGCTGGAAGACCGCCTCCGCCGACTTGACCCCCTCGGCCACCATGCGCATCTCGGCCATGATCTCGCCCAAAAGCATCCCCTGCCCCAACTTGAAACCGACGGTGCGGTTGCGCGAGAGGTCGCCGGTGCAGGTCAGCACCAGGTCGCCCATGCCGGCCAGGCCGGCGAAGGTGGCGGGCTGGGCGCCCATGGCCTGCCCCAACCGGTTCATCTCGGCCAGGCCGCGGGTGATCAGGGCGGCGCGGGCGTTGTGGCCGAAGCCCAGCCCGTCGCAGATCCCGGCCGCGACGGCGATGACGTTCTTGACCGCGCCCCCCAGCTCCACGCCGGTGACGTCGTTGTTGGTGTAGGCCCGGAAGAAGTTGTTGCTGAAGGCGGCCTGCACCCGCCGGGCGCACTCCTCGCTGCGGGAAGCGGCCACGATCAGCGAGGGGAGCCCGCCGGCCACCTCGCGGGCGAAGGTGGGGCCGGACAGCATCACGTAGCGGGCAAGCGCCTCCTCGCCCAAAAGCTCAGCACAGAGCTGGGAGACCGTCTTGAGCGTGGTCAGCTCGATACCCTTGGAGGCGTTGATGATCAGGGCCTGCGGCGCGATGTCGGCGGCGGCCTGGCCAAGAACGGTGCGCATGGCCTGAACCGGCGTTACCAGCAGTACCATGCCGCGGCCGGTGAGCGCCTCGCGGAGGTCGCTGGTTATGGCCAGGGCCGGGTTGAGACTGATGCCGGGAAGATAGACGGAATTGATCCGGGTGGCGGCCATCTCGGCGGCCAGCTCGCGCTCATAGACCCACAGGAGCGTGTCGTGCCCGTTTTTGGCCAGCAAGTCGGCCAGGGCCGTACCCCAGCTGCCGCCGCCGATGACGGCTATCCGTTCGACGCTACTCCTCATCGTCGTAACCCTCCTCCAGCCTCAGGTCGTACCCCTCGGCCAGGGCCTGCCGGGCCGTCTCGATGCTGTCCAGGATCAGCCGCCTGATGAACGGGTGGCGCGCCTCGGGCAGGAATCCCCCCACCAGGCTGAGCGCCGTGGCCAGGGTATGCTGGACCGTCCTTTCATCGCTGCCGGTATGCTGCATGAAATCGGCAGTCAGGAGCAGCCGCTTGATGATCTCCGCCCGGCGGGGGGTGATCAGCTCGGCACAGAAGCGGGCCAGTTCGGCCTCGATATCGGCCTCCGGGATGCCGTCTTCCCCGGCGTTCCTCTCCAGGGTGTCCAGGCGCTCGGCGGCGTCATAGACCGCCGACTCGGACAGGAGCCACCCCTCCAGGCTGGCGTTGTCCAGAAGTTCGTTGCTGCCGGCCACATAGCCGGGAATCCGCTCCACGATCCCATCCAGGTGGGCCAGGCTGAAGCGGGGGATATAGGCCTCGGGCAGAAGCGCGTCGGGGCTGAACATGCGCATGTCCACGTAGAAGTCGGGGGGAAGGTAATACCCATGCTCCCGGCTGCGGAAGAGCGCATCGCGCAGAAGCGCCAGGGCATAACCCGGCTCGACCGGTTCCAGCAGCTCGCCGGCGGCGATCTCCTTCAGGACGCCATCGTACTCCTTGTCGTCCTTCAGCCGGTAACTGAGGGCGTTGATCAGGCCATCCTCCTCGCCGGTCAGAAGCACCAGGGCCGCGTAGCCCGAATCCGCCAGGCGCCACGCGAACCAGAGCGAGCGGGAACCGTAGATATCGATCGGCCCGGCCTGCACCTGGTGGAAAGGGAGCGGCACGGGGAACGAGCGGGGCAACTCCACCGGCTCGCGAATGCCCACGAAGGAGAGACGCCTGATGCTGCGCTTGATCAACTCGGCGATTGCACCCTCGTGGCGCTTTTCCGCCCGGTTGAGGACATCGAGGGCAAAGCCGCTCTTGATCCTCCCCAGGGCGATGATCGCCTCGCGTACCACCTCCGGCCGCTCGAACGAGACCAGGATCTCCAGGAGCGCCACCGCGTCGGGGGAGTCGATCTCGGAAAGCCGCCGTATCATGCGCTCACGGACGTCGTCGCCGGCGTCGAGGAACATATCCATGAAACGCACCAGCCCCCGCTCGCCGTCGTTCAGGCAATCGGCGACGAAACCGTCGATCGTGGCGGCGCCGTAACCGGTCATCCCGGCGAAGGGGGGCGCGGTGACGTCGATGCCGTAGTCCTGCAGGGCATCCAGGAGCGCCAGCCTGCCGTCCTCCTCCAGGTCCTTGCGCTTCAGGGTGATCTGGACCAGCTGGTCGAGCCACCCCGCGTCGTCGAAGAAATCGAGCATGCAGGTGTAGCGGTAGATGGCGGTGCCGTTCTTTTCCTGCCACAGCTTGCGCACCAGCGGCTGGAGCGCACGCCTGCCCGACTTCTGCAGGCGGCGCCCTATCCGTTCCATCTGGTCGCCGGTCAGGTCGTCCCGCTTGAGGAAATCCAGCAGGCGGATGATGCGCCGCCGTTCCCGCAGGGATTTGTCGATTTTGAAGGCTCTGGTCATGGCTAATTACGTGTATCCCTTTTGAAACTGGGAGACGACTCTATCACACGAACAGCATGAAGGCAATCATGGGAAGTTTGCCTGCAACCAATTCTAAGCGATACGTCCGCTTGAAACGCAGGCAAGATCTCCGCGCTCCGGATCGCCTTACGTGTGAAGAATGAAGGCTTGCGTTTACTTCCCGTATCGAATATGCTTTTGTTGAATGATATATTGATCGATAGGAGCGCGCCATGGGAACAGTTAAAATATCGCCCAAATATCAGGTCGTAATCCCCCGGGATGTCCGGGAGAGCCTGCATCTCACACCGGGCCAGATGATGCAGGTCGTTGCCTACGGCAACCGGATCGAACTGCTGCCTGCCAGGGATATCGGGGAGATGCGCGGTTTTCTGAAGGGTATCGACACGACCGTGGTACGTGAGGACGACCGCCTGTGAACATAGTGGATTCTTCGGGATGGCTGGAGTATTTCGCGGATGGGCCGAATGCCGACCGGTTTGCGGCCCCGCTAAACGCTATTGCCGAATTGATGGTGCCGTCCATAACCGCTGTACGAGGTGTTCAAGATCGTTTGCCGTCAGCGGGGGGAGGATGCGGCGCTCCAGGCCGTGGCAATGATGCAGCAGGGGAAGGTCATTGAACTCTCCTCGTCCATAGCGCTTTTGGCGGCAAAATTGAGTCTGGATCTGAAAACACCGATGGCAGACAGCATTATCCTGGCAACGGCACAGATCCACGACGCGGTTCTCTGGACCCAGGATGACGATTTTGAAGGTCTGTCCGGCGTCAAATATTTTCCGACGGCATCGTCCTGATTACCGATTGCAACGACGAATTCAGTGCTGTGCCCCCGGAATTCCCCACGACGTTTCTCCCAGATAGCGTCCGGCATCCAGCAAAAACCGCCAGAGCGGAACGGCCTGAAGCTCAAGGCCATGGTACGGGACAGTCGCCTGGACTGAACGGGTGATGACCAGGGCGCGCCGGGCTGACGGAAAGCGGCGTGCAAACAGCGCCAGTCCGGAAAGGCGTTTGTCCTTGGGATCGAGCGTATCCAGCAGCTTCACCTCTATTGGCAGCGGCTCCGCCACTGAACCAACGACAAAATCAACCTCCCGTTCACTCTCGGCAAAATAGCCGGTCTCGATCCCCCGCCGCCGCAACTCAGGATAGACCATGTTTTCGGCCCGCGCCCCCTCATCCCCTGAACCGGTGCAGATCGTTTTGATCCCCAGTTCGCTGTTATACGAGGAAAATCGAAATTTATGTCAAAAAGTTTCGATTGTGGTCGGAGATAATGCGGTTTTTGGAATGGGGTCGATGAATTGAATATGTCCCCTGAACTCCTATGGTTGCCTATATTCAAAGAGTTGCAGTTCCTTTAATACGTCCCAATTTCTTGTCAAACGTATAAAGCTGGAGTTGCCGTGCCGTAGCTTCGGTCAGGATCAGGCAATCCGAAAAGTCGGCGGAATGTTTGCGAAAAAGGGTAACGGCTGTTGTGAAGGATTCTGCCGATTGAAGCTGAAACTGCGGATGGTGGAGCAAGTGATCCAGTATCTTGCAGATGGAAGGTTTTTCAAATCCGTATGCGGATTCAAGCACCCAGACCGTTTCCACCTGTACGATCTGCGGCACGAACAGCACCGAGGAATTGACGAGCAACGCCCGAGCCGCCTGCATCTGAAGCGATGCGTCTGGATCATTCACCAGGATTCTTACGAGCACGTTGGTGTCAACGGCGATCATAAACTGCTGCCCCCCCGCGTATGAATGGCGGCTTCCATCTCGTCAAGCGTGACGGATCGTGTTGCTGTCAGAATGCCAAACGCCGGGGTCTCCCGGCCGGTTATTGCTGTTTGCTCCATCGTTGCCGGAAGGTCAGGAAGGATGGTCAGCAATGCCCGCGATTTCCCCTTGTGGAGCAGGGGCAATTTTTCAAGGGGGTGAATATGTCCTTTGGCGTCGATTTCCACTTCGAAGGTTTGCAGCATGACAAACTCCTCATTTTTTACAGTCGTTGTCTTCACGTTGCCTTGTAATATTTTGAACATTTTTCTTACTAATGTAAATGGCTGTCTTGATGGTCAATAGATAATAACACTCACAATGGGCTAAACCAAGATCAGTTAATCGCTTGAAGCCGAATCGGGAAAACCCTATCTGATTTACGGTGCGGGCGAGAAACTGGAGAGGATAGATGGGGAGGTTGCGCCGTGACGGGAGGTGATGGGCTTGCTGTGGAGTTGTAAACCCGCATGTGGTATATATCGCCACATGCAACGCCTGACCCGGCGGCCTCAATCGCGCTGCGTCATCTCTTTCATCAGCGTCTCTTTGACCAGTTCCATCCTCCATGCAATAACGGAATCATCACGTGCCTTGCTGGTCATACGTTTGATGCAGGCGCTCAGCGTGGATATATCGCGCCGGAATAGTCGTCCCATCCCGCTGATGGTGCCAGCGGAAAATTCCGCGACCGCCCAGGCCGCGAGCGTGCGTGCCAAGGTCGTCGATCTGCCCGCTGCCGGGAGTAAAGTGTCTCGTCATCAACGGCGCAGACCTTTTTCACGGTTTCCAGCACTTCGTGGATGGCCGGTTTTTGATCACGCCGCAATTGCGCCTTCTCCAACGCTTCATCGACAAATCGTTCCTCGCCCAGCAGACGGCTGTCAAACTCTCCGCCCTGATGAAATTCGGTTTTGCGTCCGTCCCAGGTCCTCTCTGACCCCGTAGGAGTCCCTTGTTGTAATCAACAACGGCATCACGTGTGTCATGGGGAACCCAGCTGCCGGTCAAAGATCCCCAAGTTCTTTTTTTAGCTGGATGTGCTCCTCCATCAATTCGGAGAGCACTTCGTGTTTCCGGCGCAGCTTATCCTCAAGCTGCTGGATACGAACCTCTTCAAGACGCTTCTGACGGCCGGTATCGCGGACAAAGGCGGATGCGCCGTTCTCGAAAAACTGCTTCTGCCAGCCATAGAAAATGGTCGGTTGAAGCTGGTACTCGTCACATAAATCGGACACGGCAACATGGTCGACCAAGTCGCTTGAGGATAAAGACCTTCTCTTCCGGGGTGTAATTGTGACGTTTCTTTCACATGGACTTCCCTCCGTTCATGATGGTTTATCACAAACAGGCCAAAAGTCCTATTCACGCTGAGCCAAAACAAAAAACCGGGGCGCAGCCAAGTGCGTCCCGGTTTCATGTTCATCGTATATTTCCATCTGGAAACGTATCCGGCTATTCCCCTTCTTCCATCTCGTCCTCTTCCTTCTCGGCCAGCCTGGCCACGGCCACCACCTTTTCCTTCTCCTCGGTGGTGATCAGCCTGACCCCCTGGGTGTTGCGGCCGATGACGGAAAAGCCGGAGACCGGCACGCGCAGGATCTTGCCCTGGTCGGTGATCACCATCAGGTCGTTGTCGTCGGCCACCTGCATGACGTTGACCACGCTGCCGTTTCTCTCGGTGGTCTTGATGGTGATGAGCCCCTTGCCGCCCCGCGACTGGTCGCGGTACTCGTCCAGGTCGGTGCGCTTGCCGTAGCCGTTCTCGCAGACGGTGAAGATGGTCGAACCGACCGCCGCGTTATCGACTATCTCCATTCCGATGACCTCATCCTTCAGGGAGAGCATCATGCCGCGTACGCCACGGGTTACGCGCCCCATGGGGCGGGCGTCGTCCTCGTTGAAGCGGATGGCCTTGCCGTCGCGCGAGGCCAGGAAGACGTCCTTCGTGCCGTCGGTCAGGGCCACGGAGATCAGCTTGTCCCCTTCGTCCAGCTTGACGGCGATGATGCCGCCCGAACGCACGTTGGAGTACTCCACCAGCGGGGTCTTCTTGACCACCCCCTTTTTGGTGGCCATGAAGAGGTAGGTGTTCTCGGTGAACTCCTTGACCGGCAGGATGGTGGTGATCTTCTCGTCCATGCCGACATTGACCAGGTTGACCACCGCCTTCCCCTTGGTGGTGCGGCTCCCCTCGGGGATCTCGTAGACCTTGAGCCAGTACATGCGGCCGGCGTCGGTGAAGCAGAGCAAATAGTCTTTCGTCGAGGCGATGAAGAGCTGCTCGACGAAGTCCTCCTCCCTGGTCTTCATGCCGGTCTTACCCTTGCCGCCGCGCCGCTGGGAGCGGTAGAGGTCAACGCTGCTGCGCTTGATGTAGCCGGTGTGGGAGATGGTCACCACCATCTCCTCGTCCTCGATGGTGTCCTCCAGGGAGATGTCGGCGGTCCGGTCCACGATCTCGGAGCGGCGCTTGTCGCCGAACTTGTCCCTGATCTCGGTCAGTTCCCCCACGATGATCTTGAGGATCTCGGTATCGGAGGCGAGGATCTCGCGCAGACGGGCGATCAGCCTGAGGATATCCTCATACTCGGAGACGATCTTGTCACGTTCCAGGCCGGTCAGACGCTGCAGGCGCATCTCCAGGATGGCCTGGGCCTGGATATCGGACAACTGCACGGTACCCTCGAAGCCGGCCGGCCTGGGGAGATCGAGGCGGGAGAGGAAGCCGGGATCGGCGAACCTCCCTTCCATCAGCCCCTGTTTCGCCTCGAGGGGGGTCTTGGACTCGCGGATCAGCTCGATCACGGCGTCCAGCCAGTCCAGGGCGATCTTGAGGCCTTCCAGGATGTGGGCCCGGGCCAGGGCCTTCTTCAGTTCGAAGTTGGTGCGGCGGGTGACCACCTCGCAGCGGTGCTCCACGAAGCAGTCCATCATCTCCCGCAGGTTGAGCACCCTGGGACGGTTGTGGACGATGGCCAGCATGATGATGCCGAAGGAGGTCTGCAACTGGGTGTGCTTGTAGAGTTGGTTCAGCAGCACCTCGGCGTTCTCGTCCCTCTTCACCTCGATGACGATGCGCATCCCCTCGCGGTCCGACTCGTCTCGGATCTCGGTGATCCCCTCGACCTTCTTCTCCTTGACCAGCTCGGCGATCTTCTCGATCAGCCTGGCCTTGTTGACCTGGTAGGGGATCTCGGTGATGACGATGGACTGGCGCTCCGACTTCTTGGCCGCCTCCACATGGGCCTTGGCGCGGATCTGGATGATGCCGCGGCCGGTGGAGTAGGCGTCCCTGATCCCCTGGCGGCCGTAGATGGTGGCGCCGGTGGGGAAGTCCGGTCCGGGCACCAGCGCCAGCAACTCCTCGAAACTGAGCTCCGGGTTCTGGATCGTGGCGATGATAGCGTCGATCACCTCGGTCAGGTTGTGGGGCGGTATGTTGGTGGCCATGCCGACCGCGATGCCGGTCGAGCCGTTTACCAGCAGGTTGGGAAACTTGGAGGGGAGGACCGTCGGCTCCTGCATCTCGTCGTTGTAGTTGGAGACCATGACGACGGTCTCTTTGTCCAGGTCGGCCAGCAGTTCGTGGGAGAGCTGGCGCAGGCGGATCTCGGTGTAACGCATGGCGGCCGGCGAGTCGCCGTCCACCGAGCCGAAGTTCCCCTGGCCGTCCACCAGCATGTAGCGCAGGGAGAAGTCCTGGGCCATGCGCACGATGGTGTCGTAGGCCGCCGTGTCGCCGTGGGGGTGGTACTTACCGATGACGTCACCGACCACGCGGGCCGATTTCTTGTAGGGCTTGTTGTAGTCGTTGCCCATGTCGTACATGGCGTACAGGCAGCGCCGGTGCACCGGTTTCAGACCGTCGCGCACGTCCGGCAGGGCGCGGCCGATGATGACCGACATGGCGTAGGCCATGTAAGACCGTTTCATCTCGTCTTCGATGTTGACGGCTACTTTGGTGTTGGGGGTGTTGATCATTGGTCCCTCTTATATCTAGCTGAAAGTATTGTCTTAAATATCCAGGTTGACCACGTTCAGCGCGTTCGTCTCGATGAAGTCGCGGCGCGGCTCCACCTGGTCCCCCATCAGGATGGTGAAGATCTCGTCCGCCTCGACGATGTCCTCGATCTTGACCTGCAAGAGCGCGCGGTTCTCCGGGTTCATGGTGGTCTCCCAGAGCTGCTCCGGGTTCATCTCGCCGAGACCCTTGTAGCGCTGGATGCCGAGACCCTTCTTGGCGTTCTCCAGGAAGAAGGCCAAGAGCTCCTCGTGGTTGGCGGTCTCCAGGAGGCACTTGCCCCCCTCCTGCTCCACGAAGGCGCGGCCGTCGGCCATGGTCTCAACCACCCGGCGGTGGTTCTCCACCAGGAGCTCGTACTCGTGGCTCGAGAGCACGGAGAGGACCTGGTGGTCGATGATGGCGCGGATATTGCCGATGCGGAAGGTTATGCGCTCCTCCTCCAGTTGGTAGTCGGAGCCGGTGGAGAGCGCCTTCATGGCCTCAAGGTAGGGCGTAAGCCCCGCCAGTTCCTCGATCCCCGCCGGCACGTTGCCGCGGACTACGATGGAGAGCAGGTCGGCCGCGACCCCCTTCTTGACCACCTTGTCGAAGATGGCGCGGTTCTCGATGAACTGGCGGATCACGGGGATGATCTGTTTTCCGATGTAGGTCCTGTCCCCCTTCTCCAGGCGCAGGATCAGGTCTTCAGCCACTTCTTCCAGCAGAAAGTTATCGTACGCTGCGTCGTTCCTCAGGTACATCTCCTTCTTGCCGCGCTTGACCTTGTAAAGCGGCGGCTGGGCGATGTAGAGGTGGCCGCGCTGGATCAGCTCGTGCATGTTGCGGTAGAAGAAGGTGAGGAGCAGGGTCAGGTTGTGGGAGCCGTCCACGTCGGCGTCGGTCATGACGATGATGCGATGGTAGCGCAGCTTGGCGATGTCGAAGTCTTCCTTGCCGATGCCGGTGCCCAGGGCCGTGATCAGGGTGCGGATCTCCTGGGAGGAGATCATCTTGTCGAAGCGGGCCTTCTCCACGTTGAGGATCTTCCCCTTGAGCGGCAGGATGGCCTGGAATTTGCGGTCACGCCCCTGTTTGGCCGAGCCGCCGGCCGAATCGCCCTCGACCAGGTACAACTCGCACAGGGCCGGGTCCTTCTCCTGACAGTCGGCCAGTTTGCCCGGCAGGCCGCCCATGTCCAGGGCCCCCTTGCGGCGGGTCAGGTCGCGGGCCTTGCGGGCCGCCTCGCGGGCCCGGGCCGCCTCGATGGACTTCTCCAGGATGCGCTTGGCGACCTGGGGGTTCTCCTCCAGGAACTGGGCCAGCTTCTCGTTCAGCAGGGTCTCGACGTACCCCTTGACCTCGGAGTTGCCCAGCTTGGTCTTGGTCTGCCCCTCGAACTGCGGCTGGGGGATCTTGACCGAGATGACGCAGGTCAGGCCCTCGCGCAGGTCGTCGCCGGAGATGGTCACCTTGGCGTTCTTGAGCAGGTTGTTGGCCGCTGCGTAGGCGTTCATGGTGCGGGTCAGGGCCGCCTTGAAGCCGATCAGATGCGTGCCGCCCTCGTGGGTGTTGATGTTGTTGGCGAAGGTGAATATCTTCTCGTCGTAGGAGTCGTTGTACTGCATGGAGACCTCGGTCTCCACCCCCCCCTTCTCCCCCTTGATGTAGATCGGCTTGGGGTGCAGCGGGGTCTTGTTGCGGTTGAGATACTCCACGAAGGAGTTGATGCCCCCCTCGTAGAAGAACTCGTGGGACTTGTTGTCCACCCGCTCGTCGGCTATGGTGATCCTGACCCCGGCGTTGAGGAAGGCCAGCTCGCGCAGACGTTGGGAAAGCACGTCGAATGAGAATTCGGTGGTCTCGAAGATCTCCTCGTCCGGCATGAAGGTGATCTTGGTGCCGCGTTTCCTGGTCTCACCCACCGCCTCCAGCGGCGCCACCGGATCGCCGCGGCGGTAGGTCTGACGGAAGACCTTGCCCTCGCGGCGGATCTCCAGATCCAGCCATTTGGAGAGGGCGTTGACCACCGAGACCCCCACCCCGTGCAGGCCGCCGGAGACCTTGTAGGCGGTGTTGTCGAACTTGCCGCCAGCGTGCAGTACGGTCAGCACCACCTCGGCCGCCGATTTCCCCTCGCTCGGCATCATGTCGGTGGGGATGCCGCGGCCGTTGTCCACCACGGTCACCGAACCGTCGGTGTTGATGGTCACGCTGACTTTGTCGCAGTGGCCGGCCAACGCCTCGTCGATGGAGTTGTCCACGATCTCGTACACCAGGTGGTGCAGCCCCGCGCCGGAGGTGGAGCCGATGTACATCGCCGGACGCTTGCGTACCGCGGCCAGCCCCTCCAGCACCTTGATCTTATCGGCGCCGTACTCACCGGCGTCTGTTTGTTGCGTCTTTGCCTGTTCACTCATTTTGGTTCATTTCCTTCAAACGTCAGATTGCCGTCCTCCACACGGAAGACGGCGCAGTGTGCTGCAGCCCCTGTCAGGGCGGGTGATCGTTCGGTTGTCGTGATGAATACCTGGATGTCGCGGGCGACCAGGAAATCCATCAGATTGCGCTTCCTGCGGGCATCCAGCTCCGAGCTCATGTCGTCCAGGAGCAATAGCGGCGGTTCGTTGAAGACGGCCTGCAGGTTGTCCATCTCGGCCATCTTCAAGGCCAGCACAAAGCTCTTCTGCTGCCCCTGGGAGCCGAAGGTCTTGAGCGGCCGGCCATCGAGGCAAAGCGTCAGGTCGTCCCGGTGCGGTCCCGCCGTGGTGGTGCCGTAGCGCTCGTCGCTCTTTTCGTGCCGACTGAAAAGCTCCAGCAACTCGGCGCGAATGCACTCTCGGGATGTTGTCCGCACACCTTCCGGGCAATAGCTGATGCCGGCGCATTCGCCGCCTCCCGATATGACGGTATAGTGCCGCTCAAGCATGCCATCCAGCCGCGCCACGAAGCGCTGCCTGCGCTCGATAACCTCGGCCCCCGCCTCGGCCAGCTTCTCGGTCCAGGTGTCCAGCCCCGTCCTGTCACTCATTTTCAGGAGGTGATTGCGTTGCTTGAGGGTACGCTGGTAACCCTGCCAGCTGTGCAGATAACCGATATCACCCGTGTAGACGGCACGGTCGAGGTAGCGTCGGCGCATCTCAGGTCCCTGCCTGACCATGGCGGTGTCATCCGGGGAGAAGACGACTGCGTTCAGTCTGCCATGCAGCTCCGATGCCCGCTGAACCCATTTGCCGTCGATCTCCACCCGACGCCCGCCGGTTTCGAGAGACAGGCTGATCCGGCTCAGCGCGCCGGCCGACTCGACCTCCCCCTGTATCCGCGCCATCCGTTCGCCATGCCTGATAAACTCCGGAAGGCGGGCGCTTCTGAAAGAGCGCGGACTCCCCAGCAGGTAGATCGCTTCGAGCAGGTTGGTCTTGCCCTGGCCATTGAACCCGTACAGCAGGTTGAAACAGGGGCAGGGTTCGATCCGTATCTGCCCGATATTGCGAAAACCAACGATGGCCAGCTGTGTTAGACGCATCTCCCGCTGTTACAGCCTCATCGGCATGATAACCGCCAGGAAGCTGTCCGATTTTTCCGGAACAATGATCGAAGGGGAGAGTTCATCCTTGAATTTCATATCCACGCAGTCGGTTTCGGCCACTGCCAACACGTCCAGCAGGTAACGGGCGTTGAACCTGACGGCAAACGGTTCGCCGCCGTAGATCACGTCGATCTCCTCCATGGCATCGCCCAGTTCCGGATTGCTCGATGAAATCTTGATGCTCGTGGCGGATATCTCCAGCATGATCCCCTTGAATTTTTCACTGGAAAGAATGGCCATCCTGCGCACCGAGTGGGTAAAGACCTCTTTGTTCACCGTGATGACCTGGTCATTAACAACGGGAACGACCCGGTTGTAGTCGGGAAACTCGCCGTCCACCAGACGCATGACCATGTAGGAATCACCCCGCTTGATCACGGCGCTGTTGTCCATGAAACCGAACAGCAGGGTGCCGCCCTCTTCATCGGTGATCTTTTTCATCTCGTAGATCCCCTTTTTGGGCAGGATAACACCCTTGAGGAGTTCCGGGCCGGCATTACCCTTGAACGAGCCGGTCGCGATGGAGAGACGGTGACCGTCGGTGGCAACCATCTTGAGGATCTGGTCGCCGCCGGTCGCCACCTCAACCTTGGTAAACAGGCCGTTGAGGTTGTATTTCGTTTCATCGTTACAGATTGCGTACGATGTCTTTTCGATCATCCCCTTCAACAGCGAGCTCTCGATCTCAAAGAGGCTTTCCTCCTTGACGGCGGGAAAATAGGGAAACTCCTCGGGAGACAGACCGACGATATTGAACTGCACCTTGCCGCACCTTATCTCCACCCAGTCGTTGTCCTTCGTGGAAAAGGTGATCTCCTGATTGGGGAGCTCCTTGACGATCTCATACAGCTTTTTTGCCCCGATGGTTATCCTGCCGGGAGATACTACCTCGGCGGGATAGGTGCTTTTCATCCCCACCTCGAGGTCGGTGGCTATGATGTGCAACGCCGACTCCGTTGCCTCTATCAGGACATTCGAAAGGATGGGCATGGAGGTCCGTTTTTCGACTATGCCCTGAATCTTCTGCAGCGATTTGAGGAATATCTCTTTATCGATTATGAATTCCATGCGTCACCCCTTACATGAATAATGTTTTTATTAGTAATAAACCTTTGTAGTATTTGTTGGGCCTGTTGATATGGTGATAACCGCGTAACACACCGAAAGTTCGTGATCATTTATCCGTCGGGTGCTGTTGATGGAGTTGATGGAAACAGGGCGGTTATGAACAGCCCCAGAGTTATTAACATGCTTTACCGGTGCTATGCACAGGTTATGCTTACTTCAGCAGTGAATGCCTGATTTCATCAACAATCTTGGCGAGTTTATGATCTTCCTTGAGTGCCTTGTCGATCTTTTTCGCGCCATAGATCACCGTGGAATGGTCCTTGCCCCCAAATCGTGCCCCGATGTCCGGATACGACGCCTTGGTCATGTCCCGGCAGAGCCAGATGGCAATCTGACGGGCATGAACCAGATTTTTCAGCCGTTTGTCCGACTTCAGGTCGGCCACCTTGAGGCCGAAGTGCTCCGCTGTCACCTTTTGAATCAATTCCACGGTGATGTCCTTGCGCCTGTCGCCGAGTATATCCTTGAGACTCTCCTTGGCCATTCCCAGACTGATGGGGATACCCTGCAGACTGCTGTAGGCCCCGAGTCTGATGAGCATCCCTTCGAGTTCACGTATGTTGCGTGTGTCGCTTGAGGCAAGGAAATATATCACGTCATCCGGAAGCGATATCCTCGTGACTTCGCATTTTTTCTTGAGGATGGCGATCTTTGTTTCCAGGTCCGGGGGCTGGATGTCGGCGATCAATCCCCATTCAAACCGCGAGCGGAGACGTTCTTCGAGGTCGGATATTTCCCGGGGGAATTTGTCGGAGGTGATGACGATCTGTTTGTGCGACTCGTAGAGCGCATTGAAGGTATGGAAAAACTCCTCCTGTGTCCCTGTCTTTCCGGAGATGAACTGGATATCATCTATCAGGAGCACATCCACGTTTCTGAAGCGGTTCCTGAACAGATCCATTTTCTTGAGCCGCAGATGATTCACCATCTCGTACATAAACTTCTCCGCGGAACAGTAACAGACGTTCACTTCGGGGGAGTTGTTACGGATGATGTGTCCTATCGCATTGAGCAGGTGACTTTTACCCAGTCCCACACCCCCATATATGAAGAGGGGGTTATAGGTGTCGGCCGGGTTATTTGCCACCGCCATGGCGGCTGCATGGGCAAACTGGTTGCCGGTGCCGCTGACGAACAGGTCAAAGGTATATTTGCTGTTAAGGGGTGTAAACGTGGATTCCGGTTGAACGTTTCTGCTCTGCTCCGTCTCCTGGTGACCCTTGATGATGAGATCTTCCGCCAGGACGGCATCGGATTCGGCATCCGTTTCCCTGATGATGAACTCGATGAAAACCTTTCGACCCATGGTCACGGACAAGGCCCCGACCAGTACCTTCAGATAATGTTCCTCCAGCCATTCCTTGAAGAATAATGTCGGAACGGAGAGATACATGGTGCCATTGTCATGGTGGCTATAGCAGACCGGCTTGATCCATGTGGTGAAATCACGCTCAGATAGGACCTTTTCCAGGTTTTCAGCGGCTTGTTGCCAGGCTTCTTGCATAGAATCACATCATTACGAGAATTGATCGCAGAGCGGTTATCCACACAGTTGTGAGTGGAAAAATAGTCAATGGAATAAGCAGGTTTCAGATACGGGGACTCAGATGCTGTCCGTAAGTTATCAACACGATTCTCAACACCTGTTGATAACTTATTACATAACAATTACAGTAAGTTAGTGGCATATATGCAAAAAAACGGACTTTTTCAGGAAGCCGAAGATTACCAGAGGCCGCCCCATTTATCAAGGCAAATTCATTCTCACGACAATCTTTAGCCAGAATAATTTACTTGACAAAATAGCAGTGCCGTGATTAAAAACCCTTTTCGGAAAAACATTATCAGGGGTGTAGATATGAAAAGAACATTTCAGCCGAGCAATACCTCCCGCAAGCGGACACACGGTTTTCTGGTGAGGATGTCCACGAAGAACGGGCGCCTGGTCATTAAACGCAGAAGGGCCAAGGGTCGCAAAAACCTGGCCGTGCGCATTGCAGCCAAGTAATTCCGGTTCTGGCGAGCAGATAGCGGTGCTCGGCACGTATCCCAAGTCTTTGCGACTGCGGAAACGTGCCGACTTTCTCAGGCTTTCCAGCGCAGCGGATAAGTTTGCGGTCAAGGGATTCCTCCTTGTCTGGCAGACGAATGACCTGGCGCAACCGCGCCTAGGAGTTACCGTAAGTAAAAAGATCGGCTGTGCCGTGGTCCGCAACAGGCTCAAGCGCTACATCAGGGAAGTATTCAGACACAACCGGCTCTTGCTGACGGCGGTCGACATGAACGTCATCGCCCGGCGCGAGTCCGCAACAATGGATTTCCTCAGCGTGCTGCGGGAACTTGAAAAAGCATTCAGGCATATCGGCACATCCACATGCTCAAGAGCATCGCGCTCCTCGTAATCAGGTTGTATCAGAGGCTGCTTTCACCGCTGCTGCCGCCGACCTGCCGTTTTTATCCCTCCTGTTCCGAGTACTCCCGAGAATCCATACTGCGGCATGGACTTGCCAGGGGGGCACGGCTTGCCCTGCTCAGGCTCTGCAAGTGCCATCCCTTTCACCCCGGCGGATATGATCCCGCACCATAATTGAGAGCACAACTGGAGCCTCCATGGAAAAGCGTGCGTTTCTGGCAATTATTCTTTCGATAGCAGTTTTCTACATATTTTCGATGTTTTTTTCCCCTGAGAAGAAACAGCTTCCGCCACCGGCTGCCCCGGAAGCGGCCCCCGTTGCATCAGAGGCCGCCAAGCAGCCAGCAAAGGCTCAGGACGTGCCTGCCGTTCCTGTCCAGGCCGTACCCACCTCGGCGGTTCAAAAAGACGTCACCGTGGAGACCGGCCTGTATACCGCGGTCTTCTCCGCGCGCGGCGGGAGCCTTAAGAGCCTGACCCTCAAGAACTACCGCGAACAGAATGCCCCCTCAGCCAGTCCGGTTGTTCTCGGAACAAACGCCGATCCGGCCCTCCTCACCTTTTCCACCAGGGCCAGTGGCTTCAACCTGCCGGACAACGCGATCTATGCGCCAGATGCGGTAAATATCAGGCTGAGCAATGGCGAGAGCAGACAGCTCACCTTCAACTACGTCTCCGGAGAGGGGTTCACCGTTCGCAAGGTGTACACCTTCGGCGCAGATACATATACCATCAGGCTCGAAACCCGCTTGTCCAACAATTCGGCGGCGCCGATCAGCGCTTCGATTCAGCAGGTAATGACCTACCCGGCCGAGATCAAGGACAAGGACACCCGTTATGAAACAGCCGGCTCTTATCTCTACTCGGACGGTGGACTGAAGGCCGACAAGGCCAAGGATGTGGCCAGCGCCGCGAAAAGGTATGACAAGAGCATTCTGTGGGCGGGTTATGCCGACAAATACTTCCTGAGTGCCATCCTTGCCGAGAAGGACAGTATCGCCGCGGTGGAGGTCAAGAAGAACGCCGCCGGCTACCTGGAGTCCGTCGTATCGTCACCCCGGATCATCGTCAACCCCGGGCAATCATCCGCCGTCACTCACCGGCTGTTTGTCGGACCTAAGGACATCGACGTGCTCAAGGTTCAGGGGAACTCATTGGAGCAGTCCCTCGACCTGGGATGGTTTACGGTCATCGCCAAGCCGCTGCTCTACTCGCTCAAGTTTTTCCATCGCTATGTCGGGAATTACGGCATTGCAATCATTATCATCACCATCATCCTCAAGGTCCTGTTCTTCCCGTTGACCCACAAGAGCTACAAGTCCATGAAGGACATGCAGAAGATCCAGCCGGAGATGGCTCGTCTGCGCGATAAGTTTAAAAACGACCGCGACGCCATGAACAAGGCGGTCATGGAGCTGTACCGCGATCACAAGGTCAATCCGCTGGGAGGCTGCCTTCCGATGATCGTCCAGATTCCGGTGTTTTTCGCCCTCTACAAGGCGCTGATGTTCTCCATCGAGCTGCGCCACGCCCCGTTTTTTCTCTGGATCACCGACCTGGCCGACAAGGACCCCTACTATATTACCCCGATAGTCATGGGTGTGACGATGTTCATCCAGCAGAAGATGACCCCTTCGCAGATGGACCCGATGCAGCAGAAGATGATGCTGGCCCTGCCGGTGGTGTTCACCTTCATGTTCCTCAGCTTCCCGTCCGGTCTGGTTCTCTACTGGCTGGTGAACAACATCCTCACCATAGGCCAGCAGATGTACATCAATAAGCTGGTGAAGGATTAGCCGCCTGTCAGGGGGAGAGCACCAATGTATGTCCGCGACACGATAGCGGCTGTCAGCACCCCGCCCGGCAATGGCGGTATCGGCATCGTCCGGGTGAGCGGCGCCCAGGCGGCGGCTATCGCCGATACCATCTTCAAGCCCGTGAATAGCGGTGGCCTTATCAGCCACCGTTTTTATTTTGGCGCGATCCGCGATCCCAGGACGGGAGAAACGGTCGATGAGGCCATGGCCGTACTCATGCGTGCTCCGCGCTCCTACACGCGTGAGGATGTACTCGAACTGCACTGCCACGGCGGCATGCTGGTGCTGGAGCGTGTCCTGGCTCTTGCCCTGGCCTGCGGAGTCCGTCTGGCCGAGCCGGGAGAATTTACGCGCCGTGCGTTTCTCAACGGCAGGATCGACCTGGTTCAAGCCGAGGCGGTCATGGACATCATCGGCGCACGGACCGAGGCGGCCCTGCGCTTGGCCCAGCGTCAGCGCGCGGGTGCTCTCTCTCAGAAGATTTCCGAGGCCCGGGGCTTCCTGCTCACGGCCCTGGCGCTGGTCGAGGCCTTTATAGACTTTCCGGAGGATGATCTGGGCGAGACCGATACGGCCAGCATCAGTTGCAATGTGCAGAAGGCTCGGGGTATCATCGGAGCATTGCTGGCGGGATTCGACGGCGGGCGCATCCTGCGCGAGGGGATCTCGGTGCTGATCATCGGCAAGCCCAATGCCGGTAAATCCAGCCTGCTTAACCGGTTGCTCAATGAAAACCGCGCCATCGTAACCCATATACCCGGCACGACCCGCGACATCATCGAGGAGAGCGTGAATCTCGGCGGACTTCCGGTAAAACTGCTGGACACGGCCGGCATCCGCCATTCCGACGACATGGTCGAGCTGGAGGGGATCAGCCGCGCCCTGGAGAAGATCCCGCAGGCGGATCTGGTCCTGTTTGTGTGCGACTCTTCCCGCCCGTTTGAGGCCGAGGACCGCCTGATTCTCGATGCGTTGGCCGACAGCAGGGTCATTGTTTTGCTCAACAAGTGCGATCTGCCTCGTCTGTTTGACCTGCCGGGCGTATTCGACGGCATGAAGCAGCTGAAGATCTCGGCCAGCTCAGGTGAGGGGATCGAGGCGCTCAAGGAGGCGGTGCGCACGACCTTTCTCCATGAGACCGACCTCGACAGCCGCGAATTTGTGGCCATCTCCAGGGCGCGACATCGCGAGGCCCTGGTCACTGCAGAGACCGCCCTGGAGCGTTTCAGCACAGGCCTCGCGACCGGCCTTCTCCTCGAATTGCTGGCGCTTGACCTGCGTGATGCCCTGACGGCGGTCGGCAGCGTGACCGGCCAGACCACGAGCGACGACGTTCTGGATGTGATCTTCTCGTCGTTTTGCATCGGAAAATAGACGCTTAGTTTCAGATTCTTGAAATCCGCGTAAATCCGCTAAAATCAGATTTGATACGCGTTCTGTTGCCTTTGACTTATCTTGTTTGGTTCCGGCTTTGCCGGCTTTGGAGGATGTTTCACGTGAAACGTTCCGGGGTAAACAGCAATCATGATGACCTATGAACAACAGTACGATGTGATTGTGGTGGGGGCCGGTCATGCCGGTTGCGAGGCGGCCCTAGCGGCTGCGCGCTTGGGTTGCGCCACGCTGCTCCTGACCATCAACCTCGATGCGGTTGCCTTGATGTCTTGCAACCCGGCCATCGGCGGCCTGGCCAAGGGGCATCTGGTCAAGGAGATCGACGCCCTGGGCGGCGAGATGGCCAGGAACATCGATGCCACCGGTATCCAGTTCCGCATCCTCAACACCCGCAAGGGCCCTGCCGTACGTGCGTCCCGCGCCCAGGCGGACAAGCAGCTCTACCGCCTGCGCATGAAACGGGTGCTGGAGCACCAGGCGAACCTGCACCTCAAGCAGGGGGAGGTGACGGCGCTCTATCTCGAAGGCGATGTTCTGCGTGGTGTGGACACCCGTTCCGGGATCCGCTTTCTGGGACGGACGGTGGTGCTGACCACCGGCACCTTCATGCGCGGGCTGATTCATATCGGCATGACCAACTACCCCGGCGGTCGCGCCGGTGACCTTCCCTCAATCGGTCTCTCCGAACAGCTCGGGAGGCTCGGCTTCGAGATCGGCCGACTCAAGACCGGCACGCCGGCCCGTCTCGACAACAGGACAATCGACTTTGCCCGTCTGGAGGCACAGCACGGCGACGATCCGCCGGTGCCGTTCTCCTTTTCCACCACCCGCATCACGATGCAGCAGGTGCCATGTCACATCGCCTACACCAATCCGCGTACGCACGAGATCATCCGTGCCGGACTCGACCGCTCTCCGCTCTATGCCGGTGTGATCGAGGGGGTGGGGCCACGCTACTGCCCCTCGATAGAGGACAAGGTGGTGCGGTTTCCGGACAAGGAGCGCCATCAGACCTTTATCGAGCCGGAGGGTCTGGAGACGGTCGAGGTCTACCCCAGCGGCATGTCCACATCACTGCCGATCGATGTGCAAATCGCCTTCTACCGGTCCATAGAGGGTCTGGAACGGGTGGAAATCATGCGTCCGGCCTACGCCATCGAGTACGACTACGTCAATCCGATCCAGCTGCATGCCTCACTGGAAACAAAGCTCATCCACAACCTCTACCACGCCGGTCAGATCAACGGCCCCTCCGGCTACGAGGAGGCCGCCGGCCAGGGCATTATGGCGGGCATCAACGCCGCCCTCCGGGTCAAGGGTCTAGAGCCGCTAGTCCTCGGCCGGGGCGAGGCCTACATCGGCGTGATGATCGATGACCTCGTTACCCTCGGCACGCGTGAGCCATACCGCATGTTCACCTCGCGGGCCGAGTTCCGCCTGCTGCTGAGGGAGGACAACGCCGACCTGCGACTGCGTGAAAAGGGGCATGCCATCGGACTTGTTCCGGAGCGCGATTACGCAGGTTTCCTGCGCAAACGCGAGATGATCGTGGCCGAGCAGCAACGCATCGCTACTACGCGACTTTCCATGGAGCCAGCCGAACGGGAATTGCTCGGCGTATTGGGCCTTGGAGAGATCCAGAAGGGCACGACGCTGGAGCAACTGCTCAGGCGACCCGAGGTCACCTATGCGGAGTTGGCGATGTTTGACGACGTTTCACGTGAAACACCGTCAGAGGTTTGGGAACAGGTGGAGATCCAGGTCAAGTACCACGGCTATATCGAGCGACAGCTGGAGCAGGTGGAGCGGTCCGGCAAGCTGGAGGTGGTCCGTCTGCCGCACGATATCGATTATGCTTCCATCAACGGTCTGACCGGCGAGGTGCGGGAGAAGCTCTCCAGAAACCGCCCGGATACCCTGGGGCAGGCCTCGCGTATCCCCGGAATAACCCCGGCGGCCATCTCCGTGCTGGCGATAGCTCTCAAGGCGAATGCCTGGAAAAGACACGAAGGGTGAATCCTGTGGGGGAGGGGCTGTGATTCGGCACGCGCTGGAGCAAGGTATGCGGGAGATGGGCATGACGGTTTCCGAGCAAGACATCCGGGCCTTCGAGCTATTTGCTGCCGAGCTGAAAAAATGGAACCGCCGCATCAATCTCACAGCGATAACGGCCGATGACGAGATCGCAGTGAAGCACATCATCGACTCGCTAGTGCTTGCAGGCTACGTAAACGACGGCGAGAACGTGCTGGATATAGGATCGGGAGCTGGGGTGCCGTCTATACCACTGAAGATCGTCAGACCTCTGGTCCGGGTAACCTCCGTTGATGCGATCGGAAAGAAGATCCTCTTTCAGCGCCATGTGGCCAGACTGTTGGGCTTGTGCGGCTTCGAGGCTCTGCATGCCCGGGTGGAGAGTCTGCGGAAAACCCATGCCCGGAGTTTCGATGTGATAACCTCACGCGCCTTTTCGCGGCTTGAGCAGTTTGTTGCCCTGGCGAGCCCGCTGCTTGCGGAGGGGGGGCGCATGATCGCCATGAAGGGGCCGGCTGCCCGTGAAGGGATGGAGGAGAGCGGGGAGTGCCTGCGGAGTCTCGGATTTGAAGTCTCTGCCGTGCACGCCTATCGGTTGCCGCTTAACAGGGGAGAGCGGAACCTGATCATCATCAGGCCGCGCGAATCAACCTGAAACGGGCATTTTGGGCTGCTTTGAAAAATCGCTTCTGAGCTGTTTTTCGGCCACGGGCCTGGCCGTGATATGCTTCGAGGGGTACGGTGTCTCCTGGCTAAAATTTCGGCGTTTTGCGCGGTAAGGCCGATAAAACGCGGGTTTTACACCAGAATGAAGTTGCAGAGCAGCTGAAACTGCACTAAAGTGTAAATGATGGCGATTGTTTCAGGCAGGGAGGCGGGCTATGAAAAAGCTCATCTGTATTTTGATTATTTCAGCACATGTTTTTGCCTGCGCAACCTACGAGCAGCGGGCGGTGTCGTTCAGGCCGCCACAGGATTACGGCAACTACCAGGATGTCACCGGCTTGAAAGTTGGGGCAGAAGCCTATGCCGACCGGAAAGAGGCTGAAGATGCGTTCGGGTTCGATATCGGCGCTGCAGGATTGCTGCCGGTCCAGGTGGTCATGGAAAACAAGAGTGGCCAGAGGGTGGAGGTTGTCACCGGGCAGACCTTTCTGATCGATGATGCCAACCGCTACTGGAAAATACTCTCAACCAGAGAGGCGGTTGAGCGGGTTGAGAAGGCGACCCAGGCCGGCGCAATCGGCAGCGGTGCAGGAAAGGGCGCCATGTACGGTGCGGCCGTAGGATCGCTGCTGGGATTGGCGCTGGGAATCGTCTCCGGGCGCAATGCCGGGGGTGCGGCCCTGAAGGGAGGCGTGCTAGGTGCGGCAGGCGGCGCGGTGATCGGCGGCGCATCAAAGTCCGGCGAGGAGCGGGAGAGGGAGTACAGGATCGCCGATGACGTTCGTGAGAAAGGGGTGGAAGGAAAGACCATACCTCCCGATGCCTTGGCGAGCGGCTTCATCTTTTTTCCCGGCGAAGCGACTAGTGCCAAGGAGCTGCGTCTGCAGGTACGGCTGCGTGAGACCGGCAGGGTCCATACCCTCAATCTGAAGCTGAAATAGGATGGACGTACGCATCTATTATGAGGATACGGATGCCGCAGGCGTGGTGTATCATGCCAACTATCTGAAATATTTCGAGCGCGCCCGCACAGAGTACCTTCGTTCACGGGGGCTTTCCGTCCTCTCGCTTGCAGCGAAGGGCTTTGTCTTTCCTGTGGTGCGAATGGAAATCGACTTCAAGGCTCCGGCTCTGCATGACGACCTCCTTTCCATCACCACCCTGCCGGAAAAGGTATGCGGTTCCTCGTTTACCCTGCGACAGCAGGCGCTGAGGCCGTCAGACGGCAGGGTGCTGGTGGATGCGCTGGTAACGCTGGCCTGTGTAAGCCCCGCACTCAAGGCCAGGCGCATCCCTGCCGAGGTCAGGCAGGTGCTGGAAGCGAAATGATCGTGAGCACTTATCCGGATAACGCGGCTGCCGGTCACTGCATCGGGCGGGAAGAGGCCCTTGATCTGCTCCTGAATGCGGACCTGCATTCCATGGGAATGAAAGCCGACAGAATACGTCGCAACCTGCATCCGGAAAACGTGGTCTCCTTCGTGGTGGACCGCAACGTCAACTACACGAATATCTGCGATTCAAGATGCGCCTTCTGTGCCTTTTACCGCGACAAGGGGGCCGATGACGCCTATGTCTTAAGGCGGGAGGAAATTTTCGCAAAAATCGCCGAACTGGTCGCGCACGGTGGTACCCAGCTGCTCATGCAGGGGGGGCTCAATCCCGACCTGAAGATCGGCTTCTTCGAAGAATTGTTCCGGGAGATCAAGGCGCGTTTTCCCACGATCCAGAACCATTCCCTCTCACCGGCCGAGGTTGTCAGCATCGCCACGAATTCCGACCTGACGCTGGACGAGACCCTGCTGCGGCTGAAGGGCGCCGGCCTCGACTCGATCCCCGGCGGCGGGGCGGAGATACTGGTCGACGAGGTGCGCGCCGGCATCTCTCCCAAGAAGATCGGCTGGCGCCGGTGGGCCGATGTCATGCTCAAGGCAGCGGCGCTCGGCATGCCCACCACGGCCACAATGATGTTCGGCAGCCGCGAGAAGCCGGAGGACATCGTGGAACACCTCTTCCGGGTGCGCGAACTTCAGGCCGCCGGTGCTTCGTTCACCGCCTTCATCCCCTGGACATATCAGCCGGGAAATACGGAACTGGGCGGCACATCCGCCAGCGGTGTCGAGTACCTCAAGGTGCTGGCGCTGTCGCGCATCGTTCTTGACAACATCCCCAACCTCCAGGCCAGCTGGGTTACCCAGGGTGGAAAGATGGCCCAGGTTGCGCTCTTTTTCGGGGCTAACGACCTGGGGGGCACCATGCTTGAGGAGAACGTCGTGGCGGCTGCCGGGTGCAGCTTCCGCATGTCCCGCGACGAGATGATCGCCCTTATCCGGGGGGCCGGATTCCGGGCGGTTCAGCGCACCACAACATACCGCATCGTCAGGGAGTTTCCGCTTTGACCTCACATAATCGGCAGGCCGCAGCTTGCGAAATCATAACAGATGCAGGACGCTTGTCCGAAGTTGCCTCCATGCTTGGCCGGGAGACGGAGGTTGCCGTCGACCTGGAGATGGATTCGCTCCATCACTATCGGGAAAAGGTCTGCCTGATCCAGGTATCGACCCGCAGCGAGAGCTGGCTTATCGACCCGTTGGCGTTTAAGGACCTGTCACCCCTGGCGGTGCCTCTGGCGGATCCACATATCCGCACGGTGCTGCACGGGGCCGATTACGATATCCGTTCCCTGCACCGGGATTTCGGCATCGAGGTGAACAGCCTCTTTGACACCATGCTTGCCGCCCGTTTTCTGGGCATCACCGAGTTCGGCCTGGCCGCCCTGCTCAAGGCGCGTTTCGCTGTCGAGCTGAACAAAAAATACCAGAAGGCAGATTGGAGCAAACGGCCGCTAAGCCCGGAGATGTGCGCCTACGCAACGGCTGATACGGCCTATCTCCTCCCGCTTTACGACCAGATCCGCAATGAGCTGACGGAAAAGGGGCGTCTCTCCTGGCTGGAAGAAGAATGCCGCCTGGTGTGCCGCGCCCGCGTGACGGAGAAGGAGGGGCCGCTGTTCCTCTCCTGCAAGGGGGCGGGGAAGCTGAAGGGACGCGCCCTCGCCATCCTGGAAGAACTCCTGCGGTTACGCGACCGCCAGGCCAGGGATCTGGACCGTCCGGCATTCAAGGTGATTTCCGCCGAGACGCTCCTGGAAGTGGCGGAGAAGAGGCCGCGAAACCTGAACGAACTGGCCGCAGTCAAGGGGATGACGCCGGGGCAGATCCACCGCTATGGCGAAGGTATCCTGGCGGCCATCGCCACGGCTTTGGCCCTGCCCGAGGACGAGCTGCCGCGCTTTCCCCGGAAACTTCGTGAAGAACCGGCCGATGGCGCCAAGGAGCGACTGAAGCGGCTCAAGCGCTGGCGCGAACATAAAAGCGCCGGTCTCGGACTGGAACCGGGTGTGGTGGCGCCCAACTGGCTGCTGGAGGCGATCGCGGATGCGGAGCTCGCTTCCATCGCCGCATTGGACGGCATAGCCGGAATGCGGGAGTGGCAGAAGCAGCTTTACGGGGAAGAGATTGTCGCCATTGCCGCCGAGGGGCTTTCGGGATAGATTGAGTGGGCGGTCCTCGTGGCCGCCCGATTCAGGGCATCCGCAGCGGGGTGCCCTTGGAGGGAAAACCGTCATGCAGACGCCCTACCTGAGTATCGTCATACCGGTCTACAACGAGGAGGCAAACCTCCGTCCGCTGTTCGACCGGCTCTATCCGGTCATGCTGGGGACCGGCCGACCGTTCGAGATCATCTTCACCGACGACGGCTCCCGGGACCGGTCGCTCGCGATCCTGAAAGATCTCGCCTCGAATCAACCCGAGGTGCGGGTGGTTGAGTTCAACGGCAACTTCGGCCAGCACATGGCAATCCTGGCGGCCTTCGAGATGTCGCGGGGCGAGATCGTCGTCACCCTGGATGCCGATCTGCAAAACCCGCCGGAGGAGATACCGAAGCTGGTCCGGAAAATGGAAGAGGGGTGCGACGTGGTAGGGAGCATCCGCCAGAAGCGGCAGGACACGCTATTCCGCAGGGTTGCCTCGCGCATCGTCAACATCACCACCAACAAGATCACCGGCATGCAGATGAGCGACTACGGCTGCATGCTGCGCGCCTACAACCGCAACATCGTCGATAACATCAATCGCTGCCGGGAGACCACCACCTTCATCCCGGCCCTCGCCCAGACCTTCGCCGCCAATCCGTGCGAAGTGGAGGTTGTCCACGCCGAACGGGCCGAGGGAGAGAGCAAGTATTCTCTCTACAGGCTGATTCGGCTCAACTTCGACCTGATGACCGGCTTTTCGGTGGTGCCGCTGCAACTGTTCGCCCTGCTCGGAATATTTACCTCGGTGCTATCTCTGGTATTCGCCCTGTTTCTGCTGATCCGGCGCTTCATCGTCGGCGCCGAGGTGGAGGGGGTCTTCACCCTCTTCGCCATCCTGTTCTTCTTCATCGGCATCATCATCCTGGGGATCGGCATCGTCGGCGAGTACGTGGGGAGGATCTACCAGGAGGTGCGCAAGAGGCCGAGGTTTGTGGTCAGGAGGACATACGGCTTTGAAGAACAATAAACTGGTCGTCTGCGCCTACCACAACGTCGGCTATCGCTGCATCGAGGAGCTATTGCGCCAGGGGGCGGAGATTGCGCTGATCTTCACGCACGAGGATTCGCCCACTGAGCGGATCTGGTTCTCGTCGGTGCGGGAGCTGGCCGAAAAAAACGGCATACCGTACCTGACCACCGATATCAATGAGCCGGAGAACGTGAAACGGGTGCGTGACATCGCCCCGGACTTCATCTTCTCCTTCTACTACCGCAACATGATCAGACCTGTGGTGCTGGAGATCCCCGGGCAAGGGGCGCTCAACCTGCACGGTTCCTGGCTCCCCAAATACCGCGGACGGGTGCCGGTCAACTGGGCCGTGATCAACGGCGAGACCGAGACCGGCGCCACCCTGCACTACATGGTGGAGAAGCCGGACGCCGGCGATATCGTCGACCAGGAGAAAGTCGAGATTGCCTTCAGCGACACCGCCCATGACGTGTTCCACAAGGTGACCGATGCCGCGGTGGCGGTCATCGCCCGTGCCTGGCCGCTCTTGCGGGATGGAAAGGGGGCGCGAACCCCCATGGACCTGTCCGCGGGGAGCTACTTCGGCGGCCGCAAACCGGCCGATGGACTGATCGACTGGACGAAGGGCGCGGTTGAGATCTACAACCTGGTGCGCGGCGTGACCCACCCCTACCCCGGCGCCTTCACATTTATTGGCGGCAAAAAGGTCGTTATCTGGCAGGCCTGGCCGGTTGAGGGTGATGGCGAGCCGGGACGGATAATGTCGCAGAGTCCCTTGCTGGTCGGCACTGGTAAAGGTTTGCTGGAGATCAAATCGCTGCAGGTTGAAGGGGAAGCAGAGATTGCTGGAGCCGCATTTATTGAAAAGAAGACGCCGGCAGCACCAAGGTTCGAATAAAAAAACCAACCGGCTTCGAGAACGGCGCAGACGGCCCGTTGTCGGTGCCGCATAACAAAGGAGAGACGATGAAAGTACTCATATTAGGCGTCAACGGCTTTATCGGCAATGCCCTTACCCACCGCATCCTCACCACCACCGACTGGGAGGTCTTCGGACTGGACATGGCCTGCGACAAGCTGGAGCGTTCCCTGGGCGACCCCCGTTTCAACTTCCTGGAGGGGGACATCACCATCAACAAGGAATGGATCGAGTACAACATCAAGAAGTGCGACGTTGTCCTGCCGCTCGTTGCCATCGCCACGCCGGTCACCTATGTCAAGGACCCGCTGCGGGTCTTCGAGCTGGATTTCGAGGAGAACCTCAAGATCATCCGCTCCTGCCACAAGTACAAGAAAAGGGTGATCTTCCCCTCCACCTCCGAGGTCTACGGCATGAGTCCCGACGGGGAGTTCGACGAGGACAGCTCGCCGCTGGTGCTGGGACCGATCGCCAAGGAGCGCTGGATCTACTCCTGCGCCAAGCAGATGCTCGACCGGGTCATCTACGCCTACGGCATGCACGAGGGGCTGCGCTTCACCCTCTTCCGCCCCTTCAACTGGATCGGCCCAAAACTGGACAGCATCCACACCGCCAAGGAGGGGAGCTCGCGCGTCCTGACCCAGTTCCTCTACAGCATCCTGGCCGGGGAGCCGATCCAACTGGTGGATGGCGGCAACCAGCGCCGCTCCTTCACCTTCATCGAGGACGGCATCGACTGCCTGATGCGGATCATCGCCAATGAGAACGGTTGCGCCGACGGCCGGATCTTCAACATCGGCAATCCGAAGAACGACCTGTCGGTCAAGGAGTTGGCCCACAAGCTGCGCACAATGGTAGCGGAGTTCCCCTTATACCGGGAGAAGGCCGAAAATTGCCGGATCGTGGAGACCTCTTCAGACCAGTTCTACGGCAAGGGGTACCAGGACATGCTGACCCGCGTCCCCTCTGTGCGGCGGGCCAAGGAGTGCCTGGGATGGGAACCGGTGACGTGCATCGACGACGCGCTCAGGCGGACGCTGGAGTTCTACCTGGTGGACGAGCGGGAGAAGCTGTCGGAATTCCTGTAGCTAATGAACCGTCGCGGCTTCACCCTGATAGAGATCGTCGTGGTGCTGGCCATCATTGCCATGGTGATGCTGCTGGTCCTCCCGCGCCTCCCCTCATCGGAGAGCGAAAATCTGAAGATCTCGGCGCGTACCCTGGGCGCAACCCTGCGCTACATGCAGGAGAGGGCCGCCACCGCCAGGACGACCTACTACCTGCGCCTGGAACCGGGAACGGACAGTGTGAAGGTGCTGGAGAGGGCGGCCGACGGGAGCGAGAAGGAGCCCGGCGACCCCCTGCTGCAACAGCGGCCGGTCAAGGAAGGGATCGTGGTGGCGGACGTGGTCATCCCGCGCCTCGGCCAGGTGAACGACGGGCAGTTGCGGCTGGACGTGGGCATGGGGGGGCTGAGGGATTTTGTCATCATACACCTCCGCTCGGCGGAGGGGGGCTTCTGGACGGTGATGGCCTTTCCCTCCGGCGGCAAGGTCAAGGTCTACCAGGGGTACCAGGAGGAGGCGCTGTGAGGGGCTTTACCCTGCTGGAGGTAATGGTGGCCCTGGCCATCATGGCGGGCGTGATCCTGACGGTGCTGGGGACGGTCAACTACCACCTCGCCGTCATCGCCAACGAGCGGGACAACACCGCCCTGACGCTTCTGGCGCGGGCGCGGATGGCCGAGCTGCAACAGGAACCGTTGCAGCAGAAGAGCGAAGGCACCCTGGCCCCCTTCCATCCCGAGCTGAAGTGGCAGGCAGAACTGCTGCCCACGGAGCTGCCGGTGCTGCAGAAGCTGGTGGTGCGGGTGCGGCGGGACAGCGACAAGCGGGAGGTGGCGCTTGTGCGCTATGTCATCCCACGATAGCAGGGGCTTCACCCTCCTTGAGCTGCTGATCGCCCTGGTTCTGCTGGGTATCCTCACCGGGGCGCTCTACGGGAGCTACTTCGCCGTCACCCGGGCCAGGGACAGGGCGGCCGAAGGGATGGAGGCGCGGCGTGAGCTCGGGGCGACCCTCGACCTCCTGCGCCGGGAGTTCGCCTCGGCGGTGTTTGCGAGCGGCGACAAGCGGCTCCGTTTCGTGGTGGAGGACCGGGACAACTTCGGCAAGCCGGCCTCCAGCCTGGAACTGACCACCCTGGCGCCGCCATCGGGACAGCCGCGCAAGGAGTCCGGCATCATCAACGTTCAGTACCGCATTGCGGAGAGAGATAAGAGGCTGGTCCTGACGCGCCGAGAACAGGATCAACTGTTCGACTCGGTCACCGTGCCGGTTTACCCGCAGATGGAGCGGATCAGCGCCTTTCTGGTGGAGTGCTACGACGGCTCGAAGTGGCTCAGGAGCTGGGATACGGCCATCAATCCCGGCCTGCCAAAGCGGCTGCGCATCACGGTGCAGGTCGAGGAGCAGGGCAAGACGGTGGAGTTCACGGTCTACTCCAAGCCGGAGGCGCCCGGTCAATGAGGGGCGAGAAGGGCTTTGCCCTGGTCCTGACGCTGGTGGTGACCGCCCTGATGGTGGCGGTGGCGGCGGAACTGGTCCACCAGGTCTACGTGGATACCTCGCTCAGCCGCGGCTTCCGCGACGGCCAGCAGGCCTCGCTGCTGGCGGAGTCTGGCATCGAGGGCGGCACCAAGCTGCTGCAGACCTTCCTTGAAAACAAGACGTACAGCTCGCTCTCGGACCAGTGGGCCAAGCCTTTCCGCCTGGACGACGAGACCGGGAGCATCGAGATCACCACCGAGGATGAGAACGGCAAGATCAACCTCAACGGGCTGATACAGCAAAACGAGGAGTTCGAGCCCTTCACCCTGGAGGCCTTGAAGCGCCTGGGGAGACGGCTGCAGGTCCCGGATGACGTCTGGGGCGCCCTGGCGGACTGGCTGGACCCAAACGAGCTGCCTCGTTCGGGAGGCGCGGAGGCGCCCTACTACAAGACCCTGAAGCCCCCCTATACACCCCGCAACGGGGCATTGAAGACCGTGGCCGAGTTGTCGCTGGTCAGGGGGTTCACGCCGGAGATCGTCGCCTTGCTGCGGCCGTTCGTGACGATTTATGCCGAACAGCCAGGGACTCTGCTGTCGCGGGTAAACATCAACACCGCCCCCAAGGAGGTCCTCACGGCGCTGGACGACCGGATCGACGACCGTATGGCCGAGCGGATTCTCGAGGAGCGCCGGCTGAGACCGTTCCAGTCGGTTGGCGAGCTGTCGCGGGTAGACGCCCAACTGGTCAATTTGCTTGCGGCGAGGGCAGTCACCATAGGAGGCGTCTACAGGATCACCTCCGTGGCGCGGGTGAAGGAGACGGCCAGGACGGTGGAGGCGGTGGTGCTGTTGAGCGGGGGAAAGAGGCTTTCCTGGCAGGAATATTAACCAGAGGTTTTGCATGGAATATCTGATAATCCAGGTCGATGCGAGCCGGGTGACCGCCGGCCGGTTCGGCGTCTCCGGGCGCTCCGTCACCCTGGCCGGCGCGGCCTCGTTCGAGTTGGGAGAGGAGCAGGGGCTCTCCGCCGTGGCCGCCCGGATCGCCGAGGGAAGCAGCGGCTCGCCGCGCGTCGTGCTCTGCCTCTCCCCGGCGCTGTTCGCCCAGCGCCCCGTGGAGCTGCCGCTCACCGACCTGCGCAAGGTGCGCGAGGTCCTGCCGGCGCATCTGCAGGGCGAGATCGCCCTGCCGGTCGAGGAGACGGTCTTTGACGCGCTCCCGGCAGGGGAGGGGAAATTCCTGGCGCTGTGGGCCAAGCGGACGGACATCGCCCATGCCGTCACGTTCTTCAGGGACGCCGGCATCGAGCCGCAGGTCGTCACGGCGGCCCCCTTTGCCTGGCCCTTCCTCCCCGGTCTCGCCGGCGACTGCGCCGTGTGTGACGGGAGCGCCCTGGGGGTCATCGCCCAGGGGCGCCTCGCGTTCGTCCGCGCCATCAACGGCCCGGAGCAGGGGAGGCTGTTGGCCTCGACCCTCTCGGCCCTGGAACTGTCCGGCATGACGCTCCCTCCCCGCTTGCTGGTATTCGGCGAACCGGCCGCGGAGCTTGCCGCCCTGGAAGGGCTCCCCTTGGCGCCGGAAAGGCTGGAGCTGCCTGAGGACCTGGCGCCCCTGTTCAGGACGGAGGAGGCCTTTCAGCAACTGTCCGGGTTGTACGCCGTGGCGCGCGCCTGCCATGCCGGCGCGTTGCCCGACTTCCGTCGCGGAGAGCTGGCCTGGACGGCCGGCGACGTCAAGGTGCGCAGGAAACTGCTCCTGACCGCCCTCCTTGCCGGGGTGGCGGTGCTGCTCCTCTTCACCCTGAAAGGGTTGCAGTACCGCGCGGCCCGCGCCGACCTGGCCTCGCTGAACGCCTCGATCACCGCCATCTACCGGGAGATATTTCCCACGCGGACCAAGGCGGTCGATGAGCTGGCCGAGGTCAAGGGGGAGATCAGAAAGCTGGCCGGGGTGGAGAGCTCCGGCGGCTTTCTGGACGTGCTGAAAAGGCTGGCCGAGGCCAAGGGGACCAGCATCAACGGCCTCTTCGAGGCCGAACTGGAGGGAGGCGCCCTGCGGATCAAGGGGGATGCCCGCTCGGCCCAGGCGGTCAACGAGTTCAAGGCCAGCCTGGCCCCCCTGATGGCGAACGTGGAGCTGGGTGAGGTCAAGAGCCGCCCCGACGGTACGGTGACCTTCGCGCTTACCGGCACGCTCAAGGAGGTGCGCAAATGAGATTCCTCACGGAAGCGCTCGACCGCTGGCGCGCCCTTGACAGCCGCGTCCGCCTGTGGGCCGGTTATGGCCTGATCGCGCTCCTGGCGATCGCGATCTTATGGTCCGCCCTGGCCGAGCGCACGGCGGCCCTGGAGCGCAAACGCGCGGCCCGCGAGGCGGTGCTGAAGGAGCTGCTCCCGCTCAAGGTGGCCTACCGCACCGCCAAGCAGTCGGCGGACATGCTGGCGGGGCGGATGGCGTCCTTGCGTCCCGATGATTCCCCGGCCAGGGTCATCGAAGAGATCGGCATCAAGGGGAAGGGTCTCAAGATCGCACCGCTCAAGGGGGAGGAGCGCAGGGGCATCATCGAGGACGCCGCCGAGGTGCGCATCGAGGGGCTGACGCTCAATGAGGCGCTCAACCTGGTCTACCGCCTGGAGAAGGGGAGCCGGCCGCTGGCGGTGAAGAAGGCCAACCTGCGGGTGCGTTTCGACGACCCCTCGCGCTGCGACCTGATCCTCTCCCTGGCCCTGCTGAAACCGGCCGCCGGACAGGCCAAATGATGGCTTGGCAGCGCCTGTTGCGGCTCGCCGGCCTCATTGCGGCCGGGGTTGCCCTTTTTCTCTTCTTCACCTACCTCCTCTTTCCCACCGCACGGATCGACGCCGTCATCAACCGGTTGCTGGCCACCCAGGGGCTGTCGCTCTCGCCCGGCGCCAGCAAGACCATCCTCCCCGGCCTGGCGTGGAACAACCTGCTCCTCTCCTCCGACCAGGGCGCGCTGCTCAGTTGCGACCTCCTGAAGGTGCGGCTCGGATTGCTGCCGCTCCTGACGGGCAGGGTGGCGCTCGGCGCCGCGGCAGCCATCGGGACCGGCCGGCTGGAGCTGGAGTACGGCCTGACCGGCAGCAAGGCCCTTGAACTCCATGCCCAGGGCATCAGCCTGGCCGAGATCCCCTTCTTCAAGACGGTGCTGGGGGCCAGGGCCGGCGGCGCCCTCTGGAGCGAGGGGGTCCTGACGCGCGCTCCCAAGGGGGTGAACGGCGAGTTGAAGCTGGAGGTAAAGCAACTGGAGTTCGCCGGGGTGAAACTGGGGGGCTTTCCGCTCCCCGACGCCGCCAACCTGCGTTCCCAGGGGATGGTGCGGGTCACGAACGGCGCTGCCCGCCTGGAGAGTTTCACGCTGGAGGGGGAGGGTATCTACATGCGCCTCTCGGGCGACCTCCCCAGCGGGGCAAGCGCCGCCACAACTCCGCTCAACCTGGCGCTGGAGATCATGCCCAAGGCGGAGTTCCTGGAGAGGCAGAAGCTGGTCTTCATGCTGCTGGCCAAGTTCACGGTCTCCCCCGGCGTCTACAAGGTGCCGATCAGGGGGACGCTTTTGAAGCCGGAGATTATGTAATGGAATGTTGAAATGCATTGACCCGCGCATAGCTTGAATCATGAGAATAGCGCTGCTTCGTGCTGATCCGTGCCGTCGGCCTGGGGCCGTTCGCAGCGAAGTTTTTTATGTCAGCACAGAAATGACTTCTCAATTTATCACCATTGTTGTGGTAAATCATCACACAGAAAGAATCCATGCAAAACCATTCCGAAATCGCCGAATTTCTCTGGAAGATTGCCGACCTTATCAAAGACGATTACGACGCAAAGGATTACGAGGACGTCATCCTCCCCTTCACACTGTTGCGCCGTCTCGATTGCGTGCTGTTCCCCACCCGGCAGGCGGTGCGTGATGCGGCGGAGAAGTACAGGACCGTACCGGAGAATACCCGCGACGCCCTGTTGATGAGGGCTGCCGGGCAGCGTTTCTACAACACCTCGGAATATTCCCTGGACGAACTGATCAAGCGGCCCGCCGACATTGCCCAGAATTTCAGCGCCTATCTGGCCGGTTTTTCCACCAACGTCAAGGACATCCTCTACAACTTTTCCGGCGGCGAGGAGAAGGGCCTAAGCCCCATCTACGAAACCCTTGTCCGTAAACGGTTGATCTTGAAGATCACCCACTCCTTTGCCGAGGCCGACCTTTCGATCGAAACCGTTGACAACCACGGCATGGGAACCATCTTCGAATACCTGATCCGCAAGTTCAAGGAGGCCAGCAACGAGGCCGCCGGGCAGTTCTACACCCCCCGCGACATCATCCGGCTGATGGTGAAGCTGATGTTCGAGCCGGACCGGGCCAAGCTGGCCAAGGAGAGCCTGGTCGGCATCTATGACCCTGCATGCGGTACCGGCGGCATGCTGACCATTGCCAAGGAACACCTGCTGGCCGCCGTCAATCCCGGCCTTGAGGTTTATATCTATGGCCAGGAGTTGAACGAAAAGACCTACGCCATCTGCAAGGCCGACATGCTGATGAAGGGGGAAGACCCGGAAAACATCAAGCGGGAGAATACCCTCTCCCACGACCTGCTCCCCGGCAAGCAGTTCAACTACATGCTCTCCAATCCCCCCTTCGGCAAGGATTGGAAGAACATCCGCGATGAGATAGAGGCCGAACACAAGAAGGGCGCGGCGGGACGCTATGCCCCCGGCCTGCCAGACGTGGGGGACGGAGCCATGCTGTTCCTCCTGCACAAGCTCTCCAAGATGGCCCCCCAGGGTTCCAAGATCGGACTCATCTTCAACGGTTCACCGCTGTTCAACGGCGACGCCGGCAGCGGCCCCAGCAACATCCGCCGCCACATCCTGGAAAACGACTGGCTCGACGCCATCGTGGCCCTGCCCAACGACCTGTTCTACAATACCGGTATCGCCACCTATATCTGGCTGATCAATAACCGCAAGCCCCTGGCGCGGCGCGGCAAGGTGCAGCTAATCAACGCCACCGGGCCTGATTTTTCCACCTCGCTGCGTCGCAATCTGGGGAAAAAACGGGTGGAGATCAGCGAAGAGCAGTCCGCCGCTGTTCTCGCCATCTACCAGGCATTCGAGGCAAACGGCCTCAGCAAGATTTTCGCTACCACGGATTTCGGCTACTCCAAGGTCTGCGTGGAGCGCCCCTTGCGGCTGCGTTACGACCTGACCGCTGAGCAGCGCCGCCTGTTGAGCCTCGATGCCGCCGTGCTCAAGTTGAAGGACGAACGGGCCGGACAGCTTGCCGGGGCGCTGGATGCCTTGGAGCAGCAGGCCCCGTGGAACAACGACACCCTCTTCTTTGCCGCTCTGGACAAGGCCCTGCCGTGGAAGCTCACCGCCGGCCTTACCAAGATAATCCGCGCCGTTCTTGGCGTGCGGGACGAGAACGCGGAACCGGTGCTGGATGGCGACGGCCAGCCGGTGCCGGACAGCGAACTGCGGGATTACGAGAATGTGCCGCTGAAGGAGGATATCGACGTCTACTTCCAGCGCGAGGTGCTGCCCCATGTGCCCGATGCCTGGATGGACCGGGGCAAGGACAAGATCGGCTACGAGATCAGCTTCACCCGCTATTTCTACGAGTACATGCCGTTGCGCTCCACCGAGGAGATCGGGGCAGAACTGATGGCGCTGGATGAGGAGACGGAGAATTTGTTGCGGGAGATTGTACGGGGATGATTCGCCTAAAGTACCTCACATCAGTGAATCCGTCTTTGCCGTGTAACTGTGTACCGTTGCCAAATGATGAAGTTTCTTTTTTACCAATGGAACGTATTGGTGAAAATGGTGAACTGGATTTGTCATTGGTACGTCCAGCGAAGGAGATTTCACAAGGCTATACGGCGATGCTTGATGGCGATGTCGTTGTCGCCAAGATCACGCCATGCTTCGAAAATGGCAAAGGTGCGCTTTGCAAAGATTTGCAAGGTGGCGTCGGCTTCGGAACAACCGAATTGATTGTACTTCGCGCCAAGCAGAAAACCGCCCCGCGTTTCCTCTACTGGCTTACTCGTAGTCATGAGTTCCGTAAGTGGGGTGAAGCAGAAATGATCGGTTCTGCTGGGCAGAAGCGTGTCACCGAGGGGTTTGTTTCAAATTTTCGTTCTACAGAGCTGTCACCTTCTCTTCAACGCCGCATCGCCGCCTACTTGGACGAGCAGACCGCGAAGATTGACCGGCTGATGGTAATGCGGCGGCGGCAGATGGAGTTGTTGAAGGAACAGCGGGCGGCGCTCATCCAGCAGGCCGTTACCCGTGGACTCAACCCCGCTGCCCCCATGAGGGATTCCGGCATCCCATGGCTGGGGGAGGTTCCGGCGCATTGGGAGGTGAAACGGCTTAGATTCATCATCGAGAATGGCTTGGTTAATGGTCTATTTAAAAAAAATGACCAATTTGGCTCAGGAGCTAAGCTGGTAAACGTTTTTGATATATACCGAGACGACTTTATTGTAGACATTGAAAATTTGGAACGTGTCGAAGTTAGCAAGGCTGAAAAGAATTCATTTTCTGTCGAGCAAGGAGATCTATTTTTTGTTCGTTCTTCACTCAAAGCAGAGGGAATTGCACGTGCTGCGTGTATGGGTTTTGTTACCGAATCTACAGTATATGAATGTCATTTAGTAAAAGCACGCCCGAAGAAATCAAAGATAAATCCAATATTTTTGTCTCTCTTCTTAAATATTAATCTTGTCAGATCGCGTCTTATTTCACTTTCAAAGACTACGACAATGACAACTATTGAGCAGATGAAACTGGCCGATATTGAAGTACCCATATTGCCGTTAAACGAGCAGAAATCCATTCTAGATTTCATTGTCAGCGAAAATTCAAAATTTGAAGCACTCCATGCGTCTTACACCCGCCAACTCACCCTCCTCGCCGAATATCGCACCGCCCTGATCCACGAATGCGTGACCGGCAAGCGTCTCGTCACGCAACGGACCGAAGTGGAAGCGAGCCCCACAAAGGCGAACGTCCATTTCCTCAGGGCCGTCCTCTGCTCCGAGATAGTTCATCGGCTGCATGAAGAGCCGACCTTTGGTCGCGTGAAGCTGGAAAAGATCCTATTCCTATCGGAGGCTTACGCGGGAATAGACCTGGAAGGGCACTACCAGCGGGCAGCGGCCGGGCCTTTCGATAATCGTGCCCTGCGCTCCGCCGAGAGCCAGATTCAAAAGCAAAAGTGGTATCAGCCGGTCAAGGGTGAGAAAGGAACCCGTTATATCCCGATGGCGAAGGCAGGGGAACACCGGAAATATTTCTCCCGCTACTGGCCCGAGCAGCAGCCGAAATTCGACCGCATTGTCGATCTGCTGCGCAAGGAAAAAACCGAATTCTGCGAGATTGTTGCGACGCTCTTCTCAGCCTGGAAGGATCGGCTCCACTCCGGCCAGCCTTGCGACGATGCCGCACTGGCCGATGAAGTCCTGACGAATTGGCACCCCAGCAAGCAGCGCATTCCCCGCGAGCACTGGCTGAATGCCCTGGAATGGATGAGGAAGCAGGGTTTGACACCCACCATTGCCACTTCCCCACCAAAGGAGTGATGCCATGAACACCACCGAACTTCATGCCCTCCTTGACCGCCTGCGGGCCGAACCCCACGAAACGGAATGGCTGGAATTCAAAGCCAACCGCTATGAATCCCAAACATTGGGCGAATATATCTCCGCTCTGGCCAATTCCGCTGGACTACTCGGCAAGCCCAGGGCCTACCTGGTCTTCGGCGTACAGGACGGCACCCATGAGGTAATCGGCACCACCTTTGACCCGGCAGCGGAGAAGGGAAAAGGAAACCAGCCATTGCCGCTCTGGCTCTCGCTGGGACTGCACCCCAATGTCGGTTTCGAAATCCATCCCTTCGATTACCGGGGCAAACGGGTGGTGCTCTTCGAGATTCATCCCGCCTTTGACCGGCCGGTAAAATTCTACGGCACTGCCTTCATCCGCGATGGTTCTTCGAAAACCGAACTGGCAAAATACCCGGAAAAGGAACGGCGCATCTGGCAGCTCAGGATCGACTGGAGCGCGCAGATATGCGCCCAAGCCACTCTCACCGATCTGGACGAGGCGGCCATCGCCAAGGCCCGCCATGAATACAAGACGAAGTTTCCCGCCAAGATTGCCGAGGTGGATGCCTGGGACGATGCCACCTTCCTGAACAAGGCCAAGGTGACGATACGGGGCGAGATCACCAACGCAGCCCTCCTGTTACTGGGAAAACCCGAATCCTCCACTTTGCTTACCCCGTCCGTGGCCCGCATAAGCTGGATTCTCAAGAACGAGCGGAATGAAGAGCTGGACTATGAACACTTCGGCCCGCCGTTCATTCTGAACGTTGACAAGGTTCTGGCGCGTATCCGCAACCTGAATGTGCGGGAGTTGCCCAGCGGCACGCTCTTCCCCATCGAACTGACACAGTACGACCCATGGGTCATTCGCGAGGCCCTGAACAACTGCATTGCCCACCAGGATTACGGGTTGCGCGGACGAATCAATGTCGTCGAGACACCGGACTCCCTGCTGCTCGGCAACCTGGGCGGGTTCCTCCCCGGCAGCGTGGAGACGGTCATTCGTCAGGATGCGCCCTCGGAATTGTACCGGAATCCTTTCCTGGCCGAAGCCATGGTGAATCTTAACCTGATCGATACCCAGGGAGGGGGCATCAAGCGGATGTTCCTGACCCAGAGACGGCGCTTCTTCCCCTTGCCGGATTACGATCTTTCCCAGCACGAGCGAGTAGCCGTGACGATTCGGGGCCGGATTCTCGATGAGCGATTTACCCGGTTGCTGATGGAACGCACTGATCTTGATTTAGGAACCATCATGCTGTTGGATCGAGTTCAGAAACGTTATCCGATCAGCCGTGACGAGCACCGGCTGTTAAAAAAGGCCGCGTTGGTGGAGGGGCGTTATCCACATCTCATCATTGCCGCCAAGGTCGCCGCTGCTGCCGGAGACAAGGCTAGATACATCCGGGAGCGAGGCTTCAATACCCGTTATTATCAAGATATGATTGTAGACTTGATCAAGGAGCAGCAGCCGGTGACACGGGAAGACATTGACCGGTTGCTGCTGGACAAGCTGCCCGAGGTGCTGACCGAGGAGCAAAAAAGAAAGAAAATTCACAACCTGCTCTTCGAACTGGGAGGGAGGCAGGGAAGAATTCGCAATGCTGGTAGCCGCCGATATCCTCAGTGGGTTTTGAATGACTCTCATAAGCAATAAAATACCTAAGCGTTTAGCTATAACAACGGACAGGCAGTAAAAATAAACACAATGATATTAAAGATGTTTTTATTGCTAACTTTGAAGTTGGGGGGACGTGATTAGCAATAAGAACCAATAGATCGAGAGTCGGGAGGGGACATATGCTTGAAACCAGCCGCGTATCGGAACAGGCCGCCGAAGAGGGGATCGTCGCCTGTCTGTCCCTGAGTCCGCTCTACCGTGAGCGCCCGAATGCCGCGTTTGACGCCGCGACACTGTTGGACATTGCCGAGACCGCTACGTTCATCAAGGCTACCCAACCCAAGGAGTGGGCCAAGCTGGGCAAGCAGTTCCCCGGTGAAGAGAAAACGGCCCTGGCCGGGCACTTGACCGCCCTCATCCAGAAACGGGGTGCCCTGGATGTGTTGCGTAACGGTATCGCCTTTAACGGCGTCAACGTCCAGCTTGCCTTTTTTCGCCCCGCCGCTGGCGGCAACCCGGAGCATCAGGCCCGCTATGAGGGGAACCGCTTCAGCGTCATGCGCCAGCTCCATTTCTCCACCAGAACACCCGACCAATCCGTTGACGTCGTAATCTTCCTCAACGGCCTCCCCATAGTATCCATCGAATTGAAAAACCACTTCACCGGGCAGAATGTGCACCATGCCATTGCCCAATACCAGCGGCGCGACCGGAACGAACCATTCTGGAAACGCTGCCTGGTCCATTTCGCCGTGGATGACGACGCGGTGTACATGACTACCAGGGTTGACGGCAAGGACACGGCCTTCCTCCCCTTCAACCGCGACACCTACAATCCGGCCATTTATGAGCGTTTTGCCTCCTCCTACCTATGGGATGACTTCACGGATGAAGACGGTGAGTTGCAGACCGGCATCCTGCGGGCCGATTTGCTGCTGCTCCTGATCCAGAATTACCTGCACTTCGAGCGGGACGAGAAGAGCGGCAAGGAGAAGATGATCTTCCCCCGCTTCCATCAACTCATGGTGGTGTGCAAGCTTCTGGCCCATGCCAAGGTCCACGGCAGCGGGCACAATTACCTGATTCAGCACAGTGCCGGTTCTGGCAAGAGCAACAGTATCGCCTGGCTGGCCCATCAACTCGCCAACCTGTGCGCAGATGGAGAAAAGAACAATGATGCCGCGTCCGAGGGCCGCGGCTTGGGGCAGCCGGTGTTTGACAGCATCATCGTCATCACCGACCGCCGGGTGCTCGACCGGCAGTTGCAGGAGACCATCAAGCAGTTCGAGAAGATCAAGGGGACGGTCACAAAGATCGACCGCAACACCAGGCAACTGGTGAAGGCCCTGGAGCGGGGCGACAAGATCATCATCACCACCTTGCAGAAGTTCGGCTTTATCGGCGAGCTTGCCAAGCTGCCGGGAAAGCGGTTTGCCGTGGTGGTGGACGAAGCCCACAGCTCCCAGACCGGCGAGAACGTCAAAGACCTCAAACTGGTGCTGACCAGCGAGGAGGAACTGAAAAAGGCGCTTGACCGTGATGAGGAAGGGGTGATCGATCCCATCGAGGACGAACTGGAGAAGATCCAGAAGGCCCGGCAAAAGCTCCCCCACCTGTCATTCTTCGCCTTCACCGCCACCCCCAAGGACAAGACCCTTGAGCTGTTCGGTACACGCGACCCCAAGGTGAAGAAAGGGTATCGCCCTTTCCATCAGTACACCATGCGCCAGGCCATTGCCGAAGGGTTCATCCTGGATGTGCTGGTCAACTACACCACCTACAAGTCCTACTTCGAGCTGATTGAGAACGAGAAGGCCGAAGGGGAGAAGGAGGTAGAGAAGTTGAAGGCCCGGCGGCTGATGTTGCAGTACGTTGACCAGCACGAGTTTGCCATCAAGCGCAAGGCCCATATCATCGTTGACCATTTCACCCGCAAGACTGCCCACAAGATTGCCGGTCAGGCCAAGGCGATGGTCGTGACCCATTCCCGCGCCCATGCGGTGCTGTACAAGCAGGCCCTGGACGAAGCGTTGCGGGAGCAGGGGCTTCCCTATGGTGTGTTGGTGGCCTTTACCGGCACGGTAACGATCAACGAACAGAAGTATACCGAGGGAAACATGAACCTGCCTGGCACCGGTGACATTGCTGAGGCGTTCAGGAACCCGGTCCAGCGGCTGCTGGTTGTGGCCAACAAGTACCAGACCGGTTTCGATCAGCCGCTGCTGCACACGATGTACGTGGACAAAAAACTGGGCGGGGTGGCTGCGGTGCAGACCTTGAGCCGTCTGAACCGGACCTTCCCTCCGCTCAAACAGGATACGCTGGCCCTTGATTTCGTCAACGACCAGGAGACCATCAAGGCATCGTTCCAGGATTACTACCAGATCACCGAACTGGAAGGGGCAACCAACCCGAACAAGCTCTACAACCTCAGGCACACTCTGGAGCAGATGCACGTATTTACCACGGAGGACGTGGCAGAGTTCATCGAACTGTTCATTGTCAAAAAGGTGCCGTCCGACCGACTTCAATCGTTTTTCAAGCGTATCGTGGAGACCGGCTACAACAACCTGGCCGCTGAACACATGGGAACAGAGGATTACGAAAAGCTGAAGGCTGAGGCCCAAGACAAGTTCCGTAAGGAAACTGCCCGCTATGTGCGACAATACAGCTTCATCAGCCAAATCATGATCTTCACCGACACGGCACTGGAAAAGTTCTACTTCTTCACCAAGCTGCTGCTGCGGCAACTGCCCTATGAAAAGCAGACGCTGCCGTTGGAAGTTGTCGAGATGATCGACATGGACAAGTACCGGGTGCAGGAGGAGCAGAATGGACGCATTTCCCTGGCCAACGAGGATGGAACGCTGACACCGTCAGAGGACGACGGTCACCGGGGAAGGAAGGAAGAAAAAGAAAAGATCAAGATCATCGTGCAGAATTTGAATGAGGAGTACGGCATTGCCTTCGATGAGGCCGACCGGGTGGTGAATGCTATCAAGGAAAAGCTGGAAGATGATGAATCGCTGCGCTCAGCCTTTACCACCAATAGCATCGAGCACCTGCGGCGGGAAAAACTGAAGGACAGCATCAATCAGGCATTTCTTGCCAATGCAGACGAATTCCTGAGTTTTATGGCCAAGACCGAGACCGATCCCGGATTCGGCAAGTTTTTTCTTTCGGAAATGTACAAGTGGTACCTGGGGATGGTGAGGGAATAATACATCCAGGCACGTATCCCATGCCATGTCTTTGAGCTTAAGAGCGCACCATCCTGTATTGGTTTCTGATGAATGCCGATTGCGATCTGGGGGAAGCGGTGTTGTCCGAAAGTGATCTCGTTACTTGAGTTTCGTCACCCGGCGTATCCTGATTCCGCGGTTTTTGGATGCCTTCAGCTTCAACAATATGATACATATCTTGTAGATGTAACCAGGCATGAAACTAAAGGGAAAAGCAACATGCGGATCGGACTGATGGGGGGGACGTTCAACCCGGTACACCTGGCCCACCTGCGCATCGCGGAGGAGGCCCGGGAGTTGTGCGCCCTCGACCGGGTGGTGTTCATCCCGGCCGCCGATCCGCCCCACAAGCCGCTGGCCGGAGAGGTCCCCTTCATGCTGCGTTTCGAGATGGTCCGCCTGGCCATACGGGGCAATCCCGCCTTCGAGATGTCGGACATCGAGGGGCGCAGGGGGGGCAAGTCCTACTCCATCGACACCATCGCCAGCTTTCGAGCCGAACATCCCGGCGCCGGGCTGTTCTTCATCATCGGCAGCGACTCGTTCCTGGAGATCGGCCTGTGGCACCGCTATGCCGAGATCTTCCGGCAATGCAGCCTGATCGTGGTCGAGCGGCCGGGGTGCCCGGTCGCGGACCCGTCCGCGGCCCTCCCGGTTGCCATCAGGGGGGAGTTCAGTTATAATGCCGCCTCCCGCAGGCTTGAGCATGGATCGGGAGAGCAGGTCCATTTTCTGAGGGGCTGTCCGCTGGCGATCTCGTCCACCGAAATCCGCCAGATGGCAGCTGCCGGCCATTCCATTACCTATCTAGTCCCACCCGCGGTGGAGGCGTACATCAAGGAGCAAAGGATCTACAGCGAATGCCCGCAACCAAAACCAAAGCAGCAGAGAAGCAGACCCTGACAGCCACCGAACGGGCATTGAAGTGCGCCGAACTGGCCTACGACAAGAAGGCCTTCGACATCCGGGCCCTGGACATCTCCCGGGTTTCCTCCATCGCCGATTACCTGGTGATCATCTCAGGCAACTCGGACAAGCAGAACCAGGCCATTGCCGACGGCATCCGCAGCGGGCTGAAGAAGTACGGCAAGGTGCACGACATAGAGGGGGAGAGCGAAGGGAAGTGGATCGTCATGGATTACGGCGACGTGATCGTGCACATCTTCAGTGATCAGCTCCGGCATTACTACAAGCTGGACGAGCTCTGGCAGATGGCGCCGCAGTTGGAACTGCCGGAGGCGATCAGCCGGGCCCGCAAGCAGGATGACTTTTGAAACTTCGGATTGTCTGGGTCGGCAAGAGCCGCGAAAGCTGGGTGAAAGAGGCGGTCAATGAGTACGCCGGACGCATCCGGCGCTATTGCCCGCTGGAGTTGTGCGAGGTACGCGACGAGAAGGGGGCCGAGGCCGAGGAGCAGCGCCGCCGCGAGTGCGAGCGGCTGGAAAGGCATATCCCTCCCAATGCAGTCCTGGTGCTGTTGGACGAACGCGGCGAACAGCAGGATTCCCCCGGCCTGGCGGCCTTCATCGGCAGGCAGCGCGACGCGGGTGTCGGTGATCTGGTCTTCGCCATCGGCGGGGCCTACGGCTTTTCCGAGGAGTTCCGCCGCCGCGGCCGGCTGCTCTCGCTCTCGCGGATGACCTTCACCCACCAGATGGTGCGGGTCTTCCTGCTGGAGCAGCTCTACCGGGCCTTCACGATACTGAACAACGAACCGTACCACCATTAGGCAAAAGGATATGCCATGAAAAAACCTCTCCTCTTGATGATCCTCGACGGTTGGGGGATCAATCCGAACCCCGATCACAACGCAGTGGCCCAGGCCAAAACCCCCAATCTGAACCGGCTTTTGGCGGAATACCCCCACGTGCAGATCCAGACCTCGGGCATGGCCGTGGGGCTGCCCGAGGGGCAGATGGGCAACTCCGAGGTCGGGCACCTCAACATCGGCGCCGGCCGGGTCGTCTATCAGGACCTGACCCGCATCACTAAATCCATCCTTGACGGCGATTTTTTCAGCAACCAGGTGCTCCTGGAGTGCATCGCCCAGGTCAAGGCCAATGGCGGCAGGCTGCACCTGGCCGGGCTCCTGTCCGACGGTGGGGTGCATTCGCACAACACCCACCTCTATGCCCTGCTGGAACTGGCGAGGCGTGAAGGGCTGACGGAGGTCTTCATCCACTGCCTGCTGGACGGCCGCGACACCCCTCCACAGAGCGGCGCCGGCTACCTGGAGCAGCTTGAGGCGGAGATCCGGCGCATCGGTTGCGGCCGGATCGCCACGGTGATGGGACGCTACTACGCCATGGACCGGGACAACCGCTGGGAGCGGGTGGAAAAGGCCTACAACGCCATGGTCTGCGGAGAAGGGGAATGTCGCGCCTCCTCGGCGGAGGCCATCGAGCAGAGCTATGCCGCCGGGGTGCACGACGAGTTCGTGGTTCCCTGCGTGATCTGCCGGGATGGCGCTCCTGTGGGCGCCATCAAGGACGGCGACGGCTTCATCTTCTTCAACTTCCGTTCCGACCGGGCCCGCGAGATCACCCGCGCCGTGGCCCTGGACGGTTTTGATGATTTCACGCGCCGGTGTCACCCTAAACTTGCCAGCTACGTCTGCATGACCGAGTACGACGCCACCTTCGGCCTGCCGATCGCCTTCGGCCCGGAGGAGTTGACCAACATCCTGGGCGGGGTGCTGGCTGCGGCCGGGCTGAGGCAACTGCGCATCGCCGAAACCGAGAAGTACGCCCACGTGACCTTCTTCTTCAACGGCGGCAATGAGGCCCCCTTCCCCGGAGAGGAGCGCTGCCTGATCCCCTCCCCCAAGGAGGTGGCCACCTACGACCAGAAGCCGGAGATGAGCGCCTACCTGGTGACGGACGAGCTGCTCAGGCGGCTGGATCAGGACAACTGCGACGTGATCGTCCTCAACCTGGCCAACTGCGACATGGTCGGTCACACCGGCATCCAGGAGGCGGCCGTGAAGGCGGTGGAGGCGGTGGACGCCTGTGTCGGGCGCATCCTGGACAAGGTGCGCGAAAAGGGGGGTGCGGCCCTGATCACCGCCGACCACGGCAATGCCGAGCAGATGGCGGGAGAGAACGGCGAGCCGTTCACGGCCCACACCAGCAACCCGGTCTGGCTGGTGCTGGCGGACGACAGCCGCAAGGGCGTGAAGCTGCGCGAAGGGGGACGTCTGGCCGACATCGCGCCGACCATGCTGAAGATGCTGGGGCTGGGCCAGCCCAAGGAGATGAGCGGGGAGAGTTTGCTGTAATGGCGGGTTAATTATAGTGTTTGTGAAATTACAGGGCCGCCCGGTTCAGCATAAGTCTGATCGGGTGGCTTTTTAATTTTGCGGGATGGCAAGGTTAAAATTGTGGCGCGGGTGGCGGGGCGTGGTGTATACAAGTGGTTGGAAATGTGATGGGAGATGACGATACCATGACTGAAAACCAGAACCCCGAACAAAAGGCCCGTGATTCTATCGACGCCCTGTTGCAACAGGCGGGGTGGAGGGTTCAGCACAAGAAAAAAATTGACCTGAATGTCGGGCTTGGTCAGGCGGTTCGCGAGTATCAAACCGATATCGGCCCTGCGGATTATGTGCTGTTTGTCGATAAAAAAGCTGTCGGGGTTATTGAGGCCAAGCGTGAAGAAGAGGGGCAGCGTCTGACCGCCCATGAACCGCAGACTGAGGGATACGCGGCAGCCCGGTTGAAATGGGTAAACAATAAAGAACCATTACCATTTTTGTATGAGAGCACCGGCATCATCACCCGCTTTACCGACCAGCGCGACCCGCATCCCCGCTCGCGCGAGCTGTTTAGTTTTCATCGCCCTGAAACCCTGAAAGAATGGCTCACACAGTCCGCCGCCCTGCGCGGACGCTTGCAACAGATTCCGGCCCTCAACCCGCAGAAACTCCCTGCCAAAGTGCTGGGTTTGCGCGATTGCCAGGAAATCGCCATAACCAACCTGGAAGCATCCTTCAAGGCCGATCGGCCACGGGCGCTTATCCAGATGGCCACCGGCGCTGGTAAGACCTACACCGCCATCACCGCCATGTATCGTCTGCTCAAGTATGCCAACAATAAGCGGATTCTCTTTCTGGTAGACACCAAGAACCTGGGAGAACAGGCCGAACAGGAGATGATGTCCTTCGTGCCGCTTGACGATAACCGCAAATTCACTGAGCTGTATAACGTGCAGCGACTTAAATCGTCATTCATTGCCAAGGATAGCCAGGTTTGCATCAGCACCATCCAGCGGCTTTATTCCATTTTGAAGGACAAGGAACTACGCTTTTTCCGCGACTACGCGCGGAAAAAGAGGCCCCTTCGGGGCAACCAAGTATTAACGTGTTCTCTGAAAAATTGCTATAATCCTTACAGAAGTCTCTGATTTCATGCAAGGAGGATGTGTCATGCTCGCCTGC
>JACPFJ010000001.1 GCA_016182975.1 Deltaproteobacteria bacterium
CGCCGCGGCCCGCGACGTCACGGCCCAGAGGCAGGCGGCCCAGTACGCCCGTTCCCTGATCGAGGCGTCGCTCGACCCGCTGGTCACCATCTCCCCGGAGGGGAAGATCACCGACGTCAACGAGGCGACCATCAAGGTCACCGGCAGGCCGCGGGACGAGCTGATCGGCACCGACTGCTCCGACTACTTCACCGAGCCGGACAAGGCCCGCGAGGGATACCGCCAGGTCTTCGCCCTGGGCTCGGTCACCGACTACCCCCTCACCATCCGCCACAGGAACGGCCAGTTGATGGACGTCCTCTACAACGCCTCGGTCTACCGCGACGTGCAGGGGAACGTCCTCGGGGTGTTCGCCGCGGCCCGCGACGTCACGGCCCAGAAGCAGGCGGCCCAGTACTCACGAAGCCTCATCGAGGCGTCGCTGGACCCGCTGGTCACCATCTCCCCGGAAGGGAAGATCACCGACGTCAACGAGGCGACCATGAAGGTCACCGGCATGGAACGGGACGAGCTGATCGGGACCGACTTCTCCGACTACTTCACCGAGCCGGACAAGGCCCGCGAGGGATACCGCCAGGTCTTCGCCCTGGGCTCGGTCCATCAGGCACAGGGAAGGGCAACTCGTCGACGTCCTCTACAACGCCTCGGTCTACAAGGACGTGCAGGGGAACGTCCTGGGGGTGTTCGCCGCGGCCCGCGACGTCACGGCCCAGAAGCAGGCGGCCCAGTACGCCCGTTCCCTGATCGAGGCCTCCCTCGACCCGCTGGTCACCATCTCCCCGGAGGGTAAGATCACGGACGTCAACGAGGCGACCATGAAGGTCACCGGCATGGAACGGGACGAGCTGATCGGGACCGACTTCTCCGACTACTTCACCGAGCCGGACAAGGCCCGCGAGGGGTATCAGCAGGTCTTCGCCAAGGGGTTCGTCACCGACTACCCCCTCACCATCCGCCACCGGGAGGGGCAACTGGTGGACGTCCTCTACAATGCCTCGGTCTACCGCGACCTGTACGGCAACGTGCTGGGGGTTTTCGCCGCGGCGCGCGACGTCACGGAGAACAAGCGCGTCATGCGCGAGTTCGCCGAGACCAAGAACTTCCTCGACAACATCCTCCAGAGCTCGACCAAGTACTCCATCATCGGCAAGGACCTGAACTACCGCATCCTCTCCTGGAACGAGGGGGCCAGGCTCAACTACGGCTATGCGGAAGACGAGATCATCGGCAAGGAATCGAACATCCTGCACTCCCCCGAGGACCTGAAGCCGGGAGGGGCGGTCGACAAGATGCTGAAGAAGGCCTATGACGAGGGGATCGCGGAAGGGGAGTTCCTGCGGGTCAGGAAGGACGGTTCCCGCTTCGTGGCCAGCGTCGTCGTCACCCGCCGTAACGACGCCGCCGGCAATCCGATCGGTTATCTGCTGATGAGCACCGACATCACCGAGAAGAAGCTGGCCGAGGAGAGGCTGCGCGATGCCTCCCAGTACGCCCGTTCCCTGGTCGAGGCCTCCCTCGACCCGCTGGTCACCATCTCCCCGGAGGGGAAGATCACCGACGTCAACGAGGCCACCGTCAAGGTCACCGGCGTGCCGAGGGAGCAGTTGATCGGCGCCGACTTCTCCGACTACTTCACCGAGCCGGACAAGGCCCGCGAGGGGCACATGCAGGTCTTCTCCCGGGGGTACGTGACCGACTATCCGCTAACCATCCGCCACCGTGACGGCAGGCTCACCAGCGTTCTCTACAACGCCTCGGTCTACCGTGACGCCCAGGGGGTCGTGCTCGGGGTGTTCGCCGCGGCGCGCGACGTCACGGCCCAGAGAGAGGCAGAGGAGAAGGTCACCGAGCAGCGCGCCCGCGAGGAGCAGCGCGCCCGCGAGCTTGAGAGGCTGGCGGAGCTGGAGCGCTTCCAGAAGCTGACCGTCGGCCGTGAGCTGAAGATGGTCGAGCTGAAAAAGGAGAACGAGGAGCTCCGGAGGGAAGTCGAGCAGTGCCGCCAGGAAATCGGGAGAGGGGGACGATGACCCCCGCCGCCTCGCAAGAGCATCGGGCTGATCTGACCGATCGGTCGGATCAGCCCGGAAAAGACGATTACACCAGGGCGATGCTCAACATCCTCGAGGACATGACCGACGAGAAGGAGCGGCTGGAGGAGACGCAGCGCGCCATGGTCAACATCCTGGAGGACGCCTCCCGGGAAAAGACCCTCCTGGAGGAGACGCAAAAGGCGGTCCTCAACATCATGGAGGACGCCTCGGAGGAAAAGACGCTCCTGGAGGGGATGCAAAAGGCGGTTATCAACATCCTGGAGGACTTCACCGGGGAGAAGGAGCGCTCCGACGAGACCCAGCGGGCCATCCTCAACATCCTGGACGACTTCACCGGCGAAAAGGAGCGGCTCGAGGACAACCAGCGGGCCATGCTCAACCTCCTGGAGGACTTCGACGTGGAGCGGGAGCGGACCGAGGCCATCAACCTGGAGCTCAGGGAGGCGTTCGAGTCGCTGCGCCGGGCCAAGGAGGCGGCCGACGCCGCCAACCGCGAGCTGGAGGCGTTCTCCTACTCGGTCTCCCACGACCTGCGCGCCCCGCTCAGGGCCATCGACGGCTTCAGCCTGGCGCTCCTGAATGACTACCGGAACCTCCTGGACGAGCGCGGGGAGGACTACCTGCGTCGGGTGCGCGGGGCGACCCAGCGGATGGCCCAGTTGATCGACGACCTCTTGAAGCTCTCCCGTCTCACCAGGGGGGAGCTGACCATCGGGGAGGTCAACCTCTCCGCCCTGGCGCAGGGGGTGACGGCCGAGCTGCGGAAGACGCAGCCGGAGCGGCGGGTCTCCTTCCGCATCGCCACCGGTTTGAGCGCCATCTGCGACCCCCATCTGCTCAAGGTGGTCCTGGAGAACCTGCTCGGCAACGCCTGGAAGTTCACCGGCAGGAAGGAGGGGGCGACCATCGAGTTCGGCGTTACCGAGGCCGGGGGGGTGAATGCCTACTTCGTCCGCGACAACGGCGCCGGCTTCGACATGACCTACGCCGACAAGCTGTTCGTCACCTTCCAGCGCCTCCACCTGGAAAAGGAATATCCCGGCACCGGCATCGGCCTGTCCCTGGTCCAGCGCATCATCCGCCGCCACGGCGGTACGGTCTGGGCCGAGGGGAAGGTCGGCCAGGGGGCGACCTTTTATTTTACCCTGCCCAGTGACAGCAAGGGTGAGGGGTGAAGGGTGAGGGTTCATAACCCCTCCAAACCTCCCCTTATCAGGGGAGGCTTTAAAACTTCCCCCCTGATAAGGGGGGACTGAGGGGGGTTGCCTTTGAATTTGAATAAGTCAACATTAGGAGCAGAACCATGACCCAAAATTGTGTAATCCTGCTGGTCGAGGACAACGACGACGACGAGGAGTTGACCCGGCTCGCCTTCAGCATGAGCAACATCGCCAACCGCCTGGTGGTGGCGCGGGACGGGGCCGAGGCCCTGGACTTCCTCTTAGCCACCGGCAGCTGGGCCGGCCGGCCGCCGGAAGACGAGCCGTGCCTGGTGCTGCTCGACCTGAAGCTCCCCAAGATCGGCGGCCTGGAGGTGCTGCGCCGGCTGCGCGACGACCCGCGGACCCGGCTTCTCCCGGTGGTCATCCTCACCTCCTCGGTGGAGGAGCAGGATGTCATCCGCGGCTACGACCTGGGGTGCAACAGCTACATCCGCAAGCCGGTGGACTTCGAACAGTTCACCGAGGCGGTGAAGATCCTCGGTCTCTACTGGCTGGTGCTCAACCAGCCGCCGCTGCCGGCGAATCCCGGGGGGGGGGGGGCGGATAAATGACGACGCAATCACTGCGGCTATTGATCGTCGAGGACGCTGAGGACGACGCCCTGCTGCTGGTGCTGGAGCTGCAGAACGAGGGGTACGCGACAGAATTCAGGCGGGTCGAGACGCCGGAGGAGTTGAAGGCCGCCCTGGATGACGGCCCATGGGACGCGGTCTTCGCCGACTACAACCTGCCCTCCTTCACCGGCCTCGACGCCCTGCGGATGGTGCGGGAGCGGGGGGTGGACCTCCCCTTCATCCTCGTCTCCGGGGTGATGGGGGAGGAAACGGCGGTTGAGGCGCTCAAGGCGGGCGCCCACGACTATCTCATGAAGGGGCGCTACGCCCGGCTCGTGCCGGCGCTGGAGCGGGCGCTGCGGGACGCCGTTCTCCGCCGCGAGCGGCGGCAGACGGCGGAAGAGCTGACCAGGCACCGGGAGCACCTGGAGGATCTGGTGCAGCATAGGACCGAGGAGCTGGCGGCGGCCAACGAGGAGCTGCGGGTGCAGACCGAGGAGTTGCAGGCGCAGAGAGAGGAGTTGACCCGTTCCCTGGAGGAGATCCGGCGGGTGGATGAGGAGAGGGAGCGGCTGAACGCCGATCTTGCGGCCGCCAACTGCGAGTTGGAGGCGTTCAACTATACGGTCTCCCACGACCTGCGCGGCCCCTTGAACGTCATCAGCGGCTACAGCCAGGTGATCCAGGAACTGTACGGCGATAAGCTCGATGAAGAGTGCCGGGGGTATCTCCAGGAGGTCTGCAACGGCACGCAACAGATGAGCCAGATGATCAGCACCCTGCTCAAATTCTCCCGCCTGTCACATGTCGGGATAGGCCGGGAAAGGGTCGATCTCAGCGGCATGGCGCAGGCGCTGGCTACCGAGCTCAGGCAGCGGAGTCCAGAGCGCGGGGTCCTGTTCCGGATAGCCGAAGGGTTGACGGCCGAAGGGGACCCCAACCTGCTGCGAATCGCGCTGAAAAACCTCATCGGCAACGCCTGGAAGTACACCACCAGGAAGGAGGAGGCCGTCATCGAATTCGGGACGCAAACGATTGCGGGGGAAACAGCCTTCTTCGTCAGTGACAACGGCGAGGGATTCGACGGCGCCCAGGCGGAGAAACTGTTCACCCCCTTCCAGCGTCTCCCCGGCGCCGAGGAATTCACGGGGCACGGCATCGGTCTGGCCACGGTGCGGCGCATCATCCAGCGCCACGGCGGCCGGGTCTGCGCCGAAGGGCGGCCGGGGGAAGGGGCGACCTTCTATTTCACGCTGCCGCCAAGGCTTTAACCCCTCCTGTCCTCCCCTTAACTAAGGGGAGGGACGCTGGGAGCAAGGTTGGTGGTAATTTTCACCCTCTTAGCTTATGAGTGGGAACAGCAAAGCTCCTCCCCTTAGCTTAAGGGGAGGCGGGGGAGGGGTTAGTTTTGAGACTGCCGCTTAGAAGAGGAGAACCGCATTGAAGTCGCTGCGACTGCTGCTGATTGAGGATTCGGAGGACGATGCCATGCTCCTGGAACTGGAGCTGCGCAAGGGGGGGATCTATCCCGACATCGCGCGGGTCGAGACGCCACGGGAGCTTGAGTCCGCCCTGGGGGCAAAAACCTGGGACGCCGTCATCGCCGACTATAGCTTGCCGGAGTTTACCGGAATCGATGCCCTGGCTATTATCAGGTCGAGTGGACTCGACCTCCCCTTTATTCTCGTCTCCGGGGTGATCGGCGAGGAGAGGGCCGTGGAGGCGATGAAGGCCGGCGCCCACGACTTTATCATGAAGGGGAATTACTCACGGCTGGTGCCGGCTCTGGAGCGGGAACTGGGAGACGCGGCCGTCCGCAGGGAACGGCGGGAGGCGGACGATGCCCTGCGCCGTGCGCATGCGGAACTGGAGCAGCGCGTTGCCGAGCGGACCGCCGAGTTGCAGGCCGCCAACGCCACCCTGCTCGAATCCCGCCGGGCCGCCCTCAACATGATGGAAGACGCAGTGGCCGCCCGCAGGCAGGCCGAGGAGGCGAGCGCCGAACTCAAGCGGACCGAGGAGGAACTGCGCCGGGCCAAGGAAGCCGCCGAGACGGCCAACCGTGCCAAGAGCCAGTTCCTCGCCAACATGAGCCACGAGCTGCGTACCCCCATGACCGGTGTCCTCGGTATGCTCGAGATCGCCCTCGACGGCCCCCTCGAAGCGCAGCAGCGGGAATGCATCGGCATCGCGCACAAGTCGGGCCGCTCGCTCCTCGGCATCCTCAACGACATCCTCGACCTGACAAAAATCGAGACGGACAAGCTCTCCATAGAGGATAAACCGTTTAATCTTCGGGGGTGCGTGGAGGGCGCAATCGGTATTCTCCTGGCCGAGGCGCGGCGCAAGGGGCTCGATCTCACCTTCACGACCACGGATGATTGTCCGGCAACCCTGGTCGGCGATCAGTTGCGGTTGCGCCAGGTCATCACGAACCTGATCGCCAATGCGGTCAAGTTCACCGAGCAGGGGAAGGTTGAGGTGCGGGTCGATGCGGGAGCTGCTGCCGCAAACGGCAAGCGCGATATCACATTTTCCATTATCGATACCGGCATCGGCATCCCTGACGACAAGAAAGGGCTCCTTTTCAAGTCATTCAGCCAGGTGGACGACTCCGACACCCGCAGATTCGGCGGCACCGGTCTTGGGCTGGCCATCAGCAGGGAGATCGTGGAACTGATGGGGGGGAGAATATCCTTCGAGAGCTCGGAGGATGCCGGCAGCGCCTTTTCCTTTACCGTCCCCCTCGGAGAGGCGGAAGCGGAGCTAGAAACAGCCGGCGCGTCCGGTACGCCTCAGCCGGGTGAGAGTAACGCTATCCCTGCCCGTGAAGGGAAAATACCACGCCTGCTGCTGGCGGAAGACGACCCGGTCATCAGAACAATACTCGAAACGATGCTGGTGCGGTCCAACTTCGATCTCGACATCGCCGAGAACGGCCGCAAGGCGGTTGAGATGTGGGAGCAGGGGGACTACGACCTCATCCTCATGGACATACAGATGCCGTACCTGGACGGCTTTGCCGCCACCCGCGCCATTCGCGAGAAGGAGCGGGCGCGAGGCGGCGCAGATACGCTCATCGTCGCCATGACGGCCCATGCCTCGAAAAGTGACGAGCAACGCTGCCTCGATGCCGGCATGAATGCCTACGTATCCAAGCCGATCGACCTGAAGGCGGTCATCGAGTTGCTCAAGAAGATGCTCGGCCTCCCCTGCTCCGTCTGACGATCAAATTGGGCCGCCCCCTCCGGCGGCCCTTTCCCCCCTGCCACCTGGATCACCCCGAATTCACACCGCAACCGGGATAAATCTAAAATCAGCACTGCCTTAACGCAAAGGTGCAAAGACGCCAAGAAAATAAAGGCATTACTAAAGAAAAGTCGTTAACCAAAGAGAAGGGAACCCTTTTTTTGCGAACAGCCTGTTTTTACTTTGCATCTTGGCGTCTTTGCGTTTCAAATGATATTTATCCTTGAAAAAGCAGTTCATTAACGCAAAGACGCAAAGTTCGCAAAGAAACCAATCGGTTAATAGAAATCTGGTTGTCACCCCGCAGGTGAACGTGATTTCAGAATTATCTTAGAGTTTTTCCTAGCGTTCTTTGCGTCTTTGCGTTTCAAATTCATTTCTCAAAGGGCCTTGGTAATGCGGAGTTCGGGTGGCCCGGGTTTTTTGCAGGGGAATGTTGCATATTCCCACTGTTTTTTTTATAGTGGCTGACCTGCAGGCAATTATCGAAAGCCAGATGGACAAGAAAAGGTGCCGAGAAACCATGACCAAGGAACTCGCCAAGGGGTACGAGCCCCACGCAGTTGAAAAAAGATGGTACGCCGAATGGGAAGAAAAGGGCTACTTCCGCGCCGCCCCTGCCTCCGACAGGAAACCCTACTCCATCGTCATCCCGCCCCCCAACGTCACCGGCGCCCTGCACATGGGGCATGCCCTCAACAACACCCTGCAGGACATCCTCTGCCGCTGGAAACGGATGCAGGGGTACAACGTGCTCTGGATGCCGGGCACCGACCATGCCGGCATCGCCACCCAGAACGTGGTCGAGCGGCAGCTTGCCGGCGAGAAGAAGGACCGCCACGAGTTGGGGCGGGACAAGTTCATCGAACGGGTCTGGCAGTGGAAGGCGGAGTCGGGCGGGCAGATCATCGGGCAGTTGAAGCGCCTGGGGGCGTCCTGCGACTGGGAGCGCGAGCGCTTCACCATGGACGAGGGGCTCTCCAAGGCGGTGCGCACCGTCTTTGTCCGGCTCTACGAAGAGGGGCTGATCTACCGCGACAACCGCCTGATCAACTGGTGCCCCCGCTGCCACACGGCCCTCTCGGACATCGAGGTCGAGCACGAGGAGAAGAAGGGGCACCTCTGGCACATCCGCTACCCGGTGGCCGGAGAGCCGGGCAGATATGTGACGGTCGCCACGACCCGCCCGGAGACCATGCTGGGTGACACGGCCGTGGCGGTACACCCCGAGGACGAGCGCTACCGGGGGCTGATCGGGAAGAAGGTGATCCTGCCTTTGATCGAGCGGGAGATCCCGGTGGTGGCCGACGACTACGTGGAGCGGGAGTTCGGTACCGGCGTGGTGAAGATAACCCCGGCCCACGACTTCAACGACTTCGAGGTGGGGGTGCGCCACGGCCTGGACCGGATCAACGTCCTGGACGAGTCGGGCGTGATCAACGCCGCCGGCCGCCAGTACGAGGGGCTGGAGCGTTTCGAGGCCAGAAAGAGGATCGTGGCCGACCTGGAGGGCGCCGGGCTCCTGGAGCGGATCGACGACCACGCCATGGCGGTTGGCGGCTGCTACCGCTGCAAGACCGTGGTGGAGCCGTACCTGTCGCTGCAGTGGTACGTCCGGGTCGCACCCCTGGCCGAGCACGCCCTGGCCGCGGTCAAGGATGGCCGTACCCGCATCCTCCCCAGACAGTGGGAAAACACCTACTACGACTGGATGGAGAACATCCGCGACTGGTGCATCTCGCGCCAGATCTGGTGGGGACACCGCATCCCGGCCTGGTTCTGCGACCACTGCGATGGGGTGACCGTCTCCATGGAGGAGCCGGCGAGGTGCGCCAAGTGCGGCAGCGACGAGATCCGCCAGGAGACCGACGTGCTCGACACCTGGTTCTCCTCGGCCCTGTGGCCATTCTCCACCATGGGGTGGCCGGAAAAGACCGAGGAGCTTTCGACCTTCTACCCCACCTCATGCCTGGTGACCGGCTTCGACATCCTATTCTTCTGGGTGGCCCGCATGATGATGATGGGGCTGCACTTCATGGGCGAGGTCCCCTTCCGCGACGTCTACATCCACGCCCTGGTGCGCGACGCCCAGGGGCAGAAGATGAGCAAGTCCAAGGGGAACGTGATCGACCCCCTGACCGTGATCGACCAGTACGGCACCGACGCCTTCCGCTTCACCCTGGCGGCCTTCGCGGCCCAGGGGCGCGACATCAAGCTGGCCGAGGAGCGCATCGCCGGCTACCGCAACTTCTGCAACAAGGTCTGGAACGCGGCCCGCTTCACCCTGATGAACCTGGCTGGGTTCGATCCGGATAACATAAGGCTCTCGGAGCTTGAACTATCCCAGGGGGAGAGGTGGCTCCTGCACCGCCTGAACGAGACCGCCCGCGAGACCAACGCCGCCCTGGAGGAATACCGCTTCAACGAGGCGGCCATGGGGCTGTACCAGTTCACCTGGAGCGAGTTCTGCGACTGGTACCTGGAACTCTCCAAGCAGGACCTCTACAACGGCACGCCTGAGCGGAAGCGAACCACCCAATACGTACTCTGGTATGCGCTGGAGAGCCTCTTGCGGCTCCTGCACCCCTTCATGCCGTTCATCAGCGAGGAGATCTGGCAGGCCCTGCCCAAACTGCGGGGAACGGGGAACGGGGAACGGGGAACGGAAACCATCATGCAGGCCCCTTATCCCGAATTCCGCGAGAGCCTCTCCTTCCCCGAGGCTGCCGCCGACATGGAGCGGGTCATGGCGGTCATCGGCGGCATCCGCAACATCCGCGGCGAGATGGAGGTGCCGCCGTCCAGGGAGATCGCCGTGATCCTCTCCTGCGGCTCCGATGAGAGCCTCTCTCTCATGAAGCACAACGAGGGCTCGATCATCAGCCTGGCCCGCATCTCCGACCTGGCCATCGGCATCGGCATCGAGAAGCCCGAGGACGCCTCGCTCCAGGTAGCTGGCGACGTGCGGATCTTCGTGCCGCTCAAGGGGGTGGTGGACGTGGCGGCCGAGGAGGAGCGGCTCTTGAAGGAGATCGCCAAGATAGGCAAGGAGATCGAGCAGTTCTCTAAGAAGCTGGAGAACCCCGCCTTCGTGGACCGCGCCCCGGCCGATATCGTCGAGAAGGAGCGCCAGAAGCTGGCCGAGGTGACCGCCAAGAGGGCGGTGCTGGAGGAGAGCCTGGAGAAGATCCGAAGCCTGAAGTAAGGGCGGAGTGTTGTCCATTGACAATTCCACCATCTCCGACCATAATCTAGCCAGATAACCTAGCCAGATTAAATCATGGAGACATACCATGCCGACCGCATCATGGCGTTTGCAGGATGCCAAAAACCAGTTCAGCAAGGTCGTTGAGGCCGCGCTCCATGGCGAGCCGCAGCATGTGACCCGTCGCGGACGCGAGGTGGTGGTGGTCGTAGCCGCCGACGAGTATGAGAGGCTTGAGAAAATCCAGACCGCCGCCATGCCCAGTTTTGCGGATCATCTGCTCACCCTGCCGAAGGATGATGGTGAGTTCGAACGGATACCGTTTCGCTCCCGCAAGGTGCAGTTCTGATGTGGCTGCTCGACACCATGGTGATTTCGGAGATGCGCAGGCAGGCTCCGGATACGCAGGTTGTCTCCTGGCTTTCGTCAGCGCCTGAAAACAGCCTCTATCTCAGCGTGGTCACAATCAGCGAGATCCAGCGCGGCATTGTCCGGCAGCGGGACAAGGACAGCCTTTTTGCTGAACGGTTACGGCACTGGCTGGACACCCTTTTGAAAAACTACGCTGACCGTATCCTGCCGGTAACCCCTGAAATCGCCTGCCGCTGGGGTGAACTTTCGGCGGCCGCCGGACATGACGGCGGCGATGTCATTATCGCCGCCACAGCGCTTCAGCATGGTTTGACGGTGGTTACACGCAACGAGCGCCATTATAAACCATTTCAAGTTGCCATCCTCAACCCTTACAAACATCGATTGCCGCAGCAGATTCCTCCCGGTCTCAAGGAATAACCCATGCAGATACAGAACATCGCCATATTCGCCAAGATGCACGACCCCCGCTGCCAGGGGGTTGCGGACCACCTGATCGACTGGCTGGTGGAGAAGGGGCGCCTCCCCTTGGTGGAGGAGCACCTGGCCCGCCATATCGGCTATCCCGATGGCATCGCGGCGGAGGAGATCCGCGAGCAGGCCGAACTGGTGGTGGTCCTGGGGGGCGACGGCACGCTGATCTCGGTGGCGCGTCTCTTCTGCGGCAAGGACGTCCCTATCCTGGGGGTCAATCTGGGGAGCCTCGGTTTCCTGACCGAGGTGACCGTGGATGAGCTCTATCCGCTGCTGGAACGCTGCCTGAGGGGGAACCCGCGCGTCTCCGAGCGGATGATGCTGGAGGTGACCGTCTGCCGCGAGGGGAAGGAGATCGAGAAGACCCACGTCCTGAACGACATGGTCATCAACAAGGGGGCCCTGGCCCGCATCGTCGACCTGGAGACCAGGGTCAACCGGCACGCGCTGACCACCTTCAAGGCCGACGGCCTGATCGTCTCCACCCCCACCGGCTCCACCGGATACTCCCTGTCGGCCGGCGGCCCCATCATCCACCCGCTGATGAGCTGCATCGTGATCACCCCGATCTGCCCGCACACCCTGACCAACCGCCCGATCGTGGTCACCGACGAATCGATCATCTCGGTCACCATCGCCGCCTCTTTCGACGAAAAGGTCTACCTGACCCTGGACGGCCAGGTCGGCTTCGAGCTGCAGGAGGGTGATTCGGTGGAGGTGCGCAAGGCGCTCAAGACGACCGCCCTGGTCATGTCGAGGGACCGCGACTACTTCGAGGTGCTGCGGACGAAACTGAAGTGGGGCGAACGCTGACATGCTGACCGATCTGACCATCAGGAACGTCGCCATCATCGACACCCTGCACCTCGCCTTCAAACCGGGTCTGACCGTGCTGACCGGCGAGACCGGGGCCGGCAAGTCGATCATCATCGACGCCGTCGGCCTGGTCATGGGCAACCGGGCCTCCGGCGACTTGATCCGCACCGGCTGCGAAGAGGGACGAGCTGCTGGTCAAGCGCTCCCTCTCCCGCTCGGGCAAAAACCGGATCTTCATCAACGGCGGCATGGCCACCCTTGCGCTTCTGGCCGACATAGCGCGCCGCCTGATCAACATCTACGGCCAGCACGAATCCCAGACCCTGCTCAGGCCCGAGAACCACCTGCTGCTCCTGGACGCCTTTGCCGGCTCCGCCACGCTGCGGGGGGAGTTCGCGGCGCTCTGTGCGCGTTTTCACGCCGTTCGGGAGCGCATTGCGCACCTGGACGAGGAGGAACGCGAGGCGGCCCGCAGGCTGGATCTGCTCTCGTTCCAGGCCGATGAGATCGCCGGCGCGCAACTGCGGCCGGGTGAGGAGGAGGAACTGGAGGAGCGCCGCCGGGTGCTGGCGGCCGCCGAAAAGCTTGGCGGCGTAAGCGGCGATGCCTTTGAGCGGCTCTACGGCGGCGATGGCGCCATCCTCGGGCAGTTGCGGCGCATCGCGGCCTCCATCGCCGATCTGGCCGTCATCGACAGCGGGCTGAATGCACTGGCCACAGACCTGGAGAGCGCCTACCTGCAACTGGAGGACGCCGCCATCGGTCTGCGCGATTATGCCGCCCGCATCGACTCCGACCCCGCCGCCCTGCAGCGGATCGACGACCGCCTCGACCAGATCGGCCGCCTCAAGAAGAAGTACGGCCAGACCGTGGAAGAGATCCTGGCCTTCAAACAGGGGATCGACCTGGAGCTGGAAGAGCTCCGCGGGCGCGAGCAGGACCGCCGCCAGCTTGAGGCGGAGCAGGAGCAACTGGCGGGCGAGTTGCATGGGCGCGGCGCCGAGCTGACCGGTCGCCGCGCGAAGGGCGCCCTGGCGCTGAAGGCGGCCCTGGAAGCGGAGGCGCACCAGGTGGCCATGAAGGACGCCGTCTTCGAGATCGCGCTCGAACCGCTGGCCGAGCCGCGGCCGACCGGCTTCGAGCGGATCGAGTTCCTCTTCTCCCCCAATCCGGGCGAGCTGCCACGCCCGCTGGCCAGGATCGCCTCGGGCGGCGAGCTCTCACGCCTGATGCTGGCGGTCAAGCAGGTACTGCCCGAAGGGGATGTCCCCACCCTGGTGTTCGACGAGGTGGACAGCGGCATCGGCGGGGCGACCTCCGCGCTGGTGGGAAGGAAGCTGAAGAACGTAGCCCTTGGCCAGCAGGTGCTCTGCATCACCCATCTGCCGCAGGTGGCGGTCTTTGCCGACCATCATCTGCGGGTGGAGAAACAGGTCACGGACGGCAGGACCGCCACCAGGGTGGTCGCGCTCGCGGAGACGGACCGCACCCGCGAGGTGGCCCGCATGCTGGCCGGCACCACCATCACCGAGTCGGCCCTGTCACACGCTGCCGAGATGCTGGCGTCGGCGTCAGCCCTCACAGCCTGAACCGGCGAAGCCGGAACCAAAATCTTTTAACGCAAGGATGCAAAGATGCAAGGACGCAATGAAAATCAAAAACAATGATTTATGGTTTACCCCAAAGACTATAAGTATTTATCCTTGGTTTACTTTGCGTCTTTGTATCTTTGCGACTTTGCGTTAAGTTTTGTTATAGATTTTGCTCATCTTTTGTAAAGACTCAAGTCGTAATAGACTAATCCCCCGAATTGGAAGCAATCGTTCCGGCAACCCTGGATTTCGTTCCGATAGCTGCTAAAATCCCGGCAGCAGATCATCACCAACAGGGAGCGACCATGCCGATAGCCGTCTTCGACGCCCTCAGGGGCAACATCCGCTCGTTCCTCGGCGGGGCCGAGGTGGAACTGCTCCCCGGCGATAGCGTCCCCGTTCCGGGTGAGGAGAGAATCAGCGAGCACGTCACCATCGACGAGCGCCCTTACCTGTTCACGGCCCGGCGCGAGACGCTCCCCTTCACCCGCAGCGAAACCGCCTTCTGCCGCGAGCTTCTGGCCGCCTTCTCCGGCCTGTACAGCGGCTTTCAGCAGGAGGGGTACGCGGCCCACTTCCGCACGGCGCTTCTGGCCTCGATCATGGACATCACCGTGGCCCGCTCGCTCAGGGGGGACCACCGCAAGGGTTTCTGGCCGATCCAGCAGCTGATCCAGCTGCTCAAGAACCTCTCCTACCAGCGCTACGAGGGGACACCGGCCACCACCGGCTTCCTCGTGCACCGCACCACGCTCCCCGCGCTGCGCAAGCTGGTGCGGGAGCGGCAGCACACCCTGATCCCCCTGCAACCGCACGAGGAGATCTCCCCCACCTTCTTCGCCAACCCGCTGACCTACCGCTTCGTCGACGGTACCAACCTCTTCTTCGTGGCCAACATCCAGATGCAGGTGACCGGCGTCATCCGCACCTCCCCCGCCGTGCTCCGGAGCGACGTGGAGCGGCTGACCCAGCGGGAGATCTTCTCGCTGGTGCGCCGCGCCGGCCGCGGCGCCTTTGCCGTGACGGTCAACGAGGCCTCCGAGATCGAGGTGCTGATCAGCCCGGCCAGGCTCCTGGTAAGACGCAAGGGGGTATGGGGCATCTTCGACCCTGACATTCTCCGCTCGTTCCTGGCCGGGAGCATCGAGCCCGAGGCCGCCGACGAGCTGCTCTGGACGGTCTACGCCCTCTCCAAGAACAGGCACGGCACGGTGATCCTGATCTACAGCCTGGGGGCGCGCAAACTGGCCGCGCTGAAGAAGGGTTCGGTGGGGGGGGACGATCCGGTGGGGAGGCTGCTTATCAATAGGGTGAAGGGGAGGAGCATCCACGACCTGAAGCAGGCGGGGATACTGCTGCGCATCCTCTCGGCCGACGGCATGACGGTCTTCAACCAGGGGGGCAAGCTGATGGAGACCGGCTTCATCATCGACACCTCCCATGCCCCGGAGGTGGTCGCCGGCGGGGGAAGGACCACGGCCGCCAGCGCCGCCTCCTGTTTCGGCAAGGTGATCAAGGTATCACAAGACGGACCCATCGAGCTCTACCAGGACGGCAGGCCGGTATACCGGTTCGGGTGAGCGCCCTGTGGCGCTGTTGTGTGGTTTGCAGATCCTGGATCAAACGAAACGGGACACCGCCAAAGGCAGGGTCCCGTTTTTTTTGTTGACGCATGGGTGTGAATGTCACCGCACGGCCGCGTCGATTGCCTTGAGTGTCTTGAGCAGCGCCGGCAGTTCATTGAGCGGGATCGAGTTGGGACCGTCGCAGAGGGCCTTGTCCGGCTCCTCGTGGACCTCCATGAAGATCCCGTCGATGCCGGTGGCGACCGCGGCGCGGGAGAGGTACTCCACGAACTCCCGCTGGCCGCCGGAGCTCTCTCCCTGGCCGCCGGGGAGCTGCACGCTGTGGGTGGCGTCGAAGACCACCGGGTAGCCGGTCGAGCGCATCACAGGGAAGCTGCGCATGTCCACCACCAGGTTGTTGTAGCCGAAGGAGACGCCCCGCTCGGTGAGGATGATGTTCTCGTTGCCGGAGGCCGCGAGTTTTCCGGCCACGTTCTTCATGTCCCAGGGGGCCAGAAACTGCCCCTTCTTGACGTTGATCACCCGCCCGCTCCTGGCGGCCGCCACGAGCAGGTCGGTCTGGCGGCAGAGGAAGGCCGGAATCTGCAGCACGTCCAGCACGTCGGCAGCGGGGGCGACCTGCTCGATGGAATGGATGTCGGAGATTACCGGCAGGCCGAGCGACTCCTTGACCTTGGCCAGTATCCTCAGCCCCTCCCGCATCCCCGGTCCGCGGAAGGCGCCTATGGAGGTGCGGTTGGCCTTGTCGTAGGACGCCTTGAAGACGAGCGGAATGGAGAGGCCGTTGCAGATGGTCATCAGCCGCTCGGCATGGCGCAGAGTGGCCTCCTCCGACTCGATGACACACGGCCCGGCGATCAGGACCAGCGGGCGCGAGCCGCCGATCTTGACGCTACCGATGGCAACTTCGCGGGTCATGGTTTGGTCGCGTTGCGCTGGGCCAGCGCCGCGCCGATAAAGGCCCGGAAGAGCGGATGGGGGACGAGCGGCTTGGACTTGAACTCGGGGTGGAACTGGCACCCCAGGAACCAGGGATGGTCGGGGATCTCCACCACCTCGACCAGGTCCTTTTCCTTGTACACCCCCGAAAGGACCATCCCCTTCTGCGTGAGCAGATCGCGGTAGCTGTTGTTGAATTCGTAGCGGTGACGATGGCGCTCGGATATCTCCAGGTCGTTGTAGGCGGCATGGGCCAGGGACCCCTTGCGGAGGTTACAGGGATAGGCCCCCAGGCGCATGGTGCCCCCCTTCTTGCTGACCGCCTTCTGCTCCTCCATCAGGTGGATCAGCGGCTCGGCGCAATCCGACCTGAACTCGCTGGAGCAGGCCTCGGTCAACCCGCAGACGTTGCGGGCGAACTCCACCACCGCCATCTGCATGCCTAGACAGATGCCGAAGAACGGGACCTTGCCGGAACGCGCGTGCTCGATGGCGCGGACCTTCCCCTCCGTGCCGCGCTCGCCGAAACCGCCGGGAACGAGGATACCGTCGACATCGTCAAGGTGCCCCTCGATGCCGTCGCGCTCGATCTTTTCCGAATCGAGATATTTGAGGTAGACCCGGCAGTCATTGGCGATGCCGCCGTGGGTCAACGCCTCGGCCAGTGACTTGTAGGACTCGGTCAGGTCCACGTACTTGCCGACGATGGCGATCCGCACCTCGCCATGGCTGGGATGACGCAACCTTTCCACCACGTCCTGCCATTGGGTCAGGTCGGGGGCCTTGGTCCAGATGTTGAGCTTTTCCACCACCTGCTCGTCCAGCCGCTCCTTGTTCAGCGCCATCGGCACGGCGTAGATATGCTCGGAGTCGACCACCTGGATGACGTCCTTTTCCTCCACGTTGCAGAACAGGCCGATCTTCTTCTTCATCTCCAGGGGGAGTTCCCGGTCGCAGCGGCAGAGCAGGATATCGGGCTGGATGCCGATCTTGCGCAGCTCCATGACCGAGTGCTGGGTCGGCTTGGTCTTCAGCTCGCCGGCGGTGCGGATGTAGGGCACCAGGGTGACGTGGATGTAGAGGGTGTTGCCGGGTCCCCGGTCGTGACGGAACTGGCGGATCGCCTCCAGGAAGGGGAGCGACTCGATGTCACCCACCGTGCCGCCGACCTCGATGATCGCCACGTCGGCCCCCTTGGCGTTGTCGAGGATCTTGGCCTTGATCTCGTCGGTGATGTGCGGGATGACCTGAACCGTACCTCCCAGGTAATCGCCGCGACGTTCCTTGTCGATGACGGAGAAGTAGACCTGGCCGGTGGTGAAGTTGCTCTTCTTGGAAAGCCTGGCGCTGGTGTAGCGCTCGTAGTGCCCCAGGTCCAGGTCGGTCTCGGCGCCGTCGTCGGTCACGAAGACCTCGCCGTGCTGGAAGGGTGACATGGTGCCGGGATCGACATTGATGTAGGGGTCGAGCTTCTGCATGGTCACCCGCAGTCCGCGCGCCTCCAGCAGCGCGCCCAGTGAGGCGGCCGCAAGCCCTTTGCCGATGGAGGAAACGACCCCGCCGGTGATGAAGATGAATTTGGTTTTCATGCCAGATTGCTCCTGTTGGGAGGGAAGATTTCATTGTTCTTAAAACATCAAATCCTTAACGCAAGGACGCAAAGGTACTCAAGAGCCGTACAGAAAAGCAGGGCACTCACCCGCAAAGCAATGCCTGTAATATTGGCAAGTTACTGTTTTTACTTTGCGTCCCTGCATCCTTGCGTCTTTGCGTTTCAATCGTTGTTCGGGATTATTGCAGATTCTTGAACCGTTCCCTGGCCTTGGCCAGGTCCTCGGGCGTATCGACGCCGATCGAATCGAACCCGGTTTCCACGACACGGATGGATACGCCGTTCTCCAATGCGCGCAACTGCTCCAGCTTCTCGGACAACTCCAGGAAGGTCGGCGCCATGGCGGCGAATTCCAGCAGAAAATCGCGACGGTAGACATAGAGACCAACGTGTTTGTAGCAGAGCAGCTTGCCGCTGAAAAAGGAGTCATCCTTCAGGTCCTGCCATTTGTCCCGGAAAAACGGCAAGGGGGAGCGGGAGAAATAGAGCGCGTTACCGTCGCGATCGGTTACCACCTTGACCGCGTTTGGACTGAGAAAATCGTGCAGGGTCCTGATGCGCGTCTTGAGTGTCCCCATCCTGAGAGCCGGTTCGTCCAGGAACGGCCGGATGGCCTGGTCGATCATCTCCGGCGCGATGAGCGGCTCGTCTCCCTGTACGTTGACGATGATGTCGGCGCCAAGCCCCCCTGCAACCTCGGCCAGCCGGTCGGTGCCGGTTTCATGATCGGAGCGGGTCATGCGGCATACACCGCCGAAAGCATGCACCGCCTGACAGATGCGCTCGTCGTCCGTTGCTACAATGACCTCGTTGACCAGGGTGGCCCGCGTGGTCCGCTCGTAGACATGCTGGATCATGGGCTTGCCGCCGATCTCGGCCAGCGCCTTGCCCGGAAAACGCACGGAGGCGTAGCGGGCGGGAATGATTGCGGTGATGTTCATCCGGGTAGTAACCTGTAAAAGAGGCGTTGTTGGATCGTCCTGCGGTAGGACGTGTTAAGCTACATCAAAAGCGGGGAGGTGTCAAGGAGGGACTGGGCGTCGGGGACTGGGGACTGGGGAGCGGGGATCGGGGACTGGTGATCGGGGATCGGGGATCGGTTTTTTCCAGTCCCCGATCCCCAGTCCCCAGTCCCCGCCTTCACCGCTGCATCACGCCGTTACGCCAGTTGAAGGCCTCCAACTGGGCCGCCAGCAACTGGTCGAGGGTTATGCCCAACTGTTCGAGCAAAGGCGCCACGACGTCAAAATCGGTCACCTCCAGCCGCTCCGCCAGGGTGAGCAGCCCTCCCAGCCTCCCTTGCCGGGAGAGCAGCGCCCCGTTCACCTCGTCGGTCAGGTTGAGGCTGTCGATGATGGTGCTCATGGGGGTCTCGAAAAGCACGTCCAAAAGCGAGAGGATGCCGGTCATGAATGCCGTTTCCGGCTCTTCGCCGGGAACCGGCCTCCCTGCCTCCCGCGTGATCAGGATCTCCATCAAACGCCCCCGTACCGCGGCCATCTCCAACAGGGGATTGTTGAGGCCGCGGCTGTCGTTGCCGGCGAAGAGCGAGAGCTGGATCCAGCGGCGTATGTGATCGATTCCCAGCATGGTGATGGCGTGCCGCAGGGTCTTGATCTTTTCATACGTACCGAATGCGACGGAATTGACCAGACGCAGCAGGTTGTAGGAGAGGCTGGGGTTTTCCTTGAAGGTCTGCTCGATCTCGTCGATGTTGGCATCGGCGGCGAGTTGTTGCAGGAGCTTGAGCATGGCCATGCCGGAGACGTCTATGCGTTTCTTGTCCAGCACTACCGGCCGTTCGAAGAAATATCCCTGGAACAGGTCGAAACCCATGCGGTAACAGGCCTCGAACTGTTCGACCGTTTCGACCTTCTCAGCCAGGATCCGCAATGGCCAACGGCGCAACTGCGAGATGATTTCGGGGAGGCGCTGCGTGTCGGTCTGGAGTATGTCGATCTTGACGATATCGACGATGCTATAGATCTCTACGTCTTCGGGACTGAATTCGTGGTCATCCAGGGCAAGTGTGAAGCCGAGCCGCTTCAGTTCACGACAGCGCTCGACCACCTCTTGATCGAGCCGGATAACCTCGAGCAGTTCGAGCACCGACTGGCCGGTGGGGAGCAGCTCAAGCATCTCCGAGAGCAAGAGACCGAGATGTACGTTGATGAACCCGAACTTGCCCCCGAGCACCTCCTGAATGCCGAAGGCGGACAGGGCGTTGGTGATCACGCTGGCGCTGGCGTGGGAATAGCTCTCGAATTCGGCGAAATCACGCCCGGCTGACCGGAAGAGGAGTTCGTACCCGACGATCTCCTGCTTGCGGTCGAGGATCGGCTGGCGACCCAGATAGAACCTTTCGCTGATGTCAGCCATGGACGGTTCCCTGCCTAACTGCACAGCCGCAGGACTTCGGCGGCAATATGCTGCAAGGGCAGGGTCTTATGGACACCGCCCAGCTTGACCGCCTCGTGAGGCATGCCGTAGACCACGCAGGTGGCCTCGTCCTGGGAGACCGTGAAGGCGCCGGCATCGTACATCTCCTTCATCCCGCGCGCACCGTCGTCGCCCATGCCGGTCATGATCACGCCAACGGCATTTTTGCCGGCATAACGGGCGGCGGAGCGGAAAAGGACATCCACCGAGGGGCGGTGCCGCGAGACCAGCGGGCCGTCCTTGATCTCGGCGTAATAGCGGGCGCCGCTGCGTTTGAGCAGGGTGTGATGGTTGCCGGGCGCGATCAGGACCCGTCCCCTGACGACGGAGTCGTTGTTCTCCGCCTCCTTCACGGTTACGCGGCAGGTGGTATCGAGCCGCCTGGCAAACGCGGCCGTAAAATGCTCGGGCATATGCTGGACTACGACCATGCCGGGCGAATCCTCGGGCAGCATCTCCAGAAACACCTTCAGCGCCTCGGTCCCGCCGGTGGACGCCCCCACCACGACCACCTTGTCGGTGGTCTGGATCATGGACCTGGAGGACGGTTTTTCGATGATGACATCCGCGGTCAGCTTTGGAGCAACCTCGCGCGGCCGCGCCACCGGCCGAATCTTGGCCTTCGTCATGGCCGCCGCCTTGACGGTGTCGCAGATGTTGACGCGCGACTCCTCGATGAACTGCTTGGTCCCCATCTTGGGCTTTACGATGATATCGACCGCCCCGTACTCCAGGGCCTTCATGGCGGTCTCGCTTCCCGACCCCGTCAGGGTCGAACACATCACCACCGGAATGGGGTGCTGGGTCATGATCTTCTGCAGAAAGGTCAAGCCGTCCATGCGCGGCATTTCCACGTCCAGGGTGATGACGTCCGGCACGCAGCTCTTCATGCGCTCGGCGGCCACGAAAGGATCGGACGCCGCCGCCATGACCTCGATCTGCGGGTCCGATGAGAGTATCTCCGTCAGCGCCTGCCTGACCAAGGCGGAATCATCGACAATCAAGACCTTGATCTTGTTGGACATCAAAACCCTCCTGAGGGACTAGCCGCGCCGGTCCCCATTACTCTTTGCGGTACACGGTCGATGCCACCTGAGTCAACGGCACGTTGAGACCGTTCAGGGTCTCGGAATGCCCCAGAAACAGAAAACCGCCGGGTACGAGTTGCCGGCAGAACCTGTTCAACAGTTGCTCCTGGGTCGGCTTGTCGAAGTAGATGATCACGTTGCGGCAAAAGATGATCTCCATCTGCTCCCGCATGCCGAACTCCTCCATGAAGTTAAGGCGCCGGAACTGGACCATGGATCGGAGTTGGGGGGTGATACGCACCAGCCCCTTGTCCCTGTCCCTGCTCTTCAGCAGATATTTCTTCTTAAGCTGCAAGGGGATTGTGTCCACACGATCCTCGGCATAGATGGCGCTGCGCGCCGTGGAAAGCACCTGCGTGGAGATGTCCGAGGCCAGGATGGAACTGCGGAAACCGGCATGCGCCGCCGCAAACTCCGCCAGGACCATGGCGAGGGTATAGGGTTCCTCACCGGTGGAGCAGCCGGCGCTCCATATCCTGAGGGGCGCCCTGATGCCGGCTTCATGGTCATTGATCAGGGACGGAATGGCCGCCTTGACCAGATAATCGAAATGGACTGGTTCGCGGAAGAAATCGGTCTTGTTGGTCGTGACCACATCGATCAGGTGGATGAGTTCGTCGGCCTTGCCGGCGGAACTGAAGACGTAGTCGGCGTACTCCTCGAAGGTTGCCAGCCCGAGGGCCTTGAGACGTTTCTGGAGACGGGCCTCAAGCATGGTCTTTTTGGCCGGCGGCATCTTGATGCCGACCTCGTCATAGATGAAGGCGCTGAAACGGTTGAACTCCCTCTCCTTGAGGAGAGCGGGGATAGCGGGTGCCTGTGTCGAACCGGTACGTTGCTTCATCAAATCCATTCCATGGGCAAGGGATATCCTGGTTTTCAGGGCGAAAGAATCTCGCCGACGCCGGCAACCGCAGCCGTCACGCGCCCGTATTCATCCCGCAGGCGTGCAATCCAGCGTTCATGGCCGTCACTCCGGTCGTTGCGAACGGAATCATGGATAGTTCGGGCAAGCTCCGCAAGCCGCTTTGCTCCGATGTTGGCGGACATTCCCTTGAGATTGTGGGAGAAATATTCCGCTTGGGTCAGGTCCCCCGCTTGAAGCGCCGTGATGAGCCCCTCGACAATCTCCGGGGCATGGTCGGCAAACATGGCCGCAATATCACGATACAGCTCGTGATCTCCTCCCAGGTTGGTGAGGCTGGCGTTCACATCAAGCACGGGCAACTCGCCAGCGTTCTCCGCAGCGTCCCTGATCCCATCCCGAGCGATGCCGCCGCTCAACCTGATGAAAAGCTCTTTGAGATCACAGACCGAGACCGGTTTGGAGAGATAGCCGTTCATGCCGACACTCCGGCATTTGTCATAGACCGCCCTGAGAGAGTAGGCCGTGAGGGCTATGATGGGTGTTGTCTGCCCGCTTCCCTGCCGTTCCTTCTCCCTGATCCGGCTGGTGGCCTCAAACCCATCCATATCCTGCATGAGGATATCCAGCAAGACGATGTCGTAGCTGCCGGCTACGAACCGGTCAACCGCTTCGCGACCGTTGGCCGCGCAGACCACCTCTGCCCCCTGCCTTTCGAGCAAGCCGCGGATGTTGATCTGGTCAATTACGTTGTCCTCCGCCAGCAGCACCCGGATCGACTCAGACTCAGACGGCAAGGTCCGCCCCGGCGGGAAGGATGGCGGGACCTCCCAGAGCTTCATGCGTTCAAGGTCCTCCTTAAGCGGCTGGGTTTCCTCTCCCTTGCCTGGAATGTGTAAGTCCATGGCAGTCATGATGCGGCCTGTTCCAGGGCTTCAGCCGCTTGGAGCAGCAGCCCCATATCGAGGATCAGGGCCACGGTGCCGTCACCGAGAATGGTCGCGCCGGAGACCCCCTTGACGTCCCGGTACATCCGCCCCAGCGACTTGATCACGGTCTGGTGTTCACCCACGACGCAGTCGACCACGAAACCGATCTTGTTGCCGTTGATCGCGGCGATGACGATCTGCTCGATATCCGGGCGCTTGCCGCCGATGCCGAACTGGTCGCGCAACTGGATGTAAGGGACGATCTCTCCGCGCACATTGGCCAGATTGCGGCCGTGGGAGCGCCTGATATCGTCACGGGTGAGCTCGACGCACTCCTCCACTATGGAGAGCGGCATGACGAAAAAGCTGCTGTCGATGCGTACCAGCAGACATTCGATGATGGCCAGGGTGAGCGGGATCCTGAGGGTGATGGTGCTCCCCTCCCCCCTGACGCTGGCGATATCGATCTTGCCGCGCAGGGCCTCGATGGCCCTCTTGACCACGTCCATCCCAACCCCGCGGCCCGAGACACTGGTGACCTTGGCGGCAGTGGAAAATCCGGGGGCGAAGATCATGGCAAAGATATCCTTGTCCGCCAGCTCGGCATTCGCCGACATGAGTCCCCGTTCGACGGCCTTGGCCCGGATGGCCTCCCGGTCCAGCCCGGCCCCGTCGTCACGGATCGTGATCAGCACGCTGTCGCCGGAATGGACCGCGCCCAGGTGCACCGTCCCCCGCTCCGGTTTTCCGGCGGCGGCGCGGGCATCGGGAAACTCGATGCCGTGATCGATGCTGTTGCGGATCAGGTGAACCAGGGGATCGTTCAGCCTCTCGATGACCGTCTTGTCCAGTTCGGTCTCGCCCCCCGCCGTCTCCATCTCGATCTCCTTGCCCAACTCCTGGGAGAGGTCGCGCACCAGGCGCTTGAACTTGCTGAAGGTGGTGCCGATCGGGAGCATGCGGATGTTGAGGGCGGTATCGCGCAGTTCATTGGTCAGACGCTCCACCTCCTCGGCGATGGAAACAATGTCGGGAATATTGTGCTGGGCCGCGGTCTGGCTGAGGTGGGCCTGGACCGTCACCATCTCGCCCACCAGGTTTACCAGCAGGTCGAGCTTTTCCGCCGGCACACGGATACTGGAGCCCGTCTCCTGGGAGGCCCTTTCCTGGCGCACGCCCTTGACGTGCTGCTGCTCCACCAGCGCCGCCTGGATCTTGTTGGGGGTCACGGCGCCGACCGCCACCGCCAGTTCGCCGAAGCGTCTCTGCAGGCCGAGGATCTTCTGCATCTCCACCGGGCTCAGATCACCCCGATCGATCAGAATATCGCCCAGCCTCTTGTATCCCTCGTCCGTGTCGATCCGGCTGCCGTCGTCCACCAGCTCGATCTTCAGGTCGCAGTCGTCCTCTACGAAGATGAAGACATCTCTGATCGCGTCGATCCCCCGCGAGGTGGTCAGGATGATGTCCCAGTAGATGTAGCAATGTTCAGGATTCAGGTCGCCCAACTGCGGAATGGCGGACATATGTGCGACCACGTGGCTGGTGCCCAGTTCACACAGTTCATTGAGCAGCCCGATGGGATTGGCGCCGCGGAGGAAAATCTCCGGTTGGGGCTTGAAACGTATGCGCCAGGTTTGCTGCTTACCGTCCTGCTCGCTGGAGGCGGCCGCCACCCGTTCCACGAGTGGCGTCTCCCCGCTCACGCATTGCGGGACGAGCTGCCGGAGCCCGGCAATGATGGCATCCCCATCGCCCCGATCGATCTCATCGCCTGTGACGTCGGCATCCAGCAGCGCCTTGATGTTGTCGCGGGCTCGCAGCGTCAGGTCGAGCAGTTGTTTGCTGACCCCCAGCTTGCCGTTGCGCACCATGTCGAAGACCGTCTCCACCTCGTGGGTGAAGGCCGCGATCTCGTCGAAGCCGAACATGGCGCCCGACCCCTTGATGGTGTGCATGGCCCTGAAGACACGGCCGATAAGGTCGCTGTCCTCGGGGCTCTCTTCCAGTTCGAGAAGCGATGTCTCCAGCTCGGCAAGCAGCTCGCCGGCCTCCTCACGATAGGTGGCTATATGCTGTTCGATCATAGGTAACACCCCTATTAGTTTTGAGTTTTGAGTTTTGAGTTATTAGTTTCAACCCAAAACTTACAACTCAAAACTCAAAACTAAAAAACCGAGCGCCCGCAAGGGAACGCCCCCACTCAACCCAGAACCTTCTTGACCACGGCGACTAGTTGCTCGGGTTTGAATGGCTTGACGATCCAGCCGGTTGCCCCGGCGGCCTTCCCTTCATTCTTTTTACCATCCTGGGACTCGGTGGTGAGCATGATGATCGGAATGAATTTGTTGAGCGTTCCGGCACGCACCCCCCTGATCAGCCCCAGCCCGTCCAGATTGGGCATATTGAGGTCGGTTATGAGCATATCGACCTTCTGGCCGGAAAGCCTTGTCAGGGCATCCTGGCCATCCACGGCCTCAACCACGTCGTAGCCGTTCTGTTTGAGGGTGAACGTCACCATCTGCCGGACACTGGCCGAGTCGTCGGCCGTCATGATTATCTTTGCCATTAGCGTGCTCCTCCGAACAATATGCATGTTTCATCGTTATTCTGGCGGCACGGCGACCCCATGTGGGCGCCGATCCCGCCGCTGAGTGCCTTGATGCTGGCCGGAACCTCACTCGCGAATCGCAAACCGTGCCCGGTGGCGGCCGCGGTCTTGCAGGCCGAACAGAGCGTCTGCAGAATGGTCATGTCCAGTTCTTCGAGCTGCCGTACATCCAGCACCACCAGTGGCGCCTCCGAGAGGGCCCCGCCAAGCTCCCGATGCAGTGCGGCCGCCGCCTCGATGTTCAGCACCCCCTTGAGGGTTACGGTTGCGGTTTTACCATCGTCGGCCAGGCTCTTGACAATTCTCTGTTCGCTCATATTTTTTCCTCCGAGGCTATCACATAACTGGGTCATAGGACTCATGGGACTTACAGGACCTATATGTCCCATAAGTCCCATAGGTCCCATGAATCATTCTTGCCCCTAAAAGAAATCCACATTGTCCCCGAACTCCGATTCCCCGCCGCCGTTCATCTTCGGCTGCTCGGCCACCTGCGCTTTCACCGCAGTTCCACCCTCGCGTCTGCGGGCTATGGTCTCGTGGATATGGCGCTCGCTCTGCATGGTATAGCGCTCCTCCATGTGGCGGAGATTCTCCTTGAATTCCGTGCTGGCGGGCTCCAGCTTCCGGGCGTGGACGACTATCCGGTCGAGACCGGCCATGACCTCCTCGGCTGTGCGCTTGGTCTGCTCATGCACACCAATGCCGGCCGTTGCCCGATCGATAGCGTCGGTCAGGGAACCAACCCTATTATTCAGCCCCGACAAAAGCGCAACCAGATCCATGTTCATGCTGCCCAGGGTACCCAGGATCTCCTTCAATTCCTCCTCCATGAGCGTGATCCGGAAGACCGCCTGTTCATTGTCCTCCTCGACCTCCTGGAAGAGGTGTTCGGTGACCTCGTTAACCCGTATCAACGTCTGGGAGACCGCCTCGGTCTGTGTCACGGCATCGACCGAGAGCCGTTTGATGGCCTCGGCCAGAACGCCCAGGGCGGCGCCCTCCCGGCCGGTGTGGGCCGCCTTGATCTGGGAGTTGAGCGCGATCAGGTCGATCTCGGAGCCGATGTCCTCGATGTCCGTAACGAATCCCGCGATCTCGCCGATCGTTGACGCCACTTTCTTCATTGTTGTGGACATTTCCTGATCCGCCCGGGCGCAATTGGCCAGCACGGCAGTCACGGTCGACAGTCCCCGGCTCATCCCTTCCACGAAGGAATGCCCCGCGGAGTCGCCGATCCCGGTGGCAGCGAGGGTCTCCTCGGCCATCCGGGCCTGCCTGCGTGCAACCTCGCGCAGGTTATCGCCAATGGAACAGACCGCGGCGAACAACTCCGAGGAGGCATGGCGGAGCTGGGCCGACTGAAGCTCGCAGACATCGCCCGCTTCGATGATCAGGCGGCGCTGGCGCCCCATGTCCGCAGCGGCGTCGCCGCCCGCCCGAAGATCGAGCGCAAGCCGCTCCAGGGCCTCAACGATATGCTCGACCTGCTGGCGGGTGATGTCATGCGACTGCATCGAGGCGACAACCTCGCCGATGCTGCCGGAAACCTCTCCGGAAACGGAGAAAACGAGCGATCCGAAGCGGCTGCAGCGCTCATTGACGGATACCAGTTCATCCAGGCTTGTGGTGGTGCTTTCCAGAATCGCGTTAACTTCCCTGTCCTGGGTGGATTCGCTTGAATGGACAACCTTCAGGTTGTCGGCGATCATTCCGGCCAGCACCTGGCGCTGCTTCAAGATGTTGCCCGACTTGTCGTTGACCAGGTAGGAGAGCTTTTCCACATCCATGGCAAGGGTCAGAAAACCGGTTCCCATCTCTCCCAATCGGGCGCTTTCTATCTTGGTGGATGTGCTCAGCATCCGCAGCACCTTGTACATCTTTTGGAACCCCTCCAGCGGGACTGAGACCTGATCGAGCAGATCAAGAATCCGCTCCAGGGTCTCGCAGCTGTCGCGACTCCGGCCACGGGCGGCGGCAAGGTATGCCTCCGTGTCGGCCATCATCCGGCGCAGCCGTTCGATGAGGGAGAGCGCCTGATTACCGGAAACAGCCTCCATCAACCGGTTTGCCATGGAGGTGATCTCGGAGGAGCGCTGATGGAAATCCTGCAGCTGTGAGCCGATCTGCAGAAACTCGTCTTCCGTCGTGCCGGCCATTTCCCTGAGGACAGCTATGGAAGGTGTGATGATCTCACGCCATGCGGTGAGATCAGCGGCCTTATCCGGCCCGTGGCCGGATTCTATCGTAATTTGGTTATAGGCTGCAGCCATGAAGTATCCCTTGTAACCCAGAGAAAGTATGTCAGCTGGCCAGTCCGAGCAGGCGCAGTTCACGCATCAGCTTCTGCTTGCTGACCGGTTTGACTATGTAGGAGGTGGCGCCTCCCTTGTAATAGGCCTGGATGACCGTCCGGGGGTCGTCCAATGCGGTGGTCATGATAACCTTGGCCTCCAGATTGGGGGGAATTCCCATTTCCCTTTCCAACTCCCTGATGCGGCGCAACGCCTCCTGACCATTGACCTCCGGCATCATGATATCCATACAGACCAGGTCGTAGGGACGTTTCCCCTCATGGGCCAGACGGAAGGAGCTAACCGCCTCTTCGCCATTGATGGCGATATCACAGTCAAAAGCGGAAGAAAGGAGCTCCTTGAGGATACGCCGGGATATGAAATCGTCTTCCACGATGAGGCACTTCATGATGCTCCTCCTTGTCGGGGCACTGCGCAATCCATGAGAAAATGAAAGCTGCTTCCTTCGCCAGGCGTGCTGTCCGCCCATAACCGCCCGCCCAGCAGCAGCGCGATCTGGCGGGCAATGCTCAATCCCAGGCCGGTGCCGCCAAAACGGCGGGTAAGGGAACCATCCACCTGGATGAAAGGTTCGAAGATTCGCTCGATCATCTCGCCGGGAATGCCGATTCCGCTGTCGCTCACGGTCATGCGGATTATGGCCCGCCGGTCCTCGATATCCTCCGCAGTGAGCTCCAGGGTGCCTCCCCCCTTTTCGGTGAACTTGAGGGCGTTACCCAGCAGGATTTCCAGCAGCCGCACCAGTTGCTCCCGGTCGCACATGATGCGGCGCGGTATCTCGGGCGCCACCCGGACATCGAGAAACAGCCCTTTTTCGGTGAAACGGGGGTGGTGTTCCAGCGCTATCTCCTCGATGACACGCGACAGGTCCAACGCCTCGTGACTGGCGTTGAATCCGCGACCCACTCCGTCCGAGAAGGAGAGCACCCGGTCGACCAACTCCACCATGTTGTCCGCAGCCTGGCGGGCAAGGAGCAGATACTCCCGTTGCGCGCCGGAGAGATCGGCGTCCGCCAGCAGGTCCAGGGCGCCGATGACGCCATTCATGGGGGTACGCATCTCATGGGTAATGGTGGTCATGAACTCGCTCTTGTCGTTGGCGGCCTTCAACAGAGACGCACGGGTCACCTCAAGCTGCCCAAGGGCATTTTTGAGCTCATCGGTGCGGTGCTCCACCATTTCCTCCAGTTCGGCGCGATAGTCCTTTTCCATGCGGCGGAGCCTGGCATATTCAACCGCCTTTTTGACCACCTGGCGCAGGTAGACAAAATCGAACGGTTTGCAGATAAAGTCGAAGGCCCCGCTCTTGATGGCATTGACGGCGGTCTGCAACTGCGCTAAACCGGTCATGACGATCACCGGCACATCCGGCCGCTGCTTATGCGCCCTGGCAAGAAATGCGATGCCATCCTCGCCCGGCAGCATCACATCGGTCACTATGGCATCGAATTCGTGCCCTTCGACAAGCCGGCGGGCATCTTCGGCGCTCACGGCGGTGCTGACGCGATGGCCGGACTGCTTGAGGCAGCTGCCCGCAATCCGGAGTATATCCTCATCGTCGTCGACGAGGAGGATATGCGGCATCTGCTCACTTGACTGCGTAGTCGTCCCCTGCATCTTCGCCATATCCGCCTCCGATGAGGTTTTTAGCGTATTCGAACCTCCGGGGTTTTCAAAACCTCGGAGGTTTTCACTGTTTGAAATCCTTGATGGTTGAGATGACGTACTCCCGCTGGCCGGCATCCTTCTGATGACAGCCGAAGCAGGTCGTGGCCGGATCGATGCCGCTCGGCGCGCCGTCGGCCCCATATCCGGCGAACAGCCATCCCCCGGTCTCTTTTTTCCGCTTCTCCTTGCGCATCAGCACGATCATGTTCCTGGGGCCGTCCACCGCCGCGCCGGAGCCTTCCTTGATGTTGAAATATTCGACGATGATCGTGCTCCCCTCGGGAAAGCGGTTGCCGGCCTGGTACCCCTGCATGGCCCTTTTGTCGGCATATATGTAGTGGATGCCGTAGAAGAGGGAACCCTTGTCGGTCACCACCTTGCGCTCGCTCTTGCGCCACTTGGTATACCCCTTGGGAAGAGGGGTGGCGGACGACGCCGGAACAGGGGAGGAAATTGCTATCATGCAGGCCAGGGCAAACCAGGCGGAAACCATCTTCATGGCAAGGAAACCTTTCAGATTCAAATTTTTGTATACTATACCAGGCGCTATGCGATTGTCACGCAAAAGGGACGTTTCCCCACCAGTCATTGATCGATGAGATCCCTGACCTTGCCCAGAAAGAGATGCGGCGCAAAGGGCTTCGACAGGAAGTTCACATCATTCGGGACTACCCCTTTCTGGAGGAGCAGGTCGGCGGAATACCCGCTGGCAAACAGGATCTTCACCTGCGGACGGATGAGTTTCAACCGGTCGTGCAGCTCCTTGCCGTTCATGCCGGGCATGATGACGTCGAGGATCACGAGCGAGATGTCATCCGGGCGCCGCTCGAACAGACGCAGGGCCTCATCTCCACTGGAGGCCGCCACGACGTCGTATCCGACGCTGGCGAGGATATCCCCGTTGAGCGCCCGGACAGCGTCGTCGTCCTCAACCAGAAGGAGCGTCTCGTTTCCGGAGGGGAGGCGGAGATCCTTGTTCATTGTTGTATCATCCCCATTTTTTTGCCTGATCGGCAGGTAAATGGAGAAAACGGTCCCCTTTCCGGGCTCGCTGGACACCTCGATAGTGCCCTCATGCTGCTTGATGATCCCGTACGCCATGGAGAGGCCGAGGCCGGTCCCGCGTCCCGGCTCCTTTGTGGTGAAGAACGGCTCGAAGACCTTCCCCCTGGTCGACTTGTCCATGCCGAAACCGGTATCCCTCACGGTTATCAGCACGTATACCCCCCGGCTGCAACCCTTGGGTTCCACAGCCCTCTCATCGATTTCAATGAGTGAGGTTTCTATACGCAGCCCCCCCCCATTGGGCATTGCGTCCCGGGCGTTCACCGCAAGATTCATCAGCACCTGCTCGATCTGCCCCCGGTCAACGGACACTATCAGCGGGTTTGGGCTGAGGGCGGTTTCGAGGTGAACGTCCTCGCCGATGATCCGCTCAAGGAAATCCTTCAACGTCAGCACGATGTCGTTCATATCCACGGGGAGCGGCTTGATGGTCTGTTTGCGGCTGAAGGCCAGCAGACTGTGGGTCAGCTTGGCGGCGCGCTCGGACGAATCGAGGATCTGCTTCACGAACGGCTCGAGTTCCGGGTTCGCCCCGGTTTTCATCATGAGCAGGGTGCAGGAGCCCATGATCACGGTGAGTATGTTGTTGAAATCATGGGCAACACCGCCGGCCAGGGTGCCGATCGACTCCATCTTCTGGGTCTGGTGCAGGTGTTCCTCCAGCCTTTTTATCGCGGTGATGTCGTGCATCGAAACGACCGCCCCGAGCTTGCTCCCGTTCCGGCCGACCAGTTGCCGTCCGGTCGCCAGAATGTGCAGGGGCGGGGCGTCCTTCGGCGCGATGATCATCTCCTGGTTGGTGACCTCTGTCCCATGCAGCGCCTTGAAGAGCGGGATCTCCTCCATGCGCATGCGTGTCTCGCCGTCGGGCTCGAAGATGTCGTAATGATCGGCCCAGCGCTCGGGTGGCAGCGGCTCTGCCGGAAGCCCGTGAAATCTGCGGGTGGAGCGATTGAAGATGGTCAGTATGCCGTTCTGGTCGCAGGCCATGACGCCGTCCTCGATGCAGTCGAGGATGGCCGCCAGGAATTCGCGCCCTTTCTCCATCTCCGCCTCGGCCTGTTTGCGGCGGCTTATGTCCCTGAAAAAGACCAGGGCGCCGTTTTCCCCGTTGTGGATGAAGGGCACGGCCTGGAGATCGACATCGAACGACGTTCCGTCCATGCGCAGACACTTTTCATCCGTGGTTGAAACTGGCCGGCGCTCCTCGTTGATGATCCTGATCCTCTCCAGGACCTTGTCATGGTAGGCGCTGTGATAACGTTCCACGACCCTGGTGCCGAGCAGTTCATCAGGTGACTGAACGCCAAACATGGCGCAGGCGGAGGCGTTCAGATAGGCAAATCTGCCGCCGGTCTGGATGAAGATGCCGTCGCGGGAGTTTTCGATCAGGACGGCATAGCGCGCCTCGCTTTCCCGCAACTCCGCGGTACTGTGACGGACCCGCGCGGCATAGCGGCGAAGCAGCAGATAGATCAGGCTCGAAGAGGCAATGACGTATAAAAATCCATTGATTGCGGAGGCAAAGTGCATCCTGGCCGGATCATGGACCAGGGCGAACTCATAGACGTCGGTGAGATAGAACAACAGGCAGGTCACAAGCGCGTGGGCGACCACAATCCTGATCAATATGGCGTCGAGCCGCGCCTTGTCGCGTATCATTACAGCTCCTTCCGCCGTGCCGTGGTAATAATGCATGGGCGGCGATCAACCACGGCATTTCGCTCGATTCGCCATGCAGGCATCACGGATTCAGGTATATCACAATCCGCCTGCATGCGGTATGCGACAAAACAAGAAGGGGCGTGAAAGCGCCCCTTCGTACCGCCAAATGGGAGACGCCGATGTCTCAGAAGCGCTCAAAGTCATCATCCAGGTGGTCGCGGCCCGTTGCCATGTCGAGATTGACGCCGATCCCCGGCTTTCCGGGCACCTTGGCCGTGGTGCGGGCGATATGGGGGACCTGACCGGGCCGGGCCGCCTTGCGCTGGACACGGACACCGCGGGTGGAGCTGTTCGCAAGGCTGTTGTCGATGCGGAAGAAGCTGATGGTGTCCTTGAGCTGTTCCGCCTGGCCGGAGAGCTCCTCCGAGGTGGAGGCCATCTCCTCCGAGGCCGAGGCGTTCTGCTGGATGACCGCGTCCAGTTGCTGGATCGCCTTGTTGATCTGGTCGGCGCCGCTGTCCTGCTCCTTGCTCGAGGCGCTGATCTCCTGCACCAGTTCGGCGGTCCGCTGGATGTCGGGCACCATCCTGGTGAGCATCTGGCCGGCGGTCTCGGCCACCTGGACGCTGCGGCCGGAGAGTTCGGAGATCTCGCCGGCGGCGGATTGGCTCCGTTCGGCCAGTTTTCTGACCTCGCTGGCGACCACGGCGAAACCCTTGCCGTGCTCCCCGGCCCGGGCCGCCTCGATGGCGGCGTTCAGGGCGAGGAGATTCGTCTGGCGGGCGATCTCCTCGATGATCGAGATCTTGGTGGCGATCTCCTTCATGGCCGAAACCGTCTCGGCTACAGCCTTGCCACCTTCCCTGGCGTCGGCCGCGCTCTTGACGGCGATCTTCTCGGTCTGAGTGGAGTTGTCCGCGTTCTGCTTGATGCTGGATGACATCTCTTCCATCGAGGAGGAGATCTCCTCGGCGCTGGCCGCCTGCTCCGTGGCGCCCTGGGACATCTGCTGGGCCGTCGAGGAGAGTTCCTGGCTGCCGGCGGCGACGTTGTCGGCAGCGCCCATCACGTCTCCAACGACCTGCTTGAGTTTCTCGACCATGTTCTTTATGGCGTCCATCAACTGGCCGGTCTCGTCCTTGCTCTTCGATTCGACCGTTATGGTCAGGTCGCCGGCTGCCAGGGCGTTGGCGACCCCGACCGCCCCGGCGAGCGGGTTGACGATGCTCCTGGTCAGGAGGACCGAGATGACGACCGCCAACAGGATCGCCACACTACCGAAGACAAGCATGAACATGCGGGCGGACTCGTAGGCATCTAGCGCCTCTTTGTAGCGCATCTCGCTGCGCTCGTTGTTATGGACGACAAGGTCCTCCATCAACCCGAAGATCTTTGCTATGGCCGGGCGGGCCTCCCTGTTGAGCAGGGCCACCGCATCGGCCTCCTTGCCGGCCAGGGTCAGCTCCACCACCCTGTTGTTGAGCGGCTTGGCGACCTCCAGCCCCTCCTTGATCCTGGCGATCAGATCCTGGGCCTTCTTGTCCTCCTTGTTGGTCATCTCCTCCATCTTCTTGAAACTCTCGGCGTATTTCTCGCGGGAGGCCTTGATGGCGCTCAGCAACTCCTGGCGCTTGTCCGTCTCGTGCGTCAGGATGAGATCGCGCAACGTCGTCATGATGTCGTTGAACTTATCGACCATGTTGTTGCAATGCTCGACGCGCACGTTGTTGACCTTGACGATCCTGTCCAGGTTTTTCTGGATCTTCTGCATGTTGGCGATGGCGATCCAGATCAGCACCACCATCAGCGCCAGGACAACGCCGAAGCCCAGCCCCAGCCGTTTTCCGATCTTCATGTTCTTGAGCATCTCGCTTCTCCTTTTAAGATGTATCAGTTAATCAGGTAATATCGGAATCATGCCGCCACCGCATCGCCGCCTTCCTGCACCTCCGCCATCTCTTCGCATGAAAACACCCTGTCGATATCCAGGATCATGACAAAGCGGCCATCGAGCTTACCCATCCCGCGGATGAAGTCGGTCCGCAGCCGTGTACCGATGTGCGGGGCAGCCTCGATCTGGCCGGGCTCCAACTCGATCACCTCCTGTACCGAGTCGGCGAGCGCGCCGAGCACGATGACGTCCGCATCCATCTGCACCTCGACCACGATGATGCAGGTATTGACGGTGCGATCCGTCTCCCGCATGCCGAACTTGAGCCGCAGATCGATGACCGGCACCACGCATCCGCGCAGGTTGATGACCCCCCGCATGAAGTCCGGCACCTGCGGCACCTTGGTGATGCCGGTGTACTCCAGTATTTCGCGTACCCTGGCCACATCAACGGCAAAGACCTCGTCAGCCAGCGTAAAGGTCAGGTACTGGTTTGCCTGTAACTCATCAGCCATTTGCTACCTCCCTTGCAGCCCGGTTTAAGAAACCAGATTCGTTATCTGAAGCTGATTACAAACTGTGTGCCATAACGTTTCAAGGAGCGGCAATCAAGGATAAATGGGCACGGAAAGCGGGTTTGCGGGAATTATTGGAAAGCAATGAGGGCAGCGGATCGTGGCGATGTCACACTTCTGCATGTGACATGTCACAGCGCGAGTGTGCCGTGGCACACCGGGACCGGGGAGAGAAAGCGGCATTCACACCCCCATGTGCCTGTACACCGTGCGGCGGCTGATGCCGAGGAGGCGCGCGGCGCGGCTCTTGTTGCCGTCGGTCATGGCGAGGGCTTCCTCAAGGGTGAGATCCTTCTTGGGGGGTGAGCGGTCGAAAGCGGGTGCAGCGCCGTGCCGTGCGATATCTAGCAGGTCCTGCGGCAGGTCTCCCATGGTGATGATATCGGAGCGGCAGAGGATGCAGGCGTGTTCGATGGCATGCTCAAGCTCGCGCACGTTGCCCGGCCAGTCATGCCGGAAGAACAGGGCCATGACATCATCCGAGAAGGCACGGTAGGGTCTGTCGAACTTGGCGCTGAATTTACGCAGGAAATGCTCCGCGAGGAGCGGCAGGTCGTCGAGGCGCTCTTTCAGCGCCGGGAGTACTATGCGGACGACGTTGAGGCGGTAGTAGAGATCCTGGCGAAAGGTCCCCTGGCGCACCTTTTCCGCCAGATCCTGGTTGGTGGCGGCGATCACGCGCACATCGACCGCGATGGGGGTGGAATCGCCGACCCGTTCGATCACCAGCTCCTGAAGCACCCTGAGCAGCCTCATCTGCATGGCGGGGGAGATATCCCCGATCTCGTCGAGGAAGATCGTGCCCCCCTCCGCCTTCTGGAAGCGCCCGGTCTTGGTGGCGATTGCGCCGGTGAAGGCGCCGCGGACATGGCCGAACAGCTCGCTCTCCAGGAGATGTTCGGACAGGGCCGAACAGTTCACCTTGATCATCGGCCCGTTTTTTCGCGCCCCGCAGGCATGCAGCGCGGCAGCCACCAGCTCTTTGCCGGTGCCGCTGGCGCCGTTGATCAGCACCGTAGTGCTGACATCGGCCAGCGCCTCGATAAGGGCGTACAGTTTCTGCATACTCTGGGTACGTCCGATGATGGCATGGAATCGGCCGCGCTGCTGGAGCGTCCGCTCCAAGGTGTCCAGCCGCGTCTCATCCCTGATTACCGCCACCGCTCCCTTGACGGTGCCGTCCGCTTCCATCACCGGCGTGGCGGTGAAGTTCAGCACGCGGGTGACGCCGTCCGGCCTGCGGCATTCGAAGCGTTTCAACTCCTGGGGAAGGGCACTGCGCAGGCTTTCCAGCAGGGCCGTCCGGCAGACCCCGCCGCAGCCGAAATCGATGGCAGTGACAGGGGAACCCATCTGCTCCTCCGTGTATCCGCAGGCGGCCCCGGCCGCTGAATTGAACTGGATCAGCCGCCCGCTGCTGTCGACCATGACGATTGCGTCCGACACGCTGCGGAAGATGGCGTCCAGATTGGCCCGGTTGCGCTCCCTCTCGTCGGCCAACTGCTTGCTCTTCAGGGCGTGACGGGCCACGCTCACGAGCGTCTCGTGCCTGACCGGCTTGGTGATGTAATCGAACGCGCCCAGACGGACGGTTTCCGCGGCGGATTCCACATCGGGCCTGCCGGTGATCATGATGACCCGGGTATTGCGGGCGTGCTCCCTGATATCGCGCAACAGGTCGATGCCGTTCGAACCCTGGAGGATGATATCCACGAACGCCAGGTCATACTCCCGCTCCCGCAGCAACTCCAGTGCTTGCTCCCGCGTCGCCGCCGACTCGACTGCGAACCCTTCCTCCCTGAGCAGGCAGCTCAAGGTGAACCTCAAGCCCTCTTCATCGTCAACAATCAATACCAGCGGCTTTGCCTGCAAACTCATCGATGCACCTCGCGTCGCTTTTGAACGGAACCCTTTATAGCATAATTTTTCGGCACGGGAACACATCATATACCGACCCACGGCATAGTATTATTGACCTTGCGGGGATAATGGTTTAACTTGATTAAAATATGCGCGAGGTTTCGTTATGGACCGCCCCTCATGGGACCAGTATTTCATGGACATAACCCGCCTGGTGGCCACCCGCTCCACCTGCCTGCGACGGCAGGTCGGGGCCGTTCTCGTCAAGGGGCGCAACATCCTGGCCACCGGCTACAACGGCGTTCCCTCCGGCGTCACCCACTGCGATGCCGGCGGTTGCCTGCGGGCGCGGCTGAATGTCCCCTCGGGCGAGCGCCACGAACTCTGCCGCGGTCTGCACGCCGAGCAGAACGCCATCATCCAGGCCGCCCGCAACGGCATCAACATCGACGGCTCCACCCTTTACTGCACCACCATGCCATGCATCATCTGCACCAAGATGATCATCAACGCCGGCATCGGCAAGGTCGTCTTCGCCGAGGGGTATGCCGACGAACTGGCGCGGGAGATGATCGCCGAGGCATCCATCGCTGTGGTCCACTTCACGAATGACCACGGGGGTGAGACCCCGTGAAGTGTCCCTTCTGCGGCAACCCCGACAGCAAGGTTGTCGATTCCCGCCCCGACAAGGGGGGAATAGCCATCCGGCGACGGCGCGAATGTGAGCAGTGTGCCCGTCGCTTCACCACCCACGAGCGCATCGAGGAGATGCTGCCGCAGGTCTGCAAGAAGGACGGCCGCCGCGAGCCGTTCGACCGCATGAAGATCATCTCAGGCATCAAGAAGGCCTGCGAAAAGCGCCCCATCCCGGTGGAGGATATCGAGCGCATGGTCGATCGCCTTGAGGCGCGGCTGCAGGAATCGTCGGAGAAGGAGGTCTCCACCACCAGTATCGGCGAGTGGATCATGAAGGAGCTGCACGGCATGGACGAGGTGGCCTACGTCCGCTTCGCCTCGGTCTACCGCTCGTTCCGCGACATCGGCGAATTCATGCAGGAACTGCAGGACCTTTTGAAAAAATAGGGATCGGGGACTGGTTTCTAAGCCCTTGCCAGTCCCCAGTCCCCATTTACCAGTCCCAAAAAGAGAAACGACATGACCGCTATAGACACTAAATACATGAAACGTGCACTGACACTGGCCCGCAAGGGTATCGGCCGGACAACGCCCAATCCGGCCGTGGGGTGCGTCATAGTCAAGGACGGCGGGATCGTCGGCGAGGGGTGGCACAGAAAGGCGGGAACACCCCATGCCGAAGTGCACGCCCTGGCAATGGCCGGCGACGCCGGCCGCGGCGCCGATGTGTATGTCACACTGGAACCCTGCTGCCACACCGGCCAGACCCCACCGTGCAGCGATGCCCTTATCCGCGCCGGTGTCGGGCGGGTCATCGCCGGCCTTGCCGACCCGAACCCGCTGGTGGGCGGCGGTCTGCGGCGTGCTTGAAGACGAGTGCCGGGCCATCAACCTGCCATTCTTCAAACATATAACCAGCGGGCATCCCTATGTGACCTACAAGTGCGCCATGACGCTGGACGGCAAGATCGCCACCGTGACCGGGGAGTCCCGCTGGATCAGTTGCGAGGAATCGAGAAGATACGTCCATCGGCTGCGGGCGCGCTGCGATGCGGTCATGGTGGGAGTTGACACCATTATCTCCGACAACCCGCTCCTGACCGTGCGCCACGTCAAGGGGAGAAATCCCCTGCGGATCATCGTTGACAGCCATCTGCGCACACCGACCAGTGTCGAGATACTGAGCGGCCCGATGGCCAGGAAGACCATCATCGCCACGACGGAGACGAACCCGCACATCCACCGCCGCTACCAGCAAAGCGGCGCCTCCTTGCTGGTCTGCCGCCAGGTCGACGGCAGGGTGGACCTGCACGACCTGTGGGGACAACTGGGGTCGCGAGGTATCCAGTCCATCCTCCTGGAGGGGGGGAGCAGGCTGGCTGGCGAGGCCCTGGCGCAGGGCCTTATCGACGAATGCATCTTCTTCTTCGCCCCCAAGGTGATCGGCAGTGACGGCTTTTCTCCCTTTGCCATCACCGGCGTGACCAGCATGGAACGCGCCCTCCCCTTCAAGGCAATCGAGGCGCGGCGTATCGGGGATGACATCCTCGTGACCGCGCGCCCGGAGAAACCATGTTTACCGGCCTGATCGAGGATACGGGACGGGTGCTCTCCATTGAACGTCGCGGCGACGCGGGCGTGGTACGGGTCGAGACCTCCCTGGAGCTGGACGGGATCGCCATCGGCGATTCGGTGGCCGTCAACGGCTGTTGCCTGACCGTCACCGCCAAGGGCGGCGCCGCGCTGACCTTTGACGTCTCGCCGGAGACCATCGCCAGGACCACCTACCGCTCCATCAGGGCCGGGAGCAGCGTCAACCTGGAGCGGGCGCTTTGCCTGGGGGAACGGCTCGGTGGCCATATCGTCAGCGGCCACATCGACTGCTGTGCCAGACTCGCGCGGCTGGAGACACGCTCCGGCAACCGCACCCTCGATTTCTCCCTGCCGGGGGAGCATGCCCGCTACCTGGTGGAAAAGGGGTCGGTGGCGATTGACGGCATCAGCCTGACCGTGAACGCGGTCACCGCAAACGGTTTCTCCGTCAACATCATCCCGCACACCTTTGCCAGGACCACCCTGGCAGGCCTGAACATAGGGGATGAGGTCAACATCGAGACCGACATCATCGGCAAATACGTGGAACGTCTGACGCAACCGTGGAAAACCGGCAAAGGCCTGAGCATGAGGACCCTCGCCGAGAACGGATTCATCTAGGGACTGGGGATTCGGGACCAGGGACTGGTAACGTCATAAAACCAATCCCCAATCCCTAGTCCCCAGTCCCAATAAAGAAAGGTACACAAAATGTCCGTAGCAACCATAGAAGAGGCGATAAAGGATATCCGCCAGGGACGGATGGTCATCCTGGTGGACGACGAGGACCGTGAGAACGAGGGGGATCTGACCATGGCGGCCGAAGCGGCCACTCCGGAGGCGATCAACTTCATGGCCAGGTACGGCCGCGGGCTGATCTGCCTGACCCTGACGCCGGACAAGTGCGATACGCTGGGGCTGCGGCCGATGGTGCGGGACAACACCTCCCCCTTCGAGACCGCCTTCACCGTCTCCATCGAGGCCAAGCGCGGCGTCACCACCGGCATCTCGGCCGCCGACCGGGCCCACACCATCCTGACCGCGGTGGCCGACGACGCCTCTCCCGCCGACCTGGTCAGCCCCGGCCACGTCTTTCCCCTGCGGGCCCGCAAGGGGGGCGTACTGGTCCGCTCCGGCCAGACCGAGGGGTCGGTGGACCTGGCGCGCCTGGCAGGGCTCAAGCCGGCCGGCGTCATCTGCGAGATCATGAACGACGACGGTTCCATGGCCCGTATGCCCGAGTTGAAGAAGTTCGCCAAGCAGCATGGGATCAAGATCTGCACCGTCGCCGACCTGGTGGCCTACCGCCTGCGGCACGAGCGGCTGGTGCGCACCGTGGCCGAGGCGCACCTTCCGTCGTCCCACGGCGGAGAGTGGCGGGCCATCGCCTTTGAAAACGATGTGGACAGGCTGGATCACATTGCGCTGGTCAAGGGGGAGTTCACCAGGGATGAGCCGGTGCTGGTGCGGGTGCACTCCGAGTGCCTGACCGGCGACGTGCTGGGGAGCCGGCGCTGCGACTGCGGCGAGCAGTTGCACCATGCCATGGAGATGATCGGTCGCGAGGGAAAAGGGGTCATTCTCTACATGCGCCAGGAGGGACGAGGGATCGGGCTGATCAACAAGCTGCGGGCCTACGAGCTGCAGGACCAGGGGCGCGACACGGTGGAGGCCAACCTGGAGCTCGGCTTCAAGGCCGACCTGCGCGATTACGGCATCGGCGCCCAGATCCTGCTGGCCCTGGGGATCACCAAGATCCGGCTCTTGACCAACAACCCCAAGAAGCTGATCGGCCTGCAGGGGTACGGCATCGACATCGTCGAACGGGTCGCCATCGAGACCGAGTCCACCTCAAACAACCGCGAATACCTGGAAACCAAGCGAGACAAGCTGGGGCACCTGCTGGAAAATCTTTAGAAAGACCCTGCTGAATCCGTGATGCCTGATTGGCGGATCGAGCGAAATGCCGGAGTCAATCGCCGCCCACAGATAACATGCCGGAGGTGTAAACCCCTCCAAACCTCCCCTTATCAGGGGAGGCTTAAAACTTCCCCCCTGACAAGGGGGGATTGAGGGGGGTTGACCTGAAGCGCCAAGACTTAGGCATTCTAAGCGAGAGAAGCCATGAAGGCGTCACAGATTCAGGAAGAAGTTTGACGATGAAGATCCTCCTCCACATCTGCTGCGGCCCCTGCGCGCTCTACCCCCTGCGGACCCTGCGGAATACCGGCCACGCAGTCACAGGCTTCTTCTACAACCCGAACATCCATCCCTACCAGGAGTATGCCCGCCGTCTAGCGGCGGCTCGTGAGATGGCGGAGCTGGAGGCACTCCCGCTGATCGTGCGCGACGACTACGACCTGGAGGGTTTCCTGGCCAACGTGGCCGCCGCGCCGCAGAGGCGCTGCGGCTACTGCTACGCCTCGCGCCTGCGGGCAACGGCGCTCCTGGCGGCCGGGCAGGGTTACGATGCGTTCAGCGCCTCGCTGCTCTACAGCAGGTACCAGCGCCATGACGAGATCAGGGAGCTGGGGGAGCAACTGGGCCGGGAGCATGGTGTCGTATTTCATTACGAGGACTTTCGTCGGGGATGGCAGGAGGGGATCAGGCTCTCCAAGGAGCTGGGTCTCTACCGTCAGCAGTACTGCGGCTGCATCTACAGCGAGAAGGAACGCTACATGCCACGGGAGCTCCGTAAATGAGCGGACTGGGGCGGACTCTGATCACCCTGGGGCTGATTATTGCCGCGATCGGCATCGTCATCTCGCTTGCCCCGCGCATCCCCTGGCTGGGAAGGCTGCCGGGCGACATCTACATCAAGAAAGAAAACTTCAGCTTCTACTTCCCCCTCGGCACCTGCATCCTCATCTCGCTGATCCTGTCTTTCCTTCTGTGGCTGTTCAGGCGCTAGATGCAATATCCGGCAAATCGCAACTAATCGTGCTAATAACAAAAAAGGCCCGTGTCGCCACGGGCCTTTTTTGTTGCGTTGCATCAATGCGGATTAGGCATGGATGGCATTCACGGGACAGGTATCCACGCAAGCGCCGCAGTCGATGCAGGTATCGGCGTCGATAGCACGCTTGTTCCCCTGCTCACTGATGGCGTTCACCGGGCAGGAATCCTCACATGCCGCGCAGTTGGTGCAATCGTCGGTAATGGTATGGGCCACGGTTTCACCTCCTTCTAAGATTAGCCTTCCTGTTGGAAAACATATAATTAATATCATATACACAGGTTCTTGTCCAGCCAAGAAAACCGTTCTGCCATGGATTTCACAAAATGTGTTGAATTCGGGACGATCCTATTGTATATATCAAAAACAGTTTTATTTTCGCTATGTTATTTAGTCCGGGTATTCGTTTTTTACTGATATTATAAATAAATCTCTGTTTAAAAAAGGGAGGTAACAATGATCATAATGGCACTCAACTGCGGCAGCTCTTCCGTCAAATACCAGCTCTTCGACTGGCAAAAGAAGGAGGTGGTGGCCAAGGGAATGGTGGAGCGGGTCATCATCGGCGATTCGTTCATCATGCACGAGGTCCCCGGCCGCGAAACCTACCATCACGAACAGGATTGCCCCAATCACCAGGCCGCCATCGATCTCCTCATCAAGACCGTAACCGACCCGGTGCACGGCGTCCTCAACAGCGTTGACGAAATCTCCGCCGTCGGCCACCGGGTGGTGCATGGCGGCGAGAAGTTCACCTGCTCGGTGAGGATCGACGAGAATGTCCTCGATGCCGTCAAGGAGGTCCAGCACCTGGCTCCGCTCCACAACCCCCCCAACATCGAGGGGATCGAAGCGGCCCAGACCCTCATGCCGACCATCCCTCACGTGGCCATCTTCGACACCGCGTTCCACCAGACCATGCCGGAACATGCCTACATCTACCCGCTCCCCTATGAATGGTACGAGAAACACCAGGTGCGCCGCTACGGATTCCACGGCACCTCGCACCTGTACGTCTCCAAGCGCGCCGCCGTGCTGCTGGGCAAGCCGGCCTCTCAGTGCAACATCATCACCATGCACATCGGCAACGGTGTGTCGCACAGCGCCATCAAGAACGGCGTCTCCGTGGATACCACCATGGGACTGACCCCGCTGGAGGGGGCGGTCATGGGCACCCGTTGCGGCGACATCGATCCGGCCATTCCGGCCTTCATGATGCAGAAGGAAAACCTCTCCGCCAAGGAGATCGACAGCATCCTCAACAAGAAGAGCGGCGTGATCGGCGTCACCGGCCGCTTTACCGACCGCCGCGACGTGATCGAACATGCCAACAACGGTGACCGGCGCTGCAAGCTGGCCCTGGAGATCGAGGCCTACCGGCTGAAGAAGTACATCGGCGCCTTCATGGCCGCCGTCGGCAAACTGGACGCCGTGGTCTTCACCGCCGGGGTGGGCGAAATGGGTGCGCCGATCCGCGAGAAGGCGATCGAGGGGCTTGAGCACATCGGCATCAACCTCGACCGCGAGCGCAACAAGGGCGCCATGACCCGCAAGCGGGAGACCCTGATCACCACCGACGACTCGCCGGTCAAGGTCTTCGTCATCCCCACCGACGAGGAACTGGTCTTCACCGAGGACGTGGTCGCCATCCTGGACGGCACCTACACCGACCACATGAACTTCGAGTACTCCTTCGCCAAGCCGGACTTCGTCCGGAAATAGCGGATTGGTACCATACCAATCGGGTAGGAGGCGGGATTACTCCCGCCGTCCTCCCACACCACCGTGCGTACGGTTCCGTACACGGCGGTTCATGAAGTGTGTTGAAGTCGGTGGAGCCGGTCTATGAATGACACCAGCCCCAGTTTGTCGAAGTAGGATTTCGGAAGAGCTTTGTTCATGTGCGCGGCCCCTGCATTCCACCAGGGGCCGCGGCCGTTTGTGGCCGACCGCCATGCCGTGGCTTCCGATAATCCCCGGCGCATCAAGTTCTTTGCTCTCGTGTAGGGGCGCTTCCACTGCTTCCATAGAATGCGTCGCAGTTTCCGCCTGAGCCAGCCGTCCAATTCCTCGAAGATGCCTTTTACTTCCGCGTAGCGGAAGTAATTTATCCAACCCCTCAACTTCGGGGTCATCTCTTCGACAGTGGTTCGGATGTTCTTCCCCCTACCCCGTCTGAAGACCGTCTTGAGGTTGGCCTTGAGTCTGGCAATCGCTTTCGTGGCCACGGTAAGCCGTGGCTTGCGGTGCCAGGTCATGCTGTAGCTCAGAAACGCCCTTTTCCACGGGCGATCAACCGCGCTCTTGGCTTGGTTGACCGTGAGCTTGAGCCGCTCGGACAGGTAGCCGGTGATGGAGGCCATAACCCGCTCCCCGCTTGTCCGCGTGGCAACGTAGATGTTGCAGTCATCGGCGTAGCGACAGAAGCTGTGGCCCCTTCCTTCCAGTTCCTTATCCAGTTCGTCCAAAAGGATGTTTGACAAAAGCGGTGAGAGCGGCCCGCCTTGCGGCGTGCCTTCCACACGTGGCGATGTCACCCCTCCTTCCAGTATCCCGGCCTTGAGGTAGCTGTCTATGAGAGACAGCAACAGTCGGTCTCCGACCTTGCGTTTCACCAGAGACATAAGGGTGTCGTGGTGGACTCGGTCGAAAAATTTCTCCAGGTCAATATCAACCACCCATCTGAGACCACAGCTCACATGCTTCTGAGCTGCCTTGACCGCTTGATGGGCGCTTCTCTTGGGTCGAAACCCGTAGGAGCTTTCCGAGAAATCAGGATCGAACAGCGGGTTTAAAACCTGTTGCACTGCCTGCTGGATGAGGCGGTCAAGGACTGTGGGAATTCCCAGCATCCGTGTGCCGCCTCCCGGTTTGGGTATTTCTACTTTCTTCACCGGTTGCGGGTGGTACGTTCCCGCCAGCAGTTCTTCTTTGATGCGCGGCCATTCCTCCTGTAAGTAGCCCTTCAGGGCTGTTACCGGCATCTCATCGACACCGGGCGCACCCTTGTTGCTTACAACACGGGAGTATGCCGCCATCATGTTGCCGCGACTGATGATCTTCTCCATCAGTCCCGTTGCCGCTCCCGGCCAGTGAGTTGCTTTCCTTCCCGTGGCGTTTGCCGCACCGCTCCCATACTCTCGCGGTTTCTGACCGCTACCCTCCGGAATGGCGCCGGGCATCTCAGCCCAGCCTTCTGCTGCTCCTGTCGTCATCGAAATTCAAGGCTCCTGTCCGCTTACTTCATGTTCGGCCCTTTGTCGACTGGTTAATCCGACTCGTATGGCCTCTGCTGACTTCTGCCAACCCTTCCCGACGCCTCTCGACGCCGGTAGCACAAGGCAGGTTGACAGACCTCCCAGGGTAATTCGCGTGACCTTCATCCCATATACCCGCCGCATCTACAGCCACATCTTCCTGAATGGTTATCGGGCTTTGAAGACATTTGCCTTCTCGCCCAGATGTGACTGCCTCATATGCGATTCCTGTCCGTCGGGCCGGGACTTTGCCTGCGGCTTCCTTCAGATTCCGCCTCGCGACGGACACCCTTGCCGTTCGGCTACCGGTTCCCACCATCAGGGTCCGAAGAGGACTTTGACCTCCAAGTCACCAATCAGGCACCATATCTGATTGGATGGCGCTTACGCGCCACGCGCCATACCTGGCGCACAAACGAAAAAGCCGGCGAAGAGCCGGCTTTTTTCGTGCGTTTCCCCTACCCCTCTATCTCCTCCTTCACCCCCTTCATGACAGCATAGATCCCGGCGATGATCTCGGCTGCCCGGGCCGACTATTCTTTGTGCAGCCGGATTGTCCGGCAACATGAAAATCATTTCCGTTGATTATATCTGTTACAGGTGTTACATTATGTAACGCATGATACACATCTCATCCGTAATCGCGGAAGATCGGGTTCCCTGACAGATATGACAACCCCCAAGCGACAAAAGGATTCTCACAATTATCACGGCTGGCTCCTCTATTTCTACAGCGTGCCTTCCAAACCCGTTAACAGCAGGATGAAGATCTGGAGGATGCTGACGAAGGCAGGGGCCGTCCAGTTTAAAGGGGCCGGATACCTCCTCCCTTTCAGCGACGACCATTACGAATTATTCCAGTGGCTGGTTTCCAGCGCTGCGGCCATGGGAGGGGAGGCCTCGTTTGTTAAGATTGAAAGGATCGAGACGATGAAAGACAGCGAAATTATACAGATGTTCAACCAGCATCGAGCAAAGGATTACCTGGATATCAACAAGAAACTGGATGAACTGGAAAGGGGGATTGGCGGCATCAAAAAGGGAACCGGTATGATGGGCGACAATGAGATCGAGGATGAGCTTCATAAGGTTGCAAAAGAATTCCAGGAAATCGGCAAAATCGACTTCTTTCTTTCAGATGCGAGAAAGGAGCATGAAAGTAGATTTAACAGATTAACCAGCGAATTTACCGAGTTAACCGGCGCGGGCAAGCAGAGGCGGTCGCTTGAGATCGCACCAAGACGAATCGCAGACTATCAGGGGAAGCGGTGGGTCACTAGAAAAAGGCCGTTTGTGGACAGGATGGCGTCCGCGTGGCTCCTAAAGAGGTTCATCGACAAGGATGCCGCATTCGGCTTTGTTGACGAAGACGATCTCGAAAGCCTGGACAAGGATACCATCGCCTATGACGTCATGGGGGGAGAGTTCACCCACGTGGGGGATATGTCCACCTTCGAGGTGCTGCTCAAGGCGTTCCGATTGAAAGACAAGGTGCTCGGCATCATCGCCGAAATTATTCATCAACTTGATTTGAACGATGAGAAATACAGGAACCCAGCGGCAGATGGTTTGAGAGAAATCCTCGAAGGGGTAAGAAAGACGGCCAGGGACGATAACGAGGCCCTCGAAAAGGGGATGGGCATAATGGAGATGCTCTATGCGTCTAAGTGCTGATTTTCATCACGAAAAGACGAATGCATCGCAAATCTGCAGGAGGAACAAACTGTGAAAAAATTTGTCGTTAGGGGTGCATTATCTTTTCTGCTCGTTTTTCTGTTGCTTACCACGGCGCAGCCGGCCCTGGCGCTCCATCCGGAGTTCAGGATACCGGAACGGGCCACTTCTCGCCATCCCGCCTGCCAGGAAATCATGAGGCTGGCTAAGAAATACGAAGTAGAGGCCATTTTCCCCAAGGGGTTCGAGGGGGGAGAGATTTCCTGCCCCAGGATCGACCTGGCGGTTGCCGTGCAGTTGATAACCGAGAAGATGGCGGCAAAGGTCGCCAAGGAAGGACCGGAGGCGATTGACAAAAAAGACCTGGCGACCCTGAGTGAGATCAGGGAGGAGTTGCAGGGCGAGATGCTCCTGGTCCAGGCGCGGACCTTCCGCCAGCAGACGGAGGAATTGGGAACGCGATTGCATGCGCTGACGAAAAGGATATCTCTTAGCGGCGGGCTCACCGGCATTCTGACCGGTTCGCGGGGGAACAAGCCGAGAGACCATGCCGACGTGGTGGGGCGCGGCGATCTGCTCTTCAATTTCAGGGTGGGAGAAAACACGATTGCGGTGGTCAATTTTTCCGCCACCGGCGGCGACGGCATCGATGCCCACATCCCCAATTTTTCGACCTTGAACGACGCGGCCGGCAGCACCGACAGCAGGGTGATCATGCGCAAGGCGTTTGTTGAGCACACTGCGTTCAACGACCGGCTGATCATGACCGTGGGGAAGATCGGTCTGGAGGACTATTTCGATGCCAACAACGTGGCCAACGACGGTCACACCCAGTTTCTCTCCACCGCCTTCGTCAATTCCGCCGTCCTGGGGCAGCCGGGAAAAGGTCCTGGGATGAGGGTCCAGGCGAAACTCGCCGAGCCGCTCACGTTCAGTGTCGGCTACGGCAGCGGTGACGCCGACAGCGCCGATATCCTGGATCACCCTTACGTTATCGCCGAAGCGGACTACACGACAAAGATCGACGGCCTGGAGGGCAACTACAGGTTTTATGCCAGCATGGATGGGGCATTGCCCGGCGGCGTGAAGCTGGCCAAGAAAAACGCCTTCGGTTTCGGCACCAGCATCGACCAGCAGCTCACCGGCAAGCTGACCGTTTTCGCCCGTTACGGCCGGCGGGATGACAAGGTCTTCAGGACGAAGTCGGCCTGGAGCACCGGATTCCAGTATGCGGGACTTTTCCCGGCCAGGAAGGATGACATGCTCGGCTTCGCGTATGGCCAGATACAGTCCGTTGGGACCTCATCGGATGAGAAGTTGGCGGAACTCTCCTACAAGGTAAAAATTAATGACCAGATCGCCATAACTCCTCTGGCGCAGTATCTGATTAATCCTGAGGGGAATCGTGACAGGGACAACGTGTTAGTCATGGGGCTGCGGACGCGGATCAGCTTTTGAGGGAACTATCGGACAAGAGGGAATGTATCCCATCTGGAAATCACCGGAGAATAACCAACATCAAGAAAATGGAGGCATCATGGGAGGAAAACGAATTAGTGCCATTGTTGCGGGAATTACGGTTCTGGCGGGCATGATGGCGGGAACAGCCGTGGCACAGCAGTCAAAGGGGGCCAAGGCCCTGCCGGTGGCCAGCGAAAAACAGGCGATGTCATCAGAGACGTTGAAAGACGCCACATACGTCGGCTCACAAAAGTGCGGCGCCTGTCACAAGAAAGACCATCAGGCTTGGAAGGAGACGTGGCACGCCAATATGCATCGCGACTTCAACCCGGCGATCGTCACGGCCGACTTCAACAACGTTGAGATCACCTACAAGGATGTCGAGATCGAGGGGCCGGACAAGACAAAGGTGAAACTATCGCCGACAATCAAGCTTAACCGGGATGGCGACGTTTTCAGCTTTACCCTCATCGACAAGGACAATCCGGTCAACAACCAGACCTATAAAATCGCCTACGTTTTCGGCGGCAACTGGAACCAGCACTTCGAGGCCCAGGTGGGCGGCGCCTACTATCCCACGCCCATGCGCTGGGTTGTCGAGGACAAGCAGTGGACCACCAAGCCCTTCAATGCCCTCTGGTGGATTGCGGACGGCACTCCTGACGGACGTCCGAAGAAGCCGGAAGAAATGCCCAAAACCAAGACCGGCGATGCCACCTGCGACGGCTGCCATACCACCGGCTTAACTGTTGCCAAGGACAAGGAAAGCGGCAAGTGGGTGGGCCGGAAGATTGAACTGGGCATTGGCTGCGAAGTGTGCCACGGCCCGGGAAGTGTTCATGTGAACACGAAAAGCAAAAACGACATTGTTAACCCGAACAAGTTGAATGCCATCCAGCAGAACCAACTGTGCGGACAGTGCCATTCACGGGTGACCAACAAGCAGGAGAAAGAGCTTTCCTACCCGCTCGGATTTGCGCCCGGCGCTGTCGATCTGGAGCAGCGGGTGAACTTCTGGACCTATTCGACCAACCCGAAAAACTTCTGGGCCAACGGATTTGCCAGCAAGAACCGCCAGCAGTACCATGACGTTCAGTTCGGTGGCCACACGAAGGCCGGCGTCACCTGCATCACCTGCCATGACACGCATTCCACCCAAAAAGGTAACGCCCAGGTCAGGACGGAAAAGAACGCTCTTTGCATCCAGTGCCACAAGGTGAGCGCGGAGCTATACAAAGGAAGTGCCAAGGAGAAAGCCGGCATCGGTTGTGTCGACTGCCACATGGCCAGGATCGCCAACAGGTCCGACGCGACACAGAAGAACAAGAACCACTGGGACGCGAGCTCCCACACATTCGCGGTAGTCATGCCTCAGAAGGCGGACGAGCTGAAAATGAGATCGAGCTGCGACGCCTGCCACACGGGAGCGGACAGGGCCGCCAAAGGCTCCGCCATGGCGCAGCAGCAGGCGGAAGTCAAGAAAAAGATCGCCGAAGTGGAAAGCGCCATTGCGCAATTCGGAAAAAGGGGGAAAAAAGTTGCCGAAGCACGGAAGCTGCTGGCGGCCGTCCGGGATGACCGGAGCCTCGGCGCTCACAACCCGCAGAAGGCCATGTCGCTTCTGGACAAGGCGCTGAAAATAGTGGCGAAAAAGTAACCATGTCACCGCTCCGGGCAACCTCATGCGGGTTGCCCGGAGCGATGAGTAACCTCAGGAAAAGGTAATGCTGAATTTAAGAGAAATTTCAAAAACCTATACCGGCACCCGTTCCCTCACTGACGTGAGCTTCGCGGTCCCGGAGAACTCCATAACCGGCATCATCGGGCCGAACGGGGCGGGAAAGTCGACCCTGCTGAAGATAATCGCGGGGTTCGAACACCCCGACAGCGGCGAGATGCTCTTCAGGGGAACGCCCCTTTCCGCCTTTGACGACATAAAGCGGCTCGTCTCGTACATGCCGGAGCAACTGGAGATCTACCCCGATTACCGCGTAAGCGAGTTCCTCGGCTTTCTCCATGGGACCGTGGGGCGGGCCGACGTAGGGCTTCTGGAGCTGCTCAATCTCATGAGTGTCCGGAATAAGAAGATCGGGCACCTCTCCAAGGGGTACCGTCAGCGGCTCAAGCTCTATTTTTCCCTCTGCAACGACAAGAGGATCGTCATACTCGACGAGCCGTTTGACGGGTTCGACCCGATCCAGCTTCAGGATATCCTTGATATGATCCGTGCCGAGAACCGGAAGGAGCGGACCTTCATCATCTCCATCCACCAGCTCCACGACGCGGAGAAGATCTGCACCCGCTACGTCCTGCTGAAGGAAGGGAGCCTGGTAGCCGAGGGCGACATGGCCTCGCTCGCCGAGCGGTTCGGGCTGGAGGAGCCTTCGCTGGAGCAGGTCTTCATGGAGGCGCTGCTGTGAGACGCCGGTATCTGTTGCTGACAAAAGAAATCAGGGACCTGTTCCTCTCCCGGGCGGCCCTTGTCCTCGTGCTCATCCTGAGCGGGGTGATCGGCTACAGCTTCTACTCGGCGGTGGCCCTATACGGCAACGCCAGCGTGGCCGCCCTCGACAACCCGCTTTACGCCGCCGGTTTCGAGCCGGTTCCGGGGGTCTTCGCCCCGACTTTCGGGGGACTTTTCATCGTCTTTTCCCTGTTTCTCCCCTTCCTCCTTATCCCCCAGATTACCCAGGAGCGGCGTAACAACACCCTCGCCGTCCTCCTCCAGATACCGTTTTCCTGGCTGGAGATCGTAACCGCCAAGTTCTGCGCCGCCCTCCTCTTCGTCATGTTCGCCCTGGCGCTGACGCTGCCGGCCGTGGCGCTCTGGAGCGCCTGGGGCGGCCATGTGCCGTATGGCGAGCTCGCCCTGCTCGCCGCCGGATATTTTCTCTACGGCCTCTTCATCGCCTCGGTCTCGCTTTTTGCCGCCTCCCTCTTCGACGACACGGCGCGGGCCTCCATAGTCGCGGTCATCGTCATCATGGCGTCGTGGTTCATCGACTTCGGCCGGGACATGAACATCTCGCCGCTGGTGACCGCCGTCTCCGACTGGACCGTGACGCGGATGGCAAAACTGTTTGAGAACGGCATCCTGTCGGCCCGGGCGAGCGCCTACTTCCTTCTTCTCTCCCTGGGCTTCGCTGCCTGCGGCTACTGGCTCCTCAGGTTCGACATCCGGCGCAAGTGGCGGCGTCTGGCGGCGACGGCCCTTATCATTCTGACGGCCCTCTATTTCTCCTCCCACCTCCACCTCAACGCCGACCTCTCCGAGAGCGGGAGGAACTCCTTCCCGCCGTCCATCGCGGAGGCCCTGAAAAAGGCGCCGGCGCCGGCGATAGACGTCTACCTGGAAAAGACCGATTCCCGGTTCAGGGACTACCAGAAGTCGTTCCTGGAGAAACTCCTGCTGGTGAAACCGGACGCGAAGGTGACCATGATCGGGGGAGCGGCCCTGAAGGAGAACTACGGCAGGTTCGTGTACCGCGTAAAGGGCAGGGAGGATGCTACCTTTTCCACCGGCGACGAGGAGATATTCACCATCATCTTCCGGCTCGCCGGAGTAGAGCCGGCAAGGGGGGGCGAGCTTCCTTCCTATCCCGGCTACCCACTCGTCACCACCTCCCGCAGCCAAAGCGTGGTCATCTGGCTTTACCTGGCCGTGATCCCCGCGCTGGCGCTTCCGGGATTCACGGCCATGCACTTTCGATCAAGAAAAAAGGAGCGAAGCACATGAAGAAACGCTGTCTGTTTGTTTCGATTATTACCCTGATGTCAGCTGCCGCCGTGTTTGCGGCCGGGGCGCTGAAGTACGACTTCGAGAAGGAAACGTACGGGGCCGATTCCCGGTCGTTCAGCTCGTTCACGGGGAACTGGCATATCGACCGGGACGGCGCCAACCTGGTCTACGCCGTGGATGGCAGGAAGTGGGAGAAAGGTATCGCGGCGGCGGGCGTGGCGGACAAGGCCAAAGGCCTCTACGGCGAGCGGTACGCCGAATTTCTCGACAACCTGGAAGCGTACAAGTATTTTCCCCTGACCATCCTCAAGGATGTCCCCGATTTCCGGAACGGGACCGCAACCGTCTCCTTCAAGGGAGAGAGCGGGAGAATCGACCAGGCAGCCGGGATCGCCTTCAACATCAAGCCGAACGGCGACTACCTGGTGGTGAGGGCCAACGCCCTGGAGAACAACCTGGTCCTGTTCAAAATGGAGCGGGGGAGGCGCTCCTCGGTGCAGTGGATACGCAACGTGCCGACCCCTTCCAATACCTGGCATACCCTGAAGGTGGCGGTAAACGGCAGAAAAATCGAGGGGTACCTGAACGGCAAGAAATACGTCGATTATGCCTGGAAGGAGGATATAGGCGGCAAGGTGGGCCTCTGGTCGAAGGCCGACTCCTATGTCTTCTTCGATAATTTCATGGTCGAAACCAGATAAGGGTATTGTTCCGGCAATGAAACATGCAACCACCCGGATTAGTGATTATCCATGCAAACGCCCCGTGATTTATTACGGAGGCATGACATGAACTTTGCCACCCTCTGCTCGGTGGGGTTCTTCGCCCGGTTCTCCTACGCCTTGGCCAGAAGCCCGGTGCTGCCGCTTTTCGCCCTCTTTCTCGGGGCGGGACCGGAGGCGATCGGCCTCGCCGTCGGCATCTCCACGGTGACGGGGATTTTCTTCAAGCTCCCCGCCGGGGCGCTATCCGACATCATCGGCCGGAAAAGGACCATGCTGCTCGGGCTCGTCGTCTTCGCATTCGCCCCCTTTCTCTATCTCCTGATCCGGGATTACTACATGCTCGTCGTCGTCCGTTTTATCCACGGCTTTGCTACCGCCATCTACGGCCCCGTCTCCATGGCCGTGGTGATGGACGTCGCGCGTAACAAGAAGGGTGAGATGCTCTCCTGGTTCTCCTCCGTCACCATCATCGGCAACCTCCTGGGGGCGCCCATCAGCGGCCTCATCCTCCACGGCGCGCCGGGAGGCCCGTCTCTGGCGGCGTTTCAGGCGGTGTACGTCGTAAGCGGCGTCACAGGCATCATCTCCCTCCTCATCGCCCTGAAGCTGCTGAAGGGGGAAGAGAAGGTCGAGCACGGGAGGTCCCTGAGGGAGTCATACCGGCGACTTCTTTCGGGGATCAGGGAGGTGGGGAGTGACAAACGGGTAATGATCACCGCCAACATGGAGGGGCTGCAGAACCTGACGGTGGGGGCGCTGGAGGCTTTCCTGCCGGTATATGCCGTGCAGATCGCCGGCCTCAACGTGTTCCAGGCGGGGCTCCTCTGGGGGGTGCAGGTGCTGGCCACGATCCTGTCAAAACCGGTCATGGGGAGGATCTCCGACCGCTACGGGCGGAAGCCGCTCATCACGGCCGGCATGCTCCTCTGCGCCGCGTCATTCGGGGCGATCCCGCTCCTTCACAGCTTTTCCCTCCTGCTGCTCGCCGCCATCGTCTTCGGCTTCGGCGAGGCGTTCGTAACATCGTCCTCGGCGGCCCTGGTGGCGGACATCTGCAAGGAGAAGCACTTCGGTACGGCCATGGGGACCTTCGGCACGATTTTCGACATCGGCCACGCCTCGGGGCCAATACTGGCCGGTGTTCTTATAGTAAGGCTCGACTACCTTTACTCGTTCTGGATGATGTCGGCGCTTCTGATCCTGGCGGTCCCGGTATTTACTTTTAACGTCAGGGTGAGCAAAGCCTGAGCGAGTGCGGGGCAAATTCTTGCACGGACTTGAAAAATGAATCAATTGGTTTAAACTTGCAGCACCCAACTCAACAGAAGGAGGAACTATGAAAAACACAAAGAGACGCATGTACCACCTCACCCTCGTTGGGGCACTCCTCGCCCTTGCGGCCGGAACGGCTTATGCCAAAGAGAAAAACACCCTGGAGGCCGTCAAGGTCAAAACCGCTCCAACACTGGACGGCAAGGTGGACAACATCTGGAAAAAGTCCAAGCCCCTGACCATCAAGGTCATCGACGGGGCCAACCTGCCGGGAGGGGAGACCGATGTTACCCTTAAGGCGGTCTACACCAAGGACATGGTCTATTTCCTTGCCCAGTACAAGGACGCGACGCAGAGCTTCAGGCGTTCTCCCTGGCAGAAGCAGGCCGACGGCGCCTGGAAGAAACCGAAGGACCCGAACGACAAGGGAGGGGACAACAACCTCTACTACGAGGACAAGTTCGGCTGGGCATGGAACATCAGCTCGCCGGACTTCGAGAAACAGGGGTGCGCTTACGCCTGCCACACCGGCGAAGGAAAACCGTACGGCAACAAGTACCTGGAGAAAGCTGGCGAGCGGATCGACCTGTGGCACCTGAAGAGCGTTCGCACCGGCTCCCTCGGCCAGGTTGACGACGGTTATGTTGACGACACCCGTTACGACAAGGAAAAGACACCCGGTGCCGGCCGTAAAAACGATCCCAAGACCAGCGGCGGATACGAGGACAACCAGACGGAAGACAAGAAGATGCCCAAGTTCGCCCTCAAGGGGAACAAACCGGCGCCGCCCTACTGGATCGTAGATGCGGAGAAAGAGCCGTTCGATGACAGTAAGTACAAGGCCGGCGACGAGGTTCCGGGGATACTGGTCGCCCCCTTTACAGGCGACAGGGGTGATGTGGCGATCAGCATGAAATGGGAGAAGGGGATGTGGACCATCGAGTTTGCCCGCAAGCTCGTGACCGGCAGCGAGTTCGACGTCCAGTTCAACGACATGAAGAAGTCCTACCCCTTCGGCATAGCGGTGTTCGACAACGCCCAGGTCCGGCATGCCTACGATCCCGACGTCCATTTTCTGAAATTTAAGTAAAATGTATCTCGACAATTGATGAATCAGCGCCTGCTTAACGGCAGGCGTTGTATTTTTGCGCTAGGAACTCATTTCACGAGGTGAAGCCTGAGCACGCCCGTTTCCTTCATCGAAGCCCTCCTCTTCTGGTTGAAGCTCGGTTTCATCAACTTCGGCGGCCCTGCCGGGCAGATCGCCATCATGCACCGGGAACTGGTGGAGCGGAAGCGCTGGGTGACCGAAGAGCTGTTCCTCCGGGCGCTCAACTTCTGCATGATGCTCCCCGGACCGGAGGCGCAGCAGTTGGCCATTTATGTCGGCTGGCGACTGCACGGGACTTTAGGCGGAATTGTCGCCGGCGCCTTCTTCGTCATCCCCTCCGTGTTCGTGCTCCTGGCCCTGAGCTGGCTGGCCGTCACCCACGCCGGCGTACCCGCCGTGGCCGGCCTGTTCTACGGCATCCAGCCGGTGGTCGTCGCCATCGTCGCGGAGGCGGTTCTCCGCATCGGCAGGCGGGCGCTGCGTCACCCGGTGCTGCCGCTCTTCGCCGCCGCCGCCTTCATCCTTCTCCGTTTTCTCGCCGTGCCGTTCCCCCTCGTCATCCTGACCGCCGCCCTGGGGGGGCTTCTCCTGCATCACCGCTGGCCACAGCAGTTCCAACCGGCAGGCCGGGGAGCCGGTCAAGACGCGCACGAACCGGGGAGCGCCCCTCCCATGACGGGATATCCCCCCCTCAGCCGCGCATTCAAGCTCTTTGCCGTTTTCTTCGTCCTCTGGGCGCTCCCCGTGGGGTGTCTCTGGCTCTGGCGCGGTGGATCGGACGTCCTTGTCCGGGAGGCCATCTTTTTCACCAAGGCCGCCTTCGTGACCTTCGGCGGCGCCTACGCGGTCCTCAGTTACGTCGCCGACATGGCGGTGCACCACTTCGGCTGGCTCAGCGCAGAGCAGATGGTGCTCGGCCTCGGCCTCGCCGAGTCGACCCCCGGTCCCCTGATCATGGTCACCCAGTACGTGGGATTCCTGGGCGCCTGGAAGCTCCACGGCGGCTTCGACCCGCTCCTCTACGCAACGCTCGGCGCCCTTGCCACCACCTATGTGACCTTTCTCCCCTGTTTCTTCTTCATCTTCGCAGGGTCACCCTACATCGAGGCCCTGGCGGAAAACCGCCGCATCCAGGCAGCACTTACATGCATCACCGCCGCGGTGGTCGGCGTTATCCTGAACCTTGCGCTCTTTTTCGGCAATCGTGTTGTCATCAAGTCGGACGGATCTCTCGACGGATTTGCACTGGCAGAGGCGTTGATCTCTTTTTTCCTGTTGTGGCGATATCGGCTCCCCATGCCGATCCTAGTGGTTGCGGGGGCAATCATCGGCATGTTTTGGCGTCTGCGGTTCTAAAGGATTTTAAGACGCAAAAAAACCTCCGAGGTTTTTGAAACCTCGGAGGTTTTTTATCACCCTATCCCTTCAACTCCTCTTTCAACCCCTCGACTACGGCCCTGACCTCGGCGATCATGTCGGCCGCCTGGGATGACTTTTCGGATTTCAGGTACTGCTCGAAATAGCGCACCGCGTCCCGTGTCCGCTCCTGGTCCATGCAGATGCCGCCCAGGGTCAGATAGGCCATGCTGAAGGCCGGATCGAGGCGGACCGCCTCACAGCACTCCTCCTCCGCCTCTTCCAGCTCCTCCATGTCGTAGTAGAGCTCGCCCAGGTTGAAGTGTGCGGCCGGGTCCTCCGGGTCGATCTCCACCCCCTTGCGATAGGCATCCACCGCCCCCTCCACGTCTCCCAGGCCGTAGAGGGCATCGCCCAGGGCGTTCCAGGCAAAGACGTTCTCCGGCTCGATCCCGAGCGCCTCACGGAAGGCGCGGATGGCGTCGTCGCTCCGCTCCAGGCTGGAGTAGACCAGGCCGATGCTGACCAGGGCGTCGGCGTCCCTCGGGTCGAGCTCCAGTACCCGCTTGTAGCCGGCAATGGCATCCTTGTGCCTGCCCGCCTCGAACAGCAGGTCACCCAGGGTTGTCAGGGCATCCGCGTCATCGGGGGCCAGCTTCAGCCCTTCGCGGTAGCGGACGATCGCCTCTTCTATGCGTCCGTCCTCCGCCAGGGCATCCCCCAGGCAGAACCAGCCGTCCGGGTCTTCGAGGTGCGCCCCGCAGTACCCTTCCAGGACCTTGACCGCTCCCTGAGCGTCCCCCGAATCGAGCAGGTCGATACCCTTGCGCAGCGTCTCATCCAGCAGCTTGTCGGTCATGGCAATTTCCTCCCGCCCATTTGTCACGTAACGTTGAGTTGAAAGATAGCAGACACGCATCCTTATTGCCACAACATATAAAAACGTGAATGTTTTTTACTTTTAATAAAACATGTATTATACATATCGAATTCATGCAACGGGGCATAGCAATGAAAGAGAGTCAACCATCCATCGGCCTGCGCACGCTGGAGGACATCAGCGCCATCATCCTGCACTCCCACGATCTCCAGGAGACCCTGGACAACATCGTCGGCATCGTGGCCAGGCGCATGGGAAGCGACGTCTGCTCCATCTACCTGCTGGAGAGGGATGGCGAGACCTTGATGCTCAAGGCCACCAAGGGTCTCTCGAAGGCCTCGGTGAACCGCATCTCGATGAAGACCCACGAAGGGCTCTGCGGCCTGGTGGTGGAGGGCCGCGGCATGGTCATGACCGACAACGCCCCGGCCCACCCCCGCTACAAGTACTTCAAGGAGACCAGGGAGGAGAAATTCCTCTCTTTCCACGGCCTGCCGCTGTTCGAACGCAAGGCCCCCATCGGCGTGATCGTCATCCAGACCCGCGAGGCGCGCCGCTTCAGCGAGGACGAGATCAGCGCCCTGCGCACCATCACCTTCCAGATCGGCAGCATCGTCCAGAACGCGCGCCTGCTGGACTCGATCCAGCACAAGGAGCAGGAGCGCGCCTGGTTCGAGCAGGAACTGACCAAGCTGAAGAATGACTCCCCCAGCCGCGTCTCAAGGAAGAGCAAGACAGCCAAACAGGGGCCACAAGCGCTGGCATTGACTGGAACGGCCGCCTCTGCCGGTTTCTGCCGGGGAAGGATCTACATCCTCGACCGCTTCAGCGACAAGGTCATCAAGGTGGCCAAGGTCGGCGCCAGGCCCGAGGAGCACCGCAAGTTCACCCTTGCCCTGGAAAAGGCCAAGATCCAGACCATCTACATGGAGAAACGGGTCAGCGAGACCCTCTCCGAGGACGATGCCGCCATTTTTCATACCCACCTGATGATCCTGGAGGATCGCGGCTTTGTCACCAAGGTCGGCGACATGATCGAGGAAGGCATGGGCGCCACACGCGCCGTGCACGAGGTGGTCCAGCACTACGTCCAGGCCTTCTCGGCAATGGAAGACCCCTACCTGAGGGAGCGTTCGGCCGACATGGAGGATATCGGCCGCCGCATCATCGATTGCCTGGAGGGAAACGGCAAGGGCGCGGTCAGGCTCAAGGAACAGCGGGTCATCGTGGCGGAGGAGATCTTCCCCTCCGACCTGGCCATGCTGGAGCACGACAAGATCCTCGGGCTGGTGACCGAGAAGGGGAACGTCTACTCCCATGCCGCCATCATGGCCAAGTCCCTCGGCATCCCGGCGGTGCTGGGCGCCGCCGGGGTGATGGGCGCCGCCAACGTCAAGGACGAGATAATCCTGGACGGCACCTCCGGGCATGTGTATCTCAACCCCGACGACGCGGTGAAGAAGGAATACGAGCGGCTGGAGAGGGACCATGCCGGTCGCCTGAAGGAGATGAAGGGGCTGCGCGACCTGCCGGCTGTGACCGGCGACGGGACCAAGATCGTGCTGAACGCCAACATCGGTCTGCTCTCCGACGTGCGCGTGGCAAATGCCCATGGCGCCGAGGGGGTCGGACTCTACCGCACCGAATTTCCCTACATGGCGCGTTCGACCTTTCCCAACCGCAGCGAACAGGCAACTCTCTACGCCAGGATACTGGAGGGTTTCCCCGGCCAGCAGGTCAATATCCGCACCCTCGACATCGGCGGCGACAAGGGGCTCCCCTATTTTACCTACCCCCGCGAGGACAATCCCTTTCTGGGATGGCGTTCCATCCGGTTTTCGCTAGAGCGCCAGGACATCTTCCGCGAGCAGTTGGCCGGCATCCTGCTGGCATCGCCGGCAGGCCACCCGACCATCATGTTCCCGCTGATATCGTGCGTGGATGAGATCCGTCAGATCAGGGAGATACTCGTCTCGGTCAGGGAGGAACTGGAGCTGGGGGGGCATGACATGCGCGGCGATATCCCCCTGGGAATCATGATCGAGGTCCCGGCAGCGGTGCAGATCGTCGACTTCCTCATGGCCGAGGTGGACTACGTCAGTATCGGCACCAACGACCTGATCCAGTACACCCTGGCCGCCGACCGCAACAACCCGCGGGTCAGACAGTACTACGATCCGCACCACCCGGCGGTGCTCCACGCCATCAAGCGCGTGGCCGATGCGGCGGCAAAGACGGGCAAGAAAGCCTCGGTCTGCGGTGAGATGGCCGCCGATCCTCTCAACGCCCTGCTGTTGATGGGGATGGGAATCCGGGAGTTCAGCCTGCCGGCCCCCGGCATCCCGGTGGTAAAGCAGGCCATCCGCTCCCACTCCATGGAGGAGTGCCGCAGGCTGGCCAGTGCCGTGCTGGCCTGTCCCAGCGGCGCGGAGATCAGGCGGATACTGGCAGAGGCGCGGGTGAGGCTGGGGCTGGAGTGAATGGCATCACTCCATGGTAAAAAACGGCCTCACTTCCCGAAGCGCCACTTGAAGCTGACCGCCTTGCACCCCGGCAGCGCCTGGCGGAAGCGGTTCAGCCCCTCCTCGGTTATCCCCGTCCCGCTGCAGGTCAGCCACTTCAGCCCCGTGAGCCTCGTCAGGCTGAAAAGCCCCGCATCGCTGATGGCGGTGTGGTAGATGTAGAGCCTTCTGAGTCCGTGCAACCCCCACAACTGCCGTAATCCCTCGTCGCTGACCGTGGTGTTGGAGAGGCAGAGCTCCTGCAGGCCGCTGAAATGCGCCAGGTGCACCAAGGCGCTGTCGTCGATGTCGTAGAGAAAGAGCGCCTGGAGGTCATCCGGCTGGAGCGCATCCAGAAAGCGCATCTCGGACTCGGTCGTTCCCTTCACGTCCAGGCGCACCGCCTTGTCCAGAAACACCTCCCGCGGCCCGCGGGCGCTCCCCAGCCGCTGCCAGTCGCGATAATCGACCGACCCCCTGCCGCGTTCAAAGAGCGTTCCGCAGGAACGATCCGCCGGAAAACGGATGATGCGTGTCTCCAAGGGAGAGGCGTTCGGGTCGTCGGCCGCATCGCCGTCGCCCCGCAGCACGGACAGGCGCTTCCTGGTCTTGGCGATGTTCAGGTCAACCGCGGCCGCCATCTCCGCCAGCAGATCGATGCCTTCGCTCATGGCATCCTCCACCCGCAGCTTGAAACAGTAGATCTCGGTCCCCCTCAATTCCGCGATCTGACGGGCAACGGCGTGGATGTTCTGCTGCACACCGGCGATCTGGCGGATCACCCGCACCAGATTCATGGCCACATCCAGACCGTCAGCAACGTCCGGCCCCTGATCCCGGTCGCAGAGGATCTCCTCCAGCACGGTGCGGTCACCCACCTCGTAGGCATGGTTGGCAGCCGCCATCAGCTCCTGGCGCCGCCGGCGTTCCTCCTCGTCCGATGCCAGGTCGGGATGGATGGCCTTGGCGACCTCGCGGTAGAGGTTCTTCAGGCTCTTGCGCGGCACATCCTGCGCCTGCTCGGCATCATCATCCAGGAGGTCGGTGCGATAATGGAAATGGGCAAAGGCCTCATCGCAGGGTGAGGAGTCGTGCTCTGTTGTGACGGGCTCCACCCCCAAGAGGCCGTTCAACTGCCATTCGAGGTCCTCCAGCTCGCTGATGCGCGCCCCCAGGACCTCCTCGTACACCTGCTCGAACATGCGGATCTCGGTCTTGAGGGCAGAAAGGGAGTGCTCCCGCTCCGCCAGCCGCTCCTGGAGACGCGCCAGTTCACCCCGCTTGCGGTCGAGCTCGATCTCCTCCGGGGTTTTCAGGCGATTGCCGAAGGGGCTCATCGGGCCCTGCCTCCCGCCGCCAGGAGTTCACGGCACTCCCTGGCCAGCGGCAGAGTGATCCTGCGTTTCTCGGCCATGGAGAGACGATAGAGCGCCTCGAAAACGGCGATCAACTCGCCCACCTCGCGGCTGGCCGTGACAAGGATGTATTCCATCACCTCGTCCGGCACGCGTACCTGGCGATCATCGGCAATCTTCATCAGGATCATGCGGCGGGAGCGGTCGTCGGAGGCGTCCACGCGGGCCACCAGCCCCCACAAAAGGCGCGAGACCAGATGGTCGTCCAGACCGGGAAGCTCGCGGGGGGGGTACAGGCCGGCCAGGGCGACCTTGCGGCCGCTGCCGTGAAAATCGTTGAACAACTGCCACAGGGCGGCCCGCAGGGCCGCATCATCGGGGAGCAGCTGCAGGTCGTCCACGATCAGCGCCGCGCTCCCGGCGAAGCGGGAGGAGAGCCCTTCCGGCGTGAATGCCTCGCCGCAGGACAGGTACGGGACGGGACAGGAACCGGCCACGTTCAGTGTCTGAACTACGGCCTTGAGCAGGTGGGTCTTGCCGGAGCCTGAAGGGCCGTGGAGATAGAGCAGGTTCTCCGGATCGGCCGGATCGGCGATGCGCCGGGCAAACTGCAGGGCCGCCGCGTTGCCGTCGCAGACGACAAAGCTCTCGAAGCTGAAGGCAGGGGTGACGGGGAACTCGAAGAACTGCTGCATCGTCAGAACAACTTTCCCTGGGGGGGCTCGGGCGCGATGCGGCCGAAGTGCAGATAGGCGGCGCGGGTGGCCACCCGGCCGCGGGGGGTGCGGTTGAGGAAACCGTTCTGTATCAGGAACGGCTCGTAGACGTCCTCGATGGTGTCGCTCTCCTCGCTGATGGCCGCCGCGATGGTGTCCAGCCCCACCGGTCCGCCGCCGAACTTGTCGATGATGGTCAGGAGGATCATGCGATCCATCTGGTCGAAGCCCATGTGATCGATCTCCAGGAGCTCCAGGGTGGCCCGCACCACGTCACGGGTGATGACGCCGTCGGCCCTGACCTGGGCGAAATCGCGCACGCGCCTGAGCATGCGGTTGGCGATGCGCGGCGTGCCGCGGCTGCGGCGCGAGAGTTCATCGGCCCCCTCCGCTTCGATCTCCATCCCCAGGATGCGCGAAGAGCGGGTGATGATGGTGGCCAGTTCCTGATCAGTGTAGAACTCCAGGCGCGAGATGACCCCGAAGCGGTCGCGAAGCGGCGAGGAGAGCAGCCCGGCGCGGGTCGTGGCGCCGACTAGGGTGAAGCGGGGGAGGTCCAGCTTGATGCTGCGGGCGCTCGGCCCCTGGCCGATGATGATGTCGAGCTGGAAGTCCTCCATGGCGGGGTAGAGGATCTCCTCCACCACGTGGGAGAGACGGTGGATCTCGTCGATAAAGAGGACGTCGTGCGGCTCCAGGTTGGTCAGGATGGCGGCCAGGTCGCCGGGGCGCTCGATGACCGGCCCGGAGGTGGACTTGATGTTGACCCCCATCTCGCAGGCCACGATGTTGGCCAGCGTGGTCTTGCCCAGGCCGGGCGGGCCGTAGAGCAGGACATGGTCCAGGGCCTCCCCCCTCCCCCGGGCGGCGTCGATGAACAGGCGCAGGTTCCCCTTGATCTTCTCCTGGCCGATATAATCCGCCAGGGCCCTGGGGCGCAGGGTGGCGTCAAACTGGAAATCGTCGTCGCTTCGTTCGGGGGTAATGGCGCGGGGCTGCATCGCTTCTCCGGGGCTGCATGCTGGAAATTGACTGGGGAACTATGACTGAAATCGCCGCGATTGTCAAAGCCGCCTTTGGGGACGCCGGGCGAATATCGCGAGCGCGCCGGCTGATACACCCTATTGATCAACTCGGGGGTTGCCGTTGCAGGCTGGATCGTGTCGGAAGTTTAATCATGCCGTCCTGATCCATGGAGTAACGGGTTTTTATAATCGAAATTACCGGAGAATTGTCCCGTGTCGAGGCTGACCCCGTTGTCGGCGTTTGTATATGGTCTCCTTAGAACCTCTCGTGAGAGCCTTGGCTGACCTCTAAACCACTCCTGAAGTTATCCATCAGCGGTCGCCATTACTCAGGGTTTGATATAGGCGTTCAGGCCGATAGTGACCGGCTTGCCGTCAACCGTGGCCTCAGTGACGGCATTGCCCCGCGTACTGGCAACTACCATGGTTTTACCGGATGCCGACGGCGTCGGTTTTTCCAGGTCGATTTCAATGCAGAGTTTGTTGCCCTTGATTTCAACTTTCATTGCCATGGTTGACACTCCCGTTCATATAATTGACGATGACCTGTTTAAGTTTGGTGAATTCCGTATTATGTCCCCCGAATTTCCCCCGATTTGGCAAGTCATCCTTGGTTGGCGATTGTTCTTTGCATTGCAACTTGGTTCAATGAGGTTGCAATCGGCAGATCAAATTAACCAACTGATTTCTATATACAAAAATAAATGCGCGTCAAAAACAATGAAATGTCATTGCAACCTGTTTAATGATTAGTTGCAATCCGGCAGGTCTGGCCCGGGATACCACCGTGCTGCCCGCGTTGTTCCCTTGCTATGAGCAGCGCCTATCTTTGATAACTCGCGCAGCAGCACCTGTATCTGACTTCGTGAGTGTGTTGGCAATACTTGACGCAGTTCTTCCATTCGGGAGCCCGTAACATGGTTGTCTTCAATATGTTTGAGAAGAAGAGCCTTGTTCGTCTCTCGGTCCAAACCCTTTTTGCGGGTATATACCCCTTTTGCTCCCAGCGCAGCATAGAAACGGCGTGAAAGCAGATAGCGCGTACCCTTGCCACGGCCCATGCTTTCAATGGCCCCTACCTCAATCAGGCTGGGCAGGCAAGCCTTCAGATGTTCCGGCAACAGCTGTTCCCGGTGCAGGTAATCCAAGGCCAGGAAGTCATAGGTGGAAAACGAGCGCAGCGTCTCATCACCCAAGCGTTCCATAAAGCGAACAAAGGCGGTGCTCTTGACTATGCCTTCCAGGATAAGCCGCACCTCATGGGCAGAGGTGCCGGCAAAGCTCGGCAGCGGTTTACCCTGCCGAATGGCACTCTCAAAGATCAGATTCATCCCCTGGCCGGACCGCTCTATCAATCCGCAACGGGCTAGTGCCTCGGCCAGGCGACGGTTGCGGGGGTTTTGCTGGTCCAGGATGTTCTCGGCGGTAATGCCTGGTGGCAGTCCACCCGGACTGACCACCTCCAGCCGGTGGGCATACTGACGCACAAAGATCGATCCGCCTAGCCGATAATCGCGGTGTGCCACTGCATTTAGCAGGGCTTCGCGTACCGGAACCTCATCAAATGTGGGGATGTCCATCCGGAACAGTCCATCCTGATAGCTCTGGCGGTCATTGCGCAGATTGATTTTGTTCCAGATGGCATCCTGCCAGAGGAAAAATCCTTCCCGGTACTCTTCTCGGTCGGCAGCAGGACCGGAAGCCTCGGAGGAACGATATTCAAATACCAGTTCCGCCTGGGCCAGATGACGCCCCAAAGCGGCACGAGTACCGAACAGCATCAGGGCGGCATAGGTGATCTGCCCTTCCAGCAGAAGTTCAGCATTGGTCAGAGTCTCGATGTCACTCCACGTCGTCTTGCGTTCATCACGGCTCTTTTTTGACCAACGTTCGCGGAACAGGGCAATCGCTTCCGGCGATAGATCGGCTATTGAGGCCCCAGTGCAGATTTCGGCCGAAAAGTCCGGTCCTGATTCTGCAAAGATGGTTTTCAGTTCAGCAGCGGTCAGTGGGGTCAACTCATCCCCGGCACGTTTCAGGTAGCGGCCGTCAATCTGCCATGCGGTACCAGGCAGGCGTGATGGGACATGCACTACCAGCACACGACCTCCGTCTGTATGCATCTCCTCGATCGGGACACGGTGGGAAAGACGATCATACAGTCCTGCTTCGGTACGACCCGGCTCGGCAAAAGCGGCAGTTCCGACAATCCTGCGGGGCCTCAGGTCTGTTACACCGAGTATGATCTTGCCGCCGCCTTCATTGGCCAAGGCCACGCAATACTCAACAAGTTTGTCGAAGTGGTAGTTGCTCTTGGCTTCCTTGAACTCAAGGTTGGTTCCCTCGGGTTCGTCAAGCCAGCGTTGAAGTTGTTCACGGGTCGTGGTCATGGTGTACACCTTATAGCGGCCAGGTTGCCGATTTGCTGGATGGTGAGGATCTTGGGGAAGAGGCAGGGTTCCAGGTTCTCCCGGAAGGACTGGAAGCGTCTTAGCAAAATCAGGGTCACGTCCCCCCCTTTTTTTGTCGTCTCCTTAGAACCTCTCGTGAGAGCCTTGGCTAACCTCTGAACCACTCCTGAAGTTATCCATCGGCGGACGCCATTACTCAGGGTTTGATATAGGCGTTCAGACCGATAGTGACCGGCTTGCCGTCAACCGTGGCCTCAGTGACGGCATTGCCCCGCGTACTGGCAACTACCATGGTTTTGCCGGATGCCGACGGCGTCGGCTTTTCCAGGTCGATTTCGATGCAGAGTTTCTTGCCCTTGATTTCAACTTTCATTGCCATGGTTGATACTCCTGTTCATATTATTGACGATGACCTGCTGGGATTTGGTGAATTCCGTATGATGTCCCCCCCCCCCCCCGAATTCCCCGTTGCAAACTTGTAAACCCACTCCTTGCTCTCCACCCATGAATTTCAGTATCAAAGCAAATTTTTCTCAGGTATTGTTGTCTACCAAGCTTCCGACAACTTATCGACTACATCCTTCCGCGAGAGCACCTTTGAACACAACTCCCACCGGTTCTTGTCCGGGTCAATGCTCCCCTGATACCGCAATTCGAAAGCGTTTATTGCCTCGCGCCTGAGGTGCATGTACCGATCCATCATCTCACCCAGTTTCTCAATGTCCGTAATCCATGCATCTTCAATAGTGTCCGGAAGACTGCCGAAGATATCGTATTTGTCTTTTAAGCGCCGTGACAGCAACCGGTAGACCTCATCATCCCTGGTTTCGCTGTAGACCAGGTTAAGCATGTCCACGAAACGGCGTGCCTGACCGAACCGTTTAATCCGGCCCAGCCGCTGCTCGAGGCGGGATGGATTCCACGGAAGGTCGACATTGATAAGCGTCCCCAAGGTTTGGAGATTCAGACCTTCGCTGGCCGCATCCGTAGCCACCACCAGCCGTATCTCTCGTCTCTTTACAGCTAATTTGATGTGCTCCCGTTCAACAGCGGCAGAATGCCCTTTCCGGAACAGGACACTTTTCCCAACGCCGGCATAAACGGCAACAACTTCGTCCTGCAGTATCTTAGTAAGTTCGGACGCTACCCAATAGGCCGTATCGTAATACTGGCTAAAGATAATGCATCCATGTTCCAACCAGGTCTTTCCGTCCACCCGATGTTCGGTCAGGAAGTATTTCACCGCTGACAGCTTCGGGTCTCTCGCCTCCTGGCGGGAAAGCTCAGAAACAATCCGCTGGAGGCATTCGGCCTCCGTTACCGTCAACCCGTCCAAGGCCTTTTCCAACGCCTCTATATCTTCCTCATCCTCCAGAACCTCCCGACGCAGCATATTTCCCGCGGTCGACTTACCTGCAGCGAAGCTGGAGCAGATGCGCTGAAGAAGTAGCGACTTCATGAATCCGGCACCGGCCGTGCGTTCTCGGAGTGAATCAGTGAACTCCTCAGCTGCTTTGTATGCCAGGTTAAACGGATGGTTGGTCATAAGCCCCAGGTCGGAAAAATTCTGCCCCTCATATTCACCAGCAGGGGCATTTGGGTCTGGATGGATGCTCACTCCAACCTTTTCTAAAAGCCCCATGTCTTCAAGAACGTCACGACGACGCAGAACGGTGTGACGCAGGATTGGATTGTTATGTTGGAAGAACTCGTTATCAATCGTCTGCCTTACGAGCTCCTGCTCAAGGAAACCCAGACTGCTGAATGCCCGCTCGGAGAAAAAGACCTTGTCATCTATTTCAAGGTTCATTCTCAGGGTGGCAATCGCTGTATGCTCCTCTGCCGGTGGCAATGGAGCGCGCAGGAGGTCCCATGCTTCTCGCTCATCGGCAGGCGCCTGTAAACCTTTCACAAACGGCAAGGCTTTTGCGCAGTTCCCCCAGATGCTGACGTACTCTCTTCCCAGAACGAACTCTACGCCCGAGTTCAGGATGGCAATAAGGTCCCATAGTTCATAGACTTCAGTCTGAAAGGGCGTGGCAGTACCAAGTAGGATGTTTTTCGTCCTTGTTCCAATCTGTAACATGAAATCAAAGAGATTATTCGGTTCATCCTTTTTATCGCCAAGGCCTCCGCGCCGCCGAGCTTTGTGCGCTTCGTCAAGAATGACGGTTCCGTAGCCCCCACGACGCCCGAGAAGAGCACTGCGCTCTTCGGAGTCCTGAAAGATGAGGCCGGTCGACACAATGGCAATGCGGTATGGGCACCGGACCACATCAGCGGCACCATTGGTTTTGATGATGTGACCGTTATCATCGACCCACATCTTCCTGTTTGAAAGCCAAACGGCACTGGGGATGCCAAGGCGGTCCTTTAACTCGACCTGCCACTGAAATGTGAGTGTGGATGGGCAAAGAATTAGGACAGGCCCGTCGCCAAGGAGAGCCGTAATCATCGCTGCCGTTGCCATGGAGAGGGTTTTGCCGAGCCCAACTTCATCGGCTAGAAGAAGCCGAACTCGCCCGTACCTCTCCATATGCTGAAGGGCAATAACGACGAACGCACGCTGCCAGGGCTGGAGTTGCTCGCCGCCGCGATAGATGGGCGCTTCTACAAGAACGGCTGCGGGGAGTTCTAAGGGGGAAATTTTATCGAATCGGATTTCAACACGATTAGCGACCCGTTCGATTTCTTCGATAATGGCGAGAGGGAGAGGATAAGCATCGTTCCAAAGGGCCTCAAACTCTTCCTCTACCCACTGGATACCTTCATCCGACGAGTCCTCCCAGAGGATTTCGTAGTTCTCGGAAAATGCGGCTCGGGATTCATTTATCGACCCAAGGAAGGAAGTCTTATGGCCATCCGCAAGTTCGATTACACCGGCCTTGCCATGGACAAAAACATGGTCCCTGGGAACGACCCTGATTTCCAGGTTGCCGCTTACCAAAAGGTCATAGAGCCGCCGATATCGTTCTTGGTGAAGCAACGCTTCCGTAGCAACCGCAACCTCGTTCCATTTTTCCTTTATTGCACCTTCCCGGGCGGCCTTGGAAACCGCGATGTCGGCTAAATCGAGGTCGCTATTGCAAACGATTTTGACATCAGGGATTCCGGTGATTTCTTCCCCGACCAGTTCGAAAATCGAGCTGCGGAAGTAACCCGCTATTCGCAGGTATGAGCGGGCACCTTTCAGCTTCTCGGATAAGAATGCCTGGTCGAGCCGCTGACGTCGTGACGAAAAGCGGATCAGCATGGCCTTATCCCAATTTTTGGTTTCGAACGAGGGTAGAAAGGATGCGGGCGGCACTGGCTTCTTGAGGGCGAATTACCTCCAGATGCTTGGCAAGATAATCTGAGACCTCAACGACAGTATCCCGTTGGTTAAAGTAGTTAGGTAGGTTGTAGGAAAGATGAGCCAAAATTTCATTGCTGTCTGTTTCCTTCTCAAGCCTGTCCATTTGCTTCTCAAGCTCCATGAGCGCATACAGGACATTTCGCAGTATAGTATTCGCCAACTCTGTATCGCCTGCCATTTCAGCCCTGCCGAACTCAGATGCACTCTTCAGTCGTGCTGAATTGGCCTTCTCACTGGCCATGAGCGACTTGAAGTTCTTAACATTGAAAGCCTTCGCAAAATTCTGATAATTGTCGAGGGACTTTGATCCCTTTGCTTCCATCTCGATCATTTTCAGATAAAATCGTTCAACCGGTTGGAGCTTGTGCCAGTGAGTTTTATTTATTCCGGCTGGAACAAGAGCTTTATTCGCAACGCCGACAGCGAATCCAATTAGCTCATCAACAAATGTTTTTTGCCCCTTCACACGTGGGCGAACAGCTTCCGACGCCATCTCCTGGCCGTCAATAACAGCGTAACGGGTCAAGACCCGAAGGGCAGCAGCGTAGCCAGCCATCTGGAGATCGGCATCGGAAAAGAGATTCTCATCACGGTATATCTCCTTCGCTTCCTGGTTTAATCCTGTAAGTGTCTGCACCTGTTCCTCAACCTCTTCCTGGATTTCCCAAGCAAGGTCAGACCGGCTGGTTCGATATGAGCCTTCTCTCTTTCTCAGAACAAGAAGTACTGTTCCTTTCACATAGCTTCCCTCACGGAGAGCGTTATCGGTCTCTGTGACCACATACCAGGCAGCTGTCACATGAAGCCCAGATGCCCAGACTATATTTGCCATGTCAGCCCAGATATTCCCAGACTGGTGTGTGAACATTATTATCTGAAGCCCATTATTGGCCATCTTTTCGGTCATCCGCTGGTATGCGGCAACCATCCCACGACGGAAATCCTCGTCTTCCCCTTTAATAGCCAACGCCCGGCGAGAATCCCATGTCCAGCTGGCAAATTCAGAAGGAGGGTTCCTTCTCAGCCAAGCAATGAAGAACTCAAGTATCTCTTCGTATTTGACAGCGTCGCCGTACGGAGGGTCGGTAATGTAAATATCATTTTCGCAGTTCAACAGCTCTGCAGGCTGAGCTTGAACTATTGTTTTTATGCCACTTGACAAAGGAAAACTTCTGTATTTGGGCTGCAGCAATGGAGAAATAGCTGAAAGCCCACGGCATCCATAATTAAAGAGAGTGTTTATTGCTTGATTATCAAAAACAGATGAAGTCTTACCTGCCCGACCAGGACCCGGCGCGGGGTTCCAACGACTGCAACGGGAATTTACATTAAGGATTTGTCCGAGGGAAAAGGGCATATCCTCTGCATTATTTTGTCTGATTAGGCCATGAAGCAGCAATTGTCTTGGATTAAAAAGATGATGCCAATAAGTCCATCCACGTGTACGGATTGGTTCATCAGTTTTCACTCCTGATTCAATTCTCATGTCAGGAAGCCAACCTTGCCTCTGCCATTCTTGCAAATTTTCTGCTATGTATTCTTCAACAATTTTTTCACGCTTTAAATCGTCTTCAGTTACAGAACGGAATTCATACTGCTCACCCTTGCCACTTTTGCTTGGCCGAGTCCACTGAATGGCATACAAACGCTCTTGATATATGTCATTCGGCCGTGGTTTGATCTCCTCTCGCTCCCACAGTCGTAGTGCATTACGCACATACCCACCTTGATCGACATAATCGCCACGCAAAGTCGAAATTTTTGTACGGTACTCTTTCCCACCCACACAATGTATTAAGTAAGGCTCTTGCCCTTTACCGTCTGAGCGTATAGTTCCAAATTCTGCTTCTATCAACTCGTTATCAGAAACTTCTGATTTAATCTTAATATCATAACGTTTCATGGCAAAATTAGGGACAAGTTGGGCTATTACTCTATAACCTTTGCTCACAACAAGAGATGGCATAAGTGGAACCATCCAGCCAGATTGAGAGCATAATGCCTCAACACAATACAAATATACTTTTGAAACCCATCCATTGCCGTCTGACTCTATTTTTAATCTATCTAATTCAAGTTGTACTGATTGTGTTATTTTTTTCTGTGAATCCAACAATCTCGCACGGGTAGTTGAAGAAGCGCCTATAATATTGAAATTCCCCCAAGTTAGCATGCAAGCAATAGGATTGAGGTCTGAAGCATAAACATCACAACCCAAGCGTGCGGCTTCAAATGGTATTTGCCCAGAGCCAGCAAACGTATCTCCAACTCTTGGCCTATGTCCAAAACGCATTATCCCCAACTGTTCAACAAGTTCTTCGAAAGAAAATGCGTTTGTTCCTAAATGTTTATTTATATCATTCCATATGTGAAGGTATAGAGAGTCATCCAATTCTTCTGGTCTCTTTGCCCTACTTACCATTTCTCTGTAAGGCTCATCTGGCAATGCCAGTGCAGAAAGGACGCCTTTTTTTTCTTCTGAAATATCTTCCCGCCAATAAATCTTTGGGATTTTACCATCTGTAGTGGGATAGTTTTTCGGGTCAAAAGGTGAACATGAAGGAAGTGAATTGGGCGGTACTGTATCAAAATAGCAATATATATCTTTGATGGATACTTTACTAACTATGTCATTTGGCTTTATATTCAGACGGATAGCAAGCGAACACGAGTCCATTGCCATTAATTTTTCAAAGACTTCAAGGTCTCTTTGCAGATTATCCGTTGCTGGCAATAAACTCCCTAAAATACAAGCTTTATTTAATATTAGAGGTTTACGTCCCTTCCAAAATCCTCCTAGAGACGTTAATGTCTGTGAGGCTCCAGCCATACGTTCTTTGTAAACTTCCGGAGAAAGCCTTTGTACCGGCAAGAGCTTCTCAATTAGTGCTGGCGCGTCTTTAAGAGAAAAAGCGACTACATTATTTGCCACTGGCGTTAACCTCGGTTTCAAAAAGGGATGGTGTGATTTCCTCTTCCCTCGCTGGACGTCTACGTTTCGAGACTGGTTCATCAGCAACGCCGTCTGAAAAAGCAAGGGTCAAGGCTTTCCGCCAGCCACGTTCGTTGTCCTCAGCAAGGCCGGCCTCTGCAGCCGTAGCAGAAAAAAGCCACCACCGCTCTTCCGGCCTGAGTGCCTTCCACTTACTACAAATCACCGAAAACTTTTCGGGCCTGGCTGTTTCAGCCGCCCAAGCAAGGACACATAGTTCTTTCCCCAACAACCGGTCAACCTTATTTTCGCCGGTTTTCCACCTGCTCACCGGGAGTTTTTTCGTCTTCAGCCTTTCGTTGAATTCTTTTCTCGCCGCTTCGGATATCCCGTTCCACACATGCCTTGGCAACCGAGCTCTGACCTCTTTACTGGAAATACTGTCATCCCCGCCAAGAATGCCAAAATCCTCAATAATCTGAATGTCCGCATTCCTGGCCGCAGGGACCTCAACGTAGAACAGATGTGCTCCATATCCTTCCAGAGCTCCAAAATCGACATATTTGGGCTGATTCACAGTCATTGAGTCACTTCATCCTGGTGGATTTCTATGCCTGCCTTTTCAGAAAACTGCTTTAGGTCGTGACCTGATGCGAATTCGGCCACACCGAAGGTCATTGCAATTGGCGTAGATGCATCAAAACGCTGAAGAACAGCATCCAGAATGGCTTCAATGTATCCTGGAGCTACGCGAGTATCATTGATTGCAATGGTGACTGAATTGTTCCCTTGCCCCACGGCGACAATTACCCTGCCAAAGGTGATACCACGTTCCCTAGCGTCATCCAGACCCGCGAAGGTTTTTTCCCGCGAATCAAGTTTCTTTGTACCCCTCGTGGTCAATTGGGCGGGTTTCGTCTCGTCAATCCGGATCCCCTTTTCGCCTGGCTTAGCAAACCGGAAGTCGATTTTTTCCTCTATGCCCTCTGCCTCAGCAAAGACTCTCATGAACACTTCGTCGTCGGGTATGGCAACTGCCTTTTCGTAAATAATTCCGTTACGTGGCTCGCTGCCATCAAGGGAATATTTCAATATCCCCCGTGGCGCGACGAACAGTTCAACCTTGCGCCCTGCATCTCCTTCGTGAAGCCTGTTTCTAGTCAGATACCCCCGGCACAGCCGGGGGCTTGAAAAACGTTAACCGCTCAAAGCGGGTTGGTAAACCGTTGCCACCTCGAAGGTGGCTCCTCTTAAAGTAAGTTTAGCTGATCAAGACGTTTATCTTCTTCGCTCTGATT
>JACPFJ010000004.1 GCA_016182975.1 Deltaproteobacteria bacterium
ACCTCCCACTCAAGGGAGAGTCATACCGGAAAAGAGGACGGCCTCAACAGTCCCTTACAACCTGACAGGAACCACAGTTGATCGCTAAACTGGAAAATAACTTTGGCGACGGGACTGGAAAATAAACCTGGCGGTTGACAGAGTCCCGTAACATCGTGAGAAATTCCGGGTAGAGCAGTAACTCCACGATTAAAAAGGACATTCTGGAGTCACGTATCCGTCATCCGGAGCCGTACTTCACCATGATCAAGATGCTGGCGACACAGGTGGGTTCGCTTATGAACCGTAATGAGCTCTCAAAGGCGATCTGTGTTTCGGTGCAGGCGATTGACAATTATCTGTATGTGCTGCAAAAAACGTTTCATGCCGCGTTGGTCAAACCGTTTCACACCAATGTGAGGAAAGAACTGACCAAGATGCCAAAACTTTATTTTTCCGACATGGGAATGCGGAATTATCTTGTGGGGGATTTTCGTGATTTCCGAATCCGTAACGACCGTGGCGCATTTTTGGAAAACCTCTGTTTCCGACAATTGAGCGCACGTTTTTCAAACGACGACATCTGTTTCTGGAGAACGCAGGATAAGACCGAGCTCGATTTTGTTGTAAAGGGGGAGCATGGTTTTGAAGTCAAATCAACTCCGGAGACATTTTCCTTGTCTACCTACTCTGGTTTCCGTGAACGCCACCCTTCCATTCCGGTGGATGTTGTTTCATTCGACAGTTTTGCCCAAAAAGCACATTACCGGGTTTGGGGAGTGTTTGGGATATGATCTTGGATAGGACTTTATCTTTGCCTCCCTTCATGATATAAATCTCCCCCTGTAACGACATCCCTGATCGATCAACGGACCTTCCGATGCTTAAACAGCAGGCTCGATTGTTTACCAAGCTCGCGGTTGCGGTCGATGCCGCCTGCATCCTTGCGGCCCTGCCGCTGGCCCACGCCCTGATACAGCATTTCGACGGCCGGCTCGCCCGTTTTCTGACCTACGACTGGATTCTGCTGATCATCCTGCCGGTCTGGCTGTATTTGATTACCAAGTTCGGCCTGTATTCATCGCTGCGCACCAGGTCGTTCCCGCAGCTTCTCTGGGCCTTGATCAAGGTCCACCTGGTCGGCGGCATCGTCATCTCCTCGGCAGTCTATCTCGTTGATCCCAAGGGTTTCAGCCGGCTGCTCCTGATCACGTACATCATCATCTGCCTGCTGCTGCTCTCCGCCGCCAAGGGATCCATAAAGCTGCTGCTGGGTCATTTCCGCCGCAGAGGATACAATATCAGGCAGATCCTGATCGTCGGTGCCGGCGAGAGGTTAACGAACTTCGTAGGTATCATCCGCCGTCATGCCGACTGGGGATTGATCATTGCGGGCATCGTCAACTTCTGCGGTGAAGACGATGGCGAACAGATCCCCGGCTGCATCGATCTGGGGCATGTGGACGACCTGATTGACATCTGCAAGCGCATGCCCATCGACGAGGTCGTATTCTCCGTCCCTCCCGAGAAGCTGGCGGCAATGGATGATCATATCGCCGCACTGCAGGAGATGGGGATCACGGTGCGCATGGTGATAGACCTCTATGACATGCCCACCTCCCGCAAGGAGCTCGCGCTCTTCCACGGCGACATCCCGATGCTGACCTTTTACAGCAAGGCGTTCGACGCCGAGCAACTCTTCCTGAAGCGCTGCCTGGACATTGCCGGCGCCCTTGTCGGCCTGGTCATCACCGGAGTGCTGCTCCCTTTCATCGCCCTTGCGATCAGGCTCGAATCCAGGGGACCGCTCTTTTTCGGCCAGAAGCGGGTGGGCGAAAGCGGCAGGATCTTCAAGTGCTGGAAGTTCCGCTCCATGTTCGTGGACGCGGAGGAGCGCAAGCAGGAGCTCATGGCCCGTAACGAGATACAGGGGGCCATGTTCAAGATGAGGGACGACCCGCGAGTCACCAGGGTCGGCAGATTCATCCGGAAGACCAGCCTGGATGAACTGCCACAGTTCTGGAACGTGCTGTTGGGCGAGATGAGCCTGGTGGGGACGCGTCCGCCGACGCCGGACGAGGTGGCGACCTACGAGAACTGGCACCACAAGCGGATCTGCATCAAGCCGGGTATCACCGGCCTGTGGCAGGTGAGCGGGCGGAGCCAGATCCAGGATTTCGACGAGGTAGTCCGGCTGGACATCCGCTATATCGAGGAATGGTCCCTCTGGCTGGATATCAAACTTCTGCTGAAGACCGTATGGGTAGTGTTTGCCGGCAAGGGAGCGAGGTAAGGGGCGGGAGCGGGCTCCCAACTGCTAGCCGCTAGCTGCTGGCGGCTGGTTCATAGAGCGACCCGACAGCTCGTCATCGACCCTGGCACAGACCTCGTTCATCTCCGAGCATGCGGTGATGCAGCACCAAGCCTTGCAACAGTTAGAGCACATCATGTTTGCCTCCCACAATCCGTTGTCTATAGGCATTTCCGGTCACATGCAGATATACGCACTAAACGTGCCACAATTGGGTTGCAAAATTAATCAATATATACATCATGTTATATTTGCGTGAAGGGTTTCCTGAATTAATGAGAGGTGACAGTAAAATTGCTGTATGTAAAATGCTTTGACACTGCGAAAGCAGAGACAGAAAACGCCAGCGGCTAGCGGCTAGCGGCTGATTTTATCGCCAACCTGCAACAATTGATTGACTTGCCCGACGGGGCATAGGATAAGGGACAAACCTTGAACCTCGAACCTCGAACCTTGAACTTGTTGATGGAGACATTCAATGCCGCTGACCCTGCTTGCCCTGCTTCTCCTCTGCCTGACCGCTTTCCCCAGCCTCTCCCCCGCCTTTGAACTGCCGCCGCCCCAAGGATTCCACCCGGCCCTGTCGCTGCAGGGCTTCACCGGCATCCTCAACACCCCCAGCGCCCATGTGACGCAAGAGGGGGACTTTTACGCCCTCTATACAAACCAGAAGGAGAACAACTGGCGCAAAAGGGTCCCCTTTCAGGACAACTACCTCTTTTCGGTCGGCATGTTCAATTTCATCGAAATTGGAGGTCGGTTCTTCGAGGCACCCGGTGCGGGCCGCGACCTGTCGGCCAACGTGAAGGTCACCAGCGCCCCGCTGACCCGCGACTATCCGCTGCTGCCGGTCATCGCCGCAGGCATGCAGGATATCGGCGGTGGGGCCAAGTTTTTCCAGACCAAGTATGTGGTGGCAAGCGAGGATATCTGGCGTCTGCGCCTCTCCCTGGGATACGGCAGCGGTCCGGACCGGATGAAGGGCGCCTTTGCCGGGGCCGAGTTCAAGGCGCACGACTGGTTCTACCTGCTGGGTGAGTACGACACCAGGGAGACCAACGCCGGCATCCGGGTGGTGCTGCCCCAGTTCTGGAGGGTCCCCTTCAGCTTTACCGCCACCGCCAAGACCTCACTGGATCATAAACCGGGCAATTTCGACGTGGCGGTCGGCTTCAGTGTGCCCTTGGATTTCAGAATGCAGGTTCAAGGTTCGAGGTTCGAGGTTCGAGGCTCAACCGAGACGGAATCGGTTCAGGCCCTCAAGCCCAACGTTCAAAGTTCCACAACCTCAACCCAAACCGCGAACCCCGAACACCAAACCTCGCACCTCACTCCTCGAACCTCGAACGCTGAATCTCGTGCCTCTGGCCTTGAACCTCGAACCTCGTATCCTGTTTCCGAAACCTCGAACCCCGAACCCCGAACCTCGAACCTCGAATCTCTTCGCGACCGCCTGATCCGCCAGGGGTTCCTGAACGTGCGTGTCGGCAGCCGCGAACGAATCCTGGTGGTTGAATACGAAAACGCCCGTTTCAACCACAACGAGCTGGACGCGCTGGGGGCGGTGGCCGGTATTGCCTGCTCGGCGACGACCCCGGGAGATTTCGACGCCATCAGGATAGTCGTCCGCCGGCATGACATCGCCATGATCCAGCTTAGCGCCCCGCTCTCCACGTTCAGGACGTTTCTCGACGGGGATGGCGATTCCCGCGCCCTGCGCGAGGCGCTGGACATCTCCTACCGCATAGACACCGCCGGGGTCGAGTACCTAGGTGGGGACCGCAATCCGGGCATGCTGAGCACCTCCCTGTCGCTCTATCCCGCCCTGGCCACCTGGGTCGGCACCGAGTTCGGGGTGTTCGACTACCTGCTCTCCCTGAAGACCGACCTGTTCGTTCAGGGGTGGCAGGGGGCCGTGGTCAACGCCCGCTGGGACACCCCGATCTCCTGGAGCGACAACCTGGAAGAGGGGAAACAGTACCAGAGCAGCCGCAGCAACAGCAGGATGGAGCGGCTGATGCTCTTCCAGGGGATCAGGCTGCTGCCGGATGTGATGGCCAACGTGGGGGCTGGTATGGTGCTGCACGACATCTACGGTACGCTGAACGAGGTAGTATGGCAGCCGGGCGACGGCGCTCACCGCGTCCGCCTGGCGCAGTCCTGGTCGCGCCACGACAAGACGCACAGGGAACTGGAAACCTGGCTCGCCTCCTACCGCTACTACTACAGCCCGCTGGACCTCTCCCTGGAGGGGACGGCCGGCAAGTTCTTCTCGCAGGACCGCGGTTTCGCGCTGGAGCTGAAGCGGATGTTCGGCGACACCGCCCTGTCGGTGTATTACAAGAACAGCACCACCACGGACAAGAAGCACTGGGAGGCGGCCGGCATCCAGTTCGCCTTCCCCCTCACCCCGCGCCGGGACCTTCAGCACTACTACAAGATGCAACTGCGCGGCAGCGACGAATGGGCCTATGCCCAGGAGACCACACTGAAGAACCTGAACAACAACGACGGTCGCGGCGCGCTCAACTACATCGCCCCGGTGCCGCTGGCCATCAATCCCCAGCCGCCGACGGCGCTGTACCGCGCCTATTTCAACCGCGACCGCCTCGGCAGCGCCTACATAAAGTCCCATCTGGAGCGGCTGCGCGAGGCATGGCTCATTTACAAAGATTAACCGGCCCAAAAAGTTTTTGTTGACTTTGCACGAAAATATATTATCGTACTCAACATTCAATGATGAGTAAGGTGTACTAACTAGATACGAAGTCAACCAGTAACAAAAGGAGGAAGCACAATGAAAGAGAGAATGATCAAGAGGATTGCAGGCAGTGCGGCGGCGCTTGCGCTCGTCGCCGGTCTCGCGGCGTGCGGCGAAGAGAGGGCGATCCCGCCCGCGTCAACCACAATCAGCGGGGTTGCGGCAGGGAGTAAAATCATTAGCGCGTCCGTATTTCTCGACATTAACGGTGACGGCGTGAAGCAGGCTACCGAGCCCGGAACCACGTCCAGCAGCACGGCAGGTAGCGAAGGATCGTATTCATTCACTATGACCGGCGCTCAGGTGGCTGACTATCTGGCACACAAAGCTGCGGCCAAGTTAACCGTCAAGGACGGCACGGATGCGACGACCGGCCTGAAGATCGGCCTGCTGATCGCCGATCCCCCCGCCGGTATCGACGGCAGCGGTACGGCCAAGAGCGACGCGAACGTAACCCCCTTGACGACCCTGGCAGCCTCTCTTCCCACGCAGGCGGAAAAGGACACCTTGACAACCAAGTTGAAGTCTCTGGGACTTGCCAAGATCGACGACACGTTTGAAAACACGACCCCGGCGATCATCGCCTTGGTCAAGAGCATCGAAACGGTATTGACCACTTCCCAGAAGGCCGTGGAAGGTGACGGCAGCAATGCAAACCTCGTAACCGCCGCACTCAAAGTTGCCCAGGAGGCGGCCAAACAGGTGGCCACTGCGCTTAAGGATACGGCTGACATCAAGACCACGGTAACCAACACCGCCACCCTCGCCACCACGCTCGCCACGGCCGTGCAAGCCGCCATCACAAAAGTTGATAATGATACAACCGTCACGTTGGCGGTGAATAATCTTGCTAACATAGTGAGTTCGATACAGAGTGCTACCCAGGCCGTGGCGGAGGCCATCAAGACACAAGTCGAAAGTACCGGCGGCAGCCTGGCAAGTACCACGAACGTTAAAGAATCGGCTGTTATCACCGCAGTCGCACAGGCAATTTCAACCAAAATTAATGAAACCATTGATTCCACCAACGGTTTCATACAGGCACCCGCGGATACCACAGCACCTACGGTTAACATCACAGCCACGGGCAACTTGACCGATGTCGTGCTTACCCTGCCGAGCATCAAGGCCGTATTCAGCGAGGATGTGGCAGGGGTGTCCGCGTCCACCTTCACCCTGAAGAGTGCCGCTGGCGCCTCCGTTTCCGGGACCGTAACGTATAGTTCGACCACCAGGACGGCGACCTTCACCCCGACGGCCAAACTGGCGGCGGGCACGACCTTTACCGCCACCATCTCCAAGGCCATTACGGACAAGGCGGGCAACCCCTTGGCCGCCGATGTCAAGCTGACCTTCACCACCACGACCGCCACCGGAGCCACCGGCGGGACCGCTGGCGGGACCGGCTTGAATTTCTAGTCTCCCCATTGCGACATCAAAAAACCGGCGCCTCGTGCGCCGGTTTTTTTTTGCCCTGTCTCAAAAAACTGTTCAAGGTTCGACGTTCAAGGTTCAAGGTTAAAACAGGGAACTTTGAAGTTTGAACCTTGAACGTTGAACGGAATCATGACCACCGACCTGACAACCGCCCCCATACCGCAACTCGTGCGCCGCCTGGCCATCCCGGCCGGGACCGGTTTCTTCTTCAACACCATGTTCAACGTGGTGGACACCTGGTACGGCGGCAGGCTCTCCACGACCGCCCTGGCGGCCATGTCGCTCTCCTTCCCGGTGTTCTTCATCATCCTCTCCGTGGGGGCGGGTGTGTCCACCGGCGCCACCACCCTGATCGGCAACGCCCTGGGACGGGGCGCGCCCGGCGAGGCCCGCCGCTTCGTCCTGCAGTCGTTCTCCTTCGCGCTCATCCATGCCTGCGCCCTGACCGTCCTGGGGTTGACCTTCGCCCCCGCCATCTTCAGGTTCATGGGCGCCAGCGGGGAGTACCTCTCCCTGGCGCTCGGCTACATGAACGTCATCTTCAGCGGCGTCCCCTTCTTCATGTTCAACTTCGTCATGAACGCCATCCTCCACTCCCACGGCAACACCGTCACCTACCGCAATTTCCTGGTGGCCGGTTTTCTCCTCAACCTGCTCCTCGACCCGTGGTTCATGTACGGAGGGCTCGGGCTGCCCCCCCTGGGACTCCCCGGCATCGCCCTGGCCACGGTCGCGATCCAGTGCCTGGGAAATTTTTACCTGTTCGGGCGCCTGCTGCATCTGGACGTGGTGAAGAGCTTTCACCTCCGCGAGCTGCTGCCGAGCCGGCGCCACTATCTGGAATTGGCCAAACAGGGCCTTCCCTCGGCCCTGAACATGATGACCGTCACCCTGGGTATCTTCATCATCACCTGGTTCGTGGGGCGCTACGGCAGGGAGGCGGTGGCCGCCTACGGCATCGCCAGCCGCATCGAGCAGATCGCGCTCCTGCCGGTGATGGGGCTGAACGTCTCCACCCTGGCGCTCTCCGCCCAGAACTTCGGCGCCGGGCGCATCGACCGCATCCGCCGGGTGCTGGCCATATCCCTGCGCTACGGCTTCCTGCTGGGCTCGCTCGGGACCATGGCGGCCCTGCTGTTCACCAGCGAGCTGATGGCCAGCTTCACCGGCGACAGGGGGGTGATCGCCGCCGGCGTCAGATTCCTGCGGATCGAGGCCTTTGTCTTCCCCGCCTATGTGCTGCTCTACATCTGCGTCTCCGCCATGCAGGGGATCAAGCGGCCGCTGTTCGCCCTCTGGATCGGGCTGTACCGGCAGATCGCCGCGCCCGTCCTGGTGTTTCACCTGCTGACAACGGTCTTCGCCTGGGGTATCATGGGCATCTGGTGGGGGATCTTCCTGGTGACCTGGTCGGCGGCGGTCATCGTGGTAGTTTATGTCACCTGGATATTGAAAAGATTGGAGTAATCTGTTCAGCACTTTCCGCCTTGTCATCGTAACCCCTCCTGTCCTCCCCTTAAACCAAGGGGAGGAACGCTCCGTTGGAACCTCGATGAAAACTCCAGCGGGGCTGCCAACAGGGTTCCCCCTCTTGAGACAAGAGGGGGACAGGGGGAGTTATGATACGGTGCTGAATAGCTACAGATCGGAAAGGGACATCGTCACCGCATGAAACGTGTCGCCATCACCACCCTGGGATGCAAGACAAACCAGTTCGAATCGGCCGCCATGGCCGAACAGCTCGTCAAGGCCGGCTACAGCGTCGTACCCTTCACGGAAGCGGCCGACATCTACGTGGTCAATTCCTGCACGGTCACGGCCAGAACCGATGCCGAGACCCGCCGCCTGATCCGCCGGGCGCGGCGCCTGAACCCCCACTCCCGCATCGTCGCCACCGGCTGCTACGCCCAGGTGGCGCCGGGGGAGCTGGAGCGGATGCCCGAGGTGGACAGCGTGCTGGGGAACCGGGAGAAACAGGCCATCGCCGGACTGCTGGCAACCGGGGAAAGCCGCGTCTCAGACATCGCCGCCGAAAAGGAGGCCGGGCCGCTCGCGCTTTCGAGTTTTGCCGAGCACACGCGCGCCTTTCTCCAGGTCCAGAACGGCTGCGACTCCTTCTGCGCCTACTGCATCGTCCCCCACGCCCGCGGCAGGAGCCGCAGCGTCCCCCCCGGGGAGGTCCTGGAGGGGATCGGTAACCTGGCAGCCAACGGTTACCGGGAGGTGGTGCTGACCGGCATCCACCTGGGGGCCTACGGCCTCGACCTGACTCCTTCGAGCAGCCTGACCGGTCTTGTGCAACGGATCGACGCCAGCCACCTCGTGCCGCGCCTGCGCATCGGTTCGGTGGAGCCCAACGAACTGGGCGACGACCTGATCGGGTTGCTGGCCTCCTCGGAGTCCATCTGCCCCCACCTGCACCTTCCCTTGCAGAGCGGCAGCGACACGGTCCTCAGGCGCATGGGGAGGCGCTACACGGCCGCCTTTTTCCGCCAACGGCTGGCCAGGGTCGCGGCCCTGCTGCCGGACGCCTTTATCGGCGCCGATGTCATCGCCGGTTTTCCCGGCGAGACGGAGCAGGAGTTCGCCGAAACCCTGCGTCTGGTGGAGGATCTGCCCTTCTCCGACCTGCACGTCTTCCCCTTTTCCAGGCGCCCCGGCACCAGGGCGGCCGACCTGCCCGACCAGGTGGCGGCAGGCGTCGTCAAGGAGAGGGCCGAGCGGCTGAGAAACTGTGCGGCGCTGAAGAGGGCCGCCTTTCTGGAAAGGAATCTCGAACGCGAGCTGCGGGTGCTGGTGCAGGGGTATGATGCAAAAAGCGGGCTCTGCCGGGGGCTGGCGCGGAACTACGTCACGGTCGCGTTTGCGGGTGAAGCGGAGATGGTGAACCGGGAGTTGGTGGTGCGTACGGAGGGGATGGGCAGGGAAACCGACCTGACGGGTGCAGCCGTGGCTTAAACACCCATTCAGCGTTTCTGTTCCCTGATGAAGGCCAGATCGATATCGCTCGCCCTGACGTCGAGACTGGTCAGCGACAGGAAGCGCAGCCCACCTTCGATGGTGTTTTCCAGGATGCTGAGCGGACCGTCCTTCTGTTCCTTGATCTCTTCGTTCAGCGTCCCCAGGGATATGAGAATATTATCGTAGAGCACCGCCTTCACGTTGATCTTCGGGTTCGCCCGGGGGTCCGCCTTGCTGCGGAGCGCATGGATACTGTCCGTAAGCCCGGCCCTCACCTTTCTCAATTCCTCGATTTCCTGCATCGACTGTGTCAGCCCGATCTGCGTCTGATTACGGTCGAGCTCGGCAAGCAACCTGACGAGCTCCTCGGCATCGCGATAATCCACGCCGGCAGTGAGCCTCGTGCGGGTCGAGGCGGGCGAGCCGACCTTCCTGGCCTCAATCCCGCCCAAGGCGGTGTAGCTCCCGCCGGAGATGGTCCCCTTGTTGACCACGATCCTGCCCAGTGTCCTTATCGTGCAGTTGTGCAGCTCGACCTCGACGATGACGTCACCGGCGCAGGTAACATGGCAGTCATGAAGGAAGTTCGCCCTGATCGAACCGCCACAGACAACGGTGCCCCTCTCCTGTCCGTCCATGCCGCAGAAGGCGATATCGCCGTCGCTGCGAATCGCGCAGGCGCCGATGTTGCCGCCGATGCGCATCCCCTTGGTGGCGTTGATGTTGAAGTCATTGAGCACATCCCCCCGCACCCCTACAAAACCGTTGAAGACGATCGATCCGACCCGGAAATCGACATCCCCGGCGACGACGTATTCCTCTTCGACGGATATCTCGCCGGACGCCAGACAGACCCTGCCCGCCGCCTCGGCGATCAGCGGGCCGCCATCCCCGTCGTAACGGATATTCTTGCCGATCTTGAGGTTCAGGGACTTGCCCGGCTGGGGGGGGATCGTCTGTCCGGTAACGCTCCTGCCCGCGCTGCCCGGCTCCGGCGGGATGATCCTGCCGATTTCGTCGCCGGGTACGACGTTCATGAAGCTCTGGACATTGTGCATGTCGATGATTGTACCGTCATCGATCTCATCCTGAATGATGATCGATGACTGAACGCTGTAGGAAATCCAGCCGTCCGCACCGGCAACCGGCGGCACTCCGGACGCCAGCAGCTCCATGCCGAGTTCCTTTCCGGCGGCGGCCTTGATTGCAAAACCATTGATCGCATCGTCGTCAAGGCCTTCCTTGACCCCGGATTCGGCAAGGTACCCCAATAGCTCATCGCGGGTCATCATGGCGCCCATCGAGCGGGGAACATAGCTGCACCTGCACTCCAGCTTGCCGTCCGATATCCAGACAAACAGGCTGAATCCGAGCTTCTTGTATTCCTTCCCCGCGATGTTGTCCCGCTGTTTCCCGTTAGTCGTAGCTGCTGCGGATGTTCCGCTGCTCATGGTCGTTACTCCATCTTTGCTGTTGTGGTCGGTTATGGAACAATATATCAACATTCCGCCTAAGTGAAGCGATATCTCAGGCGGCCTTATGTATACAAAAACCCAGTTCGGCCAACCGTTGATTCACGATAGTGTAACGCTATTTTATTTATCGGGTAAAATGTCCGACTCTTTACTGTTGCCGGAATACTTTGCAAATTATGAAACTGAAATCTGCAAACCTCACCACAGAGTCACAGAGGGCACAGAGAAAAGCCTGTTATTTACAATGCACTGGAATGTATCTCGCCGATAATGCAATTCACCCTTTTGGTGATGGATCTATTTAAAAAAACTCTGTGTTCTCGCTTAGAAGCGCCTACTTTTGGCTGTGACTCTGTGGTTGAAGTGCCGTTTTCAGGATGGATCGTTTTTCGCCTGCAGGAAAAATCAGCTTGACTTGAACATCCGTTTCGCGCTATCTAGAAAATCCTCTTATGGTGGCTATGGTGAAGCGGTCAACACTTACGACTGTGACTCGTACATACGTGGGTTCGAATCCCACTAGCCACCCCAAAAAATCAAAGGCCGCGTCAAGAGACGCGGCCTTTTTTTACCCTCACCCCTCACCCCTCACCCCTACCCCACCTCGGCATACTCCCGGACGCGGAACTCGACACCCAGCGACTCGGCCAGCCGGCGGCAGGCCTCGATATCCACGCCCGGCACGGTGACGGCGCTGGCCACAACCGTGGGGATATGCAGCCGCGCCTCGCGGATGAACGCGCAGACCGCCTCGAATCCGGCCTCGCCGAAGGGGGTGTTGCAGATCCGCCCGTAGGTCGCCGCATCCGGCGCGTTGAGGCTGATCGAGACGGAGTCCACCAGACCGGCCAGTTCCGGCAGGATGTTGCGGCCGTGGACCAGGTTGGCCTGGCCGTCCGTATTGATGCGGATGCGGTAGCCGCGCTGCCTGAGCGCGGCCGCCACCCTTTTCACCAGATCCAGCCGGATCAGCGGCTCGCCGTAGCCGCAGAAGACCACCTCTGCGATCCCCCGCGGCTCTCCCACGGCCGCCATGACCTCCTCGAAGGAGGGCTCCGCGTCCAGGAGCAGGTTGTGCCCCTTGACGGTGAAGTCGTCGAACTTCGCGCAGAAGGAGCAGCGGTTCGAGCATTGATTGGTGACGTTCAGGTAGAGGGAGTTCCTGATCATGTAGGCGATCCGGGCCGACTGGTCCCAGAGGCGGATGCCGAACAGGTCGCGGCAGTTCTTGGTGGTGATGCGGGCCACGTCCGCCAGCGCAAGTCCCTTGACCTCGGCCACCCTTTCGGCGGCCAGCCGCACGTAGGCCGGCTCGTTGCGTCGGCCGCGATGCGGGACCGGGGTGAGGTAGGGACAGTCGGTCTCCACCAGCATGCGGTCGATGCCTGTTGCGGCCACCACCTCGCGCAGGGCCTCGTTGGCGGGATAGGTGACCGTGCCGGGGATGGAGATGTAGAGGCCCATCCCGACCGCCTCGGCCGCCATGACACTGTCGCCGGAGAAGCAGTGCAGCACGCCGCGGCGCGCCCCCTCCTCCTTGAGAATGGCCAGGACACGCTCGTGGGCGTCGCGGTCGTGGATGATGACCGGCCTGTCCAGTTCAAGCGCCATGCGCAGGAAGGCGCGGAAGACCCGTTCCTGCTCGTCGCGCGGCGAGCGGTCGCGGTAGAAGTCGAGGCCGATCTCGCCGATGGCCACCACCTTGGGACTGGCCAGGGCCAGATCCCGGATCACCTGAAAACAGCCGTCAGTGACCCGCCCGGCGTCATGGGGATGGATGCCGACGCTCGCATAGAGCTGGGAGTACCTCTCGGCCAGTTCCACGCATTCGCGGCTCGACTCGATGTCGGTGCCGACCACCAGCACGGCCCCCACCCCGGCATCGGCGGCGCGTTGCAGCATCTCATCGAAGTCGCCGGCAAAGTCGCGGTAGTAGATGTGGGCGTGGGAGTCGATCAGTTTGATCTCGTTTTTCATCGGTTTCCCTTGTAAATTCCAAAATTTTGAATAGAACGCGGATGACGCGGATTGAACGGATTAACGCGGATTTTCAAAAACATGTTTTTCCGGAACTATAACCAAAACAAAGGCTTATTTTTAACGCAAGGACGCAGGGATGCAAAGAAGATGGATTTTTCCAGGATAAAACTTTGCGGCTTTAAGCCCTTGCGCCTTTGCGTTAATGCGTTTCAGGTTTTTGTTTATTACCTTCTTTTGGTTATAAGGTCCGTATTTATTCATCTTCAACCATATCCGTGTAAATCCGCTCAATCAGATTTGATCCGGGTTCATTAGGCCCTTCGGGTCCATTGTCTTTTGCTTTTTCTCAAAACGTCTTGGTTATCTCCCGCAGCACCGAGGTGGCGTAGCTCCCCTTCGGCAGACTGAACTCCAGAGACAGGCAGTCCCCCTCGATCCGGAACGCGGGCTCGCCCAGCGGCACCCGCAGCGGCCGGCGTTCACCCTCCATGCGCAGCCCGCCCCCCAGGTCGAACTGCTCGGCCCGGATGCCGGCCTGCGCCAGGATCTCCTCTTCCAGTTCAAGCGGCGCCCCGGCCGGGTTTGTCATTTTAGAGCCGAAGAGCGGCCCACTGGCCGAGATCTCGAACCGAGCGGCGCGGGGCGCCTCGACGGCAGCGTCAGCGACCAGGAAGCAGGCCCCGTTGACGTGCTTCCAGGCCAGGTCACCGGGCAGCACGCGGTCGATCTCCGCCAGACGCCGCGCCACGACCAGGTCGAACAGGGAGGACTGAAAGGCGGAGAGGTAGAGGCGCTTCAAGCGGGGATGGACCGCCGCGAACGCCTTTTCCCAGGCGTCCGGCCGGGTGACGAGCCGCTGAAGCACGTCCCGTTCGCTGCGGCAGTGCCGCGGCATGAGGCGCAGCGCCAGGGGCGGATCACCCTGTTGGTAGGCGCTGATGGCGGCACGCCACTGTTCGTCCCGCACCGCCTCCGGTTCCCCGATCAGGCGGTCAACGGCGCCTTGCCAATCGCGGCGCAGCATGGCGGCCCCGATCAGGCTGGAGTTGCCCTGAACCCCGTAGCGCTGGCAGCCGAAGAGGTTGGGGACGCCGCGTCCATGGAGAACGGCGAGAACCGCGGGCACGACCTCGGCGGTGGCCGCGGACACCTCGCGCACCGTGATGCCGAAGCGGTTCCCCTTGAGATGCCCGAGTTTGAGTTTATTCGTATGGCGGACGGCCGCGATGATCCTGATCCCGTCGAACTCGCGCCCGACGGCATCTTCCGGCCGGATGCGCTGCACCGAGATGGTCTGGCGGGTGACGCCCACCGCGTCCTTCATCCCGGCGTAGCCGATCTCCTTTTCGGGGACGCGCAGCTCGCGGGCGACCCTGCGGATGGCCTCCAGGGTGGCGATCCCCCTTTTTTCGATCCACAGGTAGCAATGCTCACCCGAGCCGCACGGCTCGTAGGCCGGGATCTCCTCGACAACGAAATCCTCGGGCGAACCCTTGATGACGCCGCCGATGCCGGGTATGTCGCTGGTCAGGTAAGAGTGCAAAATGCGGCCTCCATTGGTATTATTCAATATCTGCCGGCTTTGCGCCAAGGTTTTCTCTGTGTCTCCGTATCTCCGTGGCAGGTTGCATATTTAAATCTAAATTCTGCACACCCCACCACAGAGTCACAGAGGACACAGAGAAAAGCTTTTTATTTACAAAGCATTAGGTGCCGTTTTCAGGTTAAATCCTCCCGCACTGGCGCAGCGCCTCGTAGAGCACGATGCCGGCCGAGGTGGAGAGGTTGAGGCTGCGCACGGCCGATCCGGGCATGGGTATGGTGATGGCCGTATCTGGATTGGCCCGCAGCAGATCCTCGGGCAGCCCCTTGGTCTCCTTGCCGAAGACGATGAAATCGCCCGGCCGGAAACCGGCTTCGAGATAGCTCCGGGCCGCCTTGGTGCTGAGGTAGAAGAAGCGCCCCCGCGGGAGGTTCCGCCGCAGTTCCTCCAGGTCTGGCCAGACGCGGACTTCCACGCTTGCCCAGTAGTCCAGGCCGGCCCGCTTGAGTTGGCGGTCGTCGATGGAGAAACCGAGCGGCTCCACCAGGTGCAGGACTGTCCCGGTGGCGGCGCACAACCGGGCGATGTTGCCGGTGTTGGGGGGGATTTCGGGCTCAACCAGGACGATGTTGAATGGTGTTTCGATGGACACGCGCATTCCTTGGTATAAAGTATTTATCAACATAGACCACTCGCCCCCCAAAATCAACCGCGGCAACGTATACCGTTCCACCCCTTGCATTTTTCGGCCGGCGAGGCTACTATGCCCATTCATCAAATCCATTTAAACCGGGGATCTGCAATGAAGATTATCGTGACGGATGAAGTTTCGGCCGAGGGACTCGCCCTTTTGACACAGGAGCCGCGCATCCAGCTGGATGTGAAGCTCGGACTGAAGAAGGAGCAGCTGCTGGCCGTAATCGGGGAGTATGACGCCATCATCACCCGCAGCGGCACCACCGTGGACAGGGACCTGCTGGATGCGGCCAGAAAGCTGAAGATCGTGGCCCGGGCCGGCGTCGGCATCGACAACGTGGACGTGGATTACGCCAGCTCCAAGGGTGTCATCGTGGTCAATGCACCCTTCGGCAACACCAACAGTGCCGCCGAGCACACCATGGCGCTCCTGTTGGCCTTCTGCCGCAACATCACCCAGGCCAACGCCAGCCTTAAATCCGGCGAGTGGAAGCGGGCGCCCTTCACCGGTTATGAACTCAAGGGTAAAGTCGCCGGCGTGATCGGCCTGGGCAAGGTCGGCGGCCGGGTGGCCACGCGGCTCAAGGCATTCGAGTGCGAGGTCCTGGCCTGCGACCCGTACATCAGCGTCAAGCGCGCCCATGACCTTGGGGTCAAGCTGGTCTCCGCAGACGAGATCTACAAGAATTGCGACATCATCACCGTACACACCCCGCTCAACGACGAGACCCGCGAGATGATCGGCCCCCGCGAGTTCGGCCTGATGAAGAGCGGCGTAATCGTCCTCAACGTGGCCAGGGGCGGCATCATCAACGAGCAGGCCCTGCTCGACAACCTCGTCTCCGGCAAGGTGATCGGCGCCGCCGTGGACGTCTGGAGCGAGGAACCGCCCAGGTCGGAGACCCTCAAACGGCTGATCAACCACGAGCGGCTGGTGGTGACGCCGCACCTGGGGGCCAACACCTTCGAGGCCCAGGTCAACGTGGCCATCGACGTCTCCAGGGAGATCATCAACTACCTGGACGACAAGCCGCTGGAAAACGCCGTCAACATCCCGCGCTTCGACATGGCCCTGATGGACCAGATGCGGCCGTTCCTCAACCTGATGAGCGTCATGTGCGACTTCGGCATCCAACTGGTGGACAACAATCTGGAGAAGGTCTCCTTCGGCTTCAACGGCAGCATCGCACACTACGACTGCACCCCCCTGACCGTCTGCGGCCTGTCGGCCCTCTTGAACCGCATGGTGGACCAGGACGTGAACATGGTCAATGCCGCGCTTATCGCAGAGCAGATGGGGATCGAGGTGGAGGAGAACAAATCCACCCACGCCGACGCCTTCTCCAACGTGATCACCCTGGTCATCGAGGGACAGGGCAAACGCCGCCTGCTCTCGGGCACGCTCTTCGAGGGGGCCCCCCGCATCGTCCGTATGCGCGACTATACCATGGACTTCAGCCCCGAGGAGCACATGCTGCTCTTGAACTACGACGACCGCCCCGGCATGATCGGCAGGATCGGCACCATCATGGGGCAGCACGACATCAACATCGGCTCGATGAACCTGGGACGCCGCGAGAAAAAGGGGGAGGCCATGGTGATCCTCTCCCTCGACTCGGCCGTACCCGCCCATGTGGTGGAAGAGATCCGCGCCGCCACCGAGGCGACCTTCATCAAGGCGATCCACATGCGGGTGGGGAACTGCCCGCACGGCTGCGGCTGCAGGGTCTGAGTGCGAATCGCGTTCGAGCCTGAAGACCTCCGAGGTTTTGGAAACCTCGGAGGTCTGCCGTTATATGAACCTTAAGGACACGAGCCGCGTATGCAATTCCCCAACATCGACCCCGTCTTCCTCAAAATCGGCCCGCTCCAGTTCCGCTGGTACGGGCTGATGTACGTCATAAGCTTCGTCGTCGCCTATCTTTTCCTGCGGGCGGAGAGCCGCAGGAAACAGCTCCCGCTCACCAGCGACGACATAGCAGACCTGGTCTTCTACGGCGCCATGGGGGTCGTGCTGGGTGGCCGGCTCGGCTACATCCTCTTCTACAACCTGGGCTTCTATCTGGCCAACCCGCTCAAGGTCTTCGCCGTCTGGGAAGGGGGCATGTCGTTCCACGGCGGCACGTTGGGGGTCGTTGCGGCCTTCATACTTTACGCCAGACGCAAAAAGATCCCCATCGTCGCGCTGACCGACATGGTTGCCCAATGCGCGCCGATAGGGTTGGGACTGGGCAGGATCGGCAACTTCATCAACGGCGAGCTCTACGGCAGGGAGACGGATGCCCCCTGGGGGATCGTCTTTCCGGGAGGCGGCGGGGTGCCGCGACACCCGTCGCAGCTGTACGAGGCGTTGCTGGAGGGTCTGGTGCTCTTCGTGATCGTGCGTTTCGCCGCGCGGCGGACATCCACAGCCGGTGTACCGACCTGGACCGCCTGTGCCGGCTACGGCCTCTTCCGCTTCATCGTCGAGTTCTTCCGCCAGCCCGATGCCCAATTGGGCACATTCCTGGGGCTGTTCTCCATGGGACAGTTCCTCAGCCTCCCCATGTTCCTCCTGGGCGCCTTCATGGTATTGCGGCTCTTACGCAAGCGCCCATCCTGATGTAGCTTGCAGGATTAAACCTAAATTCTGCAAACCTCACCACAGAGTCACAGAGGGCACAGAGAAAAGCTTTTTATTAATAACGCATTAGAATATATTTCACAGATCATGCAATTCACCCTTTTGGTGATGAATCTATTTAAAAAAGGCTCCGTGATTCCTCTGTGTTCTCGCTTAGAAGCGCCTACTTTTGGCTGTGACTCTGTGGTTGAAGTACCGTTTTCAGGTTAAACTTTGTGGTACCGAATTTTCCTGACAGGAGGCCGTAATCGATGATCAGCAAAAAGATGGCGGATGCGCTCAACAGGCATATGAATGTCGAGCTATCGTCCGCGAACCTCTACCTCTGCATGTCGTCCTGCGCCAGCGACATGGGGCTCAAAGGGGCGGCAAACTGGTTCATGGTGCAGTATCGCGAGGAGATGGTCCATTTCATGATGTTTTACACCTACCTGGTGGATCAGGGGGTCAACGTCTCCATACTGGCCTCCAAGGCCGTACCCAACAGCTACAAATCGCTTCTGGAGATGATGCAGAAGACCCTGGCCCACGAGCAGATGATCACCGGATGCATGAACGAGTTGTCGGAACTGGCCGTCAACGAAAAATACCACGCCACCAGGATATTCCTGCAATGGTTCGTGACCGAGCAGATCGAGGAGGAGAACAACGACCGCGACCTGATCGCCAAGCTCAAACTGGTGGGGGACAACGGCCAGGGTATCCTCATGATCGACGCCGAGATGGGAAAGCGCGTATTCACTCCCCCCCCCGGCGCGCCGTTGGCAGTGTGAAGATCCGCTTCTGCGAACATAACAAGGGCAAGGGGAAGGTCTACCGCCGCCTCACCGAGGAGTTTCCCGATCTTGACGTCAAGATCAAGGGGTGCGTCAAGCAGTGCGGCGCCTGCCGCGATACGCCCATGGCCACGGTGGATAAGAGGAAGGTCGTTGCCCGGGACGGGGACGAACTCTACCGGAAGATCGTCGAGATCATCCGTAGCAAAGCGAAAGAAGCGAAGAAGGGTTTCCCGATGAATTCCGACCCGACAGGATTCGATGACCTGCTCGCCCTCATGCGCCGTCTGCGCTCCCCCGGTGGGTGTCCCTGGGACGCCGAGCAGACCCACGAGAGCCTGAAACGTTACCTGCTGGAAGAGACCTACGAGGTCATCGAGGCGATCGACACGCAATCGCCGGAATTGCTCAAGGAGGAGTTGGGCGACCTCTTGCTGCAACCGGTGTTCCACGCCGCCATCGCCGAGGAGGCGGGCCACTTCACCATGGCCGATGTGATCGGGACCCTCCGCGAAAAGCTCGTCCGCCGCCATCCCCATGTCTTCGGCGACATGGAGATCAGCGACAGCAGCGCCCAGATCGAGAACTGGGAACGGATCAAGAAGGCCGAGAAGGGTGAGGAGCGGAGATCGGCCCTGTCCGGTGTCCCCCCTCACCTGCCGGCGCTGCTCAAGGCGCAGAAGATCACCGAGAAGGCCGCGCGGGTAGGTTTCGACTGGGAACGCGTCGACCAGGTGGTAGCCAAGGTGATGGAGGAGATGCACGAGTTCGAGGAGGCCATGGCGGAGGGTGACAACGAGCACATGGAGGCGGAACTGGGGGACCTGCTCTTCGCCATCGTCAACCTGGGCAGGTTCCTCTCCATCAATCCGGAAGAGGCGTTGCGTAAAACCATCAACCGGTTTCAGCAGCGTTTCCGGCATGTCGAGGAGACGCTCCATAGCCAGGGACGCCAGATGAACAACGCCACGCTGGAGGAGTTGGACGAGCTCTGGGAGGGTGCCAAAAAATTGGAAAAGGCGGCCCTGTCGGGATAAACTACAGTAATGTGTCGAATTTTACAGGATTGTATACTTTATCCACAAAAACTGTGGAAAAAGTGTTGGTAACGGTGTTGATGAATTACAAAAGTGATATTTTTACTTGGTATTTTTTCGGATTGCCGTTTTTTTATACACATTATATTTGATGTAATATCAATAAGTTACAATGTTGTCTGTGTTTTAAGGCAGTTAGCCTGTATACTTCAGCCGCTCTTTGTTGATTCTTTTTCATGCCAACTTTTCCTGTTTATAAACCTCATTTTTCAACCTGACTCTCTCCCCTTTAAATTCAACACCTTCCATGTGTAATAATAATTTTTTTACAGGCAATCCCCCGGGAGCGGTGAAGCCGGTCAGGCCTCCGTTCGCGGCAACGACCCGGTGACAGGGGATGACAATCGGCGCGGGATTCGATGCCATGGCCCCCCCTACCGCCCGCACGGCCCGCGGCGCACCCGCCAGGGCCGCGACCTCGCCATAGCTTCTCACCTCGCCGAAGGGGATGGCGCGGATGAGCAACAGGATGCGCGCCCGAAACGCGGTCAGCTCGTCCAGATCCACCGGTATGGCCTCAAAGTCCTGCCGCTCACCCTTGAAGTAAGATTCCAGCATCCGGGCGACCCGCTCGGTAAGCGGAGATGGCACGCCAAGGGGCGCTGCAGGCTGTCCTCCCGGACAAACCTCGTCGCAACCTGGGAGCACAACGCTGCGGATACCCCTCTCGGACGCCACGACCGCGCCGATGCCCAATTCGGTTTCAAACAGGGAAACGAACTCCATTTTTCCTCCCAATGGTCATGATTTATTATCCTGAATTCTGCAACCTCACCACAGAGTCACAGAGGACACAGAGAAATCGTTTTTAATAACGAGGCCTTGATATCGATGATTCTGCCGTTCACCTTTTGGGTTATGCGTTTTTTTTCAAAAAGCTCTGTGATTACTCCGTGTTCTCTGTGACTCTGTGGTGGAAGTGCCGAGTTATTGTACCGTGTTTACAATATTCCGGGAATCAACGCCCGATCTTTCTCCTGATCAGTCCAGTCATCTCCAGCGCCTCCTGCGAACGGAGCAGGCGGACGGATGCGGCGTAGACAACCACACCGACGGTTATCGCCCCCCCCAGTGCGAGCGCCTTGAGCGGCTTCTGTCCCGCCAGCGACCAGTCCACCAGCCTGCAGGCATGATAGACCGCCACCCCCATCGGCAGGGACGCCGCAATGGACTTCAGGGCGGAGATGAGGATGCCGCGGCCGCCGAACGGCCCGATCCGCCGCCGCAGGAACCAGAGCAGCAGCAGCATGTTGCCGCAGGAGGAGAGCGTCGTGGCCAGGGCCAGGCCGCCATGCTTGAGAGGTCCCATCAATGCCAGGCTGAATCCCAGATTGAGGAGAAAGGCGACGAAAGCCGTCCAGACCGGGGTCCTGGTGTCTTTGAGGGCGTAAAAGGCTGGAGCCAGCACCCGCGTCAACGCCACGAAGGATAGGCCGATGGAGTAATACACCAGGGCCTGGGCCGAATTGACCGCCTTGGAATAGTCGAAGGCGCCCCCCATGAAGAGCAGGGTGAAGATGGGGGTGGAACAGACCATCAACCCTGCCATGGCGGGAATGGTGACGAACAGGGTCAACCGCAGGCCGAAGGCGAGAGACTCCTTCATCCCGGTCATGTCTCCCTCGGCCGCCTGCCTGCTCATGGAGGGAAGCACCGCCTGGGCCACGGAGACTGTAAAGATCCCCTGGGGAAACTCGAACAGACGCTGGGCGTAGTAGAGATACGAGACGCTCCCCTGGGGGAGCAGCGAGGCCAGGATGGCGCTGACGGCGATGTTCAGGTAGTAGACGCCGACGCCGAAGACCGACGGCAGCATCAGCAGGGCGATGCGCCGCACCTCGGGATCGGCGAAGGCGAAGCGCGGGCGGACGGGAAAGCCCTTGCGCCACAGGACCGGCAACTGCATGATCAGCTGAATGATGCCGCCGATCAGCACGCCGGCGGCCAGGGCCGTGACAGGGACCTCGAAGAGCCCGCGCAGCAGGAGCGCCGCCAGGATCATGGAGACGTTCAGGAATACGGTGGAGATGGCCGGGGTGAAGAAGTGGCGCACGGTGTTGAGTATCCCCATGCAGAGCGCCACCAGGCTGATGAAGAAGATGTAGGGGAACATCAACCGGTTGAGCAGCACGGTCAGCTCGAACTTGCCGGGAACATCCCGGAAGCCGGGGAACATCAGGGCGACGATCAGGGGCGAGAAGAGGATGCCGGCCAGGGTTACGGCGGCCATGACGATGGTCAGCAGGGTGAAGCAGGTGTTGGCCAGCTCGCGCGCCCGTTCCTCTCCCCCCTGGGTCAGCGTGGCGGAGAAGGTGGGCACGAAGGCCGAGGTCAGCGCCCCCTCGGCGAAGAAACGGCGCAGCATGTTGGGGATCTGGAAAGCGGCGAAAAAGGCGTCCGTGGCAAAACCGGCCCCGAACAGGCGCGACACCACCATGTCACGCACCATCCCCATGATGCGCGAGAGCATGGTGGCGCTGCCGAGGACCCCGGCGGCCCGGATTATGTTGCGTTTCTCGGACATCAGGCGTGTTTCCCCGGCGCGTGCCGCCCCCCTGCCACGGCAACCGGCCCGTCGGCTGCGCGGCCACGGCGCCTGTTCCCGTTTTCAAGCGCTGTCTGCGTCTCCAAAAAGGCTATGCGCCTTTCGCCTTCAGGGCGTGTCTTTCCAGGACCCTTGCCACCGAGATCGCGATGGTTTCCTGGAGATTCTCGTCCTTCAGCAGATATTCGTCGGCCTCTTGCCCGACAGCCAAATCGTCGCTGCCGGTCAGCAGAATGGCCGGAATGTCGGGATTGGAGGCGCGGATCTTGCGGATCAGCTCCAGTCCCGTCATTCCGGGCATGTTCATGTCGGAAATGATCAGGCCGGTATCCGTGGCGGCGGTGAACCGCGCCAAGGCATCCTCTCCGTTTTCGGCGGTATCAACCTCATACCCCTCCGCATCAAGCATGACGGCGAGCAACTCGCCGACGAACGGGTCGTCGTCCACCACCAGAATCCTGCATTTTTCCTCGCTCATGGCACCTTCCCTTTTCCGACGCACCTGCGCATGCCGCGCCGGCCGTCTCCTTATTATTGAACCTAAATTCTGCAAACCTCACCACAGAGACACAGAGAAAATATTTTTAGTTACAATATATTAGACAGGTATCTCAAGGGTTATGCCGTTCACCCTTTTGGTGATTAATCTATTTAATAAAATCTCTGTGATTTCTCTGTGTTCTCGCTTAGAAGCGCCTACTTTTGGCTGTGACTCTGTGGTTGAAGTGCCGTTTTCAGGTTGAACAGAATCTGTGTGCATCCGGCAGCATCGCTCTGTCAGCGGCCCGGCGCCTCAATACGGTTCCTGCCTTTGCCCCTCGCTTCCGCAAGGGCCAGACCGGCCTCCCTGTTCAATGCAACGACATCCCTGGATTGGGGGTAGACGGCGATCCCCCCGCTCAAGGTCAGGTAAAACTCACCATGGTGACATTCGTGCAGGATCCGGGCAAAGCTGGCGCGTATCTCATCCAGGATCGCAAAGGCCGTTTCCGCATCGGTGTCCGGCATGATCACCGCAAACTTGTGTCCACCGAACCGTCCCACCACGTCGGCGGCCCTGACCCGCCTCTTGAGGAGCAGGGCGGTAATGACGATGACCCTGTCGCCGGTCAGGTAGCCGTGCTTGTCGTTCACCGCCTGGAAGTCATCCAGCTCTATGAGGGCATAGGAACAGGGGGTGTTGTTCTTTTTCGCGCGAAGCAGCGCCAACTCCAGTTGTTCCTGGGTCTTGACGAGGTTGAGCAGGCCGGTCAGGCTGTCCCTGGCCATGAACGTCCGCACGATCCGCATCCTCTCCGCCCTGATGTTTACCGACGAAATCAGTAACTCGGGGCGTACCGGCTTGGTCAGGAACTCATCCCCCCCCATGCGGATCGCATCCAGCTGTCTGTCGATGCTGGTTTCAGCGGAAAGAAATACGATCGGTATCCCGTCGTAATCCTCTATCTGTCGGATCGCGCGTGCCAGCTCGTGTCCGTTGCAGCCCGGCATGTAGAAGTCGAGAAGGACCAGGTCGGGCCTGAACCCCACCATGTGCTTCAATATCTGCATCGGGTCATTGACGACCCTGGTGATCATTCCCTGCCCCTGAAGGATCGTTGCATGCAGCTCCGATAGCTCAACGTCGTCGTCAACGATAAGCACCCGGTACGGTTCCCGGGCCGTACCGAACGCCAGCGCATCGAGCTTTTCAATCAACTCGCTCATCGGCACCGGCTTGAGGAAATAGGCCTCTCCGCCGGCCTGGACGGCCTTGATGCGCGCCTCAAGAAGATTGCGTTGAGAAATGAAGATGACCGGGATGTCCGCACAATCCTCGCGCCTGAGCTCCATGATCGCTTGCGCGCCGGCAAAATCGCCCTCCGGAAAGCTCATGTCGGCGATGATTACCGCCGGAGAAGAGAGCAAAAGCGCCTTTTTCAGCCCCACCAGGTCGCTGAAGAAACGCACCTCATAGCCGAAACAACCGATCTGCACGGCAAGATGCTCGGCCAAGGCGGCATCATCGTCAACGATGAAGACAAGCCTGTTCGTTTTTTCGGAACTGTCGCGACGAGTTCCGACCTGAAGCACTCCGCCCTGGACCGCGCCCTGTTCGACACGGCTGCCTGTAGCTGCCGCCAATTCGCGAAGTCTCGTCCCGATCCTGTTTTTCAAGGCTTGTGAAGGGGGCGAATTCCCCTCCATGCCCTTGAGTGCGGTCTCCATCTCCCGTGCTGCCGAGCCCACGGCCGTAAAACCGAATGACGGCGCCGACCCGGCCAGGCTGTGAAGCATGAGCACGAATTGTTTCATCTCCGCGGAGTCCCCCCCCAATCCCTGTACCGTATCCCAGGTCTCCCTGATCCGGTTTATCATATTGGGAAGTTGTACCGCGAAGTTGTCCCACAACTTTTGGAGTTTGTCCTTTGTATCTGCCGTCATTTCCGCCATGACAATACCCCTTGTCCCTGCTTTATTGGATGGGATGGGACAGATCATACGTACAGACGGCATATTTCGCAAGCGCTTTGACAAAACATCTCATCCGTACTTGATCCGTTATTTACAGGTGTGCTGGTTATCCCCTCATGTCGCTGCAAATTCGCCTTAACCCGTTCCACTCACCGAAAAAGACAGGTTATAAGAAAAAAAACGCATAGATAAGTTAAATTAGTACTTGATTTATAAAATATCTTGTGTTTAATAAGAAACTTATACATGAATTTAGTACAGGAGGCATTATGACGGCGACACTCGTAGAACTGACGGCAAGTATTGTTTCATCCCACGCAGCAGGCACCGAGATGTCAGGAGATGACCTGATTGTCGAGATCAACAAGGTTTACGCCACGCTCAAGAAGCTTGAACTCGAAGGGACCGTTCCGGAAGTCGGCGGCGCCGCACCCGGCGCCCCTGCCATGTCGCTCAAGAAGGCCTTTCAGAACGATCAGGTCGCTTGCCTGATCTGCGGCAAGACCGGCTTCAAGACCCTGACCAGGCACCTCAAGCAGGCCCACGACCTGAAGCCCGGCCAATATCGCAAGCAGTTCAACATCCCCGCCGGCCAGTCCCTGACCGCCAAGAATTACTCCGAGGCCCGCCGCAAGGCAGCCAACGAGAACAACCTGGCCGCCAACCTGGAAAAGGCCCGTGCAGCCAGGGCAGCCAAGAAGGCAGCCGCCGCGGCTCCCCCCAAGGCCGGCAAGGCCAAAGCGGCAGCCAAACCCGCCGCCAAGCCGGCAAAGGCCGCCAAGGCAAAGGCACCCAAAGCAAAAGCCTGACATAAAAAAAACCGCCCCACGGCGGTTTTTTTTATGTCTGCAACCCGGTCAGGCGCCGCGACAGGGCGGCGAACTCCTCCAGGGAGAGCGTCTCCCCGCGGCGTTGCCCGTCTATACCGCACGCGTCCAGGATCGCGCCGATTTCGTCGGCAGATGCCAACCCCGCTCCCTTAAGGCAATTGGCCAGTGTCTTGCGCCGCATGGCAAAGGCACCCTTGACCACCCGCCGGAAGGTCTCCTCGCTCCCCACCTCCACCCGCGGCTCCGCCAGCGGCACAAAGCTCACCACGACCGAATCCACTTTCGGCCGGGGATGAAAACAGCCGGGGGGCACGCTGATCTCCCGGCGCATGTCGAACCAAAGACCCAGCAGTGCCGTGGTCACGCCGTAATCGGCGCACCCCGCGGAGGCCACCAGCCGTTCGCCCACCTCCCTCTGGAGCATCAGCACCAGCCGGGAGAAGAGCGTACGGCAGTCGAGCAGGCGGAAGAGCACCGGCGAGGAGATGTTGTACGGCAGGTTGGCAACGACCTTCCAGCCGGCCGGGGCATCCCCCAGCAGGGCGGCAAGATCGACCGCCAGGATGTCCCCATCGACGACCGTAACCCGCGGCTCGTCCCGGTACTGTTCCTTCAGGGCGGCGGCCAGGGCGTGGTCGTATTCCACCAGCAGCAGCCGCCCAGCCCGCTGCGCCAGGCGGCCGGTCAACGCCCCCCGTCCGGGGCCGATCTCAAGCACGCTGTCAGCGGGACCGATATCGGCACAGCGGATGATCCTGTCGATGATGTTCCCATCCACCAGGAAATTCTGCCCGAGCGACTTGAGGGGACGGCGGGCGGCGCTCATCGGCTCCCCTCCCCGATCCGGTCCATTTCCCAGGTTGCAACGGCATCCAGGGAGTTTGGGGAGGCCAGGCCGTGCTCCAGGTAATAATCCCCCGGCACGGCCAGCATGGCGGCGTTGTCGCCGCAGAGCGCCGGAGAGGGGATATGCAGCTCGATGCCCAGGTCGCGGGCCAGGCGTCCCATGCGGGCCCGCAGGCCGCTGTTGCAGGCGACCCCCCCCGCAACGACCAGCCGCTCTGCGCCGGTCCGCCGCAGGGCCTCCCGGGTCTTGGCCGCCAGCACATCGCAGACCGCCGCCTGAAACGAGGCGCTCAGGTCGTTCGCCGGCTGGCCGGGGATGGTGACCGGGTGTTTGGCGACATGCTGGAGCACGGCGGTCTTGAGGCCGCTGAAGCTGAAGTTCAGGCTGCCGTCGTTCATCATCGGCCTGGGGAGACGCACCGCCGCAGGGTCACCCTCCCGCGCCAGGGCATCGATCCTGGCCCCGCCGGGATACCCCAGCCCCATGATCTTGGCGGACTTGTCGAATGCCTCTCCGGCCGCATCGTCGATGGTCCTGCCGAGCGTCCGGTAGCGTCCCACCCCCGCGACAAGGTAGAGATGGGTATGGCCGCCGGAGACCACCAGGGCCAGGAAGGGGAACTCGACCGGTTTTTCCAGGAAGGTCGCCAGGAGATGTCCCTCGATGTGGTGCAAGCCGACAAAAGGGATGCCCCGGGCACAGGCAATGGCCTTGGCCGCGGAGAGCCCAACGAGCAGCGCCCCCGCCAGGCCCGGTCCGCGGGTGACGGTGATCCCCTCGATGGCGGAGAGCCCGACGCCGGCCTCGCGCAGCGCCTGGTTGATGACCGGCGTGATCATCTCCAGGTGCTTGCGCGAGGCGATCTCCGGCACTACGCCGCCGTATTCGGCGTGGATGGCGATCTGCGATGAGACGACCGAGGAGAGGAGTTCGCGGCCGTCGCGTACCACCGCGGCGGCGGTCTCGTCACAGGATGTTTCGATGGCAAGGAGGAGCATTTTTTCTCACTAATTGAAAACGATCAGACAGATCGGTCGGATCGGACCGATCTGTCTGATGTCAAATAAGACTTTCACAAAAGATTTGCCGCCAGCTCGGCCAATTCCGAGCGTTCCCCCCTGGTCAGGGTCACGTGCGCGGCGATCCGCTCACCCTTGAACTTCTCCACCAGGTAGGTGAGGCCGTTGCTGGACGAGTCCACATAGGGATTGTCGATCTGGTAGGGGTCGCCGGTCAGCACGATCTTGGTCCCCTCCCCCACCCGCGTCACGATGGTCTTGATCTCGTGGGGGGTCAGGTTCTGGGCCTCGTCCACGATCAGGTACTGGTTGGGGATGGAGCGGCCGCGGATGTAGGTGAGCGGCTCGATATCGAGGAGCCCCATGGCGATCAGCTCCTTGTACCCCTTGCTGTGGCGTTTCTCCGACTCATGGCCGGAGATGAGCAGCTCCACATTGTCGAAAATCGGCTGCATCCATGGGGTCAGCTTTTCCTCGATGTCGCCGGGGAGGAACCCCAGGTCCTTACCCAGGGGAAAGACCGGCCGCGAAACCAGCAGGCGGTTGTAGATGTTCTCCTCGGCGGTCTTGTGCAGGCCGGCGGCAATGGCCAGCAGCGTCTTGCCGGTGCCGGCCTTCCCCACCAGGGTCACCAGCTTGATGGAGTCGTCCATGAGCACATCCAGGGCAAACGACTGCTCGCGGTTGCGGGCGAAAAGGCTCCAGATCCCCTCCTTGGGGACCTTGCGGACCGGCACGATGCGGCCGCTGGCGGCGTCATGGCGGCAGATGGCGGTATGGGAGGGATTGGAGCTGTCGGCGATGGTGACGAATTCGTTGGGGGCTATCCCTTCCGGCGCCTCCAGCCATCCCTGGCTGTAGAAGCGGTCCACGGCCTCGGCAGCAAGCTCGATGCTGCGCGTGCCGGAGTAGAGGTCCTGGATATCCACCTTGTCCGACTCGTAGTCCTCGGCGATCAGACCGACGGCGTCGGCCTTGATACGCAGGTTGGTGTCCTTGGTGACAAAGACCAGCGGGATTTCCGGGTGACTGTCGCGCATGTCCAGGGCCACCCCGAGGATGCGGTTGTCGCCGCTGTCCACCCGCAGATCAACCGGCAGGTGCCTGAAGTGTTTCTCCGCGAACATCTCCACCCGCAGCATTCCCTGACCGGGCAGCGCGATGCCGACCGCCAGGGAACCCTTTTCGCGCATGGTGTCGAGGATGCGCGAAACCATGCGGGCGTTGCGGCCGGTCTCGTTCATGTCCTTCTTGAAGCGGTCGATCTCCTCGATGACCGTGATCGGGATGATGATGTTGTTTTCCTGGAATTTGAACAGGGCCTGGGGGTCGTGCAGCAGCACATTGGTGTCGAGAATGAAGTTTTTCACTGGTTGCCTTTCGGGTCTTGGTTTAGGTGACACATGTTACAACGGCATCGCAGAAAACGGCGATCTCCTCGCTGGTGGTGAACCATCCCGGGCTGATGCGCAGGGTGCCGTGGGGGAAGGTGCCCAGGGTGCGGTGGGCCTGCGGTGCGCACTGCAGGCCGGCCCGTACGGCGATATCGAAGTCGCGGTCGAGCAGGAATGCGAGCGCTGACGGGTCCATCCCCGCCATGGTGAAGGAGAGCACGCCGCCGCGGGCGGCGGGATCGGATGGACCGTGGAGGGTTATTCCGGGGATCGCCGCCAGCCTTTCCGCGGCCATCCGGGCAAGCAGACGCTCCTTTTCGCCGATGACGGCCGCGCCCACTCCCTGTACGAATTCGGCGCCGGCCATGAGCCCGGCTATGCCGGGGAGGTTGTGGGTCCCGGCCTCGAATCCCTCCGGCATGGTGTCGGGTTGCTCCTCGGCGCTCGAACCGCCGCCGGTCCCACCGGCCAGGAGCGGAGTGAGCCGCACTCCGGGCGCCGCGTAGAGAATGCCGCTCCCCTGCGGGCCGAACAGCCCCTTGTGTCCCGGAGCGGCCAGCAGGTCGATGCCGCACTTCACCACGTCGATCTCTTCGCTCCCGGCGGACTGGGCGGCATCCAGGAGGAACAGCGCGCCTGCCTCGCGTGCTATGGCGGCGATCAGATCCACATCCTGGATCGCGCCGCAGACGTTGGAGACGTGTCCCACGGCGATCATGCGGCTGTTCGGCCTCAGGGCGGCCCTGACATCGGCGGGATCGACCCGGCCGTCGCCGCCGGCAGCGACGACGCTCAGCTCGACGCCCTGCCGCCGCAGCGAGAAGAGCGGGCGCAGGAGCGAGTTGTGCTCCATGGAGGTGGTGATGACGTGGTCGCCCGGCTTGAGCGTGCCGCGCAGCGCCATGTTGAGGGACTCGGTGGCGCTGTGGGTGAAGATCACCCTTGAGGAGTCTTGGATGCCGAAGAGCGGGGCGATTGTCTCCCGCGCCCGGAAGAGCAATCGTCCCGCCTCCAGCGAGCGCCGGTGGCCGCCCCGCCCCGGCGAGGCGCCGATCTCGCGCATGGCGTGCATCACCGCCCGGTAGACCGACTCCGGCTTGGGAAACGAGGTGGCGGCGTTGTCGAGATAGATGTGCATCGGTTTGACCTTAAAGGCATGGGACCAATAGAACTTATTGGACCTATATGTCCTATGCGTCCTATTGGTCCTATGATGTTGTTTTTTTCAAGGCACCCCGGCCGGCCGCTCCGCCAGCCAGGGCGCAAAAACGACCGCGCCGAGCAGCTTCGCCGCTATCGCCGCCTCGTCGTTGCTTCCCCACCAGTTCTGCACGGCGCTGATCGTCTCCCGGCCGGTGCTGGCCAGGTTGTAGCCCCCGTTGCCGCTGAAGACGCTGGCCCAGACCACTCCGCGCCCGTCTTCCACCCGCATGCCGTCACCCAGATTGTCCGCAAACAGACAGCGCTGGACCTTGATGCGCGCGCCGGCCAGCTGCAAACCCACATCGCGGTTGCGCACGAAGCGCGACAGCAGTATCTGCCCCTCGCCCCCCGTGAGCAGCGCACCAACGCCGTTGCCGGCCAGCTCGCAGGAGTTGAACCTGATGCGGCACTCGTCGGCCAGGATACCCTGCCGGTCGCTCCCGCTGATATCAACCCTGGCCAGCGCCAGTGCCGAGCGGTGTGCGACGATCCCCTGGCGGTTCTCCGTCAGGGTCCCCTCACGCAGTTCAATTTCGCTGTCGTGCGACTCCAGGCCGGTCCCGCAGGCGCTGACGCCAAGCGTCGCCAGTGTGGCGGTGCTGTCCCGCAGAAGCAGGCCGGTTCCCGCACCGGCAATCGTCACCCCCTTGGCGCTGAACGTGGAAAAACGGGCCTCTATGGCCGTTTCAGCCCCTTCGATGCGACAATGTTCGAGCAGGTTGCGCTTTTCGCTGGAAAGGAGCAGCACGCCGCCCCAGTCGCCCCTTGCGGCCTCCGCAAAATTGGGCGCCAGGAGCACCGGCTTGTCGGCCGTGCCGTTGCACTGGAGCCGCCCCATCACGACCAGACGCGGCGACTGGCGCGTGATGACCGAGCGCATGAAGCGCACGACCGTCCCCGGTTCGATCCGCAGCGTCGCCTGGGGCGCGATCACCACCCCCCCCCTGACGAGCACGGTGCCGCGCCAGGTCACATCCTCGGTGATGGTGACGTTTTCATAGCTGATATCGCCACGGGTGACAACGGCCCCGCGATCGCGGGGCGCGGGTTGCGCGTCCAGGGCATTGCCGCCGGCGGGCATGAGCATCGCGCCGGCGAGGACGATCCCGATGGCCCCGCTCAGGTGGCGTAAAAGGCGGAAAGGGATCACCGGGGGGGGGCCTCCCGGACCAGGATGCGGTTCTTGCCGGTCCCCTTGGCCTGGTAGAGCAGGCTGTCGGCCAGGGCGACCAGCGCCCCGCCGTCGGCCGCGTCCAGGGGATAGCAGGCAATGCCGGTGCTGACGGTCACCGGGTCCGTCATGTCACTGCACAACACCTTGCGGCTGACGGCGATGACCCGCTGCCTGATGCGCTCCGCCACCATGCGGGCGCTATCCTTGGAGGTATCGGGGAGGATCACGACAAACTCCTCGCCGCCGTAGCGGAAGGCGAAATCGATGCTTCGCAGGACCTTCCTGAGGCAGAGTCCGATGGTGGCCAGGATACGGTCACCCATGGGGTGTCCGTAGGTATCGTTGAATTTCTTGAAATTATCGGCGTCGATCAACAACAGTGAGAGCGACAGGCCGTGGCGGCGCGCCCGCTCCAGTTCCTGGGGCAAGACCTTCTCGAAGTAGCGGCGGTTATGGAGTCCCGTCAGGGCATCGGTGATGGCCATCTGACGGGTTTCATGGTGCAGCTTGGCGTTTTCGATGGCCATGGCGGCGAACGAGGCCAGCACCGTGATCAAGGACGCCCTCCCCTGCTCGAATCTGCGCGGCTCAAAGGCATCGAGATACATGATGCCGTGGATGGCGCCCTTCGTCACCAGCGGTATGCAGATCAGCGACCGTATCCCCTCTTGCAGCGCCAAGGGGTTGTTGAAGAAGTCGGCCTGTTCCGTGTCCTCGATAAAGAGTATCTCGTCCCGTCTGAGCAGTTGGTCTGTCAGGCCGCCCGGGGTCACGACCCAGGCGTCGCGGGCCGTGAATTCGCTGCTCAGCCCCGCGTGCGCACGCAGGGTCAACTCGCCGCTGCGGTTGTCGTAGAGCGCGACACTCCCGGCCGGCATCTCCGTAAAGCTCATGGCGCTTTTCAGGATGGTGCCCAGAAGCGTGTCGAGTTCAATGGTGGAAACCGAGGCCTGCGCCACACCGATCAGATCGTTTAGCGCCCGCACCTGTTCCTTGAGTTCATCTGCCCTGCAATTGTCGCAATCAACGCCAGCCGCCATCCGGACCGCACCCCTCGCATAATCAGCCTTACTTTATTAACACATCCATGGCGACACTGTAAATTTAATGTTGCGCAGCCCGCCGCGCCCCCTGCTTCCGGAGCGTAACGGCATGTTTCCATGTGCTTTCAACAAGTTAGTGTTTACCAAAATATTCTGTTGACACGACCAATATGTTGTGGTTTATTTTCACCCGCCCCACTAAATCTTGTGGTTTTTATATTCACACTCCACCCGACCCCAATCTAGCGATTTGACTAAGATATTTCACGTCACGAGGAGAACCCTATGAAAAAAGAAGCCTCGAAGGATGCCATTCCCGCCCTTTCCAAAAACGCCGCCACAGTGCTTGAGAAGCGCTATCTGCGGCGAGACGTCGAGGGAAAGGTGCTCGAAGCCCCGGCCGACATGTTCCGCCGCGTGGCCGAGACCATCGCCGCCCCGGATGGAAAATTTGACAAGAAGGCCGATGTGAAGCGGCTGGCGGATACCTTCTACCGGATGATGACCAGCTTCGAATTCCTGCCCAACTCGCCGACCCTGATGAACGCCGGCCGCGAACTGGGGCAGCTTTCCGCCTGTTTCGTCCTTCCGGTGGGCGACTCGATGGAGGATATCTTCGACGCCGTCAAGTTCACCGCCCTGATCCACAAGTCCGGCGGCGGCACCGGCTTCTCCTTTTCGCGCCTGCGCCCGGCCAACGACGTGGTCAGCTCCACCACCGGCATCTCCAGCGGACCGCTCTCCTTCATGCGGGTCTTCGACATCGCCACCGAGACCATCAAGCAGGGGGGCACGCGGCGCGGCGCCAACATGGGCATCCTGCGGGTCGATCACCCCAACATCATGGATTTCATCATGTGCAAGGCCGACCAGAAGCAGCTCAACAATTTCAACATCTCCGTCGGCCTGACCGAGCGTTTCATGCAGGCCGTGGAGCGGGACGAGGAGTATGACCTGATCAACCCCCGCGACCGGAAGGTCACAGGCAGCCTCAACGCCCGCAAGGTCTTCAGCCGCATCGTGAGACAGGCCTGGGAGAACGGCGAGCCCGGCATCATCTTCCTCGATCGCCTGAACCGCGACAACCCCACCCCACTGGTGGGAGAGATCGAATCCACCAACCCCTGCGGCGAGCAGCCGCTATTGCCCTACGAATCCTGCAACCTGGGCTCCATCAACCTGGGCATGTTCGTAAGAGAGGGCGCCATCGACTGGAAGCGGCTGAAGGAGGTCGTGCACGACTCGGTCCACTTCCTGGACAACGTCATCGAGGCCAACAACTACCCCCTGGACCAGATCCGGGAGATGACCCACGCCAACCGCAAGGTCGGTCTCGGCGTCATGGGGTGGGCCGACATGCTGATCCTCCTGGGCGTCCCCTACAACTCCGAGGAGGCGGTCAAGTTGGGCAAGAAGGTGATGAAGTTCATCAACGACGAGGGGCACCTCGCCTCCCAGGAGTTGGGCGCGCGGCGCGGTTCCTTTCCCAACTACAAGGGGTCGATCTTCGACAAGAAGGGCGCCCAGCCCCAGCGCAACGCCACGGTCACCACCATCGCCCCCACCGGCACCATCTCGATCATCGCCAACGCCTCGTCCGGGGTGGAGCCGCTCTTCGCCGTCTCCTACATCCGCACCGTGATGGACAAGAACGTCCTGGTGGAGGTCAACCCGATCTTCGAGCGGATCGCCAAGGAGCGCGGCTTCTACTCCGAGGAGTTGATGAAGAAGATCGCCGAGCACGGCACCGTGGCGGACATCCCCGAGGTGCCGGCCGACGTGCGCCGGGTGTTCGTCACGGCCCACGACATCAACCCCGAGAACCACATCCAGATGCAGTCCGCCTTCCAGCTCCATACCGACAACGCCGTCAGCAAGACGGTCAACTTCCCCAACACCGCCACCATCGACGACGTGGAGAAGGTCTACATGCTGGCCTACGAGTCGGGCTGCAAGGGGGTCACCATCTACCGCGACGGTTCCCGCGACGAGCAGGTGCTCTCCACCGGCAAGAAGGAGGAGCAGCAGGCCGCGGTGGCCGCCACCCCGGTGGAAGATGATAAGAAGGCCATCAAGCGCGACCGTCCCAAGGCGCTCAAGGGGTGGACCTACCAGATGCAGACCGGCTGCGGTCCGCTCTACGTCACCATCAACGAGGACAAGACCGGCCTGTTCGAGCTGTTCACCACCATGGGCAAGGCCGGCGGCTGCGCCGCCTCGCAGTCCGAGGCCATCGGCCGCATGGTCTCCCTGGCGTGGCGCAGCGGCGTGCAGGCGCGCCAGGTCGTCAAGCAGCTCCTGGGGATCTCCTGCCACTGCCCCTCCGGTTTCGGCGACAACCGTGTGCTCTCCTGCGCCGACGCGGTGGCCAAGGCGATCCAGGCCCACACGGTGGCCAGCGGGTACGACATCAACGCCGAGTCGGCCCGCCAGGAGCGCGGCGCCTGCCCCGAGTGCGGCGGTATCGTCGAGCACGAGGGTGGCTGCTCGGTCTGCCATGTGTGCGGGTATTCGGAGTGTGCGTAACGGTGATTACCTATCCGTAGTGGAACACTGAAACACGACCGGCGTCGCGGATTCATCCGGACGCCGGTTTTTGCTTCGCGCTGAACTGCCGCAGGGAAGATCGGGGTCACAAGTCTCAACATTTGACAAAATGAGGCCGTTGTTGATTGTTGAGACTTGACCCCTGATGGCTTTTTTTGACGGACGCTGCGTACTGCGTTACGACAACGAGACTGGCAAGGGCGATCACAAGCATATTGGCAAGGATGAAATTCACTACGAATTCACAACACCAAAAGCCTTGCTCGACGATTTCTGGAACGACGTGGATACATGGAGGAGTTGACATGCGTACCGTAACACTTGATGTATCTTCCCGCGAAAGCAGCAACAGGCGCTTTCTGCGGGCATTTGAAGGAGAACCGCAAGGTGCGTTCATAAGCTTTGAGTCCCCTGCGCTTCTTTTCAAGGTGCTTTCGGGCAAACGATGGGAACTCCTTACGCTGATGACCGGCGCGGGACCGATGACCATCCGTGAGCTCGCCCGCCGCCTGGGGAGGGATGTCAAAGCGGTGCATGGCGATGTACACGCGCTACTGAACGCAGGCATTCTTCAAAAGACGGACACGGGCCGGATCGTGTTTCCCTTCGATGCCGTGCATGTGGATTTCATGCTGAGAGAGGCGGCTTGATCATTTTTGCACCAAATAGTTTCGACGAGGCGACATGCTGGAAGAACTGGTGAAGATCATGCTGCAATCGGGTAAATCCGGCCTCGAACTGGCTCTCTACACATTGCTGCCGGTGCTGGTCATCATGATGGCCATCATGAAGGTCATCGAGGCCAGGGGAGTGTTGGCCCTGGTCGCCCGAGCCCTGCAGCCGGCGCTGCGCATGTTCGGCATTCCCGGGGCCGGGGTCTTTGCCATTCTGCAGATGCTGCTGGTCAGTTTTGCCGCCCCGCTCGCCACCCTGACGATCATGGAGAAGGACGGCACCTCCCGACGGCATATCGCCGCTACCCTGGCCATGGTCCTGACCCTGTCCCAGGCCAATGTGGTTTTTCCCATGGTAGCGGCGGGCCTGGACCTAGGCGCCATCATGATGACATCGATCGTCGGCGGAGTGGCGGCCGCGGCACTGACCTACTACCTGTTTGCCCGTTCCGCCGGAGACGAAGGACTCCAGGCAGCCGGGTTCGTCCCGGACCCGGAAAGGGGACGCAAAACCACTACCCTCAACCTGCTGATCCTCGGTGGCCAGGAAGCGGTGCAGGTGATCCTCGGCACCATTCCGATGCTGATCCTGGCCATCTTCCTGGTAAACATCCTCAAGTTTACCGGGGCCATTACCCTGCTGGAGACACTCCTGACGCCCATGTTCCGCCTGATCGGTTTTCCCGGGGTGGCGGTGCTGCCGCTGGCAACCAAATATCTGGCCGGGGGTACCGCCATGATGGGGGTCACCCTCAATCTGCTGAAGGAAGGGGCGATTACCGTTCAGGAACTGAACCGCATGGCAGGTTTTATCACCAACCCCTGCGACCTGGTCGGGGTGGCCGTATTGATATCGGCCGGGACCCGCTGCGCCTCGGTCGTGCGTCCGGCCATTGCCGGCACCGTCGCGGGAGTGCTGATCCGCGGGGTATTGCATCTGCTGATTTTCTGATAAATTATCCCTGAATCCGTGACGCCTCCGCGCCTTCACTTGCCCGGAACGCCTCAGTTTCTGCTTTTCGGCGACATGAGGCTGCTCGACGGAGGACCACCCGGGGAAGCGGAGTGTTCCGACGCAGGCGAGGGCAAACTCCGGCATTCCGCGCGTTACGGCGTCACGGATTCAGGTTATCGTTAACACATCCATCGCGAGGTACCCATGAAGATCGACATAAGCTCCGCCGCCCCGCTGAAGCACGCTACCGCCGCCCTGGTCATCGGCTGTTTCGAAGACGCCCGGGACGAATTGTTCACCGCCTGCGACGCCGCGCTGGACGGCTGCCTGGAGCGACTGTTCGTCGGCAGGGAATTCAGCGGCAAGATCAACACCACCCGCCTGATCCATACCCTGGGCAGGCTGCCGGCCGAGCGCCTGCTGCTGGTGGGGCTGGGGAAAAAGGGCGAGCTGGACGAAGGGCGGCTCCGTCAGGCTGCCGGCAACGCCGTGCAGGCGCTGCGGGGAGCGCGGGTGGCCTCGTTCGCCGCGGCGCTGCATCTGGCCGGAAATCCGGAAACCGCCTTGGAGGCGGTCTGCGAGGGGACGCTGCTGGGAAGCTACAGCTTCGATGAGTACAAGACCAGGGACAGGGACGAGCGTTTCCGTTTCGAGGGGATGACGCTGCTGCTGCCCAAGGGGGGCACCAGGAAGGAGGCCGGCGCCAGGGTCGCGGTTACCGGCGCCATCTGCCGGGGGGTCGACCTGGCCCGCGACCTGGTCTCCCATCCGGGCAACGTGGTCACCACCGGCTACCTGGCCGAGACGGCATGGAACCTGGCCACCTGCCATAAACTTTCCTGCAAGATACTGGAGATGGACGAACTGGAGCGGCTGGGGATGAACGCCCTGGTGGCCGTGGGCAAGGGTTCGGCCGAACCGCCGCGTCTGATCGTGCTGGAATACCGGGGGGCCGGCGACAAGGGGCGTCCGGTGGCGCTGGTCGGCAAGGGGATCACCTTCGACTCGGGCGGCATCTCCATCAAGCCGGGGGCCGGGATGGAGGAGATGAAGACCGACATGGCCGGGGCGGCGGCGGTGCTGGGGACCCTGGAGGCGGCGGCGGCGCTGAGGCTGCCGCTCAACCTGGTGGGCATCATCCCCACCGCCGAGAACATGCCGGACGGCAAGGCCTGCAAACCGGGCGACGTGCTCACCTCCCTCTCCGGCCTGACCATCGAGATCACCAATACCGACGCCGAGGGGCGCCTGATCCTCTGCGACGCCCTGCATTACGCCCGGACAACCTACAAACCGGCGGTCATGATCGACCTGGCCACCCTGACCGGGGCCTGCGTGGTGGCCCTGGGGCACGAGGCCAGCGGCCTGATGGGCAACGACCGGCGCCTGGTCGAGAGCCTGAAGCGGGCCGCTGAACGGTGCGGCGAGCGGGTCTGGGAACTGCCCCTGTGGGACGAGTACGGCGAGACCATGAAGAGCGATATCGCCGACCTGAAGAACTCCGGCAGCCGCGACGGTGGCAGTATCACCGCAGGCTGGTTCCTGAAGCAGTTCGTCGGAAAGACGCGCTGGGCCCACCTCGACATCGCCGGCACCGCCTGGAGCGACAAGGCACGCCCTTGCTCCCCCAAGGGCGCCACCGGCGTGGGGGTGCGGCTGTTGATCGAGTACCTGCGGGGCAAATAGGCGGTGGGGATCTTGGGAGGGGTATGGTCATTCATTTCCCGATATGCCATAATAGCAGCATGAAAAGGGGGTGTTATTATGAGATGCGAATACAACGATGGCTTGAAGGTCAACTATTCGGGATCTCTCCAAATAACCAAAGGTTCGGAAGTCAACGTCTATATGAAGGAAGGGTTTATACCTGCCAACATCCGGGACGAACTGGATGCAGCCACCCGCAGCAACGACTGTGGCGACATGAGGAAGGTTGCCGAGACGGTAACTGAAACCGTGGGCAACAGGGCGTGTATACATGAATGGCAAAAATAGGGATGCATGCGGAACAACATCAATTTTCAAATAAAAAAGCCGCCCTCGGAATCGAGGGCGGCTTTTTCTGTGTGCAATTCGGCGCGGGTTACTCCCTGAACTGAATCGCCTTTACCTCCAGGAATTCCTCCAGCCCGTACCTCCCCAGCTCACGGCCGTAACCGGACTGTTTGCAGCCACCGAAGGGGGCCAGCAGGTTGAAGGCCCCGCCGTTGATCTCCACCTGACCGGCCCTGAGCCGCCCGGCCACACGCTCCGCCCGGACCGGGTCGCCAGACCAGACGGCAGCAGCCAGACCATACGGCGTGCCGTTGGCGATCCGCAGCGCGTCCTCCTCGTCCCGGTAGGTCATGATCGACAGGACCGGACCGAAGATCTCCTCCCGGGCGATCGTCATCTCCGGGGTGACCCGGCCGAACACGGTCGCTCGGACGAAGAAGCCCGGCTCCAGCCCCTCCGGCGGCTCAACGCCGCCCAGCAGGAGCTCGGCCCCTTCGGCGATCCCTTGGCGGATGTAGCCGCGCACCCGCTCCTGCTGGGCCGCAGAGACCAATGGTCCCAGCCTGGTCTGCTCCTGCATGGGGTCGCCCGGCTGATACGCGGCGGCCGCCTCCACCGTCAGGGCCGCGGCCCGCTCATACAGGGACTCCGGCACGAGCAGGCGGGTGTGGGCGGTGCAGGTCTGACCGGAGTTGAGGAAGCAGGCCCCCACGGTCCCCTTGACCGCCGCCGCCAGGTCGGCGTCGTCGAGGACGACGGCGGCCGACTTGCCCCCCAGCTCCAGGGTGACCCGCTTGACCGTTGCGGCGGCAAGTTCCGCCACCCTGCGACCGGCCCGCACCGAACCGGTAAAGGAGACCAGGTCTACGTCGGGATGGCGTGCCAGGCATTCCCCCACGCACTCACCGGTGCCGGTCACCAGGTTGAACACCCCTGCCGGAAGACCGGCCTCATGGATGATCTCCGCCAGGATGAAGGCGGAGAACGGCGCCACCTCGCTCGGCTTGAGAATCACGGTGCAGCCGGCCCCCAGTGCCGGGGCCACCTTTGCAATCACCTGGTGCAGCGGATAGTTCCAGGGGGTGATGCAGGCCGCCACCCCTGCCGGTTCCTTGATGACAAGGGAGTTGCCGATCCGTTCCTCGAAACGGTACTCGGCGAGAAGCTTGATGCAGCTCTCCAGAACGGCGGCCGGCAACCCGGCCTGGATGCGGCGCGAGAGCCTGAGCGGCATGCCGACCTCGGCGGTGATGGTACGGGCGATCTCCTCGGAGCGGGCCGTGAGCCCTGTGTGAATCCTGGCCAGGTACGCGGCCCGATCCTCCAGCGGCGTGGCCGCCCAGGCGTCGAAGGCCCTGCGGGCCGCTGCAACGGCCAGTGCCGCGTCAGCGGATGAGGCGGCCGGAATCCGTCCCAGCAACTCCCCGTTGGCCGGGTTCGTGACGTCGATGGTCTGGGACCTCGACGGGGCGATCCATTCTCCATCGATGTACAATGCCGTGCGCTCGATCATGTATTCCTCCCTAACCCGGACAAGCCGGAACCAAAATTTTTTAACGCAAGGATGCAAAGATGCTAAGACGCAATGAAAATCAAAAACAATGATTTATGGTCTAACCCCAAAGACTGTAAGTATTTAACCTTGGTTTACTTTGCGTCCTATGTGTCTTTGCGACTTTGCGTTAAGTTTTGTTGTAGATTTTGCTTATCTTTTGTAAAGACTGAAGTCGTAAGAGACTACGCTTTTTCCGCGACTACGCGCGGAAAAAGAGGCCCCTTCGGGGCAACCAAGTATTAACGTGTTCTCTGAAAAATTGCTATAATCCTTACAGAAGTCTCTGATTTCATGCA
>JACPFJ010000017.1 GCA_016182975.1 Deltaproteobacteria bacterium
GATGTCAAAGAACAAGTAAACTGGACACTGAATAACCAACACAACGGCAGGAAGAGGAAAGAGAAACCACTGTCCAGTTCAAACCGGACTCAGTGTCCAGTCAGAACCGGATTGCCTGTCCAGAAAAAACGGATTGCGCAACATTGTGACCTTAGAACCAGAAGACCTATATGCCTTGACGAGCTCCAGAAGACGTATTTCTTCGGAAGCGGAAAGGGAAAGCAATATTTTGCGAGAACGAGACATTAATCTTCATCCTCAGAATCATCATCAATCTCTATTACATCAAAACCATAAAAATTACGCACATTTGAATCCCGAGAGCATACAGAACACAAACCCTCACGATCATCATGATAACCAAGCCGACCGCATTGAATACAAGCAGAAACACGACCCATAAAACACCCCCAAAAACTAGCATATCCAGTCAATTCAATAGCTTACTGCTATTAACTCAACTTAACATAATATAGCTTATGGGCGTTATTTAAATGATTGCAGGATTGAGGTGTAATTAAACTTGCAATTCTTAATGACAATCAGTAATGTGGTGTAGTTTATTCGATCAACAAGCACTAAGGAGCCCCTTTCGGTATGAGTAAAGAAGAAGCCATCGAAGTTGAAGGAACTGTGATCGAGCCGCTGCCGAACGCCATGTTCCGTGTCAGGCTGGAAAATGACCATGTCGTGCTGGCCCATATCTCCGGCAAGATGCGCAAATATTTCATCAAGATTCTTCCCGGCGACAAGGTGACCGTCGAACTCTCCCCCTACGACCTGAGCCGCGGACGCATCACCTATCGCGCCAAATAACCCTTCATTCATAAAATGGATATGACAACAGGCCCGTCTCCCGAGGTGGGCTTGTCGCGTTTCATAAATCTCTCATCAGCGAGGAACCAATGTACACCGTAGCAGACTTGAAAAAGGGGTTGAAAATAACCCTCGACGGCGATCCCTACCTCGTCATCGCCTTTGACTTCACCAAACCGGGCAAGGGACAGGCGCTCTACCGCACCAAGATGCGCAACATGATCAACGGGACGATCCTCGACCGGACCTACCGCTCCGGCGAGACCTTTGAACCGGCCAACCTGGAAGAGCGTCAGATGGAGTACCTTTACAAGGAAGGCACCCACTACACCTTCATGGACCAGCAGACCTACGAGCAGGTGGTCATGGAGGAGGAAGCCATGGGCGACGCCAAGAACTACCTGCTGGAAAACCTCAAGGTGGATGTCATGTTGTTCGGCGAGAAGGCCATCGGCGTCGCGCTTCCCAACTTCGTCAACCTGCGGGTGGTCCAGACCGATCCCTGGGCCAAGGGGGACACCAGCGGCAACGATTCCAAGCCTGCCACCCTGGAGACCGGCTATGTCCTCAGGGTGCCACCCTTCATCGAGGAAGGCGAGCTGATCACCATCGACACCCGCACCGGAGAGTATTCCACCCGCGTCAAGGGATAACTCACGGGTTCGACATCGAGACATGCAGGGCGGGCCATGGGTCCGCCCTTTTCTTTTCAACGAGGACCTTTTCTACGGAGACCCATGCCTTCATTTCGGGACCACAACCTGCGCCGCCGGGCAATAATCATCCACTCGATCAGGGAGTTCTTCGTGTCCCGGGGGTTCCTGGAGGTGGAGACGCCACAGCGCATCCCGGCCAATGCCCTCGAGGAACATATCGAGCCCCTGCGCTCGGACGGCCTTTTCCTGCACACGTCCCCGGAGGTGTGCATGAAACGCCTGCTCTGCCGTGGACACGGCCGGATATTTCAGATATGCCGCTGCTGGCGCGGCAATGAGCGCGGCGCACGGCATGTGCCCGAGTTCACCATGCTGGAGTGGTACCGGGCCGACAGCGACTACCTGGATCTGATGCGGGATTGCGAGGAGCTGTTGCGGTGGGTTTTCGCAGCTTGTCAGGAAAACGGGCAGCTTTTCAGCCGTCAGGAACGAGAAACCGATCTGAATCGTCCCTGGCCGCGTATAACCGTCCAGGAGGCCTTTCGGCGTTTTGCCCTAAGCGACCCCTTGACCTGCATCGAAAACGGCCTTTATGAGGAGATTCTGGTGTCGCGGATCGAGCCGGCCCTGGCGGAGCTGGGCGTGCCGGTGATCCTGATGGATTATCCGGCCGAGATGGCGGCCCTTGCCCGCCTCAAACCGGACGACCCCACGGTTGCCGAGCGATTCGAGCTCTATGCCGGTGGGCTGGAACTGGCCAACGGTTTCAGCGAGCTCACCGACCCGGCGGAGCAGCGGGCACGCTTCGAGGAGGCGAACCGCAGGCGCTCCCAGGCCGGGCTTGCCCCCCTCCCCCTTCCGGCGCCGTTTCTCGACGAGCTGGCCGCGATGCCTCCGGCGGCCGGGATCGCCCTGGGGGTCGACCGGTTGGTGATGCTCCTCTGCGGCGCCAAGCGGATCGACGACGTGGTGGCCTTCACCCCCGAGGAGCTGTAACGTCGCGGTAGGCAATCCGCTCCCCCAGATAATTCCTCAACCAGTAGAGATCCCCTTCCCTCTCCACTGCATCGGGCAGGATCGGCACCTTGCCCCTGCCGCCCGGCAGGTCGATGACGAAATGCGGCACCGCCATACCCGAGACGTGGCCGCGCAGCGCCCTGATGATCTCCAGCCCCGTAGAGAGCGGCGTGCGGAAATGGGCCGTGCCCCGAACGAGGTCCATCTGGTGCAGGTAATAGGGCCTGACCCGCAGCCGCAGCAACCCGGTCATCAGCTCGTGCATGGTCTCGACGTCGTCGTTTACCCCCCGCAAAAGGACGGTCTGGTTTCCCAGGGGAATCCCCGCATCGGCCAAGAGGCCGCAGGCCGCGGCCGACCCGGGCGTGATCTCGGCGGGGTGGTTGAAATGGGTGTTGATATAGAGCGGATGGAAGCGCTTCAGCAGCAGGCAGAGTTCATTGGTCACCCGCTGCGGCAGGGTGACCGGGATGCGCGTGCCGATGCGGATGACGGCCACGTGGCTGATGGCGCGCAGCCGGGTAAGGACGTGCAGCAGCGAGCCGTCGTCGAGCATCAGCGGGTCGCCGCCGGAGAGGACCACGTCCCGGATGGCGGGGGTGGCGGCGATGTAGGCCAGGACCCGTTCCAGGGCGTCACGTCCGAGCGGCGCATCCCCCTCTCCGACGTGGCGCTTGCGCATGCAGAAGCGGCAGTACACCGGGCAGCGGTTCGATACGAGCAGCACCGCCCGGTCGGGATAGCGGTGAATCAGGCCTGGCACCGGGCTGAGGGAGGCCTCCGCCAGAGGGTCGGGAAGCTGGCCGTCATCCGCGAGCTCACATGGATCAGGGACGCACTGGCGCCAGACGGCATCTCCAGGCTGCCGGATCAGGGCGGCATATGCGGGGGTGACCCGGAAGGGATACACGGAGGCCACCGCCGCCAGCTCCGCTAATCCGTCCGCAATTTGTGTTGTTTTTTGAAGGGTTATGGTCTCTGAATTGATGTATCGCATAAGGTGTGTGCCGGGCCGTTTGCATGCCGGGAGGATCAAGCCGGTAACCGTGGCAGCGGCATGTATGTCAGCGGATGATGACCCTGACGAACCTGGCCAGATAATCCCCGCCCGACCAGACGGTGAGCAGGGTCGCGATCCAGAGGAAAAACATCCCTGCGTTGTGCATGTTCACCTGCAGAAGGGGATGCTGAATCCCGAACAGCCAGTTGTAGTCGTAGTGCAGCAGCAGCCCGATGATGGCGACGATCTGGAAGATGGTCTTGAATTTCCCCAGGTCGCTGGCCTGGATGACGATCCCCTCGCTGGAGGCGATACCCCGCAGTCCCGTGATCACCATCTCCCGCCCCAGTATCACCAACACCATCCAGGCCGGCACCCGCCCGAAGGGGAGGATCATGATCATGGCGGCCATGACGATCAGCTTGTCGGCGATCGGGTCGAGGAATTTGCCGAAAACGGTCACGATCCCCATGCGCCGGGCCAGATAGCCGTCCAGCCAGTCGGTAACGGATGCGAGCGCAAACACGGCCGCCGCCCAGAAGCCGGCAGACCGTGAGGAGGACACGAGCAGCACGGCCAGCACCGGAATGGCGGCAATCCGCATCATGGTGAGCATGTTGGGCAGATTGAGGATGGGATGGGATGCGCCGGTGGACATCGATCAGTTGCCCTGATAGGATTGCATGTAGGAGAGTACGCGGTTCACGTAGCTGCGCGTTTCGGCATAGGGAGGGATGCCGCCGAACCGGGACACCTTGTTCAGGCCGGCGTTGTAGGCCGCCAGGGCCAGGGAGACATCGCCGCGGAAGGTATCCAGCAGGAAACGCAGGTACTTGACACCACCCTCCACGTTATCCTTCGGGTCGAAACTGTTGCCGACCCTGAGCGATCTGGCGGTAGCGGGCATGAGCTGCATCAGGCCGCTGGCCCCTTTTGGCGAGACGGCATTGGGGTTGTACCCCGACTCGGCCTGGATGACCGCCTTGATGAGCGATGCGCTGACGCCGTATTTATCGGCGCTGGCCCTGATGATGTTCTCGTATTCGGCGGGATTGACGTTGCGCGTGAGTTGCAGCCTGGTACGCAGCTGCCGGTCTTTCCTCAGATCCCGCATGAAGATCTTGAAGCGCCCGTCCGTGGGGGCATCGGTGAAGTGGATGATCCCATCGTCGTCCTCGTAACGGTAAATGTCGGCATGGGCCGGCGCGAAAGCGGACAGGATGAGGATGCATCCGAGTGTCGCCGGCAGCAGCGCTATGTGGACCCGCTTTGTCATCTCGCTCATAACAGCACCAATAATCGCAAAACCTGGCGTTTTGTCAAGTTTAATCATCCGGCACCCCGTTTTGACGCCGGCGTTAGTCCAGTTTGAAATTGACATTTGGCGGCCCATGTTTTACAAAAGTTCTTTGCATGAAGGAGGTATGCGCTTGAGCGAAAAGAGAATCACCTATAAGGATGCAGGGGTAGATATAGAGGCGGGCAACAGCTTTGTCAACATGATCAAGCCCCTTGTCAGGTCCACCTATCGGCCCGAGGTCATGGCGGATCTCGGCGGTTTCGGGGGTCTGTTTTCCCTGAACAGCGCCAAATACCGCAATCCGGTGCTCGTTTCCGGAACCGACGGCGTCGGCACCAAGCTGAAAATCGCCTTCATGGCCGACCGGCACGACACGGTGGGGATCGACCTGGTCGCCATGTGCGTCAACGATATCGTCGTGCAGGGGGCCGAGCCGCTCTTTTTCCTGGATTACCTGGCGACCGGCAGGCTGCTCCCCGAGAAGGCCGCGTCTATCGTGCAGGGTATCGCCGAGGGATGCCGACAGGCCGGCTGCGCCCTTATCGGGGGGGAGACCGCCGAAATGCCCGGTTTCTATGCCGACGGCGAATATGACCTGGCCGGTTTTGCCGTCGGCGTGGTCGAGCGCGAGAACATCATCGACGGCTCCGGCATCTCCGTCGGCAACCGCCTGATCGGCATCGCCTCCAGCGGCCTGCACAGCAACGGCTACTCCCTGGCGCGCAAGCTGATCTTCGAGCGCATGGGGCTCGGCATCGCTTCCGAGCTGCCCGGGACTGGGCACACGGTTGCCGAGGAGCTGCTCCTGCCGACACGCATCTACATCCGCTCCATCATGAACCTGCTCAGGGATTTCAGCATCAACGGCATTGCCCACATCACCGGCGGCGGCCTGCTGGAGAACATCCCCCGTGTGCTGCCGCGCGGGTGCCGGGCGGCCATAAGGCTTGCCAGCTGGGAGCGCCCGGCGCTCTTCGAGCTGCTGCGCGAGGCCGGCAACGTCGAGCGCGACGAGATGTACCGGACCTTCAACATGGGGATCGGCATGGTGCTGGCGGTGGCGGAACATGAGGCCGAGGACATGATCTACCGCCTGAACGGGCTCGACGAGCGGGCCTGGATCATCGGCGAGATCATCGCCGCCCCGGAGGGGGAAAACGGCGTCGAGCTGGTGGAGGGGTGATGCCTGACGGACAGCCGCTCAAACTGGGGGTGCTCGTCTCGGGCAACGGCTCCAACCTGCAGGCGATCATCGAGCGGATCGAGGCGGGCGGGATCAACGCCCGCATCGCCTGCGTCGTCAGCAACACCCCCGAGGCGTTCGCGCTGACGCGGGCCGCGAGGCACGCCATCCCGGCGATAATCCACGAAAACTGCGGCTATGCCAACCGCAGGGAGTATGACGCCGCCCTGGTGGAGATCCTGCGGGCCCGCGGCGTCGAGCTGGTCATCCTGGCCGGTTTCATGCGGATCCTGTCGGAGGTGATGGTCCAGGCGTTTCCCAACGCCATCATGAACATCCACCCTGCCCTGCTGCCGGCCTTTGCCGGGCTGCATGCGCAGAAACAGGCGCTCGACTACGGCGTCCGCTTCTCCGGCTGCACGGTGCATCTTGTAGACTGCGGCACCGATACCGGCCCGATCATCCTGCAGGCGGTCGTACCGGTCGAGCAGGACGACAGCGAGGAGTCGCTCTCCGCCCGCATTCAGAGGGAGGAGCACCGCATCTTCCCCGAGGCGGTCAGGCTCTTCTGCGACGGGAAGATCAGGGTGGAAGGCAGGCAGGTGCGGATACTGCCATAATTTGACTTGACACCCGTGCAGGATCAGTGGTAATAAAACTCTTTACCCAATCACTCACGTATACTACTACGTTATCAATGGAGGTGCGGTTTGGCTCATCACAAGTCGGCAATCAAACGGATCAAACAGAATGCGAAGAGGAACGCCCGCAACCGGCACGTCTCGTCGACGCTGAAGACACATATCAAGCGGGTCCGCGAGGCGGTCGCCGCCAAGGACAAGGACGCCGCCGCAACCGCCCTGAAGGCCGCCATCCCCGTGATCGACGCCTCGGCCTCCAAGGGTGTCATCCACAGCTCCAATGCGTCCCGCAACGTGTCGCGCCTGACCCGTCTCGTCAACACCCTCGCCTGATACTCAGAAACCCACGAACGACACAAGGGGGCTACCGCAAGGTATGTCCCCTTTTTTCGTCATTACAGGAGGGCCCATGGAACGCATCACCATCGAAGGCATCGATCTGGCGCTGGCATCACCGGTCAGGCTCAACCTCTCCTGGATCGGGCAGGAGGAGCTCTTGCAGCAGCTCCTGGCCGCCTGGCTGGTCATCGACGCCAGGGACCGCCCCTTCAACCCACGCCTGGTGGGGCGGCCCGGGGTCGGCAAGACGACCCTGGCCTATGCGGCGGCGACGCGCCTCAACCGGCCGGTATACCTGTTCCAGGCCACCATGGATACCCGCCCGGAGGACCTGATCATCACGCCGGTGGTGGGGCCGAACGGCTCCATCCAGTACGCCGCCTCCTCCCTGGTGAGCGCGATGCTCAAGGGTGGGGTGCTGATCCTCGACGAGGGGAACCGGATGAGCGAGAAGGCCTGGGCCTCCCTGGCCCCGCTCCTGGATGACCGCCGCTACGTCGAGTCGGTGGTCACCGGCCTGAGGGTGCCGGCCCATCGCGACTTCCGCATCGTGGTGACCATGAACGAGGACTCCTCGACCTTCGACATCCCCGAGTACATCCACTCCCGCATCCAGCCGCAGATCCACCTGGACTTTCCCGAGGCGGACGAGGAACTGCTGATCCTGAGGGAGAACCTCCCCTTTGCCCCGGAAGAGGTGCTCAGGTACGTGGTCGGCATCCTGCAGCGCGCCCACGGCGCGGACGAGCCGTTTGCCGCCCGCGACGGCATCAACATCGCCCGCTATGCGCTCAAGATGGGAAAGGCGCTGGGACTCCCCCCCATGGAACAGATCGCGACGGCGGTGGAGCGCATCCTCGGCGAGGAAGCCCTCGCCTACCTGGGGCCCTAGATGCCGCACCGTCTGCATCTGCGCCGCTTCGGAGCGGTCCATGCCCTGCCGGTCCTGCACAACCGCATGGAGTTCGCCCACCTGGCGGCCGAGGCGTTCCGTCATCTTCGCCCCGACTGCGTCGCCGTCGAGTTCCCCCACACCCTGGCCGAGCCGTTCGCCCGGGGGGTCGGCCGCCTCCCCCGGCTGACGCTGCTCTCCTACGACTGCCCCGCCGCCGGTAAAGAGACCGTCACCACCCACCTCCTGATCGAGCCGGCCGACCCCTTTGCCGAGGCGGTCCGCCTGGCCATGGAGCAGGATATCCCCTGGCACCCGATCGACCTCGACCTGGACTCCTATCCCGAGCACGACGAACCCCTCCCCGACCCCTACAGCGTCCAGCGCATCGGCCTGGGCGCCTTCTACCGGGCCTACTGCGAGGCAACGGCCCACCTCTCCCCCGCCGCCGAGGACCTCAGGCGGGAGCAGGGGATGGCCTTCCGCCTGCAACAACTGGCCGCGGCGCACGGGAGGATCCTCTTCATCTGCGGGATGTTCCACCTGGAGCGGATCGCGGCGCAGTTCGGCCTGGATCAGGCCAGGCCCCTGGAACGGACCCGGCGCGAAGGGGTGCGGCTGTTCAACCTGCACCCGGAGTGCTGCGCCGAGGTGCTGGCAGAGCACCCCTTCCTCTCGGCGGTCTACGAACTGCGGCGTAATCCCCTCCCCCCTGAGCCGCTAAGGGAGGCCCCTTCCCTGCGGCGCCGCTTCAACGCCTTCGAGCTGATCGCCGGGGGGAGGGAGGAGCTCCCCGAGGCGGAGATACTGCGGGCAGCGCTGGAACGGGCCGCCCGCCGGGCCGGGGCCGAGGGGGCCATGCCCGACCGGCAGCGGGTCCTCTATCACCTCTTCCAGGAGGCCGCCCGCCACTACCGCCAGGAGACCGGCGAGGCGCTGCACCTGTGGCAGAAGCGGACCTTCTTCCGCTTCGTGCGCAACTACGCGCTCCAGACCGGCCGGCTGCTCCCCGACCTCTTCCAGACCCTGACCGCGGCCCGGGCCTGCGTGGACGACAACTTCGCCTTTGCCCTCTTCCGGCTGGCGGCCTTTTATCCCTGGCAGAAGGAGCAGAGCGACCTGCCGACCCTTGCCATCAGCGCCGCGGAGCTGTACGGCGCCACCCGGCGGATCCGCCCGAGGAAGAAGGGGGGCAAGGGCTTCTCCACCCTCCCCTTCCTGCAACGGAAGCGTGAAAAACGCGCCGGGGAGTGGCTTGAAGGGTTCGACGACCCCTCCATCTGCTCCTACCCGCCGGAAGACGTGACCATCGAGGCCTACGCCGATCACCTGAAGAAAAAGGGGACCAGGCAGCTCTCCGAGGAGAGGGTGCGGGTGGAACCGCTCACCGCGTCGCTCCTGGACGGCATCGACCTGCGGGAGACCATCCGCAACCACCACGAAGGGAGGCTTTACGTACGCGAGCAGCTGCGGGTCAAGGGGGGAGTGGACTGCGTCGTGCTGATCTTCGACGAGGACCGCCGGGGGGAGCGCTATCCCTATTGCACCACCTGGCTGGGGGAGCACGCCCAGGAGTCGGACATGGCCTTCTACGCAACGGCGCCCCTGGAAAACGTCGTCGGGCCCGGCATCTGCCGCTGCGAATACGGCGGCCTGCTGCTCAGCTCGCCGCCGCGCCGCATGCGGGACGTCTGGAGCGACCCGGATTACCGCGGCTTGCGCTTCAGACACGAGGTGCTGCTCCTGGCCGCACTGGACTACAGCCGTGCGCCGAGCGTGGTCTACGCCGCTCCCCGCCCTCCCCGCGCCCTTTTCAGGCAACTGGCGGGGCGGATGGGAAAACGGATCATCTATCTCCCCCTGGGCTCGCTTTCCCCGGTCACCCTGAAACGGCTGCGGGTCTTCCACGTCCTCTCCGGCCGGGACAAGCGGGAGATCGCCAAGGATTACGTCTGGTAACGTCAAACCCGTCAGCGGCGGCGGATGACGAATTTGCCCCCGAGAAGCCTCTGTTCAAGCCAGATCCGCAGCCATCGCTTCAGGAGCCTGCGGGTGGCGGGGATGAGAAAGAAAAGGCCGATGAGGTCGGTGAAGAAGCCGGGGGTGAGGAGGAGAATCCCGCCCGCCAGGATGAGGGCGCCGTCGAGAAAATGCGCGGCCGGCAGGCGTCCCGCCGCCAACTCGTCGCGTATCGCGACAATGGTCCGGAACCCCTGCGATCTGGCCAGCCAGGCGCCGGCCATGGAGATGGCGAGCAGGATGGCCACGGTCGGGAGCGCGCCGATGACGCGGCCGACCTTTATCAGCAGCCAGACCTCGATGATCGGGACAATGGTAAAGAGGAGAAACAGGCGCAGGAACATGGGTCAACTCCCGCCTGGAACGGCAGATGCGCGTCCCGCCGACGTCTGTTCGGACCTCCCCGCGGGTACGGGGTGGGGCTGTCCGCTGCGAGGTTTTATGGCGTAGTGGATCATCGTGATCAGTCCTTTATCAAGCCCGTATCAGGGTTAACCATTATGCGATCCGGGTCATTTTGTTGACGACCTTCCCCTCGATCATGCCGGCGACGGCCCCGACGTAGGCCTTGTAATGATCGGTGCCCGTGTGCTGTTCCAGACAGGATGCGTTCTCCCAGGTCTCATAGAAGACGAACACCGCCGGATCTTCGTTGTCCTGGTGCAGGGTGTACTCGATGCATCCCCCCTCTCCCCTCGTCGGCACGATGAGCTTGAGCAGCTCCGCTTTGACGGCTGCAACGGCATCCCTCTTCGCCACGACCCTCGCTACTACGGTTACTCTTGACATGGCCATCCTTTCCTTTCCCTTCGGAGTATGCCCGCACAGACCTTCACCGCACCGTGACTGCTGACACGCGGGTGTCCCGCCTCACAACATGCCCGCGAGCATCTTGCGGAAATCGATGCTGACCTTTTCCCGCTCTTCCCGCAGCTTGAATCCCCGCTTGAGGACCTCCGCCTCGATCTCCTTCATATGCAGCGCCCCCCAGGGGATGACGACGGTATCGTAGCGGACAAGGGCCTTATCCAGATGGCGGACCACTTCCATGTTTCTCCGGTGCAGGATATCGTCCATGATGATCGCGTACATCTCCGGTGTTATGTTCTTCTCCCCCCACGAGTTGAACGCCAGGAACCCCTTCGCGAAGGAAGGGCTCTCCCGCAGGTGCCTCCCGAGGGCATCGAAGAGGAGGATGGTCGGCGGGCGGAACGCGCTGACATCCACATCGGCCCTGAGGATATCGGCCTCCCCCGCAGGCGCCTCATCCCCCGCGCCCCGAGGGCGCGGCCGGGGCGATTCGAGCTCTGCCGCCTCGATGATCCTGCCACGGAGGCGCATCTCCTGCTGGGAGGTCAGCCCCAGGAAACCGGCCACTCTCCCGTAGTCGATCCTGTCGCGCAGCAGGTTCCGGGCGTCGCTGACCCCCTCGGCCAGGACGATGGTCCGGCCCGTAGCGAGCGAAGCCGCCAGCTCGTCGTAATATTCCCTGCTCCCCACGTGAATCATGGCAGCCAGCCGGATCGTCCGGTTGTCGCGGCGGTAGACCCTCTCGGTCATGCTGAGCCCGCCCGGGCCAAGGCGCATGAAGCCCGAGGTATGCCCGGCCATGTACGAGTTCGCCGCAAAGAGGGAGAGCAGCGCCAGGGCGAGCGGGACAACGAACAGGTTTGCCGCGCCGAAGAGCAGCGTGTTCCTGAGGCTGAAAAACGGGGCGGCGAACAGCGCCGGCGGCATCGTCAGGCAGCGTGCCCCCTTGTTCCGGAAATGGCAGAGCGGGAGCGAGCCGAGCGCGACCTGTGCCGCCGCCGCAAGGAGCCCGTACGCCCGGAATCCGGCGAGGGCAGGAAAAAGCCAGGTGGACAAGGGACAGAAGAAGACAAAGGAGATCAGGGGGAGAAAGAGCCGTTTGGGCAGCCGCCGGTCGATGCCGAGGCAGAGATAGACCAAGGCGGCCGTGACGCTGACCATGCCGCCCAGGAGGCCCCTGAGCGCGGTAAAGGGCGCCAGCGGGGTAAGCAGGGAAACCAGCTCGTCGACAAGGGAGAAGCCCCCATCGGCAAGAAACAGGATCAGGAACAGGTTGGCAAAGGCTCTCATCGGTTGGTTTCCCGGGTCGTTGCCGTCGTGGCAGAGCGTTGGCAGGATCGGCACGCTGTATCCGCTACCGTTGCGGTAATCATGGCAGATTTAGCGCCATGTGTCATCCGCTTGATCTGCAGCTCTCTGCTGCCGGCGGAACTCCTGCTATGACCCGCTTCAAGGTACACGATCCCCAGCGGCCTTCGCCCCCGAAAATACCTTGCGCCGTTCCCGTCGGAATGCTGCCGGAAACGCCGCTCCGGATCGGTGGTGATACCCGTATAGAGCGAATTGTCCGAGCAGAGGATGATATAGACGTACCAGGTCATGGGTTGATTGTCGCTTGCGTGCCGTAGCGGTGTCAATAGGGAAGCGCCCCCCGTTGCGTCAACCGGGCTTTGCCCGTGCCGCTCGGACCGAGGGGGTCTTCATGGTTGTTGTCCCGCGCCTGGGGCTGACCCCGCAGTCCCCTTGTCACGTCACCGGCAGGGTAGACTTGCAGTCGGGATACCCCGAACACCCCCAGAATTGTGCCCCGGTATTTGGTCCCTGCCGGGCCGTACGAACCACCATTGGCTTGCCGCAAGCCTGACAACGCCTGTTATCCGGCCGATTGGTCCGATCCGACTGATCGGTCGGATTGGGCCGTGTCTGTTTTCGGCGTTCCTCCAGCCGGGCAGCGTGCAGCCGCTCGCTGTAACCACCCTCCTGAATGAATTGCTTTTCCAGGCCGTTGATCTGCCTGTCGAGCAGATAATTTGCCTGATGGATCAGGCAGATCAGCGTGTTGGCGACTACAGCCGGATCGGCATGGTCCAGCCAGGAAGAATACGATTTTGTATCCGACTGATCAGTCGGATGATCCTGGCCAACTCTCCGCACCTCCCGCGCTTGCGGGTCATCCTTCCCCCAGGCCGGCAGACCACGCTGACGAAGAAAATCTTCGTAGTCCAGCAGCAGTTCGTCCAGGCTGGCGCGCGCGACGTTCACCAGGCGCAATTCCGTCTGACTCGAAGTCGCCGATGCCCTGCTCCCTTCAGCGATGTTCTGCCGTCCGCTACGTGCCGCCTGAACCATCTGGTCGTGCGTTCGCGACCGTTTGTTGACAAAACGGTCGCAGAAGGAGACCGTGCCGTCGTAGATGATCTCGGTCACTTGAAATGAACGGAGTCTGCGATAGCCGCCGTGAGGGCGCAGCGCAGAAGAGTGAGTGTTCATGGTTCCCTTCTTTCCCCGGCAGCTGGTGAAGGTTGTTTCTCTACCACAGTCAGTCCGGCCCTGCCGAACTGCCATTGACGAGAGGCGATGCGGTTGGCCCGCTGGAAATAGTGGTGCCGTATCTGACAGGGGCGCAGGGGGCGGTGTCGTCCATGCAGAACTCGACTGGAAGCGAGACCTGCACAAAACCTTTCACCCCTTTTTCCGGTCGCCAGACCGAAAAATGCAGGTGCGGTCCCGAGGAGTACCCGGTGGAACCGGAGAGCCCCAGTTTTTCTCCCACTGAAACCCTCTGCCCCAGGCGGACGGCCACGCTACGCACCGCCAGATGCGCATAGGTGGCAATGGTACCGTCGTCATGGAGGATGTCCACGAAGTTGGCCTTGTCCGATAAGACCTTATCCAGGGCGCCGACGCTGAAGGAATCTTCCATGTTGACAACCGTGCCGGAACGAGCAGCCAGGACCGGGGTGCCCACTGGCATGCCGAAATCGACCGCATACCGGCTGGAGCGGTCTGTGTGCGTAGTGATCGTACCTCCATATGCCTGACTGACCTGATAGTACTCCCCCAGTTGCCACGGCAACCGATAGCCGTCTTTGGGGCTGTGCCGGGCGTTGAAATCACCGACCATCCATGAACTGGAGTAACGAATGCTGAAATCCCGATCCTTGTACAACCTGGAAATTCGGGCGATACATTGCACCGTGTTGGGAGGAACCACGTATTCAAACGGAAAACTGCGGTCGGCGACGACATTGTCCTCCAGGGTCATCTCAATGCTGACCGAGAC
>JACPFJ010000019.1 GCA_016182975.1 Deltaproteobacteria bacterium
CCCATCGACGCAAAATACGACAACATATGCAACGAAATGTTCAATCTTCTAACCGAGTTGCATCTCGTTGCAACATGATTTCTACTACCAACATGTTGTCAGACGATAGGCGCTAAGCGCCTAAGCGCCTAAGCGCCTAAAGAACGCGGATGACGCGGATTGAGCGGATTTACGCAGATTTTAAATCTATTTTCCGTATTGGTCTTATCCGTGTAAATCCGCTTAAATCAGATTTGATCCGCGTTCTATTAAAGATGGCCTCCAGATGTTACTCTAAAAACCCTGTTGCCCCCTCCCACTCCACCGCTTCCATCCCCACCTGGCGGCCCAGGTCGGCCAAGAGATTGTCCATCTCCCCCTCAAATCCGGGCATGATGGCGATACGGATGATGCCGTTCACGTTGTCCACGGTCGTCATGACGTTCATCCCCTCGTAAGCCTCCAGGATGAACTTGAGAAAGACCATGTCGGCCCGGGCGACCCGGAAGTAGCGGCAGATCATGCCACTGCCTCCCCCTGGATCGCCACCAGACCGGCCCGGCCGGGGAGCTCGCCCATGCAGAGGCGACAGGCAGGCGCTGACCCGATTTGCCCGGCGGCCTCCCCCAGGGTGACAATGCGGATACCGGCGGCGGCAAGACCCTCCAGCAGGCGCACAAAGGAGGCGCGGATGGCGCCCCCCTCCAGCTCGGCGTGGATGGTCAGCACGTTGAGCCCCTCCCGCAGGCTGTCGAGGTAGAACTCGTGGATGTTGTCGGGGGTGATGTTGTTCTCCCCGAGGATCTCGTCGGCGGTGGGGAGGGTGGTGGGTATCTGCAGGGTCCCGAACCTGCGCCCTTCCATGACCGGATAGAAGGGGTGCGTTCCGCGCGAATCGCTGCACCATGACAGACCCATGGCATCCTGCACCTCCAGGGAATCGGGCGATACCGTCCACCCCGGCGCGGCCGTGGTGACCGCCCGATGGCCGCAGATATCCTCGAACAGGGCGGCGGCGCGGCCCAACTCCATGGCGGTCAGCTGCCTGGGGAACGAGGGGAGGTAATCGTGCCACTTGACGTGGTCCCAGCAGTGGATGCCGAGCTCGTGCCCCCGGCGCTCCGTGTCGCGCAGCACATCGGGAAGGGACGCGGCGATCATCGGCGCCGGCAGCAGCGTGCCGTAGAGCATGGTCCGGATGCCGTAGGCGGCAGGGGCCCTGGTGCGCAGCATCTTCGTGAGAAACCCCTTGCGGGTGAAGATGCGGCGGATGGCCTTGCCCGAGTTGTCCGGCCCCATGGAGAAATAGAAGGTGCCCCGGGCGCCGAAGCGCTCCATATCGGCCAGCAGCGCCGGCACGCCGTCCCGCGTCCCGTCGTAGGTATCGACATCGACCTTCAGTGCAATCGTCTTTTCATTCATGAGGCGGGAGTTTATCAGACTTCCGTCCGGAGTTAAAGGCCATTCGATCCCGGAAACGGCAGATGTGGCGGGAGCGTCTTGTAGTGTTGGCACTGGCGGGAAAAATAGTGTATAAAGCGGGAGCGGCGGAAACGCCGCTCTTTTTTCGTCATTTCTACGGATGTCCGCAGCGGGAGGATCATGCAACCACACCAGGAAAGCGACTCATTCTGGGGCGGGATCGTCAAGGCCCTGGGCCTGGTTTTCGGCGACATCGGCACCAGCCCGATCTATACCCTGACCGTGGTCTTTGCCCTGACCAGGCCGACCGAGGCCAACGTCTACGGCATCCTGTCGCTGGTCTTCTGGACCATGAGCATCCTGGTGACGGTCGAGTACGCCTGGCTGGCCATGAGCCTGGGGCGCAAGGGGCAAGGGGGGGAGATCGTGCTGCGCGAGATCCTGATCAAGCTGCTCAAGCAGGGGAGGCTCCTGGCCTTCGCCGGATTCCTCTCCTTCCTGGGGGTTTCGCTGCTGCTGGGGGATGGGGTCATCACCCCGGCCATCTCGATCCTCTCGGCGGTTGAGGGTCTGCTGCTGATCCCCTCCCTGGCTGGGACGAAACAGACCGTGCTGGTCTGCATCGCGGCGCTGATCGCCTTCACGCTCTTCTTCGTCCAGTCGCGCGGCACCGACCGGGTGGCCGGCATCTTCGGCCCGGTGATGGTGCTCTATTTTCTGGCGCTGTTCGTGTCGGGCGCCGTCTCCATAGCAGAAATGCCGGGGATCGTCAAGGCGGTCAATCCCTGGTACGCCTTCGATTTCCTGCGCTCCAACGGCCTGGCGGGTTACTTCGTGCTCTCCGAGGTGATCCTCTGCTCCACCGGGGGAGAGGCGCTCTACGCCGACATGGGGCACCTGGGCAAGAGGCCGATCATCCGAGCCTGGTATTTCGTCTTCGTCGCCCTGTACGTCAACTACCTCGGGCAGGGGGCCTTCCTGCTGAAGACGCCGGAGGCCAAGAACATCCTCTTCGCCATGATCCAGAGCCAGTCCGCGCTGCTCTACATCCCCTTTCTGCTGCTGACCATCATGGCCACCATCATCGCCTCCCAGGCCATCATCAGCGGGGTCTTCTCGATCGTCTACCAGGGGATCACCACCCGCCTGATGCCGCTGATGAAGGTCAGTTACACCTCCAGCCACATCCAGTCGCAGATCTATATCGGCGCGGTCAACTGGGCACTGATGTGCGCGGTCATCTTCGTGATGTTCTTCTTCCAGAAATCACACAACCTGGCGGCGGCCTACGGCATGGCGGTCACCGGCTCGATGACCATCACCGCCATCATGATGATCATGGTGTTTTCGCACACCACCAAGAAGTGGAAGGTGCCGATCGTGGTCGGGGTGGCCCTGATCGACATCGTCTACTTCACCTCGACCTTCTCCAAATTCCCCCACGGCGCCTACTGGTCGATCATCCTGGCCGCGGTACCCTTTGCCACCATCCTGATCTGGACCAACGGCCAGCGCTATCTCTACAAGGCCCTGCGCCCGCTGGAACTCGACATCTTCCTGCTCTCCTACGAGCAGATCCATGCCAAGGGGAGGATCGCCGGCACGGGACTGTTCTTCATCAAGGGGCTCGATGTGATCCCACCCTACATCGTCCACTGCGTGATCCGCTCCAACATCGTCTACGAGCGCAACATCTTCATCTCCATCATACGCACCGACGAGCCGTTCGGGGTCCGATACCGGCATAGCACCAACATAGCCAGCGGGCTGGAGTTCTTCGAGATCTCGGCAGGTTACATGGAGGTGCTCGACATAGAGGGGGCACTCAAGCAGCACGGCATCCAGGAGAAGGTCATCTTCTACGGCATCGAGGACATTGAAACCCGTAACCCGGTCTGGAAGGTCTTCTCGATCCTCAAGAAACTGACCCCAAACTTCGTGCAGTTCAACCAGCTCCCGGCCGCCAAGCTGCAGGGGGTAGTGACAAGGGTGGAGATGTAGTCATGACAAATTGGATATTGTTGCTGGTGGCCCTGGGGATCATCCTTTTAGGCGCAACGGTCTTCACCAACGGACTGGAGTGGTTCGGCAAGAAGATGAACCTGTCCGACGGCGCGGTGGGGAGCGTCTTTGCCGCCGTGGGCACGGCCCTGCCCGAGACCCTGGTGCCGATCGTGGCCATCCTGTTCGGATCGAGCGAGGCCGGCCACAAGATCGGTGTCGGCGCCATCATCGGCGCCCCCTTCATGCTGGGGACCCTGGCCTTGTTCATCAGCGGCCTGGCGGTGATGTTCAACCGCGGCAAGCGCGACGATTACCCGGTCATGCGGGTCGATACGGTGGTCATGCGGCGCGACATGGAGTACTTCCTGGCGCTGTACGCCCTGGCCATCGCCGCCTCGTTCCTGGGGGGGCACCCGGTGATCAAGACCTTCATCGCTCTGGTGCTGTTTCTGGTCTACGGCGGCTATGTGCTCAAGACGCTCCGCTGCGAGAACGACACCTGTCACGTCGTGGAAGAGGCGGACATCGAGCCCTGCTACTTCGCCCCCCGATCACATGACCCGCACATGACCATCATCGCCTTCCAGGTCCTCGGTTCTCTGCTTCTTATCGTGTGGGGCTCATACATCTTCGTGGATAAGGTGCAGATCATCTCGCTGCAGATGGGGATCTCGCCCTTCATCCTGGCCATGATCATCGCCCCGGTCGCCACCGAACTGCCGGAGAAGTTCAACAGCGTGATCTGGATCAACAAGGGGAAAGACACCCTGGCCATCGGCAACGTCACCGGTGCCATGGTCTTCCAGGGGTCGGTGATCACAGCCATCGGCATCATGATGACCGAATGGCGGCTCAACACGGCGGCCCTCCTGACCGTGGCCCTGACCTTCGCCTCGGTCGGCATCGCCTATGTGCAGCTCCGCTGGAAAAGGCACCTGACGCCGGGGACGCTGCTGGTGGGAGGGGCATTCTACTTCCTGTTCCTGGTGCTGATCTTTATGGGGAAGATATGACGGCCTTACTCCCCTGTCTTGTCCCCCGTCGCTCCAGCTCGGCATCGATCAGGTTGAGCAGCTCGAACTTCCTGAGCGACCAGAGCGGCGCCACAAGGTTGTCGTGCCCCCCGTCCCCGGTCAGGCGGTGGATCAGGATACGCGGGTCGAGCAGTTCCAGGAAGTCGCACACCACTCCGGCATAGCCGTCACGGTCCAGCAGTTTGATCTCCCCCCGAGCATACATCTCCGCCAGCCGTGTCCCCCGCATGACGTGCAGCAGGTGCAGCTTGACCCCCGCCACCCCCAGCCGGTTCAGCTCCCCTGCCATGGCCAGCATCTCCTCCCTCGTCTCCCCCGGCAGACCCAGGATCACGTGAGCGCAGACCCGCAGGCCGCGGGCCTTGGCCCGTTCGATGGCGGAGACGGAGCAGGCGTGGTCATGGCGGCGGTTGATCAGGGCCAGCGTCTTGTCGTGGATGGATTGCAGGCCGACCTCCAACCAGAGGTAGGTCTGCCTGTTTAATTCCGCCAGGCAGTCGAGAACATCCTCGGGCAGGCAGTCGGGGCGGGTGGCAACGATGATGCCTACCACGTCGACAACGGCGAGCGCCTCACGGTAGATGGCGCAAAGCCGATCCAGCGGGGCGTAGGTATTGGAGTACGCCTGGAAATAGGCAAGGAAACTGCAGGCGCGGTACTTGCGGGCCATGACCTCCTTGCCGTCCTCGATCTGGTCCGTGATGGAGAGATGGCGCGGGATGCCGTGGGAACCGGAGCCGTGGCCGCCGCAGAAGATGCACCCCTCGCTGTCCAGGGTGCCGTCCCGGTTGGGACAGTTGAAGCCGGCATCCACCGAGACGCGCTGGACCTTGCAGCCGAAGCGGCGTTTCAACTCGTCGGAGAAGGTGTTGTAGCGTTTGGGAGTTGACATGTCTGTTTAAACTAGAAAATGCATTTGAAACGCAAGGACGCAACGTAAAAACAATATGAACCAGCGCCTATTGGGTGAAAACAAGTCTTTTATAATCAGTCGCTTTTCTTGGCATCTTTGCACCCTTGCGTTAAGTGATTTCCGTTTTTAGGTTTAATGTTTCTTCTCCGGCCGTTCCACCCAGCACTGCTCGGTCGAGAGAAATCGCAGGAACTCCCCGGCAAAGAGGAACTTCGGCAGCGGTACCGGCACGCTGATGAACTCCTTAGCGCGCCCCACCGTGAGCGCATAGCCGCTCTTGCCGCCCCGTTCCCACTTTTCCACCGTAAGGGTCGTCACGGTTTCCGCCCCCTGTTCGCCGCCCGGAAACTTGTGCGGGGCCAGCTTTTCCTTGCACGGGACAGAGGAGGCGGCCACCTGACCGATCATCAACGCCAGCGCGAAGGCCTCGTCCGGTTCGCAGATGAAGCGGATCTGGGTCACCTCGTCCGGTCGCGTCTTCGGAATCAGCTTGAAGAAGCGCAACTGCACCCTGCCGGAACGCTCCGTGACCTGCCCGTTCTCCTCATGCGTCCTGAACGCCTCGCGGACCTCAAGGCCGGTAGACTGGGAGTAGATCTCGTAGCAGCGGTAACGCTTGAGGTCGCTGGTCTGTGGCATGGGGTTCTCCTTGTCTGGGGGGTTAGACAACGAAGTAGACATATAGCAAAAACAGGGTTCAATTGCCATAGAACAAAAAGAGCGGCATCGCTGCCGCTCTTCGATCCTTGAATGTAATGAAAACCTATTTGCGTGGAGCCTTGCCGGCCACCTGCACGCGGATTACAGCGCGCTCCAGGGCCGCCTCGTAGATCTTGAACTGTTTGTCCTCGGGCGTCAGCAGCTTGAGCTTCTCCTCGGCCCTTCCAAGGGCGGCCCTGGCGCGCTCCAGATCGATCTCGTCGGATCTTTCGGCGGTCTCCACCAGCACGATGATCTTGTCGTCGCGGATCTCGAAATAGCCCCAGTTCAGCGCCATATGCTCGCTATTGCCGTTGTTCTTGTAGACCAGTTCGCCGATCTTGAGCGAGGTCAAAAAGGGGGCATGTCCGGGAAGCACGCCGAATTCACCCAGCTTACCGGTGGCGGTGACCTCGTCAACCTCCATGTCAACCACCTTGCTGTAAGGGGTGACTATTTCAAGCTTCATCTTTTCAGCCATTTATTTGATCCTTGTAGGGGCGAATCTTGTATTCGCCCGGAAGATCAGGGCGATCACGAGGATCGCCCCTACGGATACATTACACCGCGGCCAGCTTGGCGGCCTTTTCGATTGCCTCTTCGATGGAGCCGACCATGTAGAAGGCCTGCTCCGGCAGGGCGTCGTGCTTGCCGGCCACGATCTCCTGGAACCCCTTGATGGTGTCCTTGAGTTCTACGTACTTGCCGGGAGAGCCGGTGAAGGCCTCGGCGACGTGGAACGGCTGCGACAGGAAGCGCTGGATCTTGCGGGCGCGGGCCACCACCAGTTTGTCCTCCTCGGAGAGTTCGTCCATGCCGAGAATGGCGATGATGTCCTGCAGGTCCTTGTACTTCTGGAGTACGTACTGCACGGAGCGGGCCACGCCGTAGTGCTCCTCGCCGATGACCTGCGGGTCGAGGATGCGCGAGGTGGAGTCCAGCGGGTCAACGGCCGGGTAGATGCCGAGCTCGGCGATCTGGCGCGAAAGGACCGTGGTGGCGTCCAGGTGGGCAAAGGCGGTGGCCGGGGCCGGGTCTGTCAGGTCGTCGGCCGGGACGTAGATGGCCTGGACCGAGGTGATGGAACCCTTCCTGGTGGAGGTGATGCGCTCCTGCAACTCCCCCATCTCGGTGGCCAGCGTGGGCTGGTAACCGACGGCGGAGGGGATGCGGCCCAGAAGCGCCGAAACCTCGGAACCGGCCTGGGTGAAGCGGAAGATGTTGTCGATGAACAGCAGCACGTCCTGCCCTTCCTCGTCGCGGAAGTACTCGGCAACGGAGAGGGCGGTCAGGGCCACGCGGGCGCGGGCGCCGGGAGGCTCGTTCATCTGGCCGTACACCAGGGCGGCCTTGTCGAGAACGCCGGACTCCTTCATCTCCATCCAGAGGTCGTTCCCCTCGCGGGTGCGCTCGCCGACGCCGGCGAATACGGAGAAACCGCCGTGCTGCTTGGCGATGTTGTTGATCAGCTCCATGATCAGAACGGTCTTGCCGACGCCGGCGCCGCCGAACAGGCCGATCTTGCCGCCGCGGGCATAGGGGGCGAGCAGGTCCACGACCTTGATGCCGGTGGTGAAGGCCTCGACCTTGGTGGACTGGTTCTCGAAGGAGGGGGCCTCGCGGTGGATGGCGTATTCCTTCTCGTTGCCGATCGGACCCATCTCGTCCACCGGCTCGCCGATGACGTTCATGATACGCCCCAGGGTCTTGCGGCCGACCGGCGCGCAGATCTGCTTGCCGGTGTCGATGACCGCCTGGCCCCGCTTGAGGCCGTCGGTGGAGTCCATGGCGATGGTGCGCACGGAGTTCTCGCCCAGGTGCTGGGCAACCTCGAGCACCAGGTTGTTCTCACGGTCGTCGATGGCCGGATTGGTCACCCGGAGGGCGTGGTAGATCTCCGGCAGCTTGCCGGGCTCGAACTCGACGTCGATGACGGCGCCGATAACCTGCGATATTTTACCGATGTTCTGACTCATGGAACCTTTGCCTCCCGCGGCCCTGCGGCCTCATATGGTTGATTCGTTTCTTAGTAACTTCAGGTGGTAAGACTGAAGACTGAAGTGAAATCGGACCGGTTTAAAACCTTCAGCCCTCAGCCTTCAGCCTGATTTATCCTTTAATGGATTCCGCGCCGGAGATGATCTCCATCAGCTCGGTGGTGATGGCGGCCTGGCGCGCCCGGTTGTACTGGAGCGTGAGCTTGCCGATCATCTCGTTGGCGTTTTTGGATGCGCTGTCCATGGCGGTCATGCGGGCGCCGTGCTCGGCGGCCACCGACTCCAGCATGGCCTTGAAGATCTGCACCTCGATGTTCTTGGGCAGGATCTCGGCGAGCAGTTCGCCCAGCGACGGCTCATAGATGTACTCTACCGGGGTTTCGTCCGCCACGGACCTCTCTTCCGGCTGGACCGGCAAGAGCTGCTGGAAGGTGATGTCCTGTGACATGACCGTACGGAAGGCATTGTACAACAGCACCACCTGATCGAATTCCCCGGACTGGAAGCCGTCGATCACATCCTGCGCCAGGAGGGCGGCGGTCTGGTAGTTCGGCTTGGCCAGGACGTTGGAGACGTTCTTGTAGACCGTGTGGCGGTTCTTGAGAAACTCGTATCCCTTGCGGCCGACGGTCAGCAGGCTGACCTGCTCGTACACGCCCTTGTTCTCCTTGATGAAGCGCTCGGCGGTCTTGCAGAGGTTGGCGTTGAAGCCGCCGCAGAGGCCGCGGTCGGATGTGACCACGACCAGGAGCAGTTTCTTGGCCTCACGCTTCTCCAGGAGCGGATGCAGATCCCCTTCCAGGTTGCCGGCCAGGGATTGCAGCACCTCGCCCAGCTTCCTGGCATAGGGCCTGGCCGCGACGACGTTTTCCTGGGCGCGGCGCAGCTTGGCGGCCGAGACCATCTTCATGGCCTTGGTGATCTGGCGTGTATTTTTTACGGATACGATCCGTTTCTTGATGCTTTTAAGGCTTGCCATGTCTCAAACCGTCCTTGTTTACGCGGTGAATTCCTTCTTGAACTGCTCCAGCGCGGCAACTATTCTTCCCTTCAGGTCATCGTCGATGGCCTTCTTGTCGCGCAGTTCGGCCAGCAGGTCGGCCTGGCGGTTGTCGAAGAAGGCGTACAGTTCGGGCTCGTAGCGCTTGAGGGCCGCGACCGGATAGTCGTCCAGGAAGCCGTTGTTGGCGGCAAAGATGATCAGGACCTGTTTCTCGTTGGGGATCGGACGGTACTGGGGCTGCTTGAGGATCTCGACCAGGCGCTCGCCGCGGGCCAGCTGCATCTGGGTGGCCTTGTCCAGGTCGGAGCCGAACTGGGCGAATGCGGCCATCTCGCGGTACTGGGCCAGGTTGAGGCGCAGCGTGCCGGCCACCTGCTTCATGGCCTTGACCTGGGCGGAGCCGCCGACGCGGGAGACGGAGAGACCGACGTTGATGGCCGGACGCACGCCGGAGAAGAACAGGTCGGATTCCAGGTAGATCTGGCCGTCGGTGATGGAGATGACGTTGGTCGGGATGTAGGCGGAAACGTCACCGGCCTGGGTCTCGATGATCGGCAGGGCGGTCAGCGAACCGGCGCCGCACTCGTCGGAGAGTTTGCAGGCGCGCTCCAGAAGGCGGCTGTGAAGATAGAAGACGTCGCCCGGATAGGCCTCGCGTCCCGGCGGACGGCGGAGCAGCAGGGAGAGCTGACGATAGGCGACGGCCTGCTTGGAAAGGTCGTCGTAGATGATCAGGGCGTGTTTCTTGTTGTCGCGGAAGTACTCGCCCATGGTGACGCCGGTGTAGGGGGCGATGAACTGGAGCGGGGCCGACTCGGAGGCGGTGGCGGCCACGACGATGGTGTAATCCATGGCGCCGTGCTCGGTCAGCTTGGAAACGACCTGGGCGACCGTGGAGCGCTTCTGGCCGATGGCGACGTAGATGCAGATCACGTCGCCCCCCTTCTGGTTGATGATCGTATCGATGGCAACGGCGGTCTTGCCGGTCTGGCGGTCGCCGATGATCAGCTCGCGCTGGCCGCGCCCGATGGGGACCATGGAGTCGATCGCCTTGAGGCCGGTGGCCATCGGCTGATGGACCGATTTACGGCTGACGATGCCGGGGGCCTTGATCTCCACCTTGCTGAAGCTGCTGGTGTTGATGGGGCCCTTGCCGTCGATGGGCTGGCCGATGGCGTTGACCACGCGGCCTACCAGGGCGTCACCGACCGGTACCTCGGTGATGCGGCCGGTACGCTTGACCGTGTCGCCTTCCTTGATCTCGGCGAACTCGCCGAGAATGGCGGCGCCTACGTTGTCCTCTTCCAGGTTGAGAACCATGCCGGAAACGCCGCCGGGGAACTCCAGCAGCTCGCCGGCCATGGCGCCCGCCAGGCCGTGGATACGGGCGATACCGTCACCGATGGAGATGATCGTGCCGGTTTCCGACACCTCGACCTCCTTGCCATACTCCTTGATCTGTTTCCTGATGATCTCGCTGATCTCTTCGGCTCTGATTTCCATGGAAGAATTTACCCCTTCTGTAATATATCTTGAATCCGTTTAAGCTGAGTTTTCACGCTGTTGTCGAAGGCGGTGTCGCCGATCTGGGTGACGACGCCGCCGAGAAGGTCGGGATCAACCACCACCTGGGGCACCACCCGCTTGCCGGTCTGCTTCTCCAGCGCCCCCTGGATAGCGGCAACCTGAGCCTGGTCCAGGTCAAAGGCGGTCTTGATGACCGGCCGGATCACCCCGGACTGCTCGTCCGCAAGCCTTTCGTAGGTCTGGACGATCTGGTCGAGGAAGGCTACCCGATTCTTGTCAACCAGGAGCAGCAGGAAGTTGGCGACCAACTCCGAGCTTTGCGCCTTTGCCACCAGCCCCTTCATGATCTCTTTCTTCTGCTCGAGGGTGATGGCCGGATTGGCAAAGGCAGCCCGCAACTCGGTATTGGCCGAGAACAGCCGCTCGATAACGGCCAGCTCCTCGCGGAAACGGTCGATGAGACCGCCTTCGGAGCCAAGCTGCACCATGGCCTTGGCGTATCGTCTCGCAATCGTATTGTTGATCACTGGATCTGTACCACCTTGTCAAGATATTCACCGACAAATCGGTCGTGGTCTGCCTTCTGGATGGAGCCGGTCAGCTTGCCGGTGGCTATCTGCACCGCCAGGTTGGCGGCCTCGGCGCGCAGTTCGGCACGGGCCTTGACGACCTCCTGCTCCGCGGAAATTGCCGCCTGGGCGATGATCTTCTCGGCGGCCTTTTTGGCCTCGGCAATGATGCGCCCTTTTTCATTCTCGCCCTCGCGGACGATCGCGGCGCGAATCTCGTCGATCTCCTTGCTGGCCCGGTCCAGCTTGCCGCTGTACTCGGCCAGCTTGGCCTCTGCGGCCGCCCTGGCCTGCTGGGCATCCTTGAGGCTCTTCTCGATCTGGGCCTGGCGGCCGGACAGCGATCCCTTGACGTCGGCCTTCTTCAGCGCCCATACCACTATGGCGATCAATACGGCAAAGTCGAACACCCTCCAGCCGAAATCCTTCATCTGGGCGCCCTTGTCAACATGGTGCGCGCCTTCCTCGGAGGCAAAGCCGGCGGATGCGGCCAGAACGATGAAGGCAACGTACGCCAAGGAGAAGGCGATTTTTTTGGTGCGAGCGGACAGCTTGAACATGACTACAGGCTCCTCCCCAGGATTTTCTCGCATATCTCGCCGGACAGGGCCTCGGCCTGCGCAGCCAGGAGCGTCCTGGCTTCGGCGGCCTCCCTGACCACCTTGCCGCGAATGGAGCCGAGGGAGTCGGCGGCCTCCTTACGGGCCTTCTCCAGCAGCAGCGTCTCCTCGGCCTGGGCCTGTTTGAGGGCCTCCGCTCTGCTGCCGGCCGCTTCGGCCTTGGCATCGCGCAGGCGGGCCTCGTACAGGGCCATCTTATCCTGGACCTCCTGATCGACGGCGGCGGCCTTGTCGCGGGCGGAGTCGACCACATGACGGCGTTCAGCCAGAATGCGGCGGATCGGCTTGTAGAGGAATATGTTGAGGACGAGGACGAGGATGCCGAAGTTGATCAGCTGGACAACGAAAGCCAAATTTAATTCAATCACGACCTACCCCTTGCAGGTATGCTAATGTGTAAACATTGTATACTGTATCCCAGGAATGCTTAGCGTAAAACAGTGATTAGCTATCACGGATGAAGACGTTATGTCAAGGATAAATGCAAAAATACAAACAGCGATTGATGATTATAGATTGGCCGGTAGTGGCGGCGGGCCTCAGACGTCGAGCAGGTCTATGATGCGGGTCAGTTCATCGGAGTCGCCGAAATGGATCTCCAGCTTCCCCCCCCTGGCCCCCAGCATCCGGATGGCCACCCGCGACTGAAAGCGCTTTTGCAGTTGCTCCTCCAGGGCGCTCATCAGCAGGTCGGGCTGCTGGGGGCGTTTGCCGTGGACGGGATGGGGGTTGGACTTCAGCCGCCGCACCAGGTCCTCGACGGCACGGACGCTGAGCTGGCGGTGAATGATCTCGTGGCGGGCCTTGCCGATCAGTTCCGGGCTCTCCAGGGGGAGCAGGGCACGGGCGTGTCCCATGGTGAGCCGCTCCTCGACGATGTCCCGCTGGACCTCTTCGGGCAGCTTGAGCAGGCGCAGGCTATTGGTTACCGTGGTGCGGTTCTTGCCCACCCGCCGGGCAACATCCTCCTGGGAGATGCCGAACTGCTCCACCAGCGAGCGGTAGGCCTGGGCCTCCTCGATGGCGTTCAGGTCCTGGCGCTGGATGTTCTCGATCAGGGCCAGCTCCAGGACCGCGTCCTCGCTCGCCTCGCGGATGACCACGGGGATCTCGCGCAATCCGGCCTTTTGCGAGGCCCGCCAGCGGCGTTCACCGGCGATGATCTCGTAATGGCCGTCCTTCTTGGTCACCACCAGCGGCTGGATGACCCCCTGCTCACGGATGGATGCGGCCAGTTCCTCCAACTTTTCCGCGGAAAAATGCTTGCGCGGCTGGTTGCGGTTCGGCCTGATCTGCTCGATGGGGCAGACGAAATAGGTCTTGCTTTCGTCGACCGGATCGGGTACCTGCAGGAGCGCGGCCATACCCTTGCCGAGACCGCCTATTCTAGCCATTGGCAACCTCCCTCTGGATGATTTCACGGGCCAGTTGCATGTAACTGGATGCGCCGCGCGAGGCGATGTCGTAGTAGATCACCGGCTTGCCGTGGCTGGGCGCCTCGGCCAGGCGCACGTTGCGGGGAACGACCGTCTCGAACACCTGGCCGGGAAAATGGCCGCGGATCTCCTCGGCCACATCCTTTCCGAGGTTGCTGCGGGCGTCGAACATCGTCAGCAGAACACCCTCGATCCGCAGGAGCGGATTCAGCAACTTCTGGATCAGCTTGATGGTGTGCAGTATCTGCGAGAACCCCTCCATGGCATAGAACTCGCACTGGAGCGGTATCAGCACGGAGTCGGCGGCGGTCATGGCATTGATCGTCAGCAGATTCAGCGAAGGGGGGCAATCGATGATGATGTAACGGTACTGTTCCGCCAGGCCCGCCAGGGCGAATTTGAGCTTCTGCTCGCGCCCGATCTCGGCGGCCAGCTCCAGTTCGGCGCCGGCCAGATCGGCGTTGGCAGGCAGGATATGCAGGAAGGGATGGCCGGTATCGACAATCAATCCCCGCGGCTCGGCCTCGTTGATCAGGGCATCGTAGACGGTATGCCTCAGCAGGGCCTTGTCCACCCCGACACCGCTGGTGGCGTTGCCCTGCGGGTCGATGTCCACGAGCAGCGTCGGCCGTTCCGCGGCGGCCAGCGAGGCAGCCAGATTGACGGCGGTCGTGGTCTTGCCGACCCCCCCCTTCTGGTTGGCGATACAGATGATCCTGGACATGGCGAGTTGGGTATCCTGGCTGAAACTGGTTAGTTGCTTTTGTGCCGGTGTGCCGGGGAAGCTGGGAAATTACCACAAAGATCCACTCGTGCAAAGAACAATTTTCCGTCACACCATCCGCAGATTTCTTGACTACGGTCAAACTTATCAGCAGCGACTTCTGGCAGGGTACGAAAAAAATCAAGTTGTTGCGAGGTCATGCCCAGATGCGAAAACAGGCGGTTTCGATTGCAGTCATCCTCGGCGCTCTTGCGCTGCCGCTTCGGGCGGCGGCCTTCGAGTGCAAGGTCTGCCACAGCAAGAACCCCGGGATGGTGGCCATGCACAAGGCCCTCCAGGGCCGGAACTGCTTCGATTGCCACAGGGTGGGGGAAAAACTGATGGGCAAGAGCGCCCCCAAGGGCCGGGACAGCCTGCTGAAGAGGAGGGTCACGGAGGCCGAGTGCCTGCCGTGCCATAAGTCGCCGTAGGGACGATCCCCGTCTCCCGCATGAACGCCGCAAACGCCCCGTCCGGCGGGGCCATGACGCGAATATCCACCCCTCTGTCGCTCGTAAAGGCAAGCTCGGCGCAGTGCAGCATCATCCGCTCCGCCGGCGGCCCGCCGTAGGTGCCGTCGCCGACTATCGGCAGCCCGCCCGCGGCCAGGTGCACCCGGATCTGGTGGGTGCGGCCGGTCAGCGGGCGAGCCTCCACCAGGGAAAAGCCTTCCGCGGCCGACAGCAGGCGGAACTCGGTCAGGGCCGGCTTTCCACCCGCCATGACACCGTAGCGTGAGGTCCCCACCTTGCCGATGGCCCCCTCCTCGGACCATGCGTCCTGCTCCGGCCGGCCCTGGACCAGCGCCAGGTAGCGCTTCTCCACCCGGCCGTCATGGAAGCGCGCCGAGAGCCAGGCCGCGGCCCGCTTGTGCTTCGGAAAGAGCATCACCCCGGAGGTACCCCGGTCGAGGCGGTGGATCACCCTGGCCGGTTCAGCGATCCCCTCACGGCGAAACAATTCGGATACCCAGAACTCCAGCGTCCCCTTGAGCTGATAGGGGGTGCGCTGGCTGTTCACCCCGGCAGGCTTGTTGACCGCAATCAGGTCGTTGTCCTCGTACAGCAGGGCCTCGGGCGGCAGCACCAACTCGCTGAAGCGCCCCGGCTCCATGACCCCGACCTCGATCACGTCCCCAGCCTTCACGGTGCGCGAGGCCACCCGCACCATGGCGGCGTTGACGGCGCAGCCGCCGCGGTCGATGATCCGCCTGGCCTCGGACTTGCTGACCCCGTCGAACAACAGCGCGACGGCGTCGTCCAGGCGCCTGCCGCTCAACTCTCCGCCGACTGTTCCCTTGCGTATCATGCCCCCTTGATACCCCGTTTCCGCAGCTTCATGCAATCATAATTGTAACTTCAGTAGTCAGGAGCCAGTATTCAGAAGTCAGGAGAAAAGCACGCTCAAGCAGCTTTTCATAATGGCAGTTCCAATTGTAACTACACGTTTCTTCGGACGGTGGAAGCCAACTCTGTCTTCCTTCTGACTTCTGGCTCCTGTATTCTGGATGCTGAATACTTACCCATAATTCACCCAAAACGGCGGTCACTCACGCGAATACATTTTCTGGGATTCGCTGTGGCAAACAGGCCGCGATTCTGCTACCCTTTGCCATCATGATCCCGAACCCATTCCCCGAAATCCCTCTCCTGCGCGGGCCGGTGCCGCTCTCGCACCTGCTGCTGCGGCAGTTCGTGCGCCCCGGCGACACGGCTGTCGACGCCACCTGCGGCAACGGGAACGATACGCTCCTTTTGGCGGAACTGGTGGGCGCGTCCGGCCGGGTGTGGGCCTTCGACATCCAGGAGGAGGCGGTCGGCCAGACCGCCGCCAGGCTGGCGGCAGCCGGGCATGCCGGGCGGGTGGAGATCATCCGTTCCGGGCACGAGTATCTGGCGGAGCACGTCGGCGGTGGCGTAAGCGCCGTGGTCTTCAACCTCGGCTACCTCCCCGGCGGCGACCGCACGGTCATCACGCGCTCCGAGACGACGCTGGCCGCCCTTGAGCAGGCCCTCGACATACTGAAACCGGGCGGCATCCTGGCCGTCACGGTCTATCCGGGACACGACGGAGGCGGCCACGAGCGCCGCAGCGTGGATGCCTGGGCAACCGGCCGCGACCCCCGCAAGTTTCACAGCTGGCGCTTGGGTCAGGTGAACGTCCCGACCACAGCCCCCTATCTCGTCATGATCCAGAAGGCCCTCTGACATGCTCCGCAGCCTCCTCCCCTTCATGGCGGTACTGCCCGCCACCGCCTACAGCCTGATCTCCCTCTGGTGCGGCCGGCGCTTTTTTCGCCCCTCACCCCTCACCCCTCACCCCTCCCCTCCCGGCGTCACCATCCTCAAACCGGTCAAGGGGATGGATGCGGAAAGCTACGCCAACTTCGCCTCCTTTTGCCGCCAGGAGTACGGGGGAGAGCTGCAGATCGTGTTTTGCGCGGCATCGCCCGACGATGCGGTCATACCGGTCATCAGGCAACTCATGGCCGACTTTGCCGACCATGACATATCCCTGGTGGTCAACCCGGCCATCCACGGGCCGAACTACAAGGTCTCCAACCTGATAAACGCCTTTCCAAAGGCCAGGCACGCAATCATCATCGTCTGCGACAGCGACATCCGCGTTGCGCCGGATTACCTGCAATCGGTCACCAGCCACTTTTCCGATTCACGGTTCGGACTGGTGACCTCGCTCTACCGCACCTCCCAGGTCCACGGCATCGCCACCGCCGTCGAGGCCACCGGCTTCACCGCCGAGATGATTCCCAACGTAATGGTGGCGTTGCAGTTGGAGGGGCTCTCCTTTGCCCTGGGGGCCTCCATGGCCGTGCGGCGGGAGGCCCTGGCGGCCATCGGCGGCTTCGAGGCCCTGGCCGACTACCTGGCCGACGATTACCAGCTGGGCAACAAGATCCATCGCGCCGGCTGGCGCATCGCCCTGGACGCATGTTTCGTGGAGAGCATGATCAAGACCGAGAACCTGATGCCGGTCCTCTCGCGCCAGCTGCGCTGGGCGCGCACCATGCGGGTCAGCCGGCCGGGTGGCTACCTGGCCTCCGGCATCACCCTGCCCTTTCCGGCGGCCATGCTGGCGATACTGATCGCCCCCACATCAGGCGTTGCCGCAACAGCCGTGGCACTCCTCTATGGAGTACGTCTGATCGTCAGCACCATCTTCAGCCGCAGCTTCGTCCATGATGGCCTGCTGCCCCGCTGGCTCTGGCTGATCCCCATCAGGGACATGCTGGCCTTCTTTACCTGGGCGCTCTCCTTCCTCGGCAAGCGGGTCGAGTGGCGCGGCAGCCGCTTCCGGCTCCGGCCGGGAGGAAAGATCGAAGAGATCGTCTGATCCCCACCTGCATCCTTAAAGGTGCCCGATGTGGAGCCGGAAGAGTTCGACCGGCTGTAATTGGGGTCCCCAGCAGGTCGAGGGCATAGAGCAGGTTCATGGCGTTGCTTCCTCCTCCGGAGGCTTGGCGTGTCGGCCGCATCCCGGCCCGCATTGGCTGCGAGGCGCAGATGATGGTACACTGGAGGCAAAGACCAATCAATGGTTCATTGCATTTCAGCAGGGAGGTGCACCATGAAGATCGCCATGCAACATATCGTCTTATCCATTCTGACATGCCTGACGCTCGCCGCCTGTACCGGGGAAAACAGGGCCATCCCCCCCGACCTGATTCCGCTGCCCAATGCCTTTCAACCCGAGGGGATAGCAGCGCGGGGGAACTCCATCTACGTGGGGTCCATTCCCAGCGGTGCGGTCTACCGCGCCGACATCACCACCGGAGAGGGAAGCGTCCTCGTCCCCTCCCAGGCGGGGCGCGCCGCCATCGGCCTCAAGGTTGACGGCCGCGGCCGCATCTTTGTCGCCGGCGGGGGCACGGGAAAGGCATTTGTTTACGATGCCGCCACCGGCCAGGATCTGGCCTCCCACACCCTGACCCAGGCAACCCCGACCTTCGTGAATGATGTCGTCCTGACCGCCGACGCCGCCTGGTTCACCGATTCCCGCAATCCGGCCCTCTATCGGGTGCCGCTCCCCGCGGACGGAACCCTGGCCGGCCAGGATGCGGTTTCGACCCTGGCGCTCAGCGGCGACTTCCAGTTTGTGGCCGGGGTCAACAACCTGAACGGCATCGCCTCCACCGGACAACTGCTCATTGCCGTGCAGAGCAACACCGGCCTCCTCTTCACCGTGGACCCGGCGACCGGCGTCACGAAGCGGATCGATCTGGGGTCGGAAACGGTTGTCAACGGCGACGGCATCCTTCTGGAGGGGCAGACGCTCTTCGTGCTCCAGAACCGGCTCAATCAGGTGGCGGTGATCGATCTGTCAGCGGACCTCGCCACTGGAACGGTGCGCACGCGCATAACCAATCCCTCCTTCGATGTGCCGACTACCCTGACGGCTGCGGGTACGAGCCTCTACGCGGTAAATGCCCGCTTCGGGGTACAGGTGACTCCCGATACCACCTACACGGTGGTCCGTTTCAATCGCCCCTGAAACGAGGTCGGTACCCAACAAAACAGCGGCTATCAGTCGCTGTTTTTGTATGGTGCGCCCGACAGGTCGCCCCTTCCTTCACCCCCTTTTCACCAAAATTCCCTTGACAGCCGAGGAACTGGGCAGTAAGTTGGAATGAACGTTCATTCCTCTGGAGGTAGCTTTTCCCATGTCAAAACCGGACAAACGTGATGAGATCGTCCGTGCCGCCCTGGAGCTCATTGCCGAGCACGGCTTCCACGGCGCCCCCATGGCCCTGGTCGCCGAACGGGCTGGGGTGGGGGCAGGAACGATCTACCGTTACTTCGAGAACAAGGACGTGCTGATCACCGAGCTGTACCGGGAGCTTGAAGAAAAGATGTACCCCTTCATCCTGGATGGCTACGCGGATGAAGCCCCGTTCAGGGCGCGTTTTCTCCACCTCGGCACAGCCCTGCTGCGCTATTTTATCGAACATCCCCTGCATTTCCGCTACCTGGAGCAGTTCCACAACTCTCCCTACGGCGTTGCCTTCCGGCGGGATAAAATCATGGGAAAAGCGGGCGGCTGCGATGTCTTCAGGGAACTGTTCGAGCAGGGAGCGGCCCAGCAGGTCGTCAAGGACTTCCCGCTGGTCATCCTCTTCGCCCTGGCCTTCGGCCCACTGCTGGCCGTGGCGCGCGACCACATCCTCGGCTTTGTCCAACTGGATGAGACCATGATCGAGCGGACCATCGAGGCGTGTTGGGACGGGGTGAAGCGCTAAAAGAGGGGCGGAGGCCGTACCATTTTCGTTGTCCATATCAAGAATGAATGTTCATTCAATTTGAGCATCAGGGGTGATTCCATGCAAACCAAGTACAGAGCCAAGCTTATTGCCACCGCGGGATTCCTGCTCGGTGGTCTGATGATGACCGGATGCGGCAAAAAGAGCGCCGCAAATGCTCCGCCCCAGGCCGGTCCCCCCGAGGTGGGTGTGGTGGTGGTTCAGCCGCAGCGCGTACCGTTGACAACGGAACTGTCCGGCCGCACCTCGCCCTACGAGATTGCCGAGGTTCGGCCGCAGGTCAGCGGGATCATCCTGAAGCGTATCTTCGCCGAAGGGAGCGATGTCAAGGCCGGCCAGGTGCTCTACCAGATCGACCCGGCAACCTATCAGGCGGCCTTTGCCAGTGCCAAGGCGGCCGAGGCGAGGGCCGAAGCCAATCTCATCCCGGCCCGGCTGAAGGAGAGCCGCTTCTGCGACCTCGTTAAAATCAAGGCGGTGAGCCAGCAGGACTATGACGATGTCTATGCCGCGTTCAAGCAGGCCGAGGCCGATGTGGCGGCCACCAAGGCCGCGGTGGAGACCGCCCGCATCAACCTGGCCTATACCAGGGTCACCGCCCCCATCTCCGGGCGGATCGGCCGTTCGACCGTGACCAACGGAGCCCTGGTAACCGCCAACCAGCCCGCGGCGCTGGCCACCATCCAGCAGCTCGGCTCCATGTATGTGGATGTCACCCAGTCCAGCGCCGACCTGCTGCGCCTCAAGCAGAACCTGGCCAGCGGCCTGCTGAAAAACAGCGGGACAGCCCAGGCGCGGGTCAAGCTGCTGCTGGAGGACGGCAGCGCCTATCCGTTGCCGGGCACCCTGAAGTTTTCGGAAGTCACCGTGGACCAGGGCACCGGCTCCATCACCCTGCGGGCGATCTTTCCGAACCCGAAACAGACCCTGCTGCCGGGGATGTTTGTCCGCGCCATCCTGGAGGAAGGGGAAAGCCCGCAGGCGATCCTGATTCCGCAACGGGGGGTCACCCGAAATCCAAAAGGCGAAGCCATGGTCATGGCGGTAGGGGCCGGGGAAAAGGTGGAGCCGCGGACCATCAAGGTCGTTCGGACGGTTGGCGACAGCTGGCTGGTCAGCGATGGGCTCAAGGGGGGTGACCGCGTCATCCTGGAAGGGCTGCAGAAGGCGCGGCCGGGGACAGCGGTCAAGGCGGTTCCTTTCGGCAGCGCGCCGGTCTTAAAGCAGTAGATCCGACTGATCAGTCGGGTCGGTCCGATCGGTCCGATTCTTTCTTCCAATAAGCAAAGGAGCCCTTCCATGCCTCGTTTTTTCATAAATCGCCCGATCTTCGCCTGGGTGATCGCCATCATGGTCATGCTCGGCGGCCTGCTGGCGATCAAGACGCTGCCGGTCTCCCAGTATCCCCCCATCGCGCCGCCGCAGATCTCGATCAACGCCATGTATCCGGGGGCCTCCGCCCAGACGGTACAGGATACCGTCACCCAGGTCATCGAGCAGAAGATGAACGGGATCGACAACCTGCTCTACATGTCCTCCACCAGCGATTCGGCCGGGGCCGTGGCCATCAACCTCACCTTCAAGGCAGGTACCGATCCGAACGTGGCCCAGGTGCAGGTGCAGAACAAGCTGCAGCTCGCCACCCCGCTCCTTCCCCAGGTGGTGCAGCGGCAGGGGATCCAGGTGGTCAAGTCGACCAGGAACTTCCTGATGATCGCCGGCCTCGTCTCCGAAGACGGCTCGATGAGCCGAGACGAACTGACCGACTACATGGTTTCCAACATCCAGGACATCGTCAGCCGTGTGCAGGGGGTAGGTGAGGTAACGGTCTTCGGCTCCCAGAACGCCATGCGGATCTGGCTGAATCCCGCCAAGCTGAACAGCTACCGGCTGACCCCCAATGACGTGATCGCCGCGCTCCAGGCGCAAAACGCCCAGGTTTCCGTCGGCCAGCTCGGCGGCATGCCGGCCAGCCAGGGGCAGCAGTTGAACGCCACCATCACCGCCCGCACCCTGCTGCAGACGACCGAGCAGTTTGACGCCATCGTGCTGCGGACCAACAGCGACGGCTCCACCGTGAAGCTGCGCGATGTGGCCGAGAGCAGGATCGGCACCGAAAATTACGAGATGCTGGCCCGCTACAAGGGAAAACCGGTGGCCGCCATGGCGCTCAGGCTGGCGGCGGGCGCCAACGCCCTGGACACCGCCGAGCGGGTGAAGGCGAAGATGGCGGAACTGGAAAGGTTTTTCCCAGGGGGGGCGAAGGTCGTCTACCCCTACGACACCACCCCGTTCGTCAAGATCTCCATCGAGGAGGTGGTCAAGACCCTCTTCGAGGCGGTTTTCCTCGTCTTCATCATCATGTTTCTGTTCCTGCAGAACATCCGGGCAACACTGATACCCACCATTGCCGTACCGGTGGTCCTGCTCGGCACCTTCGGCGTCCTGTTTGCCGGCGGTTATTCCATCAACACGCTGACCATGTTCGCCCTCGTCATCGTGATAGGACTGCTGGTGGACGACGCCATCGTCGTGGTGGAAAACGTGGAGCGGATCATGTCCGAGGAGGGGCTCTCCCCGCGTGAGGCGACCATCAAGTCGATGGGGCAGATCACCAGCGCCCTGGTGGGAATCGCCACGGTGCTGACGGCGGTCTTCGTGCCGATGGCCTTCTTCGGCGGCTCCACCGGCGTCATCTACCGCCAGTTCTCCATCACCATCGTCTCCGCCATGATCCTGTCGGTACTGGTGGCGATGATCCTCACCCCGGCCCTGTGCGTCACCCTGCTCAAACCGGTGCCCAAGGGACATTCTCCGGGAGAGCAGGGCTGGTTCAAGGGGTTCTTCCGTTGGTTCAACAAATGGTTCGACCGCGGCAGGGAAAGGTATGAGGGGGTCGTCGGCCGCTCGTTCGGCAAGCCGGTACGCTACCTGGTCATCTACGCAACCATTGTGGCGGTCATGGTCGTCCTCTTCGTGCGTCGTCCGACCGCTTTCCTGCCCGACGAGGACCAGGGGTTCATCATCTGCCAGGTGCAATTGCCGGCCGGGGCTACCCAGGAACGGACCCTGAAGGTGATCGAGCAGCTCGAACGGCATTTCCTGGAAAATGAGACCGGGACGGTCGATTCGCTGATCACCGTTGCCGGCTTCAGCTTTGCCGGACGCGGGCAAAACATGGGGCTCGCCTTCGTCAAGCTCAAGGATTGGAAGCTGCGCCAGAGTCCCGACATGAAGGCGCAGGCCGTTGCGGGACGGGCCATGGGGGCCTTCTCAAGGATCAAGGACGGTATGGCCTTCGCCTTTGCGCCGCCGGCGGTGATCGAACTGGGGATGGCCAACGGCTTCGACTTCCAACTGCAGGATCGCGGCGGGCTGGGGCACGAGCGGCTGATGGAGGCGCGCAACCAGCTCCTCGGCATGGCGATGAAAAATCCGAAGCTGGTGGCGGTGCGCCCCAACGGCCAGGACGACACCCCCCAGTTCAAGCTCGACATCGATGATGTGCGCGCCGGAGCCCTGGGCGTTTCGCTGACCGACATCAACAACGTCCTCGCCACCGCCTGGGGGAGCGCCTACGTCAACGACTTCATCCAGGACGGCCGGGTAAAGAAGGTCTATCTCCAGTCGGAAGCCAGCTACCGCATGCTGCCGGAGGACATCGGCAAGTGGTATGTCCGCAACAACCAGGGGGAGATGGTCCCCTTCTCCGCCTTCGCCACCCCCCGCTGGCAGTACGGTTCGCCCCGTCTGGAGCGCTACAACGGCATCCCGTCCATGGAGATCATGGGGCAGGCAGCGCCGGGGGTCAGCACCGGCGAGGCGATGCGGGAGATGGAAAAGATGGCGGCCCAACTCCCGCCCGGAATCGGCTACGAGTGGACCGGCCTCTCCTACGAGGAAAAGCAGGCGGGAAAACAGGCGCCGGCCCTGTACGCCATCTCGCTCCTGGTGGTGTTTCTAGCCGTCGCCGCCCTCTACGAAAGCTGGACCATCCCGTTCGTCAACCTGCTGATGCTGCCGCTGGGCCTGGTAGGGGCGGTTGCGGCGGTTACCCTGCGCGTGCTTCCCAACGACATCTATCTCCAGATCGGCCTCCTCACCACCATCGGCCTTTCGACCAAAAACGCCATTCTGATCATCCAGTTCATCAAGGACCAGTTGCAGCAGGGGCATGAGCTGGTCGAGGCCACCCTGGCGGCGGTCAAGATCCGTCTTCGGCCGGTCATCATGACCTCGCTGGCCTTCTTCTTCGGCACCCTGCCGCTGGCGCTCACCAAAGGGGCCGGCGCCGGCGCCCAGAACGCCATCGGCACCGCCGTCACCGGCGGACTGCTCTCGGCGACCTTCATCGACCTGCTCTTCATCCCGTTTTTCTTCGTGCTGGTCTCACGGCTGTTTGCGAGGAAAAGGGCCGCCGAGCCGGCCGGAGAACCCGCCGCTTGCGTCAACACCCAGGAGGTGAACTGACATGAGATATACCAAACGGGTGATCACACCCATCTGCCTCATGGCAGGGGCGCTTCTCTGCCTGAGCGGATGCGCAACAAGCAGGGCACCCGAATACTCCCGGCCCGCACCGCCCGTTCCCGCCGAATGGCCCAAAGAGCCGGCATCCCCGGCGGATGTTGCCAAAGCGGGGCAAAAGGCGATGGCCGACATTCCCTGGCAGGAGTTTTTTGTCGATCGAAAGCTGCAAAGGCTGATTGAACTTGCGCTTAAGAACAACCGCGACCTGAGGGTGGCTGCGCTGAACATCGAACGCTCCCGGGCCCTGTACCAGATCCGGCGTTCCGATCTCCTCCCCAAGGTTGACGCCTCTGCCAGCGGCACGTTCCAGCGGCTGCCCGAAGACTTTTCAGGCACGGGGCGGGCCAGGACCGTCGATCAATACAGTGTCGGCCTCGGCATCAGCTCCTACGAGCTGGACCTGTTCGGCCGGGTGCAAAGCCTCAAGGACCAGGCCCTGGAGCAGTACCTGGCCACCGAACAGGCGCGGACCGCCGTGCAGATCAGCCTGGTTTCCCAGGTCGCCGCTGCCTACCTGACCCTGGCCGCCGACCGCGAGCGGCTGCAACTCGCCAGGGAGACCCTGACGAGCCAGCGGGAGTCCTACAAACTCATCGGCAGCCGCTTCGAGGCCGGCGTCTCCTCCGCTCTCGATCTCCACCAGGCACAGACCAGTGTGGATGCGGCGCGGGTGGACATCGCCCGCTTCACCACCCTGGTGGCACAGGACGAGAACGCCCTGGACCTGGTGGTCGGCTCGAAGGTCGAGGCCGACCTCCTCCCGCAGACCCTCTCCGAAACGCTCACCCCCCTGAAGGCAATTGCCCCCGGCCTGCCATCGGAGGTGCTGCTCCGCCGTCCCGATATCCTCCAGGCCGAGAACCTGCTGAAAGGGGCCAACGCCAACATCGGTGCGGCGCGGGCGGCCTTTTTCCCCCGCATTACCCTGGTCAGTTCCGTAGGCCTCGGCAGCAGCGAACTGTCCGGGCTCTTTTCCGCCGGCTCCCTTGCCTGGAGCTTCGCGCCGCGGATCTCGCTGCCGATCTTCGACGGCGGCAGCAACCGGGCCAACCTGACGGTGGCGGAAGCAGACCGCGACATCGCCGTGGCCCGGTACGAGCAGGCAATCCAGACCGCCTTCCGGGAAGTGGCCGATGCCCTGGCCCAGCGCGGGACCATAGACGACCAGTTGGCGGCGCAGCACTCCCTCACCGGCGCCACCGCCGAGAGCTATCGTCTCTCCCAGGCGCGCTACGAAAAGGGGATCAGCAGTTACCTGACCGTACTGGACTCCCAGCGTTCACTCTACGGCGCCCAGCAGAATCTGATCGGCATCCGCTTGTCCCGGCTGACCAATCTGGTAACCTTGTACAAGGTTCTCGGCGGCGGAGGGATATAACAGCATGTCCGTGCGATTCTTTCTTTACATTCCCCAACAGGGTGTTGTATAAAGATTAGCTTTCATTATCCTAGGGGTCGCATGGTGTCTGTTCTGCTTCGCTTCATAGGCCGTTCCACCCTCGCTTTCGTGCGCGAAGTGGGGAGAATGGGATGGTTTCTCCTCTACTCCGGCTACATGATCGCCCGCCGTCCCGGCAGCCCGCTGCAGATCCTCAAGCAGATCAAGTTCATCGGCGCCAAGTCCCTGTTCGTCATCTTTCTGACCGCCGCCTTCACCGGCATGGTTCTTGGCTTGCAGGGGTATTACACACTGGCCAAGTTCGGCTCGGAGGGGATGCTGGGTACGGCCGTGGCCCTGTCGCTGATCCGCGAACTGGGGCCGGTGCTGACCGCCCTGATGGTGACCGGCCGCGCCGGCAGCGCCATCACCGCCGAGATCGGCATCATGCGCATCAGCGAGCAGATCGACGCCCTGGAGACCATGGCGCTGGACCCATTCAAATACCTGGTCACCCCCAAGCTGATTGCCGCCATGATCGCACTGCCGCTTTTGTGCGCCATCTTCGACACGGTCGGCATCTACGGCGGCTGGCTGGTGGGGGTCAAGCTCTTGGGGGTCAATCCCGGCGCCTATTTCTACGAGATGGAGAAATCGGTTGTCTGGCGCGACGTCTATTCCGGTTTCGTCAAGTCCTTCTCCTTCGGGGTGATCATCGCCTGGATCGGCTGCTACAAGGGGTACTTCGCCGGCCATGGCGCCGAGGGGGTCTCGCGCGCCACGACCGAGTCGGTGGTATTGACCTCCGTGCTGGTGTTGGTGTGGGACTACTTCCTGACATCGGTCATGTTATGATCAGAATGACCAACGTCCATAAGTCGTTCGGCGACCAGAAGGTGCTCAACGGGCTGAACCTGGAGATCCCGGCCGGCGATATCACGGCCGTCATCGGTCCCAGCGGCGAGGGAAAGAGCGTGCTGCTCAAGCACATCATCGGCCTGATGAAGCCGGACAGCGGCCGGATCGAGGTGGACGGCGAGAGCATCCTCGACATCAGGCGTTCGCAGTTGAACCGCATCCGCGAAAAGTTCGGCATGCTCTTTCAGAACGCGGCCCTGTTCGATTCCATGACCGTGTTCGAGAACGTGGCCTTCCCGCTGCAGGAGAAGACCCGGCTCCCGAAGGAGGAGATCGAACAAAGGGTCCGTTCGGCCCTGGAGGACGTGGGGCTGAAGAACGTCAACGGCAAATACCCGGACGAACTCTCCGGCGGTATGAAGAAGCGGGTCGGCCTGGCGCGGGCGCTCCTGCTCAACCCCAAGATCATCCTCTTCGACGAGCCGACCACCGGACTGGACCCGATCATCAAGCGGGCCATCCACCAGCTCATCAAGGAGACCCATCAGAAATTCGGCTTCACGGCGGTGATCGTTTCCCACGAGATACCGGAGATATTCGACATCGCCCAGAACGTGGCCATGCTGTTTCGGGGGGAGATCCTCCAGATCGGGACCTCTGAAGAGATCAGGAACTCCGGCCATCCGGTGGTTAGGCAGTTCATCAGCGGCAGCCTGGACGGCCCGATACAACTGGTATAATCCAGAAACGGTATTTGAAACGCAAAGACGCAAAGAACGCCAGGAATGACACTAAGACAATTCAATAATCATGATCATCTGCAAGGTGACAACCAGATATTTTTTGACCACTTGGTCTCTTTGCGAACTTTGCGTCTTTGCGTTAGTGAACTGCTTTTTCAAGGATAATCTCCGCGTCTCCGTGATACTGGGGCAAAAAAGAGGGAAATCAATTCCATGAACATGGCAAAACTGGAAATGGTGGTCGGCGTCTTCATGCTCATCGGCATCCTCTGCCTGGGTTACATCTCCGTCAAGCTCGGCAAGATGGAGTTGATCGGCGGGGATTACTACACGCTTTCGGCCGAGTTCGACTCGGTTTCAGGCCTGAAGCCGGGTGCCCGCGTCGAGATCGCCGGAGTGGAGATCGGCAAGGTGGATCGCATCGTGCTCGACCCCAAGAGCGGCGACCAGGCGCTGGTGTCCCTGAAGATCAGGAGCGGTATCAGGATCACCGACGACGTGATCGCCTCGGTGCGGACCAGCGGCATCATCGGCGACAAATTCATCATGCTCAAGCCGGGCGGCTCGGACCGTTTTCTCAAGAACAACGACAAGCTCCGCGAAACGGAGTCGGCCATCGACATCGAGGAACTGGTCAGCAAATTCATCCACGGCAAGGTGGACTAGAAGGGACAGGCAATGAAAGCGTTGATTTTGGTCATTGTGTTCGCCTGGGCGGCACTGCTCACCACACCCCTTGTCGTCCCCGCAGCGGACGACGCTCCCCGCAAAGACACGGCTCTGGGTCTGGAGGAGTGCATCCGCATCGCGCTGAAATCAGCTCCGGAACTGGGTGAGGCCCAGGCCGACATCGACCACACCGCCAGCAAACTGGAAGAGGCCAAGTCCAACCGTTACCCGCAACTGGAGGTGACCGCGCTGTTCGGCCCGGCCCCCCAGGCGCGCACCCAGGACCTCTTCGCCACCGACAAGGCCCTGCTCAAGATCAACGAGCTGACCTGGTTCACCAGCACCGACGCCAGCATCATCCAGCCGCTCTACACCTTCGGCAAGATCTCCGAGAACATGCGGGCCGCCAGTTACGGGATCGAGGTTGACCGTTCCCGCAAGGAGCAGCGCAGGAACGAGATCGCCCTCAAGGTAAGGGAATACTACTTCGGGCTGATGCTGGCCAGGGAGTTGAAGGAACTGATCCTGGAGGTGCGGGAACACCTGGACAAGGCGCGCACCACCGCCCAGAAGCTGCTTGAGCAGGAATCGGCCAGCATCGACGAGATGGACCTCTTCAAACTGGACGCCTTTTCCGGCGAGGTTGCGAAGTACCTGGAAGAGGCGAAAAAGGGGGAAAACCTGGCCCTGGCGGCCCTGAAGACACGCCTGGGACTACCCGGCGACTCCCAGTTGGAGATCGGCGGCGAACGGCTGACCATGGACGGCGAGGCGGTGCCCGAATACGAACAGTTTGTGCAAAATGCCCGCGCCCGGCGGCCCGAGTTCAGGCAGATCGCGGAGGGGCTCAAGGCCCGCTCCGCCCTGGTCGAGGCGGCCAAGGCCAACTACTATCCCGACATCTTCCTGGGGGGGCTGTTCTCCTGGGCCTATGCCGACGAGCGCGACCGGATCAAAAACCCCTACATCACCGACCCGTTCAAGCATCTCAGCGGCGGCATCGCCCTGGGGGCGCGCTGGAAGCTGGACTTCGGCATCACCGGCGCCAAGGTGGCCGGCGAGCGGGCCCAGTACAACCGCCTGCTCGCTACGCGTGAGTTCGCCGACGCCAACATCCCCCTGGAGATCAGGAAGTTCTACCTGGATCTGAGGGAGGCCGAGAACAGCGCTACGGCCAGCAAGTCCGCCTATACCAATGCAAAAAAATGGGTGGTGACGGCCCTGGCCAATTTCGACTTCGGCGTGGGACCGGCCAAGCAGATCTTCGATGGAATCCAGGCCTACGCCCGCATGCGGGCCGCCTATTTCCAGTCGATCTACAACTACCGCATCGCCAGGGCCAACCTGGCGCTGACCACGGGCGAAGCGCCATTGGTGGACAAAAAATGAGCAACCTTGACAAATTGTTTTTTAGATCAGGAGGCAACATGTTGAAACGTATCGCCATCATGGCGCTGACGGGGATCTTCCTGGCGGGCAACGCCTTTGCCACCCCTACCGACGAGGTTAAAAAGACCGTGGACGAGGTGGTCCGCATCGTCTCCGAGAAGGAGTCGAAGAAGAATGAACAGAAGCGCCGCCAGGCGCTCAAGAAGACCATCAGCGTTATCTTCGACTACGGCGAGATGGCCAAACGCTCGCTGGGCAAGCATTGGAACCAGCGCACCCCGGCGGAGCGGAAACAGTTCGTGGATCTCTTCGCAACCCTGCTGGAGAATTCCTACGCCGGCAAGATCGAATCCTACAACAACGAGCGGATCGTCTACGTCAAGGAGGCGATTGACGGCGACCATGCCGAGGTCAGATCCAAGGTGGTCACCGCCAAGCGCGACGAGTTCTCCCTGGACTACCGCCTGATGAACCAAGGCGGGAAGTGGATGGTCTACGACGTGGTCATAGAGGGGGTCAGCCTGGTCTCCAACTACCGCAGCCAGTTCAACCGGATCATCACCGCCAACGGCTACTCCGAACTGGTAAAAAAACTGCAGAGCAAGTCAGAGGAGATCAAGGCGCCGTAGCATATTAAATTTGCTTGACACGCGCTTTACGCCTGTGATAAACGACACGGGCAGCAAGTTTCGGAAGTTCTTGCAGAACGTTGAAGTAACATGTTTGACCAGGCTTTGCGGTTTTCCTGCATCAGACTCCGGAAACTTAGGCAGGTATCCACACTCGTTCCGGCGAAGGACCGGAGAAAAAAAGGAGGTAGGAAAATGGCACAGGGCAAGGTTAAATGGTTCAACGACACCAAGGGCTTCGGCTTCATCGAGCAGGAAGGCGGCGAAGACGTCTTCGTCCACTTCTCGGCCATCCAGTCGGAAGGCTTCAAATCCCTCGCCGAGGGTGACGCGGTCACCTTCGACATCACCCAGGGTCCCAAAGGGCTCCAGGCCTCTAACGTCCAGAAGATCAAGTAATCCCGCTATCCCGGCAGTACAGGACTAAAGCCCGCTGAGACGATCAGCGGGCTTTTTTCATCGAAACTATAACCAAAACAAAGGCTGATTTAACGCAAAGACGCAGGGACGCAGGGACGCAAAGAAGATCGTTTTCCAGGAGTTAACTTTGCGGCCTTAAGCCCTTGCGTCTTTGCGTTAACGTGTATCAGGTTTTTGTGGGTAACCTTTCAGGGTTATGTTTCATTTTCTGTGGAAGTTTCGATTTCCGCTCGACGCTCAACCGCTTTCCATTCCGTTCCCCGGCACTCGCCCCGAGCAGTATCCCCGCCACGTCCTCACGCCCCAGCTCCCTGAGCGCCTCCATGACCTTTTTGCGCTCCCCGGGCAGGTGCCACAGCAGGAGCGCCTTCTGCAACCCCTTTTCCCGGTCGCTGGCCGGAACGTACACCCGCCTCCCGCTCTCGGGATCGATTCCCGTATGGAACATGCAGGTGGAGAGGGTGCCCGGGGTGGGGGTGAAGTCCTGGACCTGCTCCACCTTGATTCCCAGCTCCTTGAGCAGCAGCGCCAGCTCCAGCATGTCGGCCAGGGTGCAGCCGGGGTGGCCGGAGATCAGATAGGGGACCACGTGCTGGCGCTTGCCGATACGGGCGCTCTCATCACGGAAGCGCCTGAGAAAGTCTTCGAAGGCCTTCCTGCCCGGCTTGCGCATCAACGCCGTGACATGCTCCGCGAGATGCTCCGGGGCGACCTTGAGCAGTCCGCCGACGTGATGCCCCAAGAGCTCGCGGAAGTAGCCCGGCTGGCGCTCCAGCAGGTCGTAACGCACCCCCGAGGAGACCGCGACGTGCTTCACCCCGGCATGGCCGCGAACCTTCTGCAATAGTGACACCGCTCGCTTGTCGCCTGTTTCCAGGTGCCGGCATACCGAGGGGAAGATGCAGCTCTCCCGGCGGCATTGGCGCATCGCCTCGCCATGGCCGCAGCAGAGGCCATACATGTTGGCCGTCGGCCCCCCGATGTCGCTGATGCTGCCGCGAAACCACGGGGTGCGGGCAAGCGCATCGGCCTCGGCCAGGATCGAGGCCTCGCTGCGGGACTGGATCAGCTTCCCCTGGTGCATGGCTATGGCGCAGAAGGCGCAGCCGCCAAAGCAGCCGCGGTGGCTGGTGATCGAACTCCTGATCTGCTCCCAGGCCGGAATCGGCTCGCGGTATGAGGGATGGGGGGCCTTCTCGAAGGGGAGGGCATAGACGGCGTCCATCTCCTGTTCGGAAAGGGGTAACGCCGGCGGGTTGCAGACGAGACCGCGCTCACCGTGGCGCTGGGCAACCGCCCGGGCGCAGAAGGGATTCTGTTCGCGGACGGCCAGCCTGAATGCCTCGGCGAATCTCTGCTTGTCGGCGGCCACCTCGTCGAAGGAGGGGATTTCCAGGAGGCTGTCACCCTCCCCTTCAAGTACCCACCGGGGCATAAAGGGAGGGCCGGGGTGGGGATGGGTATCGGCGCCTGACTCACTCCTGCCCGCAATCCGGCAGGTCCCGCGCAGGTCGCGGATGTCCGCCAGCCGCTCGCCGCCCCGCATCCGCTCGGCCAGCTCCAAAAGCGGCCGTTCCCCCATGCCGTAGACCAGCAGGTCGGCCTTGGCGTCGAAGAGGATCGAGCGGCGGACCTTTGCCTCCCAGTAGTCGTAGTGCGCGAAACGGCGCAAGCTCGCCTCGATGCCGCCGATGACCACCGGCACGTCCCTGTAGGCCTCCTTGAGGCGCGAGGTGTAGATGATGCAGGCGCGGTTGGGGCGGGCACCGTGGCGGTTGCCGGGCGTATAGGCGTCGTCGTGGCGCAGCTTGCGGGCCGGCGTATAGTGGGCCACCATGGAGTCCATGGCCCCGGCCGAGACGGCGAAGAACAGCCGCGGCCTGCCGAGGGCCATGAACGGCTCCCTGGAGCGCCAGTCCGGCTGGGCGATGATCCCCACCCGGAAACCGTGCGCCTCCAGCCAGCGGGCCAGGAGCGGCACCCCGAAGGAGGGATGGTCGATGTAGGCGTCGCCGGAGACGAAGATGACGTCCAGTTCGTTCCAGCCGCGCAGTCTGGCTTCGCCGATTGTCGTGGGGATGAATGGCATCGGTTAAGGGAACAGCGCCAGCCCCTCCAGCCCCATGCATTCGGGGAACCCGCAAACGAGGTTCATGTTCTGCACCGCCTGGCCCGAGGCCCCCTTGACCAGGTTGTCGATGGCCGAGACCACGATGATCCGCCCGGTGCGCGCATCCACCAGCGGCGCGAGGTCGCAGAAGTTGGAACCGCGCACGAAGGCGGTGGAGGGAAGGCTCCCTGCGGGGAGCACCCGCACGAATGGCTGACCGGCGTAGAACGCACTGTAGAGCTCGACCAGCCTCTCGGTGGTCGTAACCTTGTGCGGCACGGCGTAGATGGTGGAGAGGATGCCCCGGTCCATCGGGACCAGGTGCGGGGTGAAGGTGATCCGCAACTCCTCCCCGGCCAGCAGGGAGAGTTCCTGCTCGATCTCAGGGGTGTGGCGGTGGACGCCGCCGACCCCGTAGGCCCGAAAACCGTCGTTCACCTCGCAGTAGAGGCTGTCCACCCTGGCCGAGCGCCCCGCCCCACTGACGCCGGAGGCGGAATCGGCGATGATCCCCTTCAGGTCGATCAGCCCCTTCTTCACGAGCGGCGCCAGGCCGAGTATGATGCTGGTCGGATAGCAACCGGGGTTGGCCACCAGCTTGGCCCCCCTGATCTTTGCCCGCCTGACCTCCGGCAGTCCGTAGACCGCCCGCTTCAGGTTGGCCGGATTGAGGTGCGTCTCGTACCAGGCCCCGTAGACCTCCGGGTCGGAGAGCCGGTAATCTGCCGACAGGTCGATGACCCGCCTCCCCAGCCTGAGAAAGGTCGGCACCACCTCCATGGCGGCCTTGTGCGGGAGGGCGGTAAAGATCAGATCCGCCTTCTCCGCCACCCGCACCGGTTCGAGGTTTTCCAGCACCAGGTCGCAGCGCCCCCTGAGCGTCGGAAAAACGTCCGAGATGCGCCTGCCGGCGCTCTGCTCCGAGGTCAGGCAGGTCACCGCCACCTCGGGGTGACAATGGAGGATGCGGATCAGTTCCAGCCCGGTATAGCCGCTGGCCCCGACAATGGCGACGTTCAACATGGAACACCTCCTGAGAATTGATCGATAATACCGCTGGTGGGAAGCAGAAAGTCAAACGGGGATCAAGGCGCCGTTATGATGTTATTCTGGCAGGTGAGGCGGTCCGGAATATTGAACCGTGAATCGCACAGCAGTCGTTCGGCTTCCGCAGCGGGCACTGGTCTGCTGAAGAGATAACCCTGCATCACGTCACACCCGAGATCACGCAAAGTCTCCATCTGATAGTTTGTTTCGACACCTTCCGCAACGAGATGGAGTCCAAAGCCGCGTGCAATGCCGATGATGGCATGAATAATAGGAGAAACGGGTTGTTCCTCGACCAAATCGCGGACAAAAGACTGGTCGATCTTGATAACGTTAATTGGAAACCGGCGCAGGTAGTTGAGTGAAGAATAGCGGGTGCCGAAATCGTCGATCGATATACGCACCCCGCATTCACGCAGAAGCCGCATCTTTTCCGTGATCCCCGAGACATCCGGTAACAGCAGATTTTCGGTGATCTCTATTTCCAATGAATCCGCAGAGAGGTTGTACTTGTCCACGTGGGAAGCGATTCGTTCAACCAGGTCTTTAGAGTCGAAATCCTGCGGAGAGACATTGACCGATATGTTTAAATCCTCCAGTCCCATACTGCGCCAGCGAGCCAGTTGGCTGCACGCCTCGGCCAGAACCCAATCGGTAATAGCCCCGATCAATCCGGTTTCCTCGGCCATGTCGATGAAACCGCCAGGATTCAACAGGCCATGAACCGGGTGTCGCCAACGGATCAGGGCCTCCATCCCGACCATCCGGTTGGCGCTGACGCTGAATTTGGGCTGGAAATACAACTCGAATTCCGAGTTTTGTACGGCCTGTCGCAAGTCGTTCTCGCGGGTTATGCGCTCGTGATAGCAGGCATTCATCTCCGTGGTAAAAAACCGGAAACCGTTCTTGCCGCTGTCCTTAACCTTGTACATGGCAATGTCGGCATTCTTCATGAGCATGTCGGCACTGTCTCCGTCATTGGGGAATACGGCTATACCAATGCTGGCAGTTGCGCGAAACAGTTGCCCGGCGACCTGAAACGGCATTTTGAGTTCGTCCAGGATCTTTGTGGCGATGATGGTCGCGTCTTCGGCATGAACCAGATTCGGCAACAGCACCGTAAATTCGTCGCCCCCCTGGCGTGCCACGGTGTCGCAGGCTCGCACACAGTGACGCAAACGCTGCGCCATGTTCTTCAGCAATTCATCGCCTTCGGCATGCCCATGGGTATCGTTCACTAGCTTGAAGCGATCGAGGTCGATGAACATGACCCCCACAACGCACCCATGCCGTTTCGATTGTTTCATCGCTATTTCGAGCCGGTCCTTGAATAACCTTCGGTTGGGCAAATCGGTGAGTTGATCATGCAATGCCTGAAAACTGATGGTTTCCTCGGCAGCCTTGCGTTCGGTGATATCTCGGGCGACACCGTAAGTGCCCACAAAGCGCCGCACCTGTGAACCCTCACCCTCATGCCTCTCTTCGTAGATACCCATGGCACTCAGCATCGCCACGATGTGGCGCTGCTCGAAGAGGTCATGACTGTCATTCTTGCATATCAGGCGAATCTCGGCGTTGGAGGTGGCGCGGTCGGTGCTGCGACGTTCATTGAAGGCATGGTGCGCCTGTACAAGGTCTTCATTATGGACGATGGACGAGTACTGACATCCGATCAGTTCATCACGCGAATAGCCGAGCAGCGACTCAACACGACCATTGATGAAAATAAAACAGCCTTCGTGATCCAATGTATAGATGAGATCCGGAGAGTTTTCCACCAAGAAGCGGTGAAGCCGTTCCGATTGTTCGAGGCGTACTGTCATCAAGGCATGACTGCGCTCCAGGCGCCGTCGATGCAGGGCATTTTCAACCTTGTGCTGTATGTCGTCCAACTCGTTCGGCTTGCGCACAAACTCTGCCGCGCCATTGCGCAGGGCACGTATGGCGCAGTCAATGCTGTCGGCGGCGCTGATCACGATCACGCTTGTCGGCACCTTGTGGCTCGTAATCAATTCCAAGACTTCCAACCCTGAAATGTCCGGCAGATTGATATCAAGCAGCACGAGGTCAATTTTCTGAGCCCTGAGGGTAGCGATGGCATCGCCGCCAGTTCCACAATCCAGTATCTCGCGTCCGTTACCAGCCAGAAGCAGACGCAGGCTGGTGCGCATCCGCGGCTCATCGTCCACGATCAGAATGCGCTGCGGTTCGTCAAGCCACTCCTGTGACGGGTTAACGTGTGTCCGGCCAAAACCGTTCATTCCCCGTCCCCCTTGGATCGCGGCAACAGAATGGAAAAACTTGTGCCCGCTCCGGCATCGCTTTTACATGAAATTTGCCCGCCGAGGCGTTCAACCAGGGCCGCAGTAATGGATAATCCGATGCCCGAATGTCCGGGCCGTCTGTTCGTATCCAACGGTTGAAATAGACGCTGCATGACATCCGCCGGCATGCCGGGGCCGGAATCACGCAACCGAATTTCGATATGGGCTCTGGCGTTCAGAATGACGTTGTCATGAGTAGAAATAACAAAGCGGCCACCGTTTGGCATAGCCTCGGCACCGTTCTTCCAGAGGTTCAGCAGGATTTGCTTGACACTGTCCCGATCACCTCTGACAGGGGGAAGATTCAGGTCCAATGACTTTTCAAGGGTAATGCCGCAACTGGAGAAAAGGGTCTCGCCGTAGAGAGCCAGCATCCCTTCGATCACACAATTGATATCGAGCGAGTCCGTTGTCGGGGATGCTTCGGTCATGTCCCGCAACCGCAGCAAGATGTGTGAAACCCGATCTATCTCCTCCCTGAGTATGTCCAGTTCCAGACTGACATCGTTCTCATCCGACAGCTTCCGGTTGACTATCTTCAGGTAGTTTTTGATGATGCCGAGGGGGTTCCCCGCTTCATGGGCGACCTTGCGCGCCTGCTGTTCAAAGCGGTTCGTCAAGTCAGCCTCAATCTTTTGTTCTTTGTCCCGCTTTTCGCGCCAGGATTCCAGGCTGACCGCCGCCAGACGGGCGAAATTTGTCATCCAACCAAGATGCCTGCGGATTCGGGCGAATTGAGCGGCGCTCAATCCATAGACCATGACGCCGACATCTCCTTCACGGGTACACATGGGGACATACAACAGGCCCTCGCTGTCGAGCGCCCTGGCAATCTGGACATCAACAAGTGAAACTTCAGCCGGACGCTCCCCATCGAACGTGGAGCAGGCCTTTTTCCCCAAGGCAGCCGCGGCCGCCAGGCTATGTCCGTGATCGAGCCCGATCTCAAGTCGCTGCAGCAACATCGGCTGACCGTCGAAATTCGCGCCTGTAAGGGCAGGCTTGTCCGGCTGCAGCAGAAGAAACGCGATACGGCCCAAGCCGAACAGAATCCGGGCTGACTCTCGCACGGCCAGGAGTATTTCGGCCTCGTTGCAGAGATCGGACATATTCTGCTGCAAGGACTGCATCAGGGCCATGTCCCGCACAACCGCCTCCATTTGGGAATGGGCCTCGTTAACCATAGGCCGGATGTTCTCAAAGGGGATAAAAGGAGAAGGGAGCGTTTTTGGATCGGCGGCTTCAGCGACACCGAGAGCGGCGGCCAGCAAGGCGACATTTTCGAAGGATCTTCCGCGAATGGTCTCAATTTCGATCAGGTCGAGTCCCAGCAACGACTCGACGGCCGCAAGATCGGGACGTTGATCATTGTGTGCGAGATAAATCTTCTCGTTATGGGAACTGACGATTTGAGAGGCCCAGATGATTCGGCTCAATACATCGGCATCAATTATTTCCTCAACCGGTTTGTGATGGAACAGTATCGCATCCGACATGAAGGACGAGAGCTTCCATTGATCTACCAACCATGCGCCGACCACAGCGTGATCCGTACCGAGAACCGGCCCCTCGACATCGCACAGCACGGCTTCGTCAATCCTCAACCGGAGCAGATCCCCGTATCGCTCCCCCACCCCCCCAAGCAGGAGCAACTGGCCGACATTGTGCAGAAGGCCGCTTAAAAAAGCTTCTTCGAGGTCGATGCAGCTCATTTTGGCGGCAAACGCGCGAGCCAACTCGGCAACTCTCAGCGAATGCCCCCAGAAGCCTGCGATATCGTACTGCGCCTTACCTGAAGTGCGTGCAAAAACGTTCTGGATGGCCAGGCAAGTAGCCAGGGTTCGCGCAAGGCGGGTGCCGAGAACGACCATGCAATGATCAAGGCTCTTAATCTCCGTATCACGCCGCAAAGCCGGCGAATTGGCAACGGTCAGAAAGCGGGCACTCAATGCCGGGTCCTGCCCGACCAGCGATGCCAGCTCTTTCATCGACGCGCGATCATCCTCCACCATACTCAAAAACCGCAGTAATACCTGCGGTATTGAAGGTAATTGGATCGATTCGATGGCATCGAAAATAGCTTCTGGAATCTGCCGCACAAAACTCCCGTGTGCTGCTCTTTTGTTTATGGCGCCAGATTAATGCATATCACCTGGCAGATGAGAAAAAGTACCGGCTTTTAACCGGGTAAACATATCACTCCGAATTGTCAGACGTCAACTCGATTGTGGGAAATTGGCCAGCAGGCGGGGCAACTTATCCTATAAAAATCATTTGAAACGCAAAGACGCCAAGATGCAAAGTAAAAACAGGCTGTTCGCAAAAAAAAGCTACCACCTCTTAGGTGAACGGCTTTTCTTTAGTACTGTTCTGATTTTCTTGGCGTCTTTGCACCTTTGCGTTAAGGAACTGCCGATTTTAGGCTTATCGCTGTACATGCGAGTTACACAGACAAATCAGCCGGAATGTCCAGGAGTCAAACAAAAAGGGGAAACCCTTGCGGATTTCCCCCTGTACATGCCTGTGTGGTGTAATCCAGCGATTAACGCTTGGAGAACTGGAAGCGCGCGCGGGCAGCCTTGCGGCCGTATTTCTTGCGCTCTTTCACGCGGGAGTCGCGGGTGATGAAACCGGCCTTCTTGAGGGTACCGCGCAGTTCCGGGTCCGTCCCCAGCAGGGCCTTGGTGATGCCGTGCCTGATGGCGCCGGCCTGGCCGGAGTCGCCACCGCCCTGGACGGTCACGTAGATGTCGAACTTGCCGACATTCTCCGTAAGCTCCAGCGACTGGCGCACGACCATTTTGGAGGTCTCGCGGCCGAAATACTCTTCCAGCGTCTTGTTGTTGACGGTGATATTGCCGGCGCCCGGCTTGAGCCATACCCTGGCTACCGAGCTTTTGCGCTTGCCTGTTCCATAATAGCTGACTGCTGCCATATCGTGAGTCTCCTCGGAGTATTAAAGTGCCAGGTTCTTGGGCTGCTGGGCGTCATGGGGATGGCTGCCCCCCGTGTAGATCTTGAGCTTCTTGAGCATGTGCCGGGCGAGCTTGTTCTTGGGAAGCATCCCCTTGACCGCCTTCTTGATGATATCCTCGGGCTTCTTTTCCAGCAGCTTGCCGGCGGTGATCTCCTTGAGGCCGCCGGGAAAACCGGAGTGGCTGTAGTAGACCTTGTCGGCCAGCTTGCGGCCGGTAAGGGCAATCTTCTCGGCGTTCACCACGATGACGAAATCACCGGTGTCCACGCTGGGGGTGTAGATGGCCTTGTTCTTGCCGCGCAGGATGTTGGCCACCTGGGAAGCAAGCCTTCCGAGCACGACGTCCTGTGCATCGACCAGGTACCAGTCACGTTTCACGTCTTCAATTCTTGCAACTTCGGTTTTCATGGCGCCCTCACCTAACTGTTCAACCCGCTGTACAGGTCATGATTTTTTGGAAGAGGTGTAACTTACTGAAAGAGTGGCGGCATGTCAAGAAAAAAAACCTTTCCCGGTTCAGGAAAGGCGAACTAGGTTGTCAAACGCCCTGGTTCATGATACAAAACACGTCTTTAAAAATACCATATATTGTATGGAGCCGCCACCATGAATATAACCGTTGCCGACGTGGAGCAGGTCGCCCGGCTGGCCCGGCTGGAATTGGGTCCGGACGAGAAGGGCCTCTTTGCCGGCCAGATGGACGCCATCCTCGGCTATGTGAACAAACTCAAGGAGTTGGACACCGACGGCATCCTGCCCACCTCCCACGCCGTGCCGATGGAGAACGCCTTCCGCGAGGATCGGGCCTGCCCGGCCATAGGCGTCGAAAAGGCGCTGGCCAACGCGCCGGACAGGGTGAACAGCTTTTACCGCGTGCCAAAGGTAATTGAGTAAAGGCAGGTTAAGGTCAAGGTTTATGTCGAGCTTTTTCTCAACCTTAACCTCAGCCTCAACCTATAATGAACCGGAGATTCATCCATGGAAATTTTTGACCTGACCATACACGAGCTGCACGGAAAACTGAAGGCGAAAGAGGTCTCCGCCGTCGAGGCGACCGGGGCCATGCTGGCCCGCATCGAGGCGGTCGAGCCTAAGGTCGGCTCGTTCATAACCGTAACCCCTGAGCAGGCCCTGGCCGATGCGGAGGCCGCCGACCGGCGCATCGCCGCGGGAGAGGCGGATGTATTGACCGGCATCCCGCTGGCCCTCAAGGACATCTTCCTCACCGAGGGTATCCGCACCACCTGCGGCTCGCGCATGCTGCACAACTTCATCCCCCCCTACAGCGCCACATCCTGGGAGCGGCTGCGGGAGCGGGGCGCCGTGCTTCTGGGCAAGCTCAACCAGGACGAATTCGCCATGGGCTCGTCCAACGAATCCAGCGCCTTCGGCATCTGCCGCAATCCGTGGGACCTGACGCGCATCCCCGGCGGTTCCTCCGGCGGCTCGGCGGCGGCCATCGCGGCCCGGCAGGCCATTGCCACGCTGGGCACAGATACCGGCGGCTCCATCCGCCAGCCCGCATCCCATTGCGGCTGCGTCGGCCTCAAACCGACTTACGGCCGCGTCTCGCGCTACGGGGTGATCGCCTACGCCTCCTCCCTGGACCAGGTGGGGCCGCTCACCCGCGACGTGACCGACTGCGCCATCATGCTGGGGGCGGTGGCGGGTCACGACCCCAAGGACTCCACCAGTGTCGATACCCCCGTGCCGGACTACGTTGCCGCCCTGTCCGGGGACATCAAAGGGCTCAGGATCGGCCTGCCCGGGGAGTACTTCATCGCCGGTCTCGATCCGGACGTGCAGGCGGCCATGGACCGGGCCATCGAGAACTATCGCCGGCTGGGCGCCGAGTTCGTCGACATCTCCCTGCCCCACACCGACTATGCCGTGGCCACCTACTACCTGATCGCCACCGCCGAGGCCAGCTCCAACCTGGCCCGCTACGACGGTGTCCGCTTCGGGCACCGCAGCCCGCAAGCCGGCGGGCTGATCGAGATGATGACCAGGAGCCGCAGCGAGGGTTTCGGCGCCGAGGTCAAACGCCGCATCATGCTCGGCACCTACGCCCTCTCCTCGGGCTACTATGACGCCTATTACCTCAAGGCCCAGAAGGTGCGCACCCTGATCATGCAGGACTTCATACAGGCCTTCGAGGGGGTGGACGTGATCCTGACCCCGGTGGCGCCCACGCCGGCCTTCAGGATCGGCGAGAAGGTCAACGACCCGTTGCAGATGTACCTCTCGGACATCTTCACCATTCCGGTCAACCTGGCCGGGACCTGCGCCATTGCCGTCCCGGCCGGCCTCTCGGCCTCCGGCCTCCCCATCGGGATGCAGCTGATCGGCAAGCCCTTCGGCGAGGAGACCATCCTACGGGCGGCGCACGCCTTCGAGCAGGCCACGGAATGGCATACGAAAAGAGCACCTCTGTAGGGGCAGACCTTGTGTCTGCCCGATTCGTGGGCGATCACAAGGATCGCCCCTACATGAAACCGGAGAAATCCCCATGAAATTCCAACCCGTCATCGGCCTTGAGGTCCACGTCCAACTCCTGACCGATTCCAAGATCTTCTGCGGCTGCTCGACCAGGTTCGGCGCCGAGCCCAACTCCCAGACCTGCCCGGTATGCCTGGGCCTGCCCGGCGCCCTGCCGGTGCTGAACAGGCGGGTGGTCGAGTTCGCCGTCAAGGCCGGCCTGGCCACCAACTGCAGCATCAGCCACCGCAGCGTCTTCGCCCGCAAGAACTACTTCTACCCCGACCTCCCCAAGGGGTACCAGATCAGCCAGTTCGAGGAGCCGATCTGCCTCAAGGGGTGGCTGGACATCCAGGTAAACGGGACGGCGAAACGGATCGGCATCACCCGCATCCACATGGAGGAGGACGCCGGCAAGCTGGTGCACGGCGAGCTCCCCGGCCTGGACGACGGCTCGGGCGTCGATCTGAACCGGGCCTGCACACCGCTTCTGGAGATCGTCTCCGAGCCGGACCTGAGGACGGCCGACGAGGCGGTGGCCTACCTGAAGCAGCTCCACCGGATCGTGACCTGGCTCGGCATCTGCGACGGCAACATGGAGGAGGGAAGCTTCCGCTGCGACGCCAACGTCTCGGTCATGCCGGTCGGCGCCGACAAGTTGGGCACCCGCGCCGAGATCAAGAACGTCAACTCCTTCCGCTTCGTCAAGCAGGCCATCGAACACGAGATCGAGCGCCAGATCGACCTGATCGAGGATGGCGGCACCGTGGTCCAGGAGACGCGCCTGTTCGACCCGAACACGGGTCGCACCCGCTCCATGCGCGGCAAGGAGGAGGCCCACGACTACCGCTACTTCCCCGATCCCGACCTGGTTCCGCTGGTGATCGACGACGAGTGGGTCCGGCGGGCGCAGGACGAACTGCCCGAACTGCCGGAACAGAGGCAACGGCGCTTCATCAGCGAGTACGGCGTCAGCGAGTACGATGCCGAGGTGCTGACCGCGACCCGCAGCCTGGCCGAATACTACGAGGGGTGCGTCGCCCTCCACGGCAACGGCAAGGCGGTCTCCAACTGGGTGATGGGTGAACTCACCCGTGCCCTCAACGACTCCGGGCTCTCCATCGACCAGTGTCCGGTGACTCCCCGCCTGCTGGCGGAACTGGTCAAGCTGATCGACAGCGGCACCATCTCCGGCAAGATCGCCAAGACCGTCTTCGACGAGATGTGGCGAAGCGGCAGGGAGCCCGGGGCCATCGTCGAGGAACAGGGGCTGGTGCAGGTCTCCGACAGCGGGGCGATCGAGGCGATCATCGACGGGATACTGGCCGCCAACCAGGGGCAGGTTGAGGAATACCGGGGCGGCAAGGAGAAGGTGTTCGGCTTCTTCGTCGGGCAGGTGATGCGGGCCAGCAAGGGCAAGGCCAACCCGGCCCTGGTGAACGAGCTGCTGCTGAACAAGCTCAAGGGATAAACGAGGGCGCCATGAGGGTACCGGCCGTTAACTTCAGGCTTGCCGAGCTTCCGCTTCGGCTGGAGGGGTGATTCCATGGACATGTCCCCCTACCGGGATCTGTTCGTCTCCGAATCCCGTGGGCACATCACGGCCTTCAACGACCTCATCGTCCGGCTCGAAGGCAATGCCGTTGACCGGGGCATTATCGACGAGCTCTTCCGGCATGCCCACTCCCTCAAGGGGATGGCGGCCACCATGCAGCTTCAGCCGGTCGCCGAGCTGGCCCACGCGATGGAAGACCTGATGAGCAAGGTGCGCAGCGGCGAGTTCCCCCTCACGCCGGCCATGGCCGATCTCCTGCTGGAGGGGAGCGACCTCCTGGGAGGCCTGATCGGCGCGTTCGAGGCGGGCGACGGCCACCTCGCGGATGTCGCCGACCTGGTCAAGCGCATCGCTTCCTTCAGTCCCGGCAGCGCCCAGACAGCCCCTTTGGCGGACACCTCCGCCAAGGGCGAGCCCGCGGCCGGCAAAAACGGGGAGACGGCACCCCCGCAACAGCAGTTACGGCAGTCCGACCCATTCAAGAGCGTCCGCATCAGGACCGAGACCCTCGACCGCCTGGTGAACATCACCGGCGAACTCATCACCACCCGTTACCGGCTGGCCGATCAGGCGCAACGCTGCCCGCAGGCGATGCTGAACGAGCCGCTGGGCCGGCTTTCCGCGCTGCTGCGCGAGCTGCGCGACGAGGTCTTTCAGGCCCGCATGCTCCCCTTCTCCTTGGTGGCCGAGCGTTTCCCCAGGCTGGTGCGGGACCTGGCCCGCAAGCAGGGCAAAGAGGTCGCCTTCCACCTCGAAGGGGAGGAGATCGAGCTGGACCGGGGCATCCTTGAGGAGATTGCCGAGCCCTTGGTCCACATCCTGCGCAACGCCGTGGACCACGGCATGGAAACGCCCGCTGAACGCGCTGCCGCGGGAAAACCGGATAATGGCGTCATCAGCATCACGGTGACCCGCGACAAGGACCACGTCAGGATCTGCGTCGCAGACGACGGCCGGGGCATGAGTCCGGCGCTGCTCCGCGCCAGGGCCGTGGAGAAAGGTCTCGTCAGCAGCGCCAGGGCCGAGGCGATGACCACCCAGGAGGCGCTCATGCTCGTCTGCGCCCCCGGCTTTTCAACGGCGGAGACCGTCGGCGACGTCTCCGGCCGGGGGGTCGGCATGGATGCCGTCAGGAGCGCGGTTCACAACCTGGGCGGTACCCTCGAGATCGAAACGGAGGGGGGCAGCGGAAGCCGATTCACCCTCAAGCTTCCCATCACCGTCTCCATCATAAACGCCCTCCTGGTCGAGTGCGGCAGGCTGACGGTCGCCTTTCCGGTCAACACCGTGGACCGCGCCGTCGAGCTCGGACCGGACGAGATCCATGAAGAGGGGGGGCGGAAGGCATGTACGCTGGACGGAAGATCCATTCCCCTCCGGAGCCTCAACCGCCTGTTGGGGCAGCCGCTCCCGAAGGGTGGCGCCCCCCGCGTCCCAGCCATCCTGACCGGCATGAGCGGCGCGCCTGGAGGGGTTGTGGCCGACCGCATCCTGGGGCAGCAGGAGATCTTCGTCAAGCCGCTCGGCATACCCCTTTCCAATATTCGATGCATCAGCGGAGGGACCGTCATGGGCGACGGCAGCATAGTATTTGTCATGGATGCCGGCACGTTCGCCTGATCAGCCGGGACAGGAGCGCCTCGAAAGCGGTTGCGATAGCAGCGGGCTTGTGGCACTATTACACGCCGGCGCCGATCCCATGCCGGGATAACAACTGCGACTGGTCGCCCGATATCCACAGGAGATCTTTCATGAAATGGTTTTTCACCATATTTACCGTTCTCGTGCTGTACGTCGGAGCCGACCCGGCGCTCGCCTCCTCCGCGGCGAACGCGGCAGCGCCGGCCACGCTCGCGGATGTCGTGTCCGCACTGGAGAAAGGGTACGAAACTCTTCAGGACGTTCAGGCCGACTTCAGCCAGAGGACCATCATCGCCGGCATAAAGAAGGAACAGCGCGGCAACGGCACGGTACTGTTGAAACGCCCGGCCTCCGCCGCCGCCATGTTCCGTTTCAACTACGACAAACCGAAACAGCAGATCATCTCCAACGGGAAGCAGGTCTGGTTCTATCTGCCCGAAAACCGGCAGGTGATGGTGACGCCGGTGGCCGAGATGTTCAAGGGGGGCAACGGCATCGCCCTCTCCTACCTGACCGGGCTCGGACATGTCTCGCGTGATTTCACCGTCGCCTTCGCCAGGGAGCAGCGGGACAAGAGGGGCAACTACCAACTCGAACTGGTGCCCAGGAAACCCTCCCCGGTGCTGGCCAGGCTCCTGCTGACCGTCTCCGCCGAGGCGGTGGAGCGCTTTCTCGGAGAGGGGACCGTCCGCGACCTCTTCCCGGTCGTAGCGTCGGTGGTTTTCGATGCCGGCGGCAATGAGACCCGCATTGATTACAGCCGCGCCAGGGTCAACAAGGGGATCGACAACGGAAAGTTTTCTTTCAAGATCCCCGATGGGGTCGAGATCATAAAACCATAGGTTTTTTTGGAGGTTCAACCATGCCGTCATTCGACATCGTCTCCAAGGTGGACATGCAGGAGGTCGACAACGCCGTCAACCAGGCCGTCAAGGAGATCGGCCAGCGCTATGACTTCAAGGGTTCCAAGAGCGAGATCAGCCAGGAGAAGGACGCCGTCAAGATCCTGGCCGACGACGACTACAAGCTCAAGGCCGTGGTGGACGTGCTCCAGTCCAAGTTCCTCAAGCGCAACATCTCCATCAAGGCCTTGCAATACGGCAAGGTCGAACCGGCCTCGGGCGGCATGGTGCGGCAGATCGTAACCGTCCAGCAGGGCATATCCAAGGAGAAGGGGAAGGAGATCGTCGCGGTCATCAAGGAGAGCAAGCTCAAGGTGCAGGCCCAGATCCAGGACGACCAGGTGCGGGTGACCGGCAAGAACCGCGACGATCTGCAGGATGCGATCCAACTCCTCAAGGGGAAGGACCTGGATGTCGAGATGCAGTTTGTGAATTTCAGGGAATAGTGACAACGTGGGGAGTGAGGAGTAAGGCGTGAGGAGTGAGGAGTGAGGAATGGATTATAACCCCTCACACCTTACCCCTCACCCCTCACCCCTCGCCCCTCACACTTCACCCAACAAGGGGTACAAGTGAGCGAAACAGTCAAACAGAAGGTCAGCATGGTCAGCCTGGGCTGTCCCAAGAACCTGGTTGATGCCGAGGTGATGCTGGGGGTCCTGGCAAAGGAGCGCTACGAGATCACCACCGACGAGAAAGAGGCCGACGTGATCATCGTCAACACCTGCTCCTTCATCAAGGAGGCCAAGCAGGAGAGCATCGACGCCATCCTCGACCTTGCCGAACGCAAGCAAGACGGCCGCTGCCACACCCTGATCGTCTCCGGATGCCTGCCCCAGCGCTACCAGGAGGAACTGGCCCGAGAGTTGCCCGAGGTGGACATCTTCATCGGTACCGGCGACTACCCCCGCATCGCCGAGATCCTGGCCGAAAAGGCCGGGACGGAAAGCCAGCTCCGTTACATCGGCGACCCGGACTACGTCTACGATGAGGCCCTGCCGCGCCTCAACTCCTCACCGGCCTGGTATTCGTACCTGAAGATCGGCGAGGGGTGCTCCAACTGTTGTTCCTACTGCGTCATCCCCAGCCTGCGCGGCGCCTACCGTTCCCGGCCGCTGGACGCCCTGGTGGCGGAGGCCGAGCAGTTGGCCGCCCGGGGGGTCAAGGAACTGAACATCATCTCCCAGGACATCACCCGCTACGGCAGCGACCTGGCGGACGGCACCACCCTGGAGACCCTGATCCGCCGCCTGGCGCGGATTTCCGGCCTCAGCTGGATCCGCCTGCTCTACGCCTATCCGGACGGCATCACCGACAGCCTGATCGCACTGATCCGGGACGAGCCCAAGGTCTGCAAGTACCTGGACATCCCGATCCAGCACATCAGCGATCCGGTACTCAAACAGATGAAGCGTCGCGGCAACGGGCAACAGATCAGGGACCTGGTTGCGAAACTGCGCCGCGAGGTCCCGGACATCGCCCTGCGCACCTCGCTGATCGTCGGCTTCCCCGGCGAGACCACGGACGACTTCAGCGAGCTGATGCAGTTCGTTGAGAATACCCAGTTCGACCGCCTGGGTGTCTTCTGCTACTCACGGGAAGAAGGCACACCGGCCGCCGCCATGCCGGAGCAGGTCTCGGAACGCATCAAGCGCGAGCGCTACCGCAAACTGATGCGCGCCCAGGCACGTCTCTCCTTCCGCCGCAACCGCGCCCTGATCGGCAAGAGCGAGCAGGTGATCGTGGAGGGGTACAGCGAGGAGACCGAGCTGCTCCTCAAGGGGCGTTCTGCCCGCCAGGCGCCGGACATCGACGGCCAGGTCTACATCACCGCCGGCCAGGCCGACGTGGGTGCAATCGTTACGCTCAGGATCACCGACTCGTCGGATTACGACCTGATCGGCGAGATCGTCGCCTGACACACGCGGGGACAGGTTTCAGGCCTTCCCTGCGCGTTCCCGCGCATTCACCCCATCCGGATCGCAACCCTTTTAGCTTGACAACCCGGATGGTTTCTGTATTATCTTCCGCCTTTGCGGAGACCGAAATCAAGAGGCAACGGAGCAGATCAATGCCAACCACATCTAACAAAAAATGGAATGAAATCAGGGAGATCCTCCATAAGTTGAAGGACGACACCCTGCGCGAGATACACAAAACCGTCAAAAGCGGGGCCGAGACCTCAACCATAGGCGAACCGAGCGGCGACATCTACGACCAGGCGTCATCGGAGCGGGATCGTGAACTGGGGCTGCTTTTGGGGGATCGCGAAAGGGAAAAACTGCACAGCATCGACGAGGCCCTCTTGCGCATCGACGAGGGAGAATACGGCATCTGCGAGGAGTGCGAGGAGGAGATCCCCCTCGGCCGCCTCAAGGCCATGCCCTTTGCCCGCCACTGCGTCAAATGCAAGTCCGACCTGGAAAAACTTCAGGCCCAGACCAGGCGCTTCGAGGAGGAGCGCGCCTATCGGGAGATCCCGCTGGGCGGCGAGGAAGAGGAGGCGTAACCGCCTAGCGTCCTCGTCTGCGCCTGTCAAGCAGCGCAACAAGCTTCAAGAGCATCCCTTCCCGCACCTCCATGGCGTCGTGCGGGCAGAGTTCGCGACAGCACCAGCAACGGATACAGCGCCCGGAGTCGATCGACAGGGCGCTGTTTTTTATGGCAATGGCCCGTGGCGGGCAGGCATCCCTGCAAATCCCGCATAGCCGGCATCGTTCCCTGTTTGCGCCGGGGCACGCCATGAGATGGTTGCGCAGGGCATCCTTCAGGAAACGGGGCAGGCCGAACTGCACGTCCAGCCCGCCTGGAAGCCTGAACGGACGTTGCGTGAACCCTTCCGCCCGAGCGCCGACCACTTCGATATCCTCCAGACGGCTTCCAGGCACCCCCTGCCTGAGCGCCTCCCGCTCGACATGCAGCAGATCGGCCGGTATCCCCGCCAGCCGGGCCGCCACCACGTCGACCGCCACGGCATTGACCCCGGCAAGGAGCGCCCCCAGGTGGAACGGATCGCCGCTTGCCGGGCCGTTCCCCTCCATGGCCCAGACAGCGTCCACGATGTTCAGCGTCGGCCTTTTCAGCAGGCAGATCTCCAGCAACACGCGGGCAAAGAACTCGCGCGACGTCCCCGCCTTGAGGTGCCAGGCCGCTTTTTCGGCGCCGACCACCGCGCCGAAGAGGTTCTTCACGGCGCAGGTCATGGTCATCATCTCATGGGTCTTCAGCTTGGGCAGGTTGATGATCTTGTCCGCCTCCCAGTAGGCGCGCGCCACGGCAATGCGGCGGAACGTCCCCGTCCCCCGCACCTCGACGGTGTCGTCGAAGGGGACCAACCGGACGCCGCTTTCAGTGGCGGCCCGCAGGATGCCGCTCCGCTCGGCGACACGCCGGAAAGCGCCGATACCGGGGCTGTCGCCGATCATCACCTCGCCCCCCGCCTCCCTGACCAGGTCCGCCACAACCCGCACCAGCGCGGGATGCGTCGTCACCGCCTCCTCGGGCAGCTTGGCCGCGAGCATGTTCGGCTTGAGAAGCACCCGCTCCCCCGGTCCCACGAACGCCTCCAACCCTCCCAACGGTCTCAGCAGCGACACCACGGCCTCCCGCAGACGGGGATACTCGTAGACGTCACAACGCTCGATACTCACCTTCTCTGTCACGACACCCCCTCGATCACGCGGAAAATGTTTTGAATATATCATGTTCCGGCAATCCAGCACAAAGATGTTGCACACAAAATAACTATTGACTCGACGACATTTATGTTGTAAATATTCTTTCTCTTTGAGCCGCTAGCTCAGTCGGTAGAGCACCTGACTTTTAATCAGGTGGTCGTTGGTTCGACCCCAACGCGGCTCACCAAAAAATCAAGGGTTTCCGTCTATCGGCGGAAACCCTTTTTGATTTGTGCAACCTGCACTTGAATATCACAATGGACGATGAAATCGTCCGATGCCGCGCCATAGCGACAAAAAACAGCGGCACGCAAAATAAATATTGACTCGTCCCGCAGTTTGCTGTATTTAGTTAGGTCTATCGCGCCATCACTTGGGCAAGCGCCGTTTGACGGCCGGGCGCGGTAGCAATTGAACGTCCCCTTCGTCTAGCCCGGCCCAGGACACCGCCCTTTCACGGCGGCGACACCGGTTCAAATCCGGTAGGGGACGCCAAACTTCACTGAATCCGAGTGCCCCGATGGGTACTCGGATTTTTTTCAACCCACGTGAACCACGGGGATCACCCCTGTGGTTTTTTATTTTTCAAAGGGAGTCCATCAAGCATGATAGCCGCATCCAGCGTAACCCTCTCCTACGGCAAGAGGGTGCTCTTCAAGGACGTCAACATCAAATTCACCCCGGGCAACTGCTACGGATTGATCGGCGCCAACGGCGCGGGCAAATCCACCTTCCTCAAGATCCTCTCGGGCGAGATCAGCCCGGACAAGGGTGAGATTACCATCGGCACCCGCGAACGGGTCGCTGTGCTACGCCAGGATCAGTTCGCTTTCGACGAGGAAACGGTCTTCAATACGGTCATCATGGGACACAAACGGCTCTATGATGTGATGGTCGAGCGTGAGGCTATCTACGCCAAGCCTGACTTTAGCGAACAGGACGGGGTGCGTTCGGCTGAACTGGAAGGTGATTTTGCCGAGATGAACGGCTATGAGGCCGAGTCAGAGGCGGCGGTGCTGCTGAACGGTCTGGGCATCCCCGAAGAGCTGCGCGGCAAACAAATGAAGGAGTTGGAGGGGGGCGACAAGGTACGTGTGCTTTTGGCACAGGCCCTGTTCGGCAGTCCGGACGTGCTGCTCCTGGATGAGCCGACCAATAACCTGGACCTGAAGTCCATCTCCTGGCTGGAGGATTTCCTCTTCCGCTTTCCCAACACGGTGATCGTGGTCTCCCATGACCGCCACTTCCTCAATCAGGTCTGCACCCACACCGCCGACATCGACTTCGGCCGGATCAAGGTCTACGTGGGCAACTACGACTTCTGGTACCACGCAAGCCAACTGAACCTGAAGCAGCTACAGAACGAAAACCGGAAGGTGTCCGAGAAGGCCGAGGAATTGAAGGCATTTATCCAACGATTCAGCTCCAATGCATCGAAGGCCAAGCAGGCTACCTCGCGCAAAAAACTTCTGGACAAGCTCACTCTTGAGGATATGCCGGTCTCATCCCGCAAGTATCCCCATGTCATGTTCAAGCCCGAGCGCCCCTGTGGTGACATCATCCTGGAGATCCAGGGACTTTCCAAGGAGATCGATGGGGTTCCGGTTCTGGACAACCTGGATCTAATCGTCCGCAAAAACGATAAGATCGCCTTTGTCGGAGGCAACACCCTTGCCCGTACCACCCTCTTCCGGATACTTGCCGGCGAGTTGGAACCGGACTCGGGTTCGTTCCGCTGGGGGGTAACCATTACCAACGCCTATTTCCCCAAGGAAAACAGCAGCTATTTCGAGAATGACCTGAACCTGATCGAATGGTTGGGACAGTACTCACCTCCCACCGAAGGGGAGACCTTTGCCCGCGGCTTCCTGGGGCGGATGCTCTTCTCCGGCGACGAGGCGATGAAGAAGACCTCGGTCCTCTCCGGAGGCGAACGGGTACGCTGCATGTTATCCAGGATGATGCTCTCCGGAGCCAACGTGCTGATCCTGGACGAGCCGACAAACCATCTTGATCTGGAGTCGATCACCGCTCTGAACGATGGCCTGATCGCCTATTCGGAGGTGGTGTTGTTCTCCTCGCACGACCACGAGTTCGTTTCCACCGTGGCCAACCGCATCGTGGAGATCACCCCGGGCGGGGTGATCGATAGGGTGATGGGGTTCGAGGAGTATCTGGAAGACGGAGGTGTGATGCGGGAGCGCGACGAACTGCACCATGGTCACGCGGAGTTGAGCCTCTAGTCGAGAGGGCGTCATGGCGATCGAGATAAGGGAGTCTGAGATCAGGGTGGAGTTTTACCGCGCGTCAGGGCCGGGCGGTCAGCACAGGAACACCACCGACTCGGCGGTGCGCATCCGCCACCTCCCCACCGGCATCGTGGCCCAGGCCTCCGAGAGCCGTTCACAGGCGCAGAACAGGGAGGCGGCCATGAACCGCCTGCGGGCGGCGCTGGAGAAACGCGAGCGCAAGGTCAAGAAGCGGATCGCCACAAAGGCGCCGAGGGGGGCGAAGGAGAGGCGGTTGAGCGAGAAGAGGATCGTGGGGCAGAAAAAGATATCGCGGACAACAGTGGAATAACACGAAGAAATCAAAAACTGCCTTTTTGGGTTAAACCTAAATTCTGCAAACCTCACCACAGAGACACAGAGAACACAGAGAAAATCTTTTTATTTACGATGCATTAGACATAAATCTCACAGATTATGCCATGCACACTTTAGGTGGTGAATTCTATATAAAAAAACCTCTGTGATTCCTCAGTGTTCTCTGTGACTCCGTGGTGGAAGTGCTGTTTTCAGGTTTAATCCTCTTAGTTATCCCCGCGGCGGTAGACCCCGCTCTTGCCACCTTCCTTGTACAGCAGCTTGATCTCGCCGATGGCGATGGATTTGTCCCTTCCCTTGCACATATCGTAGATGGTCAGGGCGGCCACGGCCGCGCCGATCATCGCCTCCATCTCCACGCCGGTCCGTTCGAAGGCGCGGACCATGCATTTGATCTCAATGCGCCCGTCCGCCGGGGCCGGTTCAAAATCCACCGTTACCGCGTGCAGCGCCAGCGGATGGGAGAGCGGGATCAGCTCCGGGGTCCGCTTGGCCGCCATGATGCCGGCCAGCCTGGACACCCCGAGCACGTCCCCCTTGGCCACCCCCCCCCCCTGGATGGCGAGCAGCAACGCCGGAGAGAGCCGCACCTCGGCCACGGCCACGGCTGTACGCAGGGTGGGCTGCTTGGCGCTCACGTCCACCATCACGGCATTGCCGCGGTCGTCGAAATGGTTGAAGTTCATAAGCAATCCAATCTCACCACAGAGACACAGAGAGCACAGAGAAAAGTTTTATATTTACAATGCATTAGAATCCTGCTTCCCAACGGTACCATTCGGCGTTTTAATGATGAATCTACATGAAAAACTCTGTGATTTCTCCGTGTCCTCTGTGACTCTGTGGTGGAAGTGCTGTTGATTACCCAAACGGATTGCGCAGGGTAATGGTCTGATCGCGGCGCGGGCCGACGGATACCAGCACGATCTCGCACCCGGCCAGTTCCTCCAGGCGGCGGACATAGGCGCGCGCATTGGCCGGGAGCTCCTCGAAGCTGCGGGCCGCGGTGATATCCTGCCTCCAGCCGGGCAGTTCCTCGTAGACCGGCTGGCATTTCCCGAAGACCTCCAGGGCGGCCGGCAGGTCCTCCACGGTTTTCCCCTCAAAGGTATAGCCGGTGCAGACCTTGATCGTGTCGAACCCGGAGAGCACATCCAGCTTGGTCAGGGCAATCCCGGTCAGTCCGTTCACACGCACGGCGTAGCGGATGACCATGGCATCGAACCAGCCGCAGCGTCGTGGACGGCCGGTGGTTGCACCGAATTCACCGCCGGTCTGACGCAGCTCTTCGCCGGTTGCGTCGAGGAGTTCGGTAGGAAATGGACCGCTCCCCACCCTGGTGACGTAGGCCTTGGAGATGCCGATGATCTCGTGGATGTCGCGCGGACTGACGCCAGCGCCGGTGCAGGCGCCGCCGGCGCATGTGGAAGACGAGGTGACAAAGGGATATGTGCCGTGGTCGACGTCCAAGAGCGTCCCCTGGGCGCCCTCGAAGAGGGCCTTCTTTCCGGCCTTGAGGTCCTTGCTGAGGATCAACGACGTATCTGCTACAAAGTTGCAGAGCGTTGCAGCATACCCCTGATACTCGTCATAGATGGCGTCGAAGCTGCATGGCGGCTCGCCGAGAAGCTTCTCCAGGATGAAGTTCTTCTCCTCCAGGAATTCCCGCAACTTCAGGGCAAAGACCTCGGGGTTGAGCATGTCCATCAGGCGGATGCCGCGCCGGCCGATCTTGTCCTCATAGCAGGGGCCGATACCGCGGCCGGTGGTACCGATCTTCCTGTCGCCGCTTTTGCTCTCGCGGGCGATGTCGATCCGCTTGTGATAGGGCATGATGACATGCAGCGACTCGGAGAGCAGCAGGCAGGAGTCGTCCTTTATCCGCCCCGACTCCTTGAGCTTGGTGATCTCGCCTATGAACACCTCCGGGTCGAGCACCACGCCGTTGCCTATGATGCAGCGCTTCCCCTCGTGCAGAATACCGGACGGGATCAGATGCAGGACGACCTTTTCGTTTCCCACCACCAGGGTGTGACCGGCATTGTTGCCCCCTTGATAGCGCACGATGTCGTCGGCGTGTTCGGTGTAGATGTCAACGACCTTCCCCTTGCCTTCATCGCCCCATTGGGCGCCAACCACGACCACGTTTGCCATTATTATCTATCTCCTCGGATTTCTTCTTTGAATCTATTTTTAAGATCATAGGACCTATAGGACACATGGGACATATAGGTCTTATTAGTCCTATATGTCCCATTTCCATTAAACCCCTACCCTGCCTCAATATACTCCATAAGATCAGCCCGCCCCAAGTCCTCCCTGGTAAGCGGTATCTTCCGCCCGTCGCTGATGCGCACGGCCACGCAATCCCCACTTTCAGGCTCGCCGCCAATCACCAGCATGCTGCGGATGTTCATGCGGCGGGCATATTCCAGCGAACTGTCGTACCCCCGGCGGATGATATCACGGGCGGTGGTGTATCCCCGTGACCGGAGCAGACGTGCCGTTTCGAGCGCCTCGCGCCGGTCACAGCCCTGGTTGAACAATAGGAAATCCCGGCCGGTGCTGGCTTCCACCTCGGGACGCCGTTCCAGTGCCTGGAGCAGGTTCAGCACGTTGAAGGTAAAGCCGGTGGCCGGAGCGGGGAAACCGTAACGTACCGTCAGGTCGTCGTAGCGGCCGCCACCGCAGACCGGCTCACCCAGGCCGGTCACGAACCCCTCGAAGGTGACGCCGGTGTGATAATCCAGGCCGCGTGTCTCTCCCAGGTCGATGGTCAGGTAGTCGCCGACTGCGTGAATGTCGAGGATATCCAGCACCTGGCGCAGGTTTTCCAGGGCCGTGCGCGACCTGTCGTTCTTCACCACCCTGCCGGCCTCGTCCAGCACCTCGCGCCCCCCGAACAGGCGCGGCAGGGCGGCGATCTCCCGGCGGGAATCAGGGGGGACGTCGTTCCCGGCCAGGATCTTCGCCACCGCCGAGACGTCCTTGCGGGCAACCGCCTCGCGGAGGTCCTTGAGCGGTCTCCCGGCAAGTCCGGACGCCGCCATGACGCCCCGACAGAACTCCACCTGCCCAAGATCGATCTTGAACTCCTCTAGACCGAGCCCCTGCATCGCCTCCACCGCCATGGCCACCATCTCGGCATCCGCCTCGGGTGAATCAAGGCCGATCAGTTCGACGCCCGACTGGAATATCTCCCGGCTGCGGCCGGTCTGCATCTCGGTCTGGCGCAGCACGCGGCCGGAGTAGCTGATGCGGTGCGGCAGGGGCCAGCCCTTGAGACGCGTGGCCACGATACGGGCGATCTGGGGAGTGATGTCCGGCGGGAATGCCAACAGACGCCCGCTCTGGCGGTCGTCAAAGCGGTAGGTCCTCCCCTTCAGTTCCTCCCCCATGCCGATGGCCAGGACGTCCTCGTACTCCAGCTTGGGGGTGATCACCCGCCGAAAGCCCCATAATTCGAAGACGCGGCGAATCTTCCCCTCGATGTAACCGATCTTGGCGGCCGCGTCCGGAAGGAAGTCGCTCACCCCGCGGGGGAGGGATATGTCGGGTGTGATGTGGGTCATAAGTGTCAATTCTTGAGAGGCTAAATCCCCCTCAATCCCCCTTTCGCAAAGGAGGAAGCTTTAAATCCCCTATAGCAAGGGCGAGGTTGGAACCCCCCTTTATGAAAGGGGGGCAGGGGGGATTTCTACTCCACCTTCTTGACCGACAGCGAAGATGCCCCAGTGGTTGCGATGCCGGGGCGCTGCACGGTCTGCAGGATCAGCAGTTCGTTACGCGACTCGTCCAGCCAGTAATCGGGCATGTAGTTCTGGGTCTCCTTGGTGCGCCACTTTTCCTCCAGGCTGGAACCGTTCCAGAGCAAGCAGTAGACCGCCCCCTTCTTGTAGCTGCGGGCGTTGCCGATCACAAAGAAACCGTCGTTCCTGCCGACCAGCACCTCGCCCCCGGCGGTGACCTGGATGCGCTGGTTCATGAAGATCCAGCGGTTCTTGTCGCCGGTAGTGCGGGCATTTTCCAGGTCCTCCTTCTGGAAGTACAGCTCTGAGCCGCCGAACTTGTCGTTGCTGCGCCACAGCTCCTTCAACCCCTGGTCGTAGACCACCAGGTAGTTGTCCGGGTTGATGACCACGGTCAAGATCTTTCCCTCGCTGTCGCGGAACTGGTTGAACGTGTAGATGTCGCCGAAACGGGGCATTTGGATGGGGTTTTTGAGGGTGATGTTCGCACCCTGCCGGGTCGCCTCGGAGACGGCGCCGAAAAAGTCCCGATCTCGCCCCATAGGCTGGGCGTAGAGCCTCTTCGGGCCGCCCGCGAGGCTGAAGGCGCGGAAGAAAAACGGCAGGTTTTCGGCCACCCTGATCAGTTTGTCGCCCTGCATCTGCCAGACCTGGGAGGCCAGGTCGTCGCCGCGGATGATCGTCACGTAGATATCCATGCCCGCCACGGTATCCAGGGTATCGAGCGAGACGATCTTTTCGGTCGCCTTGAACTCGGCCTCAGACACCAGCTTCATGTCGCGCGCCTGACGATAGCAGGAAAGGCGGCGATTCTCGGCCAGGAAGATCTCGCGGCTGCCGTCGGGAAGGGTCTTGCCGGTCGCCATAAGGTTGGCGGCGCCGTCCAGGCGCTTGCTCACCCAGCCCCCGCTGCTACCCTGTTCGTAGTCGCGGGGCTTGATGAATTCACCCGCTGGCGCCAGGCGTACCTGCTGCTCGCTCCTGATGATCTCCGTTTTGGCCGCCGGAACCGGAGCAAGCGACACGCCGGGTGCAGCCAACGGGCCGCCGGAGTAGAGTTTGACGAGCTCTGCCGAAAGCTTGTCGGCCAGCTTGCCCACCGCGGGGATCAGTTCATCCTGGCTTTCCCCCTGTACGAAGGTGCGGGTCAATGTCCTGCCTGCGCTGGTCCTGGCCAGGGCATCCACACTGAACATCTTGCCGATGGCAATGTAGGTGCCGCTCACCAGCACATCCGCTTCGGCGGCGCTCCCCACGGCCACGATCCGCTCGTTGTTCAGGCGCGACGCCAGGAGCGTCTGCAGCGTCACCTTCATCTCGTCGCGGTTCTGAACGCCGACTGCGTTCATCTCGGCCACGAACACCCGCAGCTGGGCCGCTGACGCGGGGACGGCGGCCAAAGGGATCAGCAGCGCGGCAAGCAGGATAATCAGTCTCTTCATGGTACCTCCGGGAAGATGGTGCGCATGGCGCACCCTACACGCGTTTCAATGGGCGTTTGTGTGCTGTCTGGTGCAGCTCGGTGCTGGAGCGGTGGGCATCCAGATCAACGGCAACCCTGTCGATGCGGGCGCCAAGCCTAGCCTCGACATCGTCGATCTTTTTGTTCAGCACATCCACCTTGAAATCCACATGCTCGATCTTTTCTGTTAGCCTTTCCTCCACGTCGTCGATTTTCCTGTCGAGAGCGGAAATACACTCGTGCACCAATTTAAGCTCGCTGTTGAATTCCTCCACCAGCATCATCACCTGGGACTCCGAGAAGACAGCTTCCAATTTTTTCATGTTCATGGATATCCCCTTCCCGTATTACACAGGCGCCTCAAGTTTCAAATACCTTTCCGGGAACAAAAAGCGCTTCAGATTTTTATAACTCTCTTTTTTCCTGGTCGTACATTCCTAAAACGAAAGTTCATTCTTTATGAGTTGCACCATTAACTCAAATGAATAATCCTAAATAATGCAAACCTCACCACAGAGACACAGAGGGCACAGAGAAAATCTTTTTATTTACAATGGATTAGACATGTCTCTCAAGGATTATGCCGGTCACCCTTTTGGTGATGAATCTATTTAAAAAAATCTCTGTGATTTCTCTGTGTTCTCTGTGACTCTGTGGTTGAAGTGCCGTTTCAGGTTCAGTCGTATCTCTACAGCCGGCGGATTATCTCAAATGCGTCCCGCAAAGTCAAAAAAAAAGGCGGCATGGAATCCATGCCGCCCCTTGCTTGCCTGTACAAATGGGTAAATGGGTTAGTTGCCGCCACTCAGGAGGGTGTCGAGAAGCGCCTCGGCCTCTTTGAGCTTGCCTTGAAGCTTCTTGATCTCGTCGGCGCTGTAGACCTTCTTGCCCTTCTTGATCTCTGCATCAAGCTTCTTGATCTTCTTCTGGATCGAGTCAACCTCGGCGGCGCACCCCTTGGAGGCCAGCAGGCACTGGTCCTTCTGCTCCTTGGTCATCTCGGCGGCGAATGCGGGTGCGGCAACAGCCATGCTGAAGGCTGCGAGCATCATAACGGCTACTTTTTTCATGTTTTCCTCCAGTGTCTTGATGTGATTGGCGCCGGGGCGCGCCCACGGGCGCGCCCCGGCGGGAAACCGTCTTAGAATGCGTAGGTCAGCTGTACACGGGCGGTGTAGGGGTTCTCGGGGTCCTGCGCCTGGCCTGTGGGGTTGCCGGCGGCGGCGCCCTTGTAATAGCCGCCCAGGAGCAGGTAGCCGAGCTGGAGCTTGGCGGTCAGGTTGTCGAACACCTTGTAGCCGGTCTCCACGTCGATCTCCGTGCCGATGTAGTTGGTGGCGTTCGGCTTGGTCGTCGCTTTGTCAACAGGGGCGGCGCTGTTCTTGGCGGCCCAGGCAACGCCCACGTTGGCGTCGGCATAGGCCTTCGGGGTCAGCTTGGCGTTATAACCGAGGGTGTACAGGGCTACGTCGCTGAGGGTGCGCCTGACGTAATCGTCGCTGTTGCCCATGCCGGTGGCGCCCGAAGAGCGGACCAGCATCATCGTGGCGCCCTCGTTGTACATCGAAACGGAACCGGTCAAACCGGCAAGGGGGTGCCAGGCGTTCTGCTGGTTGTCCTTCTTGTCGTCGCCCGAGAGGTAGAGGAAGGCGGTCCTGGCGGTGCCGGGGCCGACCGCCATCTTGGCGGCGACGTTGGCGGCAAAGCCGTGGAAGTTGGTGTTTCCTTTGGTGCCCGTTACGATCTGGGCATTCTTCTGGTGGCCGGCCTGGATGGCGGCAAAGCCGCTCACGGTCACGGCGCCGACCTTGGCCTCACCGTTCAGGCCGAGGGTGTGCAGCAGCTTGTCCTTGTCCTTGTAATCTGCCAGGAAGTAGTAGGAGAGGCCGGCCTTGACGTCCTTGCTGACGGCATAGGTCGCGTCGAGGGCGAACAGGTCGGTTGCGGCGCCACCCAGACGGCCAGTCACTGCGCCGGTCTTCTGAGCTTCATCGAAGCGGAAATAACCCATGCCCAAGGTGAGCGCATCGAGCTTGGTGGTGGTCATGATGCCCGGCAGATCGGCGCCCCCGGCGAAGACCCCCTTCAGTTTGTCGGTGTACCCCTGGATGCCGACCTTGAAGTTGACCGGCTTGATGTTGAAGTCAATATAGACGTTCTTGGTCTCCAGGTTGATGCCGTCGGCGTCAAGCCCGCCGGCGTCGCTGCTTAAGTTGTACTTGCCGTCGGTGATGCCGCCGAAGCGGGTATCGAGCTCGAAGGTGGTGACCATCTTGAGGTCGTCGTTCGCCTTGGCGATGTACGTGAGGCGGGCGCGCTGCTCGAAGTAGTTGTTGGCCTGGTTCTCTTTCTTCAACATGGTGGTGGCGCTGCTGAGCATATTGTTGGCGCCGGCCCTGTCAAAGTTGGAGAGGAACCCCTTGAACCCGTACGAGCCGTGGAACTCGTTCTCAAGCGCCATCGCGGGGAGGGCCGTGGCAACGCTCAGGGCGCCGGCGGCGGCAAGGACTACCATCTTCTTGTTAAACTTCATGTGTGCCTCCTTCATTTTTAATTACTACTCTGATAGTGTATGTAACTGACTTACATGCTGCTACAGATAGCGCATTTCAATGTATCCGCCCGGTTTCACCACCTTTCATACGAAATTTGACCGCCTGAATCAAAAACCGACTTGATTTTACCCTCAAAACACGAATACCCCTGAACAGCCAGAAAAAAGGGGCTGTCCAAAGGTAAAGGCGCTAACGGCTTTTTCGATGCTGCCCTGAAACGCTTCACAGTACATTTCGCTCCCGGTTTCAGTCTGCCCCATTCAACCAGGGCAACCAATAAATTCAATCGGTTAGCTACTTCTTCGGATCGTCTGTTTCAGAAACCTGTTCTAGAAAGTCGTGTGAAATAAACATTAAATCAAACGATTGTCAAGAAAAAAATGCGTTCCCACTCCATAACAGCCCGTAACCATTGCGAAAAGCATATTAAATCGCATATACAGCCCCGCAGGCAATTACCAGACCTCCGAGGTTTCCAAAACCTCGGGGGTCTCACCTTAATGCCCGCACTGGCACAACTCGGTCAGCACCCCGTTGCTGGACTTGGGGTGCACAAAGGCGATGCGCGCGCCATGGGCGCCGGAACGAGGCCTTTCGTCGATCATCCGCGCACCGTCGGCCCTGAGCTTCGCGATCGCCGCCTCGATGTCCACCACCTCGTATGCCAGGTGGTGGATACCGGGACCGTTCTTCTCCAGGAATCTGGCCACGGGACTCTCCTCGCTCGTCGGCTCAAGGAGTTCGATCTTGGATTCGCCGACCTGCAGCATGGCGACCCGCACCTTCTGCTCGGCAACCTCTTCGATTCCGGCAAAGGGCATGCCGAGGTTGTCGCGATAGAAGGGAAGCGTTTCTTCCAGGGATTTAACGGCAATGCCGATATGGTTGATTTTTGTAAGCATGGTAACACCTTTCATAACCTCACCACAGAGTCACAGAGAACACAGAGACGTCAAACAACGAATCTTCTGATGCCGTCTTTCAGAAGACGACTGTTGAAGTTGATGAGCAGACCAGTTTTCAAACCTGACAATTTCAAGTAGGTCAGCAACTGCGCCTCATGAATTGAATGAAGCTGATCAACACTCTTAAGCTCAAGGATGACCTTTCCTTCCACAACCAGATCGAGCCGGCAGATGTTGTCAAGCGAAATCCCTTTGTATGTCAGCACAATCTCTTTCTGCCGTTCAAAGCTAAGACTCCGCTCAGCAAACTCGTGACACAGACATGTTTCATAAATTGATTCGATCAACCCTGGCCCTAAGTTTCTGTGGACCTCAATAGCTGCCTCGATAATTCTGTTTGTCAAATCAGCATCATAATACATGGGGTCTCTGTGTCCTCTGTGACTCTGTGGTGAGAAGTTGGTTTTTATAAAGTTACAAAACCACCGTCTCACGGTGGATACCGAACACATCCCTGAACACATCCGCTATCTCACCGAGGGTGGCATAGGCCTTGACCGCATTCAGGATGTGCGGCATGAGGTTGTCGGTCCCCCTGGCGGCCGACCCCAACTGTTGCAGTGCGGCCTGAACGGCCGAGGCGTCTCTCCCGGCCTTCATCCCGGCCAGAGACTTCTTCTGGGCGAGCTCGACCTCTTCCTTGATCTTGAGCAGTCCCGGCGCCGCCTCACCCTGCACCGCGAACTTGTTGACGCCGACGATGATCATCTCCTCTTTCTCGATGGCCTTCTGGTAGGCGTAGGCCGAGTCCTGGATCTCCTTCTGCTGGAAGCCGCGCGAGATGGCCTCCACAGCGCCTCCCAGCTTGTCGATCTTCTCTATGTACTCCAAGGCCGCATTTTCGATCCGGTCGGTCAACGACTCAACCAGGAAAGAGCCGGCCAGCGGATCGATGCTGTCCGCCGCGCCCGATTCATAGGCGATGACCTGCTGCGTGCGCAGCGCAATGCGGACGGAGTCCTCGGTCGGCAGGGCCAGGGCCTCGTCGCGGGAGTTGGTATGCAGCGACTGCGTCCCCCCGAGCACGGCAGCCAGGGCCTGGATGGTGACGCGCATGATGTTGTTGTCCGGCTGCTGGGCCGTCAGGGTGCAGCCGGCTGTCTGGGTGTGGAAACGCAGCATCTGCGATTTGGGGTCCTTGGCTCCGAAGCGCTCCTTCATGATCCTGGCCCAGATACGGCGGGCGGCGCGGAACTTGGCCACCTCCTCCAGCAGGTTGTTGTGGGCGTTGAAGAAGAAGGCCAGCCGCGGGGCGAACTCGTCCACGTTCAAGCCGGCCTTGATGGCGGCATCCACGTAGGCGATGCCATCGGCCAGGGTGAAGGCCACCTCCTGCACCGCTGATGAGCCCGCCTCACGGATGTGGTAACCGGAGATGGAGATGGTGTTCCACTTGGGCACGCTGTCCTTGCAGTAGGCGAAGATGTCGGTGATGATCCTCATGGATTCTTTTGGAGGGTAGATGTAGGTGCCGCGGGCCATGTACTCCTTGAGGATGTCGTTCTGGATGGTGCCGGAGATTCTGTCCGCCGGGACCCCCTGCTTCTCCGCCACGGCGATGTACATGCAGAGCAGGATGGCGGCGGTGGAGTTTATGGTCATGGAGGTGGAAACCTTGTCCAGGGGGATGCCGTCGAAGAGGATCTCCATGTCGGCCAGCGAGTCTATCGCCACCCCGACCTTGCCGACCTCCCCCTGGCTCATGGCGGCGTCCGAGTCGTAACCCATCTGGGTCGGCAGGTCGAAGGCCACCGAAAGCCCGGTCTGGCCGGCTGATAGCAGGTACTTGTAGCGCTCGTTGGATTCCCTGGCGGTACCGAAACCGGCGTACTGGCGCATGGTCCAGAAACGGCCGCGGTACATGGTGGGCTGCACGCCGCGGGTGAAGGGGTACTCTCCGGGGAACCCGAGCTCTTCTTCATAACCGGGGTAGTCGAAATCCGGCGTAAAGCAGCGCTCCATCTCGATGTTCGAGGTAGTACGGAATTCCTGCATCCGCTCCGGGGTCTTGGCGATGTTCCGGGCAACGGCCTCTTCCCATTTCTGCTTACTCTCCTTGATGCTCATGGTCATTTCTCCAATGATCTGAATTAAACACAGAGACGCCGAGACACGGAGAAATAATCGGGGAACTTGACACGAGAAAAGCTAAAGGCAAGAAATTCGGGAAAATCTCCTGCCTCTTGCCGTCAGCATTTGCTCTGTGCCTCTGTGTCTCTGTGTTTCAAATATCGTTTTAATCTATTAATTACAGTACCGCCTTCAGGTAGGCGGAGGTGGTATCACGTTTTTCCCGTTCGATCTCGGCAGGGTCCACCTCCACGAACCTTTCGTCCGGGGTGACCTTGAAGAGCGGCTGCCCCTTCTGGACGATGGTGCCATCACCACCCTGGATGATGATCTTGTCGATGGTTCCGGAGAAGGTCGCCCTGACTGTGTTGAACATCTTCATGACCTCGATGATGTAGAGCGCCTGACCCTTGTCGAAGTGCATCCCCTCGGTTACGAAGGAGGGCAGGCCGGGGGCCTCCTGGCTGTAGTACATCCCGCCGCACATGGAAACGACCTCGTCGGCCTTGGTTGACGGCGGCGGCACCAGGATCTTCTTCATACGTGCCTGCAGTTCGGCGTCATGCAGATAGACCGGTATGGTGACCTCCAGGTCCTCCTCTACCCTGAAATTCCAGAATTTGACCTTATCGGCGATCAGGAACAGCATCCCCAGGAGTTCCAGGCCTGCCTCGAACCCCACATGGGCAGAGCGGATATCATCCCATTCGGCAGCCGTGAATCCAGCTTGCGGTTTGTCCTTCATCAGGGTTTCATTGAGTTTGAAGTAGTCATTTTCGCCGAGCCTGAACTTTGCATTCAAGGTCGCGTAAAAACGGAGTCCCTTCTGGAGCACCTCGTTGTCGTGGCTCCAGATCACTTCCGCTGCCGGCGCCTTGGGATCATAGGACATGTTCAGGTAATCGTAGGTCTCGTTCAGGATGGTCAGCGGATTGTACAGCCAGACCACCTTTCCATTTTCCAGCTTGAAGTTCTTCTTGTTGATGGAGAGCCAACCGGAGAGCAGGTGCGGGTCCTCCAGCAAGCGGTCCATGGGGCGGGTCACCAGGGTCCCCTTGCGGTCCAGGATCTGGGACACGTTCTTGGCGACCGCCGGATCATCCGGGAACTGCTCGGTCATCCGTTTGGCATATGCCTTCTTCATCTGCAGGAACGCATATACCGTATCCAGCTTGCCGGCCTCTTCCTTGAGCTGTCCCACCAGGGTCAGGTAGGGGACCACGAAGCGGGTGGTAGGCTTGGCCATGACGTTCTGGCCCAGGAACCAGTTCACCAGGCCGTAGTGGAACTCCAGGTTGGTGGCCAGGTCGCTGCCGCGCAGGATGGTCGTTCCCAGCACCCTGGAGAGGTGTTGATAGCTGTCCAGGCGATCCTCTCCCTTGGTCAAAAGCAGCGCGATGTTGGAGTCATAGGCGCCGGCCACCTTGTAGCGCATGAACATGCCGGTGTCCGGATTGACCAGGCAGATGCCCTGGTCGTCGCGGATCTCTCCCTCGATCGGGGGCGACCAGTAGCGGATCATGCCGCCCGCATGGGGGGAGAGGGAGCTGTCTGTGGCATTGAGGCGGGCCTCGGCGCCGGCCCCGAAGCGTGGGATGCGCTCCGGCTTGGGGAGCAGCTTCTTGTGCCGCGCCAGGAGCGCCATGGCCTCCACCAGGGACTCGACGATGAAGAAGTCTTTCTTGTCCTTGGGGTTGGTGAACTTGAGGCTGTAACAGAGCTCGGAAACCCGGTGCTCCACCTGAATCCTGGTGTTTACCTCCATGAAGTAGTAGCGGTCGCGGTCCACGATGCACTCGAAGGTGGAGGCGGAGTCGAGGCCAACCGCGGCGCCGAACTTGGTGGAATCATCCTCCATCCTTTTGAGCACCTTCAGGTCGCTCTCCAGGGCCTTTACCTCGGCCTTTCTGCCGGCCTTTTTGGCCTTCTCGATGGCCAGGGCCAGCCCTTCCTGAGTAACCGAGATCTCCAGAAGCTTCTGCTCATGCATCTGCAGCGAGCAGTCACGCCCCCCCAGGGACACGCACCATTCACCATTCCCCAGGAGCTGGATCTCGTTGTGGCGGGTCTGCTCGATGTTCAACTCGATCAGGACGTTCTTGTTGTCGCCGATGCCGTTGGCCTTGACCTCGTTCAATACCTCGCGTACCAGGGTGGGGGTCTCGACGGCCACCTCCCTGATCAGCTTGTCGCCGGGATTCTTGACCGTGAGCAGCGAGGCCCCCAGGATGCGCTGCCCCTTGCCGCCGCCGCCGCCGATGGCCTTGAGACGGATGCGGCTGCCGGGGTACTCCTTGAACATGGCGACGACTTCCACCTGCACCTGGGCGCAGAGCTCCTCGATGGAGTAGAGGTCCAGCCCCTTCTCGTAGGAGGCGTAGAGGATCTCGTCCGCCAGGTCCTCCAGGGAGATTTTCTTGTCCTTGAGCAGCGCGGCATCTATGTCCAGTCCCTCGGCCTTTGCCAGGGCCAGCAGTTTTTCGCGGGTGGGGTGTTTCTTGACCAGGGTGCGGGCGGTGACGTTGTTGATGCCCGGCGTGACGCTGACCCCAACCTGGAGTGCGGTGCGCTTGGCCTCGTCCTTCTTGCCGGCATCGGCCTGGGTGCGGGAGTTGGGTCCGATAAAGGAGAGGCCGGCATTCTCGACGGCAGCGACGAACTCCTCGTCCTCGGCCATGAAGCCGTAACCGGAGAAGATGGAGTCGTAACCGTTGTCCTTGGCGATTCTAATGATCTGGCCTATGCGCTCGACCCGCTCTTCCTTGCTGGCGCCGGTATAGTCCGGCACCCGGTGAACGCGGGTGGAGTCGGTCAGCTGCCGCAGTTCCGGGGCCAGGGCGTTGGGATAGACGATGGAGTCCTTCTCGGACAAGAGGATACCGTAATGGGTCATCCCCATCTCCTCGAAGACGTCCATGGCCTCCTTGCGGATAGGGCCGCGGCAGACGATGAGCGGCTTCAAGTCCTCGCAGGCGAAGGAGCGCACCCATTCGGAGGAGGAGCGACCGAGACGGCGGTCACGGTGAATCAAGGGGTTGTTCATGTAGAGGTCGTTCATGGGTCTCTATCTCCAATTCAAAATGAATAAATTCACAAGGCTCAAATCCACCACAGAGTCACAGAGAACACAGAGAAATACAGGTCATTCAACAAAATACAAGAGACATCGTTTGGGTTACCCATTAGAGCCTTTCGCTTTTCTCCTGTCTTGCTTACTCTTTGAATTCTCCGTGTCCTCTGTGATTCTGTGGTGAACATGTGTTTTGTCTTTTAATGGAATTCCCGCTGCGGCCCCATCATCGGGCCCGGCTTGTAGTGCCTGAGCAGGAAGGCCAGGTTTTCGCCCAGGACCTTGCGCAGGTCGGTGGGCATGACTATGGAGGAGATGGAGCCCAGGGCCAGCCCTTCTTTCGGGTTCATCAACTCCTTCTCGTAGCGCAGGTTGAGGGCGCCCTCCTGGGCCTTGAGCCATTCGGCGGCCTCCTTCTCGGCGTCCTTCTTGGCGGCGCCCCCTTCCATGCCGGCCTTGATCCGTTCCTCGGTGCCCTTCTTGACCATGTCGGCGGCAGTGGAGCGGACTTTTCGCAGTTCATCCTTGTAGACGAACTCCTTGCCGGCCGGCCCCATGACCGCCAGGCGGGTGGTGGGAAGCGCCAGCACCAGGTCGGCGCCGGTGGGGTAGTTGTTGTAGGAGGCATAGGCCCCGCCATAGGCGTTGCGCAGGATCAAGAGGATGCGCGGCGTGCGTACGTCGACGATGGAATCCAGCATGGAGCGGCCGGCCTGGACGATGCCGCGGGCCTCCTGCTCGCGCCCCGGAAGGAAGCCGGTGGTGTCTTCCATGAAGATGATCGGGATGTTGTAGATGTTGCAGAAACGGACGAAGCGGGCGATCTTGACGGCCGAGTCGCAGTCGATCTGGCCGGAGGCCACGGCGGAGTTGTTGGCGCAGAAACCGACCACGTGACCGCCCAGACGGCCGAATGCGGTGACGACCTCCCTGGCGCGCTCCGGCTGCAACTCGAAGTAGTCGCCATGATCGCAGATCTGCTGGATGATGATCGACACGTCGAAGGGGGTGTTGAATCCGGTCGGCGAGTTGAAGGCCTTCTTGAGCAGGGTGTTGATCTCCCAGGTCTTGCGATCCAGCGGGTCGCTGGTTTCCTGGAACGGGGCCGCCACGCTGTTGTTGTCGGGCACATAGGAGAGCAGCCGCACCGCGGTCCTCAGGGCCGCCACCTCATCGGTCACCGTGATGTCGGCCACGCCCGAGCGTCCATGGACCTTGGGTCCGCCCAACTCCTCGGGGGTGACGTCTTCTCCCAGCACCGACTTGACCACGCCCGGACCGGTCAGCCCGAAGAATGTGTCGTTGGGCTGGATCACGAAGCTCCCCTGGCGGGGGAGGTAGGAGCCGCCGCCGGCGTTGAAGCCGAACATGCACATGATGGAGGGGACCACGCCGCTGATCCTGCGCAGGGCGGTGAACGCCTCGGCATATCCGTCCAGCCCACCGACACCGGCGGGAACGAAGGCGCCGGCCGAGTCGTTCATGCCGATCAGAGGGATCCCCTTCTCGCCGGCCAGGTACATCAGGCGGGCCAGCTTGTTGCCGTTGGTGGCGTCGATGGAGCCGGCGCGCACGGTGAAATCGTGGCCGTAGAGGGCCACATCCCGCCCGCCGATATTGACGATGGCTGTAACCAGCGAGGCGCCGTCCAGATTCTTGCCCCAGTTCTGGTAGAGGACGTTCGGCTCCTTGTTCGTCAGCACCCGGATGCGCTCCCAAACCGTCATGCGCTTCTTGAAATGCTGCTTCTCGATCTGGTCGATCTTGACGGACTTGATGGGGCGCTGGATGAGGTCATACCCCTCCTTCATCGCCTCCTCGTAGCCGCCGGTCGTCCGGGATATCTCGCCTGGAATGGTGAACTCCACCTTTTCGGGGGGGTCAAAGGGGTTCTTCAGTAATGGTTTGATTGCCTGTTTTGACATGCTTTCGCCTTCCTTCCGATTCATGGGTTTTTTCAACTGCAAAAAGGTTCCAGGTTCGAGGTGCTAGGTTCCAGGTTAAAACCTCGAACCTCGTACCTCGAACCTGGTTTTGTTATCTCGTGACGACTGCCAGGACCTTGACCTCTTCACCGTCCTTCGAGAGCAGACGATGCTTGAGGCTGGAGTCGAAGTAGACACAATCCCCCTCGTAAAGGGCGATACGCTTGTCGTCCAGCAACAGTTCGGCGGTCCCTTTCATGACAAAGAGAAACTCCTCGCCGTCGTGGCTGTAGGTGTTCTCCTCCAACACCTTTTCGGTCACGGTGAGGAGGAAAGGCTCCATCTTCTTGTTCTGCTTGTGGAAGGAAAGGGATTCGTAGGAATACCCCTGGCTTGTGCCGGCCCTGGAAATGACGCGGGGAATGGCCTTGCGCTCGTGGGCGCGCACGATCTCGAAACGGCATTCCTCTTCGTCCTCGGCAAAGAACAGGCCGATCTTGACGTCAAAGAATTTCGCGATCTTCGAGAGGGTGGCGATGGGGGGTGAGACGTTATTGTTCTCTATCTGGGAGATTAGCGCGGGGGAAAAGCCGGTCTCCTTGGCCACAGCCTGAAGGGTCAGTTTTTTTGCGAGACGGAGCTTCTTAATCTTGGCCCCAATGTTGTAATCACTCATCTAAACCCCTGCAAGATGTATCAGGAATAAAACCAGATTTTATGCGGGGGTTTTGTATACAATTTACATTACAATGTCAATAAAAATTATTTACCAGGAACAAAGAATTTTAGTTTAACTAAAAACATTTACCGGTGCCAAAAGGGTCTCAAGCCGCGTGGAAACCCAGTTTGCGGGCCAGCAACTGCAGGGTGTGAATCACGGCGACGCGGGAACCATGCTGTTTCAGCCCGTCGCTGAGCTGCATCATGCAGCCTGGGCAACCGGTGACTACCGCCTGGGCCTCAGTGGCGATGATCGCCCGGCTCTTGGCCTCGTTGATGGTCATGGACGAGCCGTAATGGTAGACGTTGAAGGTTCCCCCCAGGCCGCAGCAGCGGTCGGCCCCATCCATCTCGGCCAGTTCCACTCCCGGCGCGGCCTTCAGCAGGGCGCGCGGTTGACTGGTCAGGCCGCGGGTACGCAGATGGCAGGGGTCGTGGTAGGTGATGCGGACGGCATCCCCGGCTCCGGTCTCGACCGGGTTGAGACCCAGTTTGTGGAGCAGTTGCGAAGCATCCACGGTCTTGGCCGCCAGGGCATCCAAGCGGGCGCGCAATTCGGGGTTGCGCTTTCCCACCACCAGGGGATAGAGGCGGTGCAGGGCCCCGCCGCAGGTCGCGCAGGCGCTCATCACGTAATCCGCCTCGTAGCGCTCCATCTCGGCCAGGTTTCGCTCCGCCAGATCGCGCACGGTTGCGGCGTCGCCGCCGGACATGCCCGGCAGACCGCAGCACTGCTGCCCCTTGGGGATGATCACCGTGCACCCCAGGTGGCGAAAGAGCGCCAGGGCGGCCTCCCCAACCTCGGTGTAGACGAAGTTGGTCATGCAGCCGACGAAGAAGACGATCCTGGGCTTCCCCGGTTCGCCGGGAATCACCTCGGGATGCCGCTCCATGAACGGCCTTTTGGCGATTTGAGGGATGTGGCGTTTGTTCCCCACGAACGGCAGCGGAAAACGGAGCCGCAGACCGGATGTCTCGGGGACCTTCCTGAAGAACAGCGGCCCCAGCAGGGCGGCCATCCTGGCCCCCATGCGCATGCGGGAGCGGTTTTTTATCACCTGGCCGACCGCCGCGTGGAAGGTGGTCAAGCCCCTTTTCTGCGCCAGGGCCTCGCGGGCGGCGATGACTATCTCGTCGGTGGGCACCTCGTTGGGGCACTTCTCCACGCAACTGCCGCACAAGAGGCACTTGGACATGGCCAGATAGGTCTGGTCGTCCAGTTCGATATCCGCCTTGAGGACATGCTGGGCCAGGGCCACCTTGCCGCGCGCCACGGCCGGTTCGCGCTGGAAGGCGGTGAAGGCCGGGCAGTTGGCCCGGCAGGCACCGCATTTGACGCATTTTTTCAGTTGGTCTTCGACCCGTTTGAGGGGGTCGGTGGTTTGTTCAGACATTGATTCTCTTCCTTTTCAACTCGGTTACAAAGGGCAATAGGACCAATAGGACACATAAGACATATAGGTCCTCTGTGTCCTATTGGTCCCCTATGACTTCACTGCCATATCAACACAATAACAAAAAATCCACCACAAACTCAACCAGTTAAAATCAGAGCCCTTCCCGCCACTCCTCAAGCGCCTTGAGCGCCCGTTCCGCCAGCCTCTGCCGTTTCTCCTTCTTCTTCACCCTCCCCTCGAGTTCCGGGAAGAGGCCGTAGTTGACGTTCATCGGCTGAAAGTGGCGGGCGTCCGCGTTGGTGATGTGCGCCATGAGCGCACCCAGGGCGGTCTCGGGCGGAGGAACCACGAGGGGCTGGTCGCTTATGCGGCGGGCAGCGGTGATGCCGGCCAGGAACCCGCTGGCGGCCGATTCCACGTACCCCTCCACACCGGTGATCTGGCCGGCGAAGAGGATGCGCGGATCGGACCTCAACTGCTGGGTGGCGAGCAGAAGGGCCGGGGCGTTGATGAAGGTGTTGCGGTGCAGGGAGCCCAGGCGGACGAATTCGGCCCGTTCCAGTCCGGGTATCATGCGGAAGATGCGGCGCTGTTCCGGCCAGGTCAGCTTGGTCTGGAAGCCGACCAGGTTGTACATGGTCTTGTCCCGGTTTTCGGCCCGCAGTTGGATCACGGCGTGCGGTTCCGCACCGGTTCGCGGGTCTGTCAGCCCCACCGGTTTCAGCGGCCCGAAACGGAGCGTCTCGGGTCCGCGCTCCGCCATCTCCTCCAGCGGCATGCACCCCTCGAAGTGCACCATCCGCTCAAATTCCCGCGCCGGGACCTTCTCCGCCTCTATCAATTCATCCACGAGGCAGCGATACTCCTCCGTGTTCAGGGGGCAGTTGAGATAGTCGTCCCCCTCCCCCTTGCCGTAGCGCGAGGCGGCGAAGACCCTGCCCATGTCGAGGGAGGATGCCGTGACGATGGGGGCGATGGCGTCGTAGAAGTAGAGCCGGTCGCCGGTCAACCGGGCGAGGGACCCGGCCAGGGCATCGCTGGTGAGCGGGCCAGAGGCGATGATGACCGTGCCGTCTTCAGGGATGTCTGCGACTTCGCCTCGTTCGAGGCGGATGAGGGGATGAGTCGAGATCTTTTCGGTGATGTAGTCGGAGAAGAGCTGGCGGTCAACTGCCAGGGCGCCGCCGGCCGGGACACGGGTGGCAAGGGCCGCCTCCAAGACCAGCGAGCCGCAGCGGCGCAGCTCTTCCTTGAGCAGCCCCACCGCGTTTTCCAGCGAATCCCCCCGCAGGGAGTTGGAGCAGACCAGTTCCGCCAGGCCGGGGAGATGGTGGGCCGGGGAGTATTTTTCCGGCTTCATTTCGTGAAGCGTGGCCGGGATGCCGCGCCGGGCGGCCTGCCAGGCCGCCTCGCAGCCGGCCAGGCCGGCGCCGATGATGGTGATCCCATATTCAGACATATTCAGATTACCTCAATAAAAACAGAGAGGCACAGAGGATTCCCTTTCATGTACGAATCCATCTCGGTGCCTCGGTGCCTCGCTGTCTCAGGATTTTTAAGTCTACTCGCTGGTGTAGTCACATCCCTCTTTGGGGCATTTCAGAAATTCACCCTTCTTCTTGTAGACCTTCTTCACCAGGAGCGGGAAGCCGCACTTCGGGCAGGGCTTCTCCACCGGCGGGTCCCAGAGGGCGAACTTGCACTGGGGGTAACGGTTGCAGGAATAGAACATCTTGCCGTAGCGGGATTTCTTCTCGGTCAGCTCCCCTTCCTTGCATTCCGGGCAGACCACGCCGGTCCCCCTGGGCTTGACCAGCGGCTGGATGTTCTTGCAGGCCGGATACCCGGAGCAGGCCAGGTACTTGCCGTAACGGCCATCCTTGATCAGCATCGGCTGGCCGCATTTTTCGCACTTCTCCTCGGACAGGATCGGCTCTGCCGCCTCACCCCCCCTGTCCTGGTCGATGTTGCGGGTGTACTTGCATCCCTCCTGGAAGCCGGAGCAGGCGATGAACTTGCCGCGCTTGCCCAGCTTGACCACCAGCGGCTTGCCGCACTCGGGGCAGGCCTCGTCGGTGGCCTCGGTGGTCAGGTCGGACTTGCTGACCTCCCCCTCCTTCTGCTTGAGCAGCGTGGAAAACGGCTCCCAGAACTCCTTCAAAAGCGGTTTCCACTGTTTCTCGCCGCGGGAGACCTGGTCCAGTTCCTCCTCCAGGCCGGCTGTGAAGTTGTAGTCCACGTAGCGCGAGAAATGGTTGACCAGCATGTCGCTAACCACCATGCCCACGTCCTCGGGGAAGAAGCGTTTCTTCTCCAGGCGGGTATACTTGCGTTCCACCAGGGTATTCATGATCGATGCGTAGGTGGAGGGGCGGCCGATGCCGTACTCCTCCAGCGTCTTGACCAGGGTGGCCTCGGTGTAGCGGGGCGGCGGCTGGGTAAAGTGCTGCTCGGGGATGATCTCGTGCAGATCCAACGCCGCCCCCTCGCTCATGGGGGGGAGCAGCCCCTCCTTCTCCTCGTCCTGGTCGTCCAGCCCCTCGATATAGAGCTTCATGAATCCGGGAAAACGGATGACCGTGCCGCTGGCCCGCAGTCCCGCCTGTTTCGCGCCGGCAAAGGGGCCGGCGGCGGGCGACGTGGCCAACTCCGCTGCGATGTCCACCGAGGTCTGGTCCAACAGCGCCTCGGCCATCTGGCACGCCACGGTGCGCTTCCAGATCAATTCGTAGAGCCTGTGCAGATCCGGGGACAGGAACCTCTTCAGTTCGGCCGGGGTCTTGGAGATGTAGGTCGGCCGGACGGCCTCGTGGGCCTCCTGGGCGTTTTTGGTCTTCGTTTTGTAGAGGCGCGGCTTGGCCAGGGCGTACTCCGGACCGTAGGCGGCCGAGATGACATCGTGGGCCTCTTGGAGCGCCTGGTTCGAGAGGTTGACGCTGTCGGTGCGCATGTAGGTGATCAGACCGACCGTGCCCCCCTCGCCGATGTCGATCCCTTCGTAGAGTTTCTGGGCGGTGGACATGGTCTTCTTGGCGGAGAAACCGAGCTTGCGGGAGGCCTCCTGCTGTAGGGTCGAGGTGGTGAAGGGGGGCGCCGGGGTGCGTTTCTTCTCGGTCCTGGTGATCTTTTCGACCCGGTAGGCGCCAGACTGGAGGGCCGCTTTCAGGCCGCCCGCCACCTCCTCGCCGGGGATGTCGAACTTGCCGAGTTTTTTGCCCCCCACTGCAGTCAGGCCGGCCCGGAATTCCTGTCCCGGCGCGGCCCCCAGCCGGGCGGCGATAGTCCAGTACTCCTGCTCGCTGAAGGCGCGGATCTCCTTCTCCCGCTCGCAGATCAGGCGGAGCGCCACCGACTGGACCCGCCCAGCGGAGAGACCGTAGCGGATCTTTTTCCAGAGAAAGGGGGAGAGGTTGAAACCGACCAGGTAGTCGAGCACCGAGCGGGCCTGCTGTGCGTCCACCAGTTCGGTGGCGATGGAGCGGGGGTGCTTGACGGCGTGGATTATGGCGTCCTTGGTGATCTCGTGGAAGACTACGCGCTGGATCTCGATGCCGGGCTTCTTCTTGTCCAGTCCCAGGGCCGCCAGCAGATGCCATGAGATGGCCTCCCCCTCGCGGTCGGGGTCGGTGGCCAGGAGCAGCCGGTCGGCATCCTTAAGCGCCTTTTTGATGGCGTCGATGTGTTTCTTGCTCTCGGGAAGCACATGGTACTTGGGATCGAAGTCGTTCTCGATATCCACCGACCCCTGCTTGCTGGGCAGGGCGCGCACATGGCCGAAGGAGGCCAGCACCCGGAAGTCGCTCCCCAGGAATTTCTCTATTGTTTTCGCCTTGGCGGGCGATTCGACGATGACGAGGTTCTGCGGCATATGTAATCTTTCCTTGGTAGATGAATTTATCCTGAAAACGGCACTTCAACCACAGAGTCACAGAGAACACAGAGGAATCACAGAAATAGATTCATCACCAAAAAGGTGAATTGAAAAATCTGTAAGATATCTTCTAATGTTTCGTAAACAAAAAGCTTTTCTCTGTGCCCTCTGTGACTCTGTGGTGAGGTTTGCAGAATTTCAGGCTTATTGTTGTGGATTACGCGGCAATGGCGTAATGCATGCCCGGCAGCGGTGTCACCGCCCCCTTTAGCTCAAGGTGGAGTAACATAGAGGAAACCTCCCCGGCTGTCAATTCCGTTTGGCTGATGATGTCGTCGATGTGCAGCGGCGAGCGGGCCAGCAGTTCATAGATCGCGGCCTCTTTCGGTGTCAGGGCGAAAGCGCGGGGTTCCGCGCCGGTGGAGATTTCCGCGGTTCGCACCCCATATCCCGGCAGCTCTTCCAGAATGTCCTCGACGCAGTCCACCAGTTTGGCCCCCTGCTTGATCAGGCGGTTGCTCCCCTTGCAGGAGGCATAGGTGATGTTGCCGGGAACGGCAAAGACATCGCGGCCATGCTCCAGGGCATACTGGGCGGTGATCAGGGAACCGCTGTTCTCGGCGGCCTCCACCACCAGCACCCCGCGGGAGAGTCCGCTGATGATGCGGTTGCGACGTGGAAAATTTTCCGCCAGGGGGAGCGTCCCCAGCTGGAACTCGGATACCAGGCCCCCATTTGCGGCCATGTCGTCGAAGAGCTTGCGATTTTCCGGGGGGTACACCTTGTCGATGCCGCAACCCAGCACCCCGACCGTCCTGCCGCCTGCCGCCAGCGCCCCCTTGTGGGCCGCCGTATCCACCCCGCGGGCCATGCCCGATACCACTGCGACGCCATGCCGGGCCAATCCCTCGGCCAGTCGCTCGGTTGTCAGCAGACCGTAGGAGGTGCCACGGCGGGAACCGACGATGGCAATGGCCGGCTCACGGGAAAACAGCTCGCCACGCACGTAAAGGAAGGGAGGCGGGTCGGGGATCTCGAACAGGGATTTGGGGTAGTCGGCCGATATAAAAGTCATCAGCCGCGCCCCGCTTTCCCGCAGGCGCCGGCACTCCTCCTCGGCAAAGCGCTGCCACGCCCCTCCCCTAATGGCAGCGACGACGGCCGGGGTCACCCCCCTGACGTCCGCCAGTTCATCCGGAGAGGCCGACAGGGCGCCCCGCGGCGAGTCGAAACGCTCCAGCAGGCGCCGAAAGGTGACGTTGCCGACGCCGGCGACCGCCTTGAGACCGATCCAGTAGGGCTCATCCATACCTTTGTTCACCCTTTAAAAAAAAGACCGGCTCCCAGGGGCCGGTCCAGTTCTGAATTCTATACGGATAATCATTTCGTGCGGCTATCGATCTTGTCGCCCTTGTAGATGGCGTCGATGCTCTTGACCACCAGCGCCGTGGCCGTCTTTTTCCCGGTCTCCAGGATTACCAGCGCCCCCAGCAGTTCCTGGGGAAGCCGTTCGACACGCCCCTCAACGTGGCGCTGATCGGGAAGCACGTCGCGTACGATGTAGAGCATGTTGCCAGGCTCGGCCCCCTGTGAAGAGCCCAGATCGATGTAGACGATATCACCGCTGGCGATGATGTTGGTGCCGCTGTAGCTTTCGATGATATACCCCTTCAGTTCGCGACCCGGCATCTTGAGCGGCACCTCGTGGCGCTTGCCGTCGCTGTAAGGCATCAGGTAGGAACCTGGGGATATCTCCTTGTAGGATCTGGTGATGATGGCTCGCGAGGACTTGCGTTCGACATCGGTCAGCTGCAACGTACCGAGAGGCACCACCTTGATTCCCATTATCTCGTTGGTAAGGGGATGGCTGACGGATGCCTCCCTGCGGAAGACGGAGAACTTCTCGCCCCCCTTGATGCCGTGGATCGTGCCTATGTCTGTGTAGACGATATCGTCTTCGCCGGCCACGATCCGGTCGTGATGGACGCTGATCACGGAGCCGAATGGCTTGAGTTCGGTCTCCAGCAGAAATCCTTCGTTGCCGCGGACAGTAAAACTCTTTTCCTCGGCCACCTCCTGATAGATATCTGCGGACTTGGCAGCCGCCGCGGCCTTCTGCCCGCCTGCGGCCTCCGCCGGCTGCTCCCTGGGCACGAATTCAAGGCGATCGGGAAAGACCCTCAGCTTCTGGCCGGGATAGATCTGGTGCGGGTTGGTGATCAGGCTGTTCCTCGCCCACATGTTGGGCCAATAGTAAGGGTCTTTCAGGAAGCGCTCGGACAGGCCCCAGAGGGTATCGCCCTTCTTGATGACATAGATGGCAGGCTCATCCTGCTCCGCAGCCGTCGCCGGGAAGGGAAGGATTAAAAGCAGCGCCAGAAGGAGCAATGCGGTAATTCCGTTTTTCATGGGCACCTCGGTAGTTACTGATTCGCGGTCAGCCGCTCGCGGGCCTTGGCAGCCGCCGAGCTGCCGGGATGCGACCGGATCAGGCCCTCGAAAATGGCGGCGGCCTTATCCTTCTCTTTCATGGCGGACAGGGTGTATCCCAGCTTCAGCAGCGCATCCGGGGCCTTGGCGCTCCTGGGGTAGCCATCCGCCACCTTCCGGAAGGCAGCCTCTGCCCGGGCGAGATCGGAGAGGGTGTAATGGCACTCGCCGATCCAGTAGACGGCATTGGCGGCATAGTCGCTCTGGGGGTTGTTCTTGAGGAACGCCTCGAAGGCCTCGATGGCGGCGGGGAAGTTGTTGGCGCTGTACAGACCGAACGCCTTGACATAATCGGACGGCGGACCGGCGTCTTTCCCTTTCGGGGCCGGCTCCCGGTTGACCACCTCTATCTTGGGTGTGGCGGCCTGCTGGGCCAGCAGGGTTACGCGCGCCTTGAGATCCTCGTGGGCGATGCGCAGTTCCTGGATGGTGGCCTGGAGTTGCTTGACCAACTCCGCCGTTCCCCTGGCCTGATCCTCCTGCCCCTGGAGCTGAGCGGAGAATTCGTTCAGGCGCTGCTCACCCTTTTTGCCGGCCTGGGTGAGCTGCTCGATCCTGGCCTCGGCCTCTGCCTGGCGCTTGACCATAAGGTCGTTGGCCGCGCAGCCGGTCAGCATGAGAAACGAAATCAGGCAGGCGCTCCATCTGACGCGGGATGGCATAATTCCTCCATTTAACGGGTGTTTTAAATACTTAAAGCGATCCGGCCGGGTTTGTCAAGCGAAAGCTGCCGCAACACAGGTTAAAGGCTGTCTTCTAACGCAAGGTCGCGAAGGCGCAAAGAGAATCAGACCATTTTGAACTCGATGTGTTCGCCCGAGAATGTTTTGTTGTGCCAACTATCTGTTTTTACTTTGCGTCTTTGCGTCTCTGCGTTAATGGCTTTTTTCTAGGTTAAATCAAGGTGAATAATATGATACCATTCGGTTCCTGCGTTCATCTTCACCTGTCATCACCGGAAAGCCCGATGCAAAAACCCGAGCTGCTGGCCCCCGCCGGCAACATGGAAAAGCTGGAAACCGCCGTGCACTACGGCGCCGATGCCGTCTATCTGGGGGGCAAGGCCTTCGGCCTGCGCAACCTGGCGGACAACTTCACGCCGCAGGAGATGGCAACGGCCCTGGAGTACTGCCATGCCCGCAACGTCAAGGTCTATCTGACGGTCAACAGCTATCCCCATAACGCCGCGCTGGATGGGCTGGAACGGTTCCTTGGCGAGGTGGCGGGGCTTCCCTTCGATGCCTACATCGTGGCCGATCCGGGGGTGATCGACCTGGTGCGCCAGGTCTCGCCCGAACGCGAGCTGCACCTCTCCACCCAGGCCAACACCGTCAACTGGATGAGCGCCCTGTTCTGGCAGCGGCAGGGGGTGAAACGTATCAACCTGGCCCGGGAGACCACCATGGAGGCCATCGCCGAGACCGTGGCCAAGACCGGGATCGAGGCCGAGGTATTCATCCACGGGGCCCTGTGCATCTCCTACTCGGGTCGCTGCCTGCTCTCCAGCGCCATGGCCGGCCGCGACGCCAACTCCGGCGAGTGCGCCCACCCCTGTCGCTGGGGCTACAGCCTGGTGGAGAAGAGCCGCCCTGGCGAATACTTCCCGGTGCTGGAGGACGCAAACGGCACCTTCATCTTCAACTCCCGCGACCTCTGCCTGCTGGAGCATCTGCCGCAGATCATCGCCGCCGGAGCGGCTTCGCTCAAGATCGAGGGGCGCATGAAGGGGATCAACTACGTCGCCTCGGTGCTGCGGGTCTACCGCCAGGCCCTGGACGCATACCTGGACGACCCGGCCGGGTGGCGCTGCCGGCCGGAATGGCTGGAGGAGTTGACCAAGCTCAGCCACCGCGGCTATACCACCGGCTTCCTCTTCGGAGAGCCCCGCGACGTGGGGCTGGAGTACCACTGCGCCTACATCCGCAGCCACAAGTTCGTCGGCCGGGTGGAGGAGTTGCGCGCCGACGGCGCGGCGGTCATCGGGGTGCGTAACCGCATCCGGATCGGAGACGAGCTGGAATTCATCGGCCCCGGCATGCGTTCGGCGCGCCTGCGCCTCGACCGGCTGCGCCTGCTGGACGGGGAGGGGAACAGTATAGAGGCCGAGGCCGCCAACCCCAACCAGCGCATCCTCCTCACCCCTCCCTTCGGCGTGGAGCCCTTCGACCTCGTGCGCCGGGATAAGGGGTCCGCGTCGTGAGGGACCTCAAGAGATACTCACGCAGCGGCGAGGGGGGCTGGCTGCGCGACCTGCTGCTCCTGGCCGTTTGCCTGGGCATCCCCTTTCTGCTGTTCCTGGGTGGGCTGCCGCTGATCGACCCGGATGAGGGGCGCTATGCCGAGATCCCCCGCGAGATGCTGGAGCGGGGCGACCTGATCACCCCTACCCTCAACTACGTCAAGTACTTCGAGAAGCCCCCCCTGCTCTACTGGGTCAACGCCGCCTCGCTCAAGCTCTTCGGCCTGTCCGAGTTCGCGGCCCGCCTCCCCTCGGCCCTGTGCGGCCTGCTGACCGTGCTGGTGACCTACGCCGTGGCCCGGCGGCTCTTTGATCGCCGCACCGCGCTGATCTCGGCCCTGATCCTGGGGACCTCGGCCGGCTTCGTGCTCCAGTCGCGCATCATCCTGACCGACATGCTGCTGACCCTCTGCCTCACGGCGGCCATGGGCGCCTTCATCTGCGCGGCCCAGCGCGAAGGGAGGCACGGCAGCGGCCTAACCTGGCACCTCTTCTACCTCTTCTGCGCCCTGGCGGTTCTGGCCAAGGGACTGATCGGGATCGTCTTTCCCGGAGGCATCATCTTTTTCTACCTGCTCCTGGGGAGACGCTGGCGGCTGCTGGGGGAGATGCGGCTCGGCAGCGGCCTGCTGCTGTTCATCGCCGTGGCCGCCCCCTGGTTCGTGGCGGTCTCGCTGCGCAATCCCGAATTTGCCCGCTTCTTCTTCATCCACGAGCACTTCGAGCGTTTCACCAGCACGGTGCATGGCCGCTACCAGCCCTTCTGGTTCTTCCTGCCGGTGCTTCTGGGCACCATGCTCCCCTGGTCGTTCTTCATCCCCGACGCACTGCTGCGGGCATGGCGGGATCGTCATCACGGGGAGGGGCAGACCGGGCTCTTCCTTCTGATCTGGACGCTGTTGATCTTCCTGTTCTTCTCGAAATCGAGCTCCAAGCTGATCCCCTACATCCTGCCGATCTTCCCCCCCCTGGCCATCATGATCGCCCACCACATCAGCGCGGTGCTGGAAGGGCGCGCCAGGGAGCTGAAGCTCGCGGTGATCATGCTGGGGAGCACTCTCACCGTTCTGGGCGTGGCCGCCCTGGCCTATGCCCGGCTGCCCCAGGTAGCCGTCCTGCTGGCGGATTTGCTGCCCGGCCTGCGCGACCCTCTGAACCAGTTCGTCAGGAACGCGCCGCCGATCGCCACCGCGGCGGGGGTGACGATCGCACTGCTGTTCCTCATCCAGGGGACAACCACCCTGGCCGCTGCCGGCCGCAGCCCCAGGCTTTTGCTGACCGTGCTCTGCCTCGGATCATTTCTGTTGGAACTTCTCGTGCCCAGGCTGATATTGCCGGGCATCGCCCGGGCGGAATCCCCGCGTGAACTGGCGCTGGCAGCAAAATCCCTCGCCACCCCGGAGACCCGCCTCGTCACCTTCGGCCCGATGCAGGGGGTCTCCTGGTACACCGGCCAACGGGTGCTGGTGACCGGGAAGGTCGACGAGCTGGAGTTCGGCAGCAAGCAGGGGGACCAGTCGGCCTGGTTTCCCGACCGGGAGGCCTTTTTGAGGCTGTGGGGGGGCGACAAGCCGCTTTTGGTGTTTCTCAAGAAGCGGGAGCTGGACGAACTGCTGCCGCAGCTGAGTCCGGCACCACGTATCGTGGCTGAGTCTGGACGGCGGGTGCTGATATCGAACCGGTGAATTTCTGAACATTTTTGCAGGGGCGTCCCTGCGAAGGCGCCCTGACAATCTTCGATCAGCGAAAAGGGCGGCCACACGGGGCCGCCCCTACTGAATAACCAAGGAGCATCTTTTCATGCGCGAAACATTCCTCCCCTTCTCCACCCCCACCATCGACGACGCCGAGATCAACGAGGTGGTCGATTCGTTGAAATCCGGCTGGATCACCACCGGCCCCAAGGTGAAGCGCTTCGAGGAGGAGTTCCGGGCCTATGTCGGCTCCCCCTTTGCCGTGGCGCTCAGCTCCGCCACAGCCGGGCTGCACCTGACGCTGCTGGCGCTGAAGATCCGCGAGGGGGACGAGATCATCACCACCCCCATGACCTTCGCCTCCACGGTCAGCATGATCATCCTGGCCGGCGGCACGCCGGTGCTGGCGGACATCGAGCCCGGTACCCTCAACATCGACGTGAATGAAGTCCGCAAGAAGATCACCCCCCGGACAAAGGCCGTCATCCCGGTGCACTTCGCCGGCCAGTCCTGCGACATGGACCCGCTCTTCGAGCTGGCCAGGGAGCACAACCTGACCGTGATCGAGGACGCGGCCCATGCCGCAGGGACGGAGTACAAGGGGCGGCGGATCGGCTCGCTGGATTCCGTCTCGATCTTCTCCTTCCATCCCAACAAGAACATCACCACCGGCGAAGGGGGCATGGTCTGCACCCCCGACGAGAACCTGGCCGAGGAGGTGGCGCTGCTCAAGTTCCACGGCATGAGCCGCGAGGCGTGGAAACGCTTCGCCGCCAGCGGCACACCCAACTACGACATCATGCTCCCCGGCTTCAAGTACAACATGATGGACATCCAGGCCGCCATCGGCATCCACCAGCTCCCAAAACTGGACGGTTTCATCGACAGGCGGAAGGAGATCGCCGACCTCTACAACCGGGAGTTCGCCGACATCGAGGAACTGGCCCTGCCGGCCTATGCCCCCTACCGGCAGCGCCACGCCTGGCACCTCTATACCCCGCTGGTCAGGGTGGAAAAGCTGACCATCGACCGCGACGGCTTCATGGCTGAACTGAAGAGGCACAACATAGGCAGCGGCCTGCACTACAAGGCGATCCACCACCACGCCTGGTACCGCGAGAACATGCCGGTCGCGGACAGTGAGCTGCCCAACGCCAGCTACGCCTCGGAACGCATCCTTTCGCTGCCGCTCTTCCCCAGGATGAGCGAGGAGGACGCCCGCGACGTGGTGGCGGCGGTGAAGCGGGTGATTGCGGAATTCCGGCGAGTCAGGTAGGGTGGACAGTACAAACCTTGCCCAACCAATATGTCAAAGGACGATCTAGTATATGAGTAACGAAGAGCTGCGCAAACTCCCCCCCCAGAGCCTGGAGGCCGAGATGTCCATCCTGGGGGGCATCCTGATCGACAACGACGCCATCAACCGGGTGCTGGAGATCCTCACCGCCGACGACTTCTACCGCGAAAGCCACCGCAAGATCTTCCAGGCCATGATGCGCCTCTCGGACTCGCGCGAGCCATGCGACCTGATCACCATGAGCGACGCGCTCAGGAAACAGGGGGAACTGGAGGAGGCGGGGGGGGCCGCCTACCTGGCCACCCTGGTGGACTATGTCCCCACCGCGGCCAATGTCGGTTACTACTGCAAGATCGTGAAGGAAAAGTCGGTCAACCGCCGGCTGATCAGCGTGGCCACCGAGATCGTCACCCGGGGCTACGACGAGCAGTCCGACGTCAACGAGCTCCTGGACATAGCCCAGAAGCAGATCTACGAGATCTCCGAGAACAAGCTGCGCCCCCAGTACGTGCCGGTGCAGGCGGTCCTCAAGGAGGCCTTCACCATCCTCAAGACCCTGCACGACCGCAAGGAGCACGTCACCGGCACCCCCACCGGTTACGTGGACCTGGACCACATGACCGCCGGGTTCCAGCCGGGAGACCTGATCATCATCGCGGCCCGCCCCTCCATGGGCAAGACCACCCTGGCCCTCAACATCGCCGAATACGCCAGCGCCGATCCCCACAACAAGAAGAAGACCCCCTCGGTGATCTTCTCCCTGGAGATGGGCAAGGAACAGCTGGTGATGCGTTTCCTCGCCTCCATCGCCAAGGTGGATTTCGGCCGGATGCGCACCGGCCACTTCCAGGACTCGGATTGGCCCCGATTGACGCGGGCGGCCGGCATCCTGCACGACTCGAAGATCTTTATCGACGACACCCCGGCCATCAGCGTGCTGGAGTTGCGCTCCAAGGCCAGGCGGCTCAAGAGCGAACACGACATCGGCCTGATCATCGTCGACTACCTGCAGCTCATGCGCGGCGGCGCCAACCCCGAATCGCGCCAGCAGGAGATCTCGGACATATCCCGCTCGCTCAAGGCGCTGGCCAAGGAGCTCGGCGTGCCGGTGATAGCCCTCTCCCAGCTCAACCGCGAGTTGGAGAAACGCGGCGACAAGCGCCCCATGATGAGCGACCTGCGCGAATCCGGCGCCATCGAGCAGGACGCCGACGTGATCATGTTCGTCTACCGCGAGGCGGTATACTGCGAGCACTGCCGCAAGCGGGACGGCACATGCACACACGGCCACGAGCGCAACGCCGAACTGATCATCGGCAAGCAGCGCAACGGGGCCATCGGCACGGTCAATCTGGCCTTCTTCGGCGAGCACACCCGCTTCGAGAACCTGAGCGACCGAAACGACATGTAAATAAACAACAGGTCAATAGACTGAAGGCTGAAGACTGTAGACTGAAGGAAAAAAAGAAAACCAGCGGCTAGCGGTGGTTCGCTTTTACTTCAGCCTTCAGTCTTCAGCCTCACTACCTATTTCCGGAGGTGAGCAGATGGCACGCATAGACGCGTTGTTCAAGATGATGAAGGATGAGGGGGCATCGGACCTGCACCTCTCCACCGGCAATCCCCCCATCTTCCGCCAGCGCGGCGAGATGGTGCGCCTCAACTTCAAACCCCTGGGGCATGAGGAGTTGAAGGCGATCCTTTTCGAGATACTGTCCGAGAAACAGCGGGCATACTTCGAGGAGAAAAAGGACCTGGACTTCGCCTACGCCGTGGAGGGGCTGGCCCGCTTCCGCGGCAACATCCTCATGCAGCACCGGGGCATCGCCGCGGTGTTCCGCATCATCCCCAGCAAGATCCTTTCAGCGGAGCAACTGGGGTTGCCGGAAGGGGTGCTGCGCATGACCCGCTTCAAGAAGGGGCTGGTAGTGGTCACCGGGCCGACCGGATCGGGCAAGTCCACCACCCTGGCAGGGATGATCGATCTGATCAACTCGACCCGCAAGGAACACATCCTCACCCTGGAGGACCCGCTGGAATTCATCCACGAGAACAAGCAGTCGCTCCTCAACCAGCGCCAGATCGGCGAGCACACCGAGAGCTTCGCCTCGGCCCTGCGGGCGGCCCTGCGTGAGGACCCGGACGTCATCATGGTGGGGGAGATGCGCGACCTGACCACGATCCAACTGGCCATGAGCGCCGCCGAGACCGGACATCTGGTCTTCGGCACCCTGCACACCAACACCGCCGCCAAGACCATTGACCGGATCATCGACGTCTTCCCGACAGACCAGCAGGAGCAGGTGCGCGCCATGCTCTCCGAGTCGTTGAAGGGGGTCGTCTGCCAGCAACTGCTCAAGACCGCCGACGGCAAGGGGCGCGTGGCGGCCCTGGAGATCATGCTGGGCACCCCGGCCATCGCCAACCTGATCCGCGAGGCCAAGACCTTCCAGATCCCCTCCATCATTCAGACCGCCAAGAAGGACGGGATGCAGTTGATGGACATGCACCTGATGGAGCTGCTCAAGGCCCAAAAGGTCAACCCGGAGGAGGCCTACCGCTGCGCCATCGATAAGAAGCAGTTCGAACCGTTCCTCCCCAAGGAGGAAGCGGCGACAGCGCAAGCGCAGTAACCGGAATAAAAAAGGCCCCGCAAAGGGGCCTAACTTCACACGGAGAAACGCCGATATTCAGCTTCTTGATCTAAAGAGATGAAGGGCAAGGTGGGGACGGGGCCGAAGCGCTCCGGGTTAAGGCAATGCCTGAAGGCACCTTGCTGGGATCTACCGGACGGCTCAAGACCGTCGGAGTAATTATGAACTCGCAGATACTGCGTATTTTGAAACCTGATTTCCAGAATCATCCCGAGAACATCCTGCATGTCATCATCTGGATAGCCCTTATCTCAATTGCAGCCATTCTCACACTCTCCGGTATTGTCGTTCACAGAATCATTTCGGAAGAAATCGCCCGCGATGCCAGGGAATCGGCCATACAGGCCAGCAAGGCGGTATTCGAGCAGCAGAGGGATATCCTGACCACTGTTGGAAATGACGGTGAATTACACCTCTATCTGGCCCAGGCTGATTTTCCAGTGGCCGACCGCTATTTCCGAACTTATCTCAACAACTTTGGCATCCTCAAGGTAAAAATATACAATATCCAAAAAGAGGTAATCTACAGCACCGACAAGAAAATCATCGGCAGAATAGACAGCGATAACAAGCGACTTGACAGGGTCTTTCAAGGAAATGTCGATAGCCATCTTGAGATGAAGGACAGGATGCTCGACTTGGCAGAGGAGAACAAATTCAACGTCGAGGTGGTGGAAACGTATATTCCCATCAGGGAAAGGGACAGGATAATCGGCTCTTTTGAGATCTACACCGATGTCACCCCGTATCGTCAGGAGATCAGCCAGATCGTTGCTAAAGTGCTCGCCTGGCTGGCCGCAATCTTGCTTTTCGTGTTCGCTTGTTCCTACCTGTTGATCAGAAAAGCGACCATTGTTCTCAAGAAGACCCAACAGGAACTTGCGGAGAGAACGAGCCTGTTCCAGACCCTGTCCGATTTTGCCACCGAATCTATATTCTGGGAAAAGCCGGATGGTGGGCTGCATTATGTATCCCCGGCCTGTGAGCTGATTACCGGTTACACTCCTGCCGATTTCAGCAACGATGCCGGCCTGATGGAGCGGTTGGTACATCACAGCGACCGGGAATTGTGGGATAATCACAAAAGTGAAGCGCATCTCACCGGAAAAAACCGCGACCAAACGCCGATCGAATTCAGGATTGTGACGCGTGGCGGCCAACAGCGCTGGATCAGCCATGTCTGCCGGCCGATCTACGATTCTTCCGGCGTGTTCCTGGGGGTGCGGGGAAGTAATGCAGATATCACGGAGAAAAAAGAGGCTGAAAGGGTCATAGCAGATAAGATCGTTCAGTTGGAAGATGCCTTGGCCAATGTAAAACAGCTGGAAGGCATAATCCCCATCTGCATGCATTGCAAAAAGATCCGTGACGACAAAAAGAGTTGGCACCAATTGGAGTTGTACATAACAAACCATTCCGAGGCCCGTTTCAGCCACGGCATCTGCCCGGAATGCTACGAAGAGCAGATGAACCAGCTCAGAAGGTCGCGCACATAATGAAAAAACCGGTCAAGATCACGACAAACATGAAAAGGGCCAATATCCCCAGTTCATCCGCCCTGACATCCTCCCCCCGTCTCCTGATGTGCGAGCCTGGCTTCAACCCGCCGGTCAGGCGTATCCCCTCCGTAGTGTTCTCCACCTCCTCGATCGGCACGACGGTGTCACATCCCGGAGGAATCGGAGCATCCGTCATGAACCGCCGGCGGCAAGGGGCGCGTGGCGGCCCTGGAGATCATGCTAGGCACCCCGGCCATCGCCAACCTGATCCGCGAGGCCAAGACCTTCCAGATCCCCTCCATTATTCAGACCGCCAAGAAGGACGGCATCGCAGACGCATCGGAAGATGTCAGCTGACCCTGGCGATTGTCGGATTGACCGGGTAGACTTGTTTCCCTTTAACGGTCCTGATTGCCTCGCAAAAGACAATTTCCTTGAAGCCGGCGGTGCGCAGCATGAATTCCATGCTCTCGCGATTGAAACCGTAATGGAAAACGCCGGTCAGGTCGTCATGAAAGCTGCCGTCTTCCGCATCCAGGTCAGCCAGGGCGATCCAGCCGCCGGGGTGCAGCAGGCCACGTAACAACTTCAGCGGAACGACCTCCAGGATGTGGTGCAAGGTCATGGCACTGGCAATGAGGTGAAATCGACCCTCGGGCAGTTCGTCCTTCTCCAGGTCAAGGCGCAGCGCCCTTGCGTTTGTGCACCCCAACGCCTGTATCTTGGCATTCAGGCGGTCAACCATCCCCTGGGAACTGTCCACACCGACAATGCTGCCCAGATATGGGGCAAGTCGCAGGGTAACCAGGCCGGTTCCGCAGCCGAAATCCAAAGCGTCCAACGCCGCCGAGAGCGGCAGGGCAGCGGATATGGCGGCGGCAATCTCTCCCGCCAGCTTGACCCGGCGCGGCTCTTCATCCCATGCTGCCGCGGCAGCGTCAAAATTTCTTCGCTCTGTCATGTTTGACTCTCCCAGATGTTGTTCAGCCTGGAGCTAACGGCTGAAAGAAAGCTTTGCTGCAATAGACGCCGACCGGCGTCAGGGCGTCCTTCAGCCGCCACTGAAGCACGCGGATGAAGACGAGGCACCTGTCGAAAAGGAGGACAGCTCCTTTTGAACCTCGGCGGAATCGCAATTTGGACACGTTGTTTCGTGCTCTGTTCCCGACTTCTGCACCTTTTCGAAGCGGTAGCCGCAGGTACGGCAACTGTATTCGTAAATCGGCATGCTGGCCTCCTCTTATATACAGAATATTGAATATATTAAGTGGAATGTTTTGTCATGTCAAGGGTCGAGCCTGATCCCGTTATTGAAATGTCGTATAAACGCAAAGGCCGGAAGATATCCCGGCCTTTGTCTGTTTCAGGTATGTTTTTAACGTGTCATTCAACTGCCGCCAGGTTATCCCCCGCGATACTGCCCATCTCGAAGCCGCGGTCGAGCACGACCACCTCCGCCGTGCTGCCGGCTGCGATGGATGTGTTCGGAGCAAGATTTAGGAGGCCGTTTCCCTGGGTGAGCGAGGCAAGATTGGCGGAACTCTGGCTGTCGGTCGTTGACGCGCTGTAGACCCCATGTCTAAGCGTTACCCGCACCCGGACGAGGTGGGGGCGGTCTCCCCGGTTCTTCGCCTCCTCGGCCAGGACCGCCCTGACCACGGGCCTGAAGATGCGGGAATGCCCCATCATCCGCAGCATGGCGGGACGCACGAACATCTCGAAACCGACCATGGCGGCCACGGGATTGCCGGGCAGGGCGAACACCGGCTTCCCGTCGAGCAGGGCAAAGGCGACCGGCTTGCCCGGCTTCATGTTCACCTTCCAGAAGAGGAGCCTCCCCCCCAACTCCTGAATGGACTCCTTGACGTAATCACGGTCGCCGACCGAGACGCCGCCGGTGGTGATGAGCATGTCGGCCTGAAGCCCTTCGCGGATCTTCTCCCTGGTGGCACTGTCGGTATCCGCCGCGATGCCGATCAGTAGGGGTTCTCCTCCGGCCTCAAGCACCTGGGCGGCCAGACTGTAACTGTTGCTGTTGATGATCCTGCCGGCGTGCGGTGTAGCGCCCGCCTCTAAAAGCTCATCGCCGGTCGCCAGAATGGCGACGCGTGTCTTGCGGACCACCTCCACCGAGGTCTTCCCCAGCGAAACCAGCATCCCGACCTCCTGGGGCCGGAGAAGCGAGCCGGCGGCGATGACCAGGTCATCCGCCCTGACATCCTCCCCCCGTCTCCTGATGTGCGAGCCTGGCTTCAACCCGCTGGTCAGGCGTATTCCCTCCGCAGTGCGTTCAACCTCCTCGATAGGCGCGACGGTGTCGCATCCCGGAGGGATCGGCGCGCCGGTCATGATCTTCACGGCCTCTCCCGGAGCAACCGGTATCGTCCGTTGCGCGCCCGCCGGGATGAAGTCCGCCACCACCCACTGCCCGTTTTGCGGAGGCAAGGCGGAAAAGGCATACCCGTCCATGGCGGAATTGTCGGACATGGGGATGTCCCAGGGCGCATGGGCGTCACGGGCGATGACCCGCCCCACCCCCTGGAGCAGAGGGACCTCCTCGGTTGTGAGCACGGCGGTATGCTTCAGGATTAGCCGTTGCGCCTCCTCAATAGCGATCATGTCACGCCTCCGGTTTCCTGGGCTGCCCGGCATCCACCTGCCTGGGTTCTTCTTCGGCGCCATTTTTGAAGCTGCGGATTGCGCCCCCCAGTGCCGAGCCGAGCTGGGGGAGTTTTCCCGGTCCGAAGATCACCAGCAGGATGCCAAGTATAATGACCAACTCCGGCACACCGAATCCAAACATAAACTTTCTCCTTACAGATGAGATTAGTAGCGTCCGAGCCCCCCCAACGGGGGCAGGGGCGTGTTACCAGCCCGAAACATATCCGGTGATTCCGCTGGATTCAACGGCGAATCCGCGTGAACCGGTAAAAATGGCGTTCCGCGCCGGGAAGCGGCCTTAGGATGTTATACCGCGGAGATCGATGCCGGCAAGCCGGATCAAGGAAAGCCGTCGATTGGTTATTGCAATAAACCGGCCAAAAACAGGCAATCCTCGTCCATGAGGGTGCGGCAGGTGTCGCAGTCCGCGCACAGCTCCATGACACTGTGGAGTATATTCCGGGGTGCTGTTCGATCCTTCTTGTCAAGGAAATTCATCATATCGGTTGCGATCTAATCGCAGGCCTCGGTGGGACGGAAATAGCGGCGCTGGTACCAGAACGCCACGTTCACCAGCCCGATCATGACCGGCACCTCCACCAAGGGACCGATGACCGCCGCAAAGGCGGCACCGGAGTTGAGCCCGAACACCGCCACGGCCACGGCGATGGCCAGCTCGAAATTGTTGCTGGCGGCGGTGAAGGCCAGGGTGGTGGTCTTGCCGTAATCAGCCCCGAGTTTCTTGCCCATCCAGAACGAGACCACGAACATGACGATGAAGTAGATGCAGAGCGGGATGGCAATGCGCACCACGTCAAAAGGCAACTGAACGATCAGGTTCCCCTTCAGGCTGAACATGACCACGATGGTGAAGAGCAGGGCGATCAGGGTGAGGGGACTGATCTTTGGCACCAGCTCCCGGTGATAGCGCTCCTTCCCCATGATCCTGACTCCAATCAGGCGGGTGAGGGCACCGGCGATGCAGGGAATGCCCAGGTAGATGAAGACGCTCTCGGCGATCTGACCGATGCTGACATCCACCACCATTCCCTTCAGCCCCAGCAGCGGCGGCAGCACGGTAATGAAGAACCAGGCGTAGACGCTGTAGAACAGCACCTGGAATACGCTGTTAAAGGCCACCAGCCCGGCTGCGTATTCGGTATTCCCTTTCGCCAGTTCGTTCCAGACGATGACCATGGCGATGCAGCGCGCCAGCCCGATCATGATCAGTCCCACCAGGTACTCCGGCTTGTCCGGCAAGAGCAGCGCGGCCAGCACGAACATCAACGCCGGCCCGATCAGCCAGTTCTGCACCAGGGAGAGCCCCAGTATCTTTTTGTTCTGAAAGACCTCCGGCATATCCTCATACTTCACCTTGGCAAAGGGGGGATACATCATCAGGATCAGGCCGATGGCAATGGGGATGTTGGTGGTGCCAACCTGGAAGGAGTTGATGAATGATTCAGTACCGGGTACGAACCAGCCCAGACCGACGCCCAAAGCCATGGCGGCAAAGATCCACAGGGTCAGCCAGCGGTCTAGGAAGGAAAGCTTGCGGGAAAGATGTTCACTCATTATTTACCCCCAAAATAGTTAATGATCCAGTTTTTGATCTCGTCCCGCACCCGGCGGAATTCGGGCAGAACCTCTTCTTCTCTGCCATTCATCTGTGAAGGGTCCTCAAAGCCCTGGTGGATGCGCCGCACACCGCCGAAGAGGAGCGGACACTTTTCGTTGGCAGCACCACAGAGGGTGACGACATGATCGAAGTTCTGGCCGGCAAATTCATCCATGCTCTTTGAGCGCAGAGGGTCAGTGTCGATACCCAGTTCGGCCAGCACCCGGATCGCCAACGGGTTGACCCGCGTCGCCTGCGTCCCTGCGGAAAAGGCCTGGCAGCGGTCTCCCAGATAGTGGTTAGCCAGCGCTTCGGCCATCTGGGAACGGCAGGAGTTGTGGGTGCAGAGGAAAAGTATTTTTTTCTTCATGGTCACATTGTTCTCCTAGTAATATCCGTATTTGCGGATATATCCGCCCAAAATTTTTTCAGGCGCACCTGTTGTCTTTGCCGGAATTTTCCAGACACTTCCGGTCTGTCGCTGTTGCCGGAAATGCAGTGAGGTTCCGTTTTAAAAAATCGATGAGATTATTATGGAAGCCGTTTTCCAGGCTGACGACGGAGTAATACATCCAAAGCCCGCAGCGTCGGTCGTTTACCATTCCGGTTTTCCTCAGATAGGCGAGGTGTCGTGACACGGTTGACTGGGGCAGTTGTATCGCGGCAATGATGTCGCAGACACAGAGTTCTCCTTCCTGGAGGAGGAGTGCAAGAATGCGGAGGCGCGTCTCGTCGGCCAAGGCTTTGAAAATATTTACAGGCAGTTGCATAAAAACTTTATATTCGTCTTGGCGGATATAGTCAAGACAAATTCCCGCGATTTGTGCCGAGCTGCCAATTGATTTATTCTTCGTCAAGCACCTGCTTGACCTCTTTTGCACATCACCTGCCGCGCGGGCTCAGCTCCTTGCAGCGACCAACCGTGCAGGCGCCTGTCGCCCGTCTGATGTCATCGAGGGTACGGGCGCCTGCGGTCTTGGCCTGGCGGATCTGCCTTGCGCTGACCGAACTGCACCAACAGATTATCTCGTCGTCCGAAAAGCGGTTCATCCCAGCACCCCAATGATCTCCGCCACCGAGGCCACCTTGCCGGAGAATACCACCCGGCCGTCGATCACCAGCGCCGGGGTGCTCATCACGCCGTGTTTCATGATGGACGGAATATCCTCGACCTTCGCAACCTCGGCGTTCGTTCCACTCTCTTCCAGGGCCTTCTTCACATTTTCATAAAGGGTCTTGCACTTGACGCAACCGGTTCCTAACACTTCGATCCTCATGCCGTTTTCTCCTTTCATGATCCTTACCCCTTCAGGGGCGCTTCGCCTTTGCCTTGTCCATCTCCTCCATGAAATCCTTGGCCCGCTCGCCCCGCAGGTGCTCCGCCAGGCCGATCAGGCCGTCCGTCAGGTAACGGGCGTTGTATCCCCGCGTCCGCAGGTAGGCCATGGCGATGGCCGAGCGGTCCTTGTGGGGGCAGGCGGTGACGACGAGCTTGTCCCTGGGTAGCTCCCCGAGGCGTTTCGGCAGCTCGTTGAGCGGTATGGTCACGGCAAACCCGGTGCGCCAGGCCGCCACCTCCTCGGGAAAGCGGATGTCCACCAGCACCCCCTTGCCGCTGCGCAGCAGGGCGACCAGTTCCCTGCTGTCGATCTTCATGTCGTCGCGGGTGTCGTAATCGAAACGGGTGAGGAAACCGTCGAAGGCGGTTTCCTGCGGAAACGCCGGGGAGGCGAAGAGCGGCGACGCAATCAGCAGGGCCAGGGCCAGGATCTTTTTCACGATGTCTTCTCCTTTTGGTTCTTGTTTGAGAAAAAAAGGTCACAGAATCGCATTGAACAGGTAGCCGACGAATACAATCGCAACAGCAACTATCCCGAAGAACACCGCCAGCAGCCGGTTCTTCAGGACGTTCTTGAGGATGACCGCCTCGGGCAGCGACAGGGCCGTCACCGCCATCATGAAGGCCAGCACCGTGCCGATGGCCATCCCCTTCTCCATCAGGGCGTGGACGATCGGGATCACCCCGGCGGCGTTGGAGTAGAGCGGCACCCCCAGGGCCACGGCCACCGGCACGGCAAGGGGGTTGTCACGTCCGGCCCAGCGGGCAAGGAAGTCGGCCGGCACGTAACCGTGGATGAAGGCGCCGATGCCGACCCCGACCACCACATAGGGCCAGATCTTCTTCAGGAGATCCAGGGTATATTCGCGGGCATAGACGAGCCTTTCGCGGAAGCCCTGCTCCACGATCCCGGCGTTGCCGACCCGCATCTCCCAGACATATTCCTGGACGTATTTCTCCATCCTCAAGCGGCCGATGACGATCCCGGCAATGATGGCCACCGCCAGGCCGGTGCCGATGTAGATCAGGGCGATTTTCCAGCCGAACAGCCCCCAGAGCATGATCAAGGCCACCTCGTTGACCATCGGCGAGGAGATCAGGAACGAGAAGGTCGCCCCCAGCGGCACCCCCGACTCGACGAAACCGATGAAGAGCGGCACGGCCGAACAGGAGCAGAAGGGGGTGATGATTCCGAGCAGGGCGGCCAGCACGTTGCCGACGTACTCCCTTTTGTGGGAGAGGATACGCTTGGTCCGTTCCGGGGGAAAGGAGGTGCGGATGACAGCCACCACGAAGATGATCGTCGTCAGCAGCAGGAAGATCTTGGTGGTGTCGTAGAGGAAGAAGTCGAGGGCCTCTCCGGCGCGGGAGCCGGGGGCGAGGCCCAGCAAGGTGAACACGATGTAGTCGGCGGTTCGTTTCAACATGGCAACGCTATCGCCAGCCCTTTCATGGTTTTCCCCTTTCCGCGCCCCTGATCAGCCCGCTGCGGACCTCGACCTCGTTCTTCACGATCGAGGTTGCCAGGTCGATGATCTCGAACACCTCGGGATGCTTGACTGCGTAGAAGATCTTGACCCCCTCCTTGCGCCGCGCCAGAATGCCGTGGGTCTGCATATGGTTGAGATGGCGCGAGGTGTTGGACTGCTCCTCGTCGATGGCCGGGAATATCTCGCAGACGCACCTCTCGCCGTCGCGCAGAAAATCGACGATCTTCAGGCGGGTCGGCTGGGCCAGCGACTTGAGTACATCGGCCAGGTAGTGCGTAGCTGTGCTCACGGACACCTCCAATACTGTATGACTATATAGTCATATAATCAACCCGACTGGACTTGTCAAGTCCCATGTAACTGCACCGCAAAAAAACGTGGCGGCAAAACCGAGCTGTTGATCCCTGAATCCGCGCAGGCTTTATGGCCGCAATCGGTACGTTCCCGACAGTAACGAGCCCTTGTGCTGACAGGCATATCCCTTGCTTAACATCATGCCGCTGTTGTACTATTCCAGGATATCCCCGTGAAAGGTTGAATGCATTTGAAACGGTCATTTACGGTCATGCTCCTGCTCGCCTGCCTGATGACGGCTGGGACTGATGACACGCACGCCGGCAACAAGCCGCTCGTGCTATTCGGTGTGATCCCCCGCTACAATCCGCTGATCATGTACAAGCGCTACCAGCCGATCATGGACTACCTGACCGCCGAGACACCCTACCGTTTCGAGCTCAAGATCAGCCGCGATTATCCCGAGGCGGTCCGCTTCCTGCAGCAGGGGGTGACCCAGATCAGCTCCTTGGGCGACGTCACCTTCGCCGAGGCCGATACCCAATACAAGGCCATCCCCATTCTCAAGCCGCTGAACAGGGACGGCACCCCCTTCTACCGCAGCGCCTTCATCGTCAGGAGCGACTCCCCCCTGAAGGACATCAAGGAACTGCGCGGCAAGACCGTGGCCTTCGGCTCCCCGCACTCAACCTCCGGCAACCTGATTCCCCGCTACCTGCTCTGGGACAACGGCATCGGCCTGCGCGACCTGAAGTCGTTCGACAACCTTCAACACCACGACGCGGTGGCGAAGGCGGTTCTCAAGGGACAGTACGACGCCGGCGCAGTCAAGGACGTGGTGGCAGAGAAGTACAAATCGCACGGACTGCGCATACTGGCCTGGTCCGCGCCGATCCCCTCGGTGCCGCTGGTGGTGCGAAAGGACACGCCGCCGGGGGTGGTCACGGCGCTTACCCGGGCGCTCCTGAAACTGGACCGCAACAATCCGAGGCACCAGGCCATAATGAAGACCTGGGACGACGAGTTCTGTAACGGGTTTGCGCCGGCGCGAAGAGAGGATTACGCCGTGATTTTCCGCATGATCCGCGACATCCCCCATGGTTGCGGCATCGGGTGCCACCGATGAAGGCCGCAAAGTTTGTCAGCATCAAAAACCAGTTCCTGCTGCTGGCCGTGCTGCTGGTGGCCTTGTCTTCGGCCTTGTGGGGATGGTGGGCATGGAAGAACGAGCGGCATCTGCTCTATGAAAGACTGGAGGGGGAAGGCAAACAGATGGTGACTTCGCTGGCCTCGCCGATCATCAACGCCCTGCTCTACGAGGAGATGGGCGTCATCGAGGAGGGGGGCCTGCTGGACAATTTCATCGAGGAGGTCATGAACAATACCGGCTTCCCGGTTGTCCATGCCTTTGTCACGGATCAGAACGGCAAGGTGCTCACCCATAACAGATATTCGGAGTACGGCAAGACCTACAGTGACGCCCTTACCCGCGCCGCCATTGCCGAAACGCGCTACGTCAGCACGTTGATTCCCGGCAACAGGCCCCAGCTGACCATTCTGGACATGGCCATGCCGCTGCATATTTACGGCAAGAGCTGGGGGGTCTTGCGGGTGGGGGTCTCCACGGCCCCCCTGGAGGAGGAGCTGCAGGCCCTGGCCGGGCGCATCGTCGGAGCCGCCCTGCTCTTTTTTCTGCTTGGCGCCCTGCTCTCCTACCTGATCGGACTGAACATGGCCCGTCCCCTGCTACGCCTGACCGCGCTCATGTCTGCCGTATCCACCGATAATCTGGCGGTCGAACTGCCTCCTCGCAGGCCTGACGAGATCGGCGCGCTCCAGGAGAGCTTCCGCGAGATGCTGGAGCGGCTGCGCCGAAGCGAGGCCGAGCGGGAGCGGGTCGTGGCGCAGCTCATCCAGAGCGAAAAGCTGGCCTCCATCGGCAAGATCGTGGCCGGGGTGGCCCATGAGGTCAACAACCCGCTGGCCACTATCAGCACCTGCATCCACAATCTGCGGCAGGACGCCACTGCCCCGAACCGCAATCTGGAGATCATCGCGCAGGGCGCCGAGCGGATCGAGCGCATCGTGCGCCAGTTGACCGATTACAGCCGGGCCGGCTCCCTCGAGCTCCAGCCGATTGCCAGCGACCGTTTCTTCTCCGAAAGCGCGGAATTCGCCCGCATGGCGCTCAAGAAGCACGACGTGCGCCTCAGCGCAGGGGATCGTTGTCAGCCACCCACCCTGCTCTGTCTTGACAAGGGCAAGATACAGCAGGTGATCCTCAACCTGTTGATCAATGCCGCCGATGCCTCGGCGGAGCGGGGCGAGGTACGCCTGACGGCCGCATCTGAAAACGGTTCCTACATACTCTCGGTCCATGATCATGGCAGCGGCATTTCCGACGAAATGCGCGAACGGATCTTCGACATCTTCTACACCACCAAACCGGCCGGCGAAGGGACCGGCATAGGCCTGGCCATCTGCAAGAGCATCATCGAGATGCACGGCGGCGCCCTGTACTTTGAGAGCCGGCCCGGCGACACGACCTTTACGGTCAGCATCCCGATTTCAGCGCAGCGAGGCACCGCATGAAGGAGGTCAGGCTGCTGCTGGTGGAGGATGATCCGCTGCTGGGCGAGGCCCTGCACGAGGCGCTGAGCAGGAAGGGGTACCGGACACGTCTGGCCGCCAGCGGGGCCGAAGCGCTCTCCATCAGCAGCGACGAGTCGTTTGACCTGGTGTTGCAGGATGTCAGGCTGCCGGACGCCGATGGGCTGGATGTGCTCGGCGAAATACTGTCGGCGCAACCGCACTGTCTGGCGCTGGTCATGACCGGCCAGGGCACGGTGGAGATGGCTGTCAGGGCCATGAAGCTGGGAGCCTTTGACTTCATCGCCAAGCCGTTTCCGGTGGATGTGCTGCTGATGAAGCTGGAGCGGCTGCTGGAGTTCCGCAGTCTTGAAAAACAGGTCGCGCAATTGACCGGAATTGCCGATCCCCGTGCCAGGATCATCACCCGTTCACCCGCCATGCGGGGAGCACTGGATACCGCTGCGGTCGTCGCGGCCAGTGAGACAAGCGTGCTGCTGCTCGGCGAGAGCGGTACCGGCAAGGAGTTGCTTGCCGAGACGATCCATGCCATGAGTCCACGCTGCCGCGGACCGCTGGTGCGGGTCAACTGTGCCGCCATTCCCGAAACATTGATCGAGGCCGAACTGTTCGGTGTCCAGAAAGGGGCCTTTACCGACGCCGCAGCGAGCAGACCCGGATACCTGGAATTCGCGCACGGCGGCACGCTGTTCCTCGACGAGATCGGCGAGCTGAACCCGGCGGTCCAGGCCAAGCTCCTGCGGGCGTTGGGGGAACGGACCGCGGCACGGGTAGGTGGAACTGCATTCTACGATCTGGACTTCCGTCTGGTCTGCGCCACCAACCGCGACCTGCGTGTCATGGTGGCGGAGCGGGAGTTCCGCGAGGACCTCTACTATCGGATCAACGTAATCACCCTCAACATTCCCCCCCTGCGTGAGCGCCGCGAGGACATCCCCCTGCTGGCGGCTCACTTCATCGAGCGATTTGCAAAAGACCGGCAGTCGCGTATCCGCCTGACACCAGAGGCGCTTGAAAGGCTGCTGCAGCTCCCCTGGCCGGGCAACGTCCGCGAACTTTCAAATCTCATCGAGCACCTTTCGTTGCTCTACCCCGGTCAGCAGATCCATCAACGCCACATCCCTCACATTCCCGCCAACGGGCAGCCTCTTGGCACGATCTTTGAAAAGATTACGGTTGGCATGCCGCTCAGGAAGGCATTGGCCGAGTTCGAGCAGCACTATATCGAGCGGGTCCTGGCTGGCGCCGGTGGCAGGAAGGGGCGCACCGCCGAGATCCTCGGACTCTCCCGCAAGGCCCTCTGGGATAAGCTTCGCGAGTATTCTGCGGCAAACGAAAATCCAGTCAAATGACCACGATGTTACCGGAACTTTACATTTTGCATTTGCCGGATGAATAGGGCCGCGCTGAAACTCAAACGGGTTTGGAGTTTTCATCTTGCTTGATGTATCACACCAGGAAGGGAGGATCGGACGCATGAGAAGAATTGCAGCAGTAACCGCCTTAGTTGTGCTGACCACGTTTGGCGGCGCATTGGCGGCCGTGGGCGGAGGAGATGTCGTCCTCAAGAACAAGGGGGGTGACACGCTCTTCAGTCATTCCCTGCACGTGGATGGGGCGGGGCTCGAGTGTACCGCCTGCCATGACAAGCTCTATCTGAGCAAGGGGCAGCACAAGAAGGTGACCATGAAGGAGATGCAGAAGGGCAAATCCTGCGGCGCCTGCCACAACGGCAAGACGGCCTTCAGCGTCAAGGGCGATTGCGCCAAGTGTCATAAAAAATAGGACAAAGGGAGGAGCAGAATGAAGCTTAAAAGAAGAGATTTTCTGAAAGTGACCGCCGCTGCCGGCGCCGTGGCAACCGTCGGCCTGCCCAGGCTGAACGCCTTTGCCGCGGCTAATGCCCCTGCCGAGGGGAACGCCCCCAAGGGGGAGTGGATTGCCTCCACCTGCCAGGGGTGTACCGCCTGGTGTCCGGTGGAGTTCCTAGTGCAGGACAACCGCATCGTCAAGGTGCGCGGCAACCAGCTCTCCAAGGCCAACAGCGGTTATGTCTGTCCCCGCGGGCACCTGATGATCCAGCAGACCTATGACCCGGACCGGATCAAGGTGCCCATGAAGCGCACCAACCCCGCCAAGGGGCGCGGCATCGATCCCAAGTTCGTGCCGATCTCTTGGGACGAGGCCCTGGACTCCATCGCCGACAGGATGATGGAGCTGCGCAAAAACAACGAGCCGCACAAGTTCATGTACATGCGCGGCCGCTACTCCCCAACCTCCACCGACCTCGCCTACGGCTCCATCGCCAAGGTCTTCGGCTCACCCAACTCGTTCAGCCACAGCGCCATCTGCGCCGAGGCGGAGAAGATGGGGCCGGGCTACACCCAGGGGTTCTTCGGCTACCGCGACTACGACCTGGCCAAGACCAAGTGCCTGGTGATCTGGGGGTGCGACCCGCTCAGCTCCAACCGCCAGGTGCCCAACGCCATCAACAAGTTCAGCGACATCCTCGACCGCGGCACCGTCATCGCCGTTGACCCCCGCATGAGCACCTCCGTGGCCAAGGCCCACGACTGGCTCCCGATCAAGCCTGGCACCGACGGCGCCCTGGCCGCCGCCATCGCCCACGTCCTCCTGGCCGAGGGGATGTGGAGCAGGGAGTTCGTCGGCGACTTCAAGGAGGGGAAGAACCTCTTCAAGGCCGGCGCCACCATCGACGAGGCCGCCTTCGAGGAGAAGCAGACCCACGGCCTGATCAAGTGGTGGAACCTGGAGTTGAAGGAGAAGACACCGGCCTGGGCCGCCAAGATCACCCTGATCCCGGAGGAGCAGATCGTCAGGACCGCCCGCGCCATGGGCAAGGCGGCAAGCGCCTGCGCCGTCTGGATGGGACCGGGGGTGGGGATGAACCCCCGCGGCACCTACGCCTCCATGGCGGTCTACGCCTTGAACGGCATCCTCGGCTCGATCGAGACAGAGGGGGGGGTCTTCCAGTCCTCCAGCGCCCCGACCACCAAGTTCCCGGAGATCAGCGACAAGTATCTCGACGAGGTCGCCAAGAAATTCGGCAAGGAGAAGAAGCTGGACGGCCGCGGCGCCAAGGACATGCCGGCCATCATGGGCGGCATCGACAAGAAGAAGGACAAGGACGGCAAGGTCACGGAAAGCGCCAAGGCGAACGTAGTCACCAACAACGTGGCCAACGGCATGCTGAAGCACCCGGATGCCGTCAAGGTCTTCATCGGAACCTGGTGCAACTTCAACTTCTCCTGCACCGGCGCCGAGCGCTGGGACAAGGTCATGGCCAGGGTCCCCTTCTTCGTCCACCTGACCACCAACGCCTCGGAGATGAGCCAGTTCGCCGACATCGTGCTGCCGGCCACCTTCGCCCCCACCGAGAAGCTCTCGATCGTCACCAACATGGCCAACCTGCACGGCCATATGTCGATCCAGCAGCCGGTGGCCAAACCCCTCTGGCAAGTCAAGGCCGAGGAGACCGAGTTCGTCTGGCTGCTGGCCGAGAGGCTGAAGGCCAGGGGCTTCTCCAACCTGTACGACTACTACGCCTCCTTCGAGGACCCCGAGACCAATAAGAAGCCTGCCACGGCGGCGGAGTTCGCCGAGATCGCGGCCAAAATCAGCAGCCAGAAGGCCTGGAACGGCAAGGAGAAGATGAAGGGGGACCAGATCGCCGGCTGGGCCGAGTTCAAGAAAAAGGGGATCTACAACTCCGAGACCTACAAGTACCGAAAGAACTGGGGCAAGGTAAACCCCGCGACCAACAAGTTCGAGGGGCATTTCAAGACCGAGTCCCACAGGTTCGAGTTCTACAGCGAGACCCTGAAGAAGACCCTCTCACTGTTCGCCGCCAAGCACAAGACCACCATCGACGACGTGCTCAAGGCCAGCGGCTATCTGGCCCAGGGAGAGCTGGCCTTCGTGCCGCACTACGAGGCGCCAAAGCGCCACGGCAGCGAGAAGGAGTACCCCTTCACCTTCATCGACTACAAGTCGCGCCTCAACCGCGAGGGACGTTCAGCCAACACCACCTGGTACCAGGAGTTCAAGAAGGTCGACGTGGGTGACGAGGCATGGGACGACGTAGTCAAGATCAACCCGGCCGACGGTAAGAAACTGGGCATCAAGACCGGCGACACGGTCCGCCTGACCTCGACCACCGGCTCCATCGTCACCAAGGCCAAGCTCTGGGAGGGGGTCCGTCCCGGCACCGTGGCCAAGTGCTACGGCCAGGGACACTGGGCCTACGGCAAGGTGGCGGCCAGGGATTACGCCAAGGCCCTGCCGCGCGGCGGCAGCAACAACGAACTGATGCCGGACGACTATGACCGTCTCAGCGGCTCCACCGCGCGCAACGGCGGCTTCACCGGCGTGAAGATCGAAAAAGTATAGGAAAGGGAGAGTTGACATATGGCAAAACAATACGGAATGGTAATTGACCTGCAGCGTTGCGTGGGGTGCGGCGCCTGCGCCCTGGCCTGCAAGACCGAGAACAACACCCAGAACCGATCCAAGGGACAGACCTTCAACTGGGCCGACTTCATCTACAAGGAAGAGGGGAAATTCCCCAACGTGAAGTACACCGCCATGCCGGTTCTCTGCAACCACTGCACGGACGCCCCCTGCGTCAAGGCATGCCCGGTGCAGCCCAAGGCTATGTTCAAGACCGCAGACGGCATCACCATGCACAACGACGAGCGCTGCCTCGGCTGCCGCCGCTGTCAGAAGGCCTGCCCCTACAGCTCCACCGACGTGGACAAGGACAAGGCCGCCTACAGCGTCATCAGCGCCGGCAGCGCCCAGGAGGGGGTCCATCCCTTCTATGGCGACAACACCGAGATCATCAAGGGATGCACCGCCTCCGGGGCAGAGACCGCCAAGGCGGCCGGGGCCGTGCCGCCGCATCAGCACAACTACTCCCATCCGGATTACGCCAGCGTCCGGAACAAGGGGCTGACCGAGAAGTGCATCTTCTGCGAGCACCGCGTCGAGAAGGGGGAACTCCCCAACTGCGTGGTGGCCTGCCCGGCCAAGGCGCGCATCTTCGGCGACCTGAACGACGCAACGAGCGAACCGGCACAGCTCCTCAAGAAGTTCAAGTCCGTCAGACTCAAGGAAGAGAAGAAGACCAGGCCGAACGTGGCCTATATCAGGAACTTCAAGGGCGGCAGCAAGGCCTGATGACGTTGATTTGACTACGATGTGATTTGCTGGGGATGGGACCCGTGTCCCATCCCCGTTTTTTAGCGGACAGAGCGAGAGGAATGCTTTCAATGAATAATTCTGACCGGATGGAGTTCGACACAAACCTGGAAATCGCCTACCGCCTGCTCTCGGCCTGTCTCTACCAGCCGGCGGCGGAGTGGGCCGACGAGGGTCTGTTTCAAAACCTGGGGGAGGCCCTGCGGGTCGTGGCCCCGGCCGCGGCCGAAAAGGCCGACATTATGGGGGCGGCGTTCAAGGAAAGCGGCTGCGAGGCGCTCACGGTGGCCTACGCCGCGCTTTTCGTCGGCCCCTCGCAACTCCTGGCCCCTCCCTACGGCTCGTTCTACATGGAGCCGGAAAAACGGGTCATGGGGGAGACCACCATGGCCGCGCACGCCTTCTACCTGGAGTGCGGCCTGCGGCTGGACGACGACTTCAGCGAACTGCCCGACCACATGGCGGTGGAGCTGGAATTCGCCTCCTACCTGCTCCAGCGCGCCATCCAGGCGGCGGGGGAAGGGGATACTGAGGGATATGATGGGTGGGTGGAGCGGAGAAGGCACTTCCTGCACACCTTCCTGGCAGGATGGTATAACGAATTCTGCAACAACATCCGCAACGGTGCGGAGGACGGCTTCTATTCCGCACTGGCCGACTGCCTGGAGGCGGTCGTCACGCGGGATGGGGAATTACTGACCGCGTTGCGATAAATCTGAAAACGCAGTTCTTTAACGCAAGGGCGCAATGTTGCAAAGGAACTGATTTCGGTAGAATCCAGAATCCAAGAATTCAGAAAAGTTTATTCTGACTCCTGAATTATGACTTCTGAAAACAATCATCTATCGCTTCCTTGCATCTTGGCGTCCTTGCGTTAAAAATGTTTTTTGGGAAAAATGTTCGAGAGGTAGTGATGGTTACTGGCCGCATCCTGGAAAACCTGATCACAACACCCCGCGGCCTGACCGTGGCCCCATCGCGCTGCCTGCGGATGCGCTACGCCGAGAGCGGCTGCGGCCGCTGCGCCGCTGTCTGCCCGGCCTCCGCCATCGGCCTGGAGGGTGGACTGGAATTGCTGGAACGGAACTGCACCGGTTGCCTGGTCTGCAGCGCCGTCTGCCCTTCCGGCGCGCTGGAGGCGCAGGCGGATTTCAGCCGCCTGATCGCGGCCCTTGCCGCCCACCGCTTCCCGGCGCTGGTCGTGGGCTGCGGAAAAAGCGGAGCGTCGCTTCACCAGCGGCTCCCCTGTCTCGGCATGCTCTCCGGCGAGCACCTGCTGGCCCTTTACGCCGCCGGTGGGGCGATCGTGCAGCTGGACGCCGTGGGGTGCGGCGGCTGCCCAGCCGGGAGCATGCTCGCCGGGCTGGAGGCACGGCTGCGGGAAACCGGGGAGAGCTGCGGGCTTCCCCTCGGCGAGCGGGTCCGGGTGGTAACCGACAGCCGGGAGATCGACTTCCGCGAGGAGGCCCTGGACCGGCGAGGCTTTTTCCAGTCCTTCCGCAAGCTGGCCTTCCAGGGGATCGCCACGGCGCTGGCCCCATCCCCGCCGGAGCGGCAGACCCTCTCTTACATGGACAAATCGCTGCCTGTACGGCGCGGACTGCTGAATGCCGCCATCGCCTCCCTTCCCGCTGAAAGCGCCTCGGCCGCAGGCAAGGCGTTTTCCTTCTCCATCGACTTCGGGGCGGCCTGCGACGGCTGCCTGGGGTGCGTCAGGGCCTGCCCCACCGAGGCGCTGGCCGAGCCCGACGGGGATTCCCCGGAGACACGCCCGCCCCTGTTCGACCCGGAAAGGTGCACCGGCTGCGGGCTCTGCGCCGAATTCTGCCTCTCCGGCGCCATCCGCCTGGAACCGCCTCTCAGCTAGAGCGATCAGAACTCGATGTTCGGCCTGAGCACCGCGGTCACGTTCTGGAAGTCCTTGTCATGCAGAGGACCGGTGTATATGGCCGGGTCCTCCCAGATGATCCCCACCTCCATCTTGAAGGCCACACGCCAGCTCTTTATCGGGTACTTCTTGCCGAAGACGTACTCCTGTCGCAGCAGACGGCCGTTCCTGGCCGAGAAGTCCCAGCGGATGTTGAGGTCGCTGTTGGAGAGAAAACCGAGGGAGCCGGAATTGAAGTCCAAGTGGTTACGGCGGAAACCGAGGTAGAGTGTGTTGGCGATGTCCGGGTTCTGGTGGACCTTGGCGCCGATGCGGAAGCTCCAGGAGAGTTTGTCCTCCTTGAAGATCCGGTCACCCTTTGCCTTCCATTCCGCCTCCACATTGTGGTCCGGGATCAGGACGTTGCGTTTGATGTGCTGGTTGGAGTAACTGAGCATGTACCCCATGTAACCCTTGTTGGAGCAGACCTTGTCCTCGCCCGGCCTGACAAAGCTGACCATGTCGCCGAGAAAGATCGAGAAGGCGTAGGGTTCCTGGAAACCGGCCGTGACCGACTGCAGCAGGTTGAGGTTGCTTGTGCCGACGTTGAAGCCGCGGTAGAAATCGGGGGCGTAGCGCTTCAGGGCGACCCCGGTCAAGGGAAGAGGCATGACGGCCGCCTCCACCAGCATGAAGCGGGGCACCAGGGAGTCGACGAACAGCTTGCGGTACACCTGGAACTCGCCCACGTCGGCAAATTCGGGGATCGGCTCGTCGGTCAGCGGTATATGCAGGGAGACCTCGCTGTAGTAGGGGTCCAGCTCCCAGACGAACTCGCTCTCGGCCTTTTTCTTCTCGGGCAGCGGGCAATCGGGGGCAGCGGAGAGCGGCGGCGGGGGCGCGGGAAGTGCAACAGCGGGCGCCGTGCCGACTGAGACGGGGGGACCTTCTGCGGCCATTGCAGTGAGGGGGGCGGAGAGGGAGAGCAGCAAAAACGTGGAGGCCAGGGTCCGGGCCATGCCGTCGAGGGTGATTCGTTCCATAAGCGGACACCTTTTTACGGAAAGAGTAGGTAAGGAGGCGGTCGGGGCGTTCATTATAGCGGCATGGAATAGCGGGTCAACAGATTTTCATGATTGGTCGGTAGTTCTGCAGGATCTAGTTTTTGCCGCAGGGTCAGGGAGGAGATGAAGGGGATGTCGAAGTGGGTTTCTATGGGCATGGGGAGGTTGACTGCAATCGGATTTTATTTTTCCGGTAACGCCGCATTAAGCACAACTGCCTGAATGTGGCATTGACCTTGAGACAATCCAGCTGCCTGCTTGTCAAAATGCACTTGAGCCTCTTCAATCGTCATTTTGGGGGTTTGTTTTTTTCGATAATCGGTGTTTGCCCATTGGCTGCAATTGCAGAAAAGCTCTTAACATCTGGATTGGATATCGATCCATGTTCGGCTTCCGGGTTCCATAAAAAGCCGCCATCGCCAAGATTTATCTGACCAGTTCTTGGGGACCAGAACCTATTCCATTGGTAGATCTTTTTTATATGGACATTGATTCCTCGTTCAAGCGAAATTTGCCCGCCACCTACGTTCACCCCACCTACACCGCTCCCTGCGCCTGATCATCTGCAACCGCTCCCACGGTCCGTCTCACAATTCCTCACCGGTCTTTTTCCCCGCTCCCCTCCCACAACCCATCTCCGCCACAATACGACAACGGGATGCTCCCGAGGGCCGCATCCCGTAATTGTCGCCGATATCAGGAGCAACGCGTCATCAGGCAAACACCGTGACCTCAACCGGCCGCTTCACGGCAAAGCTGTGACGATGCAGCTTTATCCGCTCCAACTCAAGGAGCGTATCGGCGGTCATGTAGCTCTCGCCGCAATGGGGGCAGCTCAACACCGGAATGTCCTCGATGACGAGCAAATCCTTCCCCTTGCCGAAACTCCGTGTCACGTTTTTGGTCGCTATCCCGTCATGCCCGCAGATATCGCATTTCATCGCCTTTTCTCTCCTTAAACACTGCTCTATGATGCGAAAACCGTTATGATTACCAGTTTGCCGGTTATGCTGAATTTTACAACGACAGAAATTCCCCTGTCGGTGTTTGCCCCGTGGCCTGATTGTTTCTGTTCCCGTACTTGCCTCATCATCAATCCCCCTCCACTACCACCTCAAACGCCCCCTCAATAATCCCCCGAAACGCCTCGCTGGTCGCTGCCCAATCCACCACATCCACACGAAAGGGGAGGTTCGACTCGGTAAAGGCGTCCTTCAGGGCGGCCAATTGCCGGAAGTCGAGCGACGTATCGCCCATGACGGCCAGATCGAGGTCGGAGAAGGGTTTGGCTGATCCCTGCACACGGGAACCGAAGGCGCGTACCGTGCGACCGGGGACGTGGAGAGCGAGGATACGGCGGACCTCGGAAAGGTGTTCCGGTGCAAGGTCAAGCATGGCGGGTCTTCAGGCGGGCCAGCAGGTCGGCGGCATCTACGCTGAAATCGGCCAGGACGGCGAAGACCTCACTCGCCTTCTCTTCGTCGTAGGTATGGGAGGTGATGTTGCGCTTGTCGCGGTAATCGAACCAGCGTTCTGGCACGGCAATCAAGCCGCGCTCGGCCCCGACCCGGATCACCTCCTTGAAGGGGAGTTGGTCCAGTTCTTCGCGGGAGGGAAGTTCCTGCTCCAACTGACGCTTAAGCATCTTGAAGGCCAATTCATAGGTGTATTCGAAACGCTGGATGCAGGCGTCGCGTATATCCTCGTCTCCCGGCATCGTCCGGCTGCGGTCAAGCACCCGCTGGAGTGAGCTCAGGGCCTTCTCGTAAGAACTGAAGTCCAGCTTCATGATCGTTGTCCTTCCTGGTCGTTGCTTTCGGCCTGGAAGGCCGGATGGAGATTAGCCGGGGGGCTGCCCGGCAGGCTACCCCCCGGAACCGGTTGCAGATGCTCACACCCTCCCCAACAGCCGCAGGAGCCCGTCGAGGATGGTCAGGGGGTGGGGGGGGCAACCGGGGATGTAGAGGTCAACCGGAAGGAACTTGTCCACGCCGTTGTGCACCTCGGCCAGTCCGTGAAAGGGGCCGCCGTCGATGGCGCAGGCCCCGGCGGCGATCAGCACCTTGGGGCCGGGGATCGCCTCCCAGGTCTTGAGCATGGCGATGCGCATGTTCTCCGTCACCGGGCCGGTGACGAACATCCCGTCGGCGTGGCGCGGGCTCGCCACGAACTGGATGCCGAAACGCCCCAGGTCGAAGCCAACCGTGGAGAGCACGTTGGTGTCGGCCTCGCAGCCGTTGCAGCCGCCGGCGCTCACCTCGCGCAGCTTGAACGAGCGGCCGTACAGGGAGATGAGTTCCTTTCCCAGGGCGTGGGCCAGGCGGCGCTCCTCCCCCTCCCTGACCACCAGGTCCTCCCGCTCCGACGCCGACAGCCGCTCGTCGCGGGTGAAGGTCACCGCGCCGGCGGGGCAGGCCCGCTCGCATTCGGGGCAGAACAGGCACTTGCCCATGTCCAGCGCCAGCCCGTTCATGTGGTAGATGGCGTCGATCGGACACGCTTCCGTGCAGCAGCTGCAGCCCGGCGGACATTTCTCGGGGTCCAGGCGCGGATAGCCGCGGAACAGTTCCGGAAGAAGCGCCGGCTCAGCCGGGTATTTCATTGTCCGGTGTCTTTGCCGGATGCGCTCAAGCGCCGCCTTGAACATCCGTCCCCTCTCCCCCGCCTTTTTGCGTGCGAGCACCCTCGGCTCCCTTTGCCGCCGGTTGCAGCAGGCGCAAAAACAGCCCGGTCCGGTAGCCGGCATGGGCCGCCAGTTCGGCATGGCGTACCAGATCCCGTTCCATCGCCGCCATCCATGCCGCCACGGTGCGGGCGGCGGGACGCCCGGGGGCCATTTCCGCCAGGGCGCAGACGGCCAGCCATTGGGTCAGCTCCTCGAAACGCTCCTTGTTGAACCATTCCACTCCGCTATCTTCGTGAACCAGCATGAACAGCCGGCAGGCGTCCGCCGCAAACACCTTTTCTAACGCAGTGACCCCCTTTTTCCCCGCTGCGCCGCAAGCCGCCAAAAGCGCCCCCAGCAGATGAACGCAGCGGCCGGCATCGGCGGGCGCCAGAAGTCCTTCCGCGCCTGTCAGCATGCGCTTCAGGCTTGTGTCGAGGCCGAAGGCGGCCGGTTCGACACCCGTGTCTTTCAGCAGCAGCCAGGCCAGCAGCAGGCGGGCGCCGGCCGGGGAAGCAAGCAAGCCCGTCATCCTGGTCCGGAATGCCCGCGCCCCTTTCGAGGCCGGCCGCGACTGCGCAACTGCCCGGAAGAATGGCAGACAGGCGGAAATGCCCGCAAGCCGGCCGTCAACATCGACCCCCCTCCCCTCCCCCTGCCGGGCAGGCACCCGCTCCGGAAGGGGGAGGTCCGGGGAGGGGGCAGGCTGGGCATTGAGAACGGCCAGAAAACGCTGGGCCGCTTGCACGACCTCGTCCGTCGTCCCGGCCATGGCAGTCAGGGCGTCTGTGTCCGAGACGGGCGCCAAGGCCAGCACCGCCCGGAACGCCTCGTTCAGCGAGGCGTAGCGCAGCTGCTTCAGCTCGTCGTCCAGGCTTTCCGCGCCGCGCCCGTTCAGGGCCGCGCAGAGCCTGCTCCAGTCGCCGTCCCGGTCATCGCGGATCTCGCGGAAATCCAGGAAGATGTGGAACTCGTATTCGCCCAGTTCGGCATAGAGCCCCTTTTCCCGCAGCTCTCCCCCGCTGCGCACGTATTCCAGCCCGGAGGTCACGTCACGGAAGGCATGGTAGCTTCCGGCGTCACCGGCGAAACCGAGCGCCTCGGCGAGCGTCGTCCGGCAAAGCTCCTGCTCCCCATCCCGTGCCTTCACGGCGAAGGCGACCGACCCCCTGATCCAGCCGGCCGTGACGGCGTGGCGGTTGTGATAGAGCACCACTGCCCGCTGGTCCCCCACCCGGTTGGAGTAGGCAAAGACGTTCTCATCCACCGCGCCGCCGGCGTGGAAATCATACAGCACGAAATTCTCCGAGCCGGAGAAGAGCCCGCGACGGCGCAAGAGCGGGAAGATCCACATCTCGTGCCCCCGCACCAGCCCCTCGTCCACCTGCTCGTCCCAGTAGGCGCGCTTGTACTCCATGCCGTACTTCTCGCGATACCCCTCGATCTGGCCGTGGCCGAACATCGGCAGCCCCGGCATGGTCGCCAGCAGCACGCAGGCGCCGAAATACTTTCCCTGGGCGCCGAACTGCTCCACGGCAGTCTTCTCGTCCGGGTTGTTCATGAAGTTGACGAAGCGCTTGAGCACCTCGGGATTGAATTCCAGCACGTTGGCTATGGTCTGGCGGTACTTGGCGTTCTCCTCGGTCTTCAGCATGTTCATGAAGGCGCTGTTGTAGACGCGGTGCATCCCCAGGGTGCGGACGAAATACCCCTCCATCAGCCAGAACGCCTCGGCCAGAAGCAGCGTGCCGGGCGCCTCGGCAGCCACCCGGTCCACCACCTCGCGCCAGAACTCGACCGGGAAGACGGCGTCGAACTCCTCGCGGCTCATCCCCTGTTCGGAGCGGGAGGGGATGCCGCCCCCCAGGCCGCGGACCGGGAACCAGAGGCGCTGATAGTGCTTCTTGGCCAGGGTCATGGCGGCGTCGAAACGGATGATCGGGAAGTTGCGGGCCACGTGCAGGATGGTCTGGATGACCGCCTCGCGAACCTCGGGGATCAGGTAGTTGAGCTGGGCCGTGTCATTCCAGGGGAAGCTGGTGCCGTCGTTGCCGTGGTAGATGTAGCGGGTGCGGCCGTCGCGCCGGTCATGGTGCCTGAACACAACGGCGGCGTCGCTCCTGGTCCAGTAACCGTCCTCGATCTGGATGCAGGTGTCGGCGGAGTGGGAGAGGTCCTCGCCTGTGAAGCGGTAGCCGGGAAAGGGGGGGTAATCGGTCTGAACGAACCAGTCCGGGTGCTGGATCACCCAGCGTGAATAGATGCCGGTGTGGTTGGGGACCATGTCGCTGGCCAGGCGGATACCGCGCCGGGCGGCCCGCTCCCGCAGGTTGCCCAGGGCCTCCCAGCCACCCAGGTCGGAGGCGATCTCGTAGTCGAAGAGCGAATAGGCAGAGGCAATGGCGTCCGGATTGCCGCACAGCTGCTTGATCCGCTGGGAGGCGGGCGAGCGCTCCCAGATGCCGATCAGCCAGAGTCCGCTGAAACCCCAGGAGGCCAGCTGGTCGAGTTCGGTGTCCGGAATCTGGTCCAGGCGCTCGATGGGGCGGCCGTGCTGCCGGCTGAGCTGGTCCAGCCAGACGTAGACCATCTTGGCCATCATGACCACGTTGGACATCCAGTCGGCGTCTGCGGAGAAGCCTTCGTATTCGGGGTAATCGTAACCGGCGAAGACCGAGCTGCCTCCTCCCGCCCCCCCCGCGCCCAACTGGCCGGCACGGCCGAATTCCATTACCGGCGGGGGGCCCGGCTCGCCGCCCCCGCCCCACTCCCGTTCCTCCTCGAGCAGTATGTCGAAGGCGCCGGCCAGCTCTTCCAAAAGCTCCGGCGGCAGCAGGGCATTCCAGTGATCGCGGATAAAACCGAGCTGTCCGGAGAGGGAGGCCGGCGAGGCCGTGATCGGCGCCCGCAATGCCTCGACCAGCGTCATGTCGAGTCCTGGAAGGCGCGGCCCGTGCTCAAGGGCCGAGGCCATGCCGGCCACCAGTCGAGGATAGGGCGAACTCGCGGCCAGCCCGCGATCATCGAGGATCTCGCGGAAGCCGTCGATGGCCGGGTTCTCGGCGGCCATCCTGAGCAACAGGAGTTCCCTCAGTACCGTCCGCCGGCGCTCGGCGATCATTTCGCTCCGGCCGAGCCAGGAGGCGGTGTCGGCCTGCCCGGCCAGGACTTCGTCCGGCGGAAACAGCTCCACAAAGCGCTCCGAGGCCAGTACGGCCTCACGGCCCGCCGGGTCGAAACCGCCGCGGCGCAGCGCATCCGTCAGCACGCCGGGGGAGTCGGCCTCCGCCAACGCGTCGATGATGTAGCGATAGACATCCAGCAGGGTGGCATACAGGTTGAGCTGCCCGGCATGGACCGGGGGGAGCCCGGGCGGACGTCTGCGATTGAGCTTCATGGCCAGTTGGCGGTAGAAGATGACGGGAGGGATGCCGCGTTCGGCGATGAGACGCGAAAGCGCTCCCAAGTCGAGGGAGCGCCAGTGATGGACGGATATCTGGATGGCCTGCGGGAAGTAGGTGCTCTGTTTTGTCATGGCTTATGTCCAGCCCCGTGGGCTATATATTCATTGTCAGATTACCAATTCAGTACCCCATCCCCACCCTGGCCCTCCCCATTGCAGGGGAGGTCAAGAGGGGGATGGGGTGTTGAAAATGGCGCCGTGCGGCAATGTGGCAAGCGAAATTACTGTTGTTGTTTTTTTGTCGCCGTTTTTTTCTCCGCTTTTCCGGATTTCGGCTTCTTCGAGGCTTTCGCTGGCTTCGTCCCCTTCTTGCCCTTTTTGGACTTGCCCTTTTTTCCCTTGCTGATCTTGCGCGGTTCGGGATTGAACTCGTCACGGATGTTGCTCAACAGGACCGAGGTCTCCTCCATGCTGGGATCGGCCTTTTTGGCCGCCTCCAGGACCTCTTTCGCCTCGGCGAGCCTGCCGGTCTTCATGTACAGGCGCCCGAGGGCGTTCAGGGAGCGGGCATGATCGGGCTTCAATACCACCGCCTTGTTATAGCTGGCGATGGCGCTGTCATACTCCCTCCTGAAGTCGTAGATCAGTCCCAGCTTGTAATGATTGTTGGGATCGTCGGGGAAGAGCTCCGCAGCTTCCTTGAGCAGGGCGGTGATCTCGTCGTAGCGCTTGTTCTTGACGTAGATGGAGACCAGCGCGTTGCGCGTCTCCATGTCGTCCTTCTGGCTCGTCAGAACCTTCTTGAAGTGCTCCACCGCGTTTTCGTCCATCCCCTTGGTCTTGTAGAGGACAGCTATCTCGCGGTTGGTGTCGGCATTGTCGGGTGAGTGCTTCAACACGGCCAGATAACCCTCGATGGCCAGGTTGGTCTCCTTGTTTTGGGCGAAGATCCGCGCCAGCTTGAGCTGGATGTCGGGGCTGTCCGGCTTGAGCCTGAGGAATTCTCCGTACTGCTCCACGGCCTGGGGCTGGCTGCCCCGCGCCAGGTAGATGTCGGCCAGGCGCAGCCGGGCATCGGCATTAGCGGGCTTGGCCTGGATTGCCCGGCGGTAGGCTACCGCCGCCTCATCCAGCAGGGAGCGTTTTTCATAGAGGAGGCCCAGATTCATGTAGAGATCGCTGTTGGAGCTGTTGAGATGCGCCGCCTCCCGGTAGGCGTCGATGGCCTCGCTCTCCTTGCCGGCCGCACGGTAGAGGTTGCCCAGTTTCTCGTAGGTTTCGGCCGAATCGGGGTATTCCTTGAGGACGGCCTTGAGCGACTCGATGGTCTGGTCGCCATTCGCAGGCGCAGGCGCTTCGCCGGCAGGCTTCTGAGCGGGCGCCGACTTGGCTCTCCCCCCCAGCAGGTATTCGTACTCGGCAAGCCTGGTATCGCCCTGCCTTTCATAGATGCCGGCCAGCATCAGGTGGGCCTCCCGGTTCTGCGGATTGGCCAGCACGGCTTTCTTGAGTTCCTCCAGGGCCTTGTCCGGCTCGTTACGTTCCAGGTAGATGGCGGCTATGCCGATATGGGCCTTTTCAGAACCGGGATCGACCGCCAGCGCCCGGCGGTACTCCTCAATGGCCTTTTCCGGCTGCCCCGTGGCGATGTGGATCTCGGCCACTTCGGCACGCAGACCGGCGTCACGGGGCAGTCCGCGGACAGCCTCGCCATAGTGGTAAAGGGCCAGGGGATAGACCTTGCGTTCCGCGAGGATACGCCCCATGGCGCGGTGGTATTTCGGGTTGGGACTGGAGGATAGGCCACGGGCAAGCTCCACCGAGGCCTCGTCGTCCATACCCTTTTGGGCGTACAAGAGCCCCAGGTTGCCGCTGGCCAGGGGGAAGGAGCGTTCCTGCTGCAGGGCCTGGCGGTATTCGCCGATGGCGCCGTCCACATTGCCGATGCGCTCGTGCTGCAACGCGCCGACGTAGTGCGCTGCGGCGCCATCCGGGCAGAGAGAGAGTATCCTGGCCTCCGTCTGACGGTCAGCAGCAGGGCGGCGCAAAACAAGGCGATATACGAGCGAACAATCGGCATGTCTCATTTCCTTGACAGGTCAGGTATAGGGAGGGGAGTATACACGCCATTCGACAAAATTTCAATTATTTAGGCTAATATCTTGATTATTGAGAATTTTGTGCGATAATGCCGACTGGGATATTTGGGCCGCCACCGGTCAAACTCGACACTTGGATTCTACAAGGACAGCAGGGATGAACAGAGAACTCGAGCTGCTAATCATGACCACCGGAGACCTGCCGACCATCCCGGTAGTGGCCACCAAGGTCATGCAACTTATCGAGAGCGAGACCACCACCGCCGAGGAGATGGCCAGGGTTGTGGCGGCTGACCCGTCCGTGGCTGCCCGTGTCCTGAAGATCTCCAACTCCTCCTTTTACGGATGCCAGCGCCAGGTCCAGACCCTGTCCCACGCCATCATGATCCTCGGTTTCAGCACCCTGAAGAGTCTCGTTGTGGCAGCATCGCTGAAGCAGGTCTACAAACCCTACGGACTTGTCGAGAAGATGCTCTGGGAGCACTCCTTCGGGGCAGGCCTGGCCGCCCGCATCATCGCCAACTCCACACGGCTGGTCAATGAGGAGGAGGCCTTCCTGGGGGGGTTGTTCCACGATATCGGCAAGATCATCATGAACACCATGGACAACCAGCAGTTCCAGTCCGTCATGCAGAAATGTTATAATGAAAAAATCGGTTTCCAGGAAGCCGAGCAGCAGGTATATCCTTACACCCATGCCGAGGTGGGGGGGCTGGTGATCAAGAAGTGGAATTTCCCGACCATCCTGATGAACGCCGTGCTCACTCACCACACCTTCGATTTTGCCGTGGACGAGGACCCATATCAACTGCGGCTCTCCTGCGTGGTGGGACTGGCCAACCTCTTCTGTCACAAGGTGGGGATCGGCGTGCGCGAACCTGAGGAGTCTCTGCTGCTCCGCGAGACGATACCGGCCCGGCTGCTGAACCTGGATGAGGCCCACCTGGCCACACTGCTGGAGAGCTTTGAGAAGGCCTTCAACCAGGACAGGAGTTTCTTCGTTTAATCCCCAGCGTTTTTAAGATATTCAAGGATGTTGCCGCGTTTTTTGCCCGAGGCCCGCTGGCGCGCCTCTTCCGAAATATCCACGCTGTCGTCCTCCGCCCGGTGCGGACGACCCTTCCCCTTGTCCCTCTTGGAATTCCCGCCCCGCGTCGTGTTTCTGCCCGTCTCCTTCACTCCGCCGATTTCGGTGACCGGATCAGCCATGTTGACCTCCCGTTGGTATGATCAAGATGAAAATTGATTTTTATCGCATGAGATAATATACTAACTCTCTATAAATTATCGTTGCAAGGATATCCATGATCCGCACCATCCTCACCTACCCCAATCCGGAACTGAAGAAGAAGTCGGCGCCAGTGAACATTATTACCGAGGCCACACGTGACCTTGCCAGGGACATGTCCGAGACCATGTACGACGCGCCGGGGGTCGGACTGGCCGCGCCGCAGATCGGCGTTCATCAACGCATCATCGCCATCGACGTAACGGGACGGGACGAACGCCCCGATCTGATTGTAGTCATCAACCCGGTCATAGTCCACGCCGAAGGCGAGGCATATGAGGAGGAGGGGTGCCTCTCCGTCCCCAAATACGCCGCCAACGTCCGCCGTCACGCCCACGTGGTGGTGAAAGGGCTCGACCTCGATGGAAACGAACAGACCTGGAGGGCCGAAGGGCTCCTGGCCATCGCCTTCCAGCACGAGATAGACCACCTGGACGGCATCCTCTTCGTCGACCACCTCTCGCCGCTCAAACGCGATCTGTTCCAGCGCAAAATCCGCAAAATGGCCGAAACGGCCGCGGGGGCGCCGTGACCGGCTGGCGGATGATCTTCATGGGGACCCCGGAATTCGCCTGCCCCACCCTCCTGGCGCTTATCGAGCGCGGCGAGCAGCTGGCGGCGGTGGTGACCCAGCCGGACAGGCCCAAGGGGCGCGGGCAGAGACTGATGCCGCCGCCGGTCAAGGAACTGGCGATCAGGCACGGCATCCCGGTCCTCCAGCCGCACAAGGTGCGCGACCCTGACTTTATCGACACGCTGCGTGGGATGCGCCCCGACGTGATCGTCGTGGTGGCCTTCGGACAGATCCTCCCCAAGGCGCTCCTGGACATCCCTCCGCATGGCTGCATCAATGTCCATGCCTCTCTGCTCCCCCGCTACCGCGGAGCCGCTCCGCTCAACTGGTGCATCATCAACGGCGAACAGGAGACCGGCGTCACTACCATGCTGATGGACCCCGGCCTGGACACCGGCCCGATGCTGCTCAGCCGTTCCACGCAGATCAACGCGGACGAGGACATCATCTCTCTGCACGACCGCATGTCCGCCATGGGGGCCATGCTGCTCGCCGAGACCCTCGACGGGCTGAAGGCGGGGCGGGTCAAACCGCGGGATCAGGACAACGCCCTGACCTGCTATGCGCCGATGCTGAAGAAAGAGGACGGCCTGATAGATTGGCAGCGGGACGCCCGCGACATCCACAACCAGGTGCGCGGCCTGGCGGTCTGGCCGGGCGCATTCACCACCTTGGGAGGGCAGACGCTCAAGATCTATCGCACGCGCGTCGGCAACGGGACTGGCCTGCCCGGCTCGGTGCTGCGGGCGGAACGCGGTGTGTTCGAGGTGGCCTGCCTGAGCGGCAGCGTCTTCATCGAGGAGTTGCAACTGGCGGGAAAAAAACGGCTCGACGCGACCAGCTTTCTGGCGGGCTGCCCGGTCGCGGCAGGGACACTGCTCGGCGGCGAGGCCAGAGACGAATAAACCCAGAAAAAGCAGTCTCGCGCAAAGACGCCAAGACGCAAAGTAAAATCAGATGGATATCAAACTTCATGATTCACCAGATTGGTTAATCCGATTAACCATATAAATTATTTGAATTTCTTTGCGCCTTTGCGGCTTGGCGCGAGTAAATGCCGTTTTCAGGATAAAACGTGAATAAATCGAGAACAAACACACCGCCGCGCAAGCGGCTGTTCATCACGCTGATGGGGATTACCTGCCTGATCCTGGTGGGGGTGATCTTTCTGGCCTGGTGGATACCCAACCGCGGCCTGGCCAACATCCATCCCGGCCTGCCCAACATCGTCGGCATCGTCATGGCGGTGCTCTCCGGAGCGGCCATCCTCGGCACCGGCCTGCTGGTGCTGACCACGGCCCTGGGCAAGGACATCTTCTTCACCCGTTTCATGCGGCTGGTGGTGATCAAGTTCCTGCTGCCGGTGATCGAACTGGTGGGGCGGGCGCTCGGGCTCGACAAGGACGGCATCCGCCAGTCCTTCATCGCCATGAACAACAGCCTGGTGATCTCCCAGCGGCAACGGGTCCGACCGGACCGCATCCTGGTGCTGCTGCCGCACTGCATCCAGCTCTTCGACTGCGAGATCAAGGTCACCGGCGACGTCCACAAGTGCGTGCAGTGCGGCCGCTGCGACATCAAGGGGCTGGTGGACATCGGCCGCAAGTATCACATCGACATCTCGGTCGCCACCGGCGGCACCCTGGCCCGCAAGGTGATCGTGGAGAAGCGCCCCAAGCTGGTGCTGGCCGTGGCCTGCGAGCGGGACCTCACCTCCGGCATCAAGGACTGCTACCCCCTGCCGGTGATCGGCATCTTGAACGACCGCCCCTTCGGCCCCTGCTTCAACACCACCGTGGACGCGGCCAAGATCGACGAGGCCCTCAGCCGGGTGATACTGCTGGAGGAGCCGGCGGCGTCTTAGAGACACGCTCCCGCATACCGGGCTGATTATGCCTTTGCCACCAGACCTCCGAGGTTTTCAAAACCTCGGGGGTCTTTTCGTCTCGGCCGTTCCCCCTCGTTTATCGCAAGCTGGCTTGGTAACGAGAGAAACGCAGGCAGGATGCCTGCGCCCCTGAAAACACGCTCCGTTGGTAGCTGTTTTTCTTGCATTAATCACTAGTCTTCTGTAATCTGGTCTTATGTGGTCTGAATTCATGACGCGAGGTAACTCATGGAGCTTGGTGTGTATCAGGCGAAAACCCATCTGCCCGAATTGATAAACCGGATTGAAATGGGCGAAGAAATAACCATTACCCGTCACGGCAAGGCGGTAGCCCGGCTGTCATCCGTCGCCCCCCCGAAAACACTTGATGTTGCCGCTGCCATCAACGAATTGAAGACGTTTGGCGCCAGGCGCTCTGCCGGCGCGCCCTTGTCCGATCTGATTGCCGAGGGACGCCGTTGAACCGGTTTGTCATTGACAACTCGGTGGTGATGTCATGGTTCTTTTCCGACGAGGCGAGCGACTATACCCGCAGGGTACTGGAATCTCTCGCAGATAACGCCGCTTTCGTACCATCCATCTGGCCGCTTGAAGTCGCCAACGTCCTGTTGGTGGGTCAGCGTCGCAGCCGCTGCACCGAGGCCGAAGCGGCCCGGTTCGTTACCCTGCTCGAAGCCCTCCCGATACACGTTGACGGCCGAACGCCCGAAAAGGCGCTCCACGAAATCTTGCAACTGGGGCGCGAACACGGCCTCAGCTCATATGATGCGGCCTACCTGGAGCTTGCCATGAGAGAAGGAATCCCGCTCGCCACGCAGGACAGGGCTCTGCTCCGCGCAGCCGGCGCAGCCGGAGTGGCGATCTTCTGATGTGCAATTATCTTTAAAACGGCAGTTATCCACGAAAAACACGAAATACACGAAATAAAAACAATGCGATACGTAAAATAATGATTCACCTTATCGGTGAGGAAACAATCTTTGAGTAGTGTTTAGAATTGTTCGTGATTTTCGTGTATTTCGTGGACCAAATGCTTTTTATAGGATTATGATCTGTAAAATGTCCGGCCGTTATTCCCCCAACTCCTCCAGCATCCCAAGGGCGAAGTTCTTGGCCCTTCCCGACGGCGCGATGATCCCGTAGGCGATCGCCTCGCGCAGTTCCTCCTTCGTTGCCCCCGCCTCCTTCGCGACCGCGAAGTGCTTCCGCAGTCAGGTGGGGCACCCCACGGCAACGGCGCAACCGACCCGGATCAACTCCCTGGTCCTGGTGTCCAGCACCTCCTCGTACTCGTAGTCGAGGATCTTCTTCTTTATCTTCATGGCTGCTTCCTCCCGGCAGGATTATAGCACACCCCCCACTTCTCACCAACTGTTCACAATCCCCAGTGACTTCTGCAGGATGATGATCGCGTCGCCCACGTTGATCGCGCCTTTTCTGACGAGCTTTGGCTTGCCGTTCTCCAGCGGCGCAACGTCGCCGTTGGCCAGGTCGTTTTCCGTCGGTGCGATCAACCCCACCGCAATATGCAGAGCCCGCAGGGCATCCGCAATGGTAACAGCCGTGACACCATCTCCGGCTATCTTTCCGCTCGGCAGCTTCTTGAACAGGGGGACGCCCCACAGGGAAAGATGCGGCACCGACATGTCGATGTAGATGCCGCCATTATCGGCATATGCAGTGGCCGAATCTTCAAAGGCCCAGTTGGCGCCGTTGAAGCTGTAGTAGTCAGCCGTGTCGCCGTCATTGTATGTCTTTGACAGGGTGTTGGTCAGGCGTATCTTGACCTTCATGGCCTTGCTGAATTTCTTGACCTTCCTGGCGGATGCTCCGCTGCCGGCGGTCAGGGAGATATCGATGGAGGCCGCCAGACCGACGAGGGAATTGCCGCTTTCGTCCTGGCCTTCAAAGGCCGCCTTGAATGCCGGTGAGGACTGCAGCGAAGCGAGTGTCTGCATTGCCGATGCCATGGTCAGCGGACCGCTGACCGGTTGGTTTGAATCATCGAGGAGGATTGTCTCTTTGGCAATGCTGATCTGTGAATCATCGGAAGTGACGGTGACCGGGACCTTGATCAGGCCGTCGGTACCGGTATCGACGCTGGTGTTGATCACGACGGCTATGGTCGCCTGGACATCCGCCGCTGCGGCATGGTTGGTGTTGCCGGCCTGGGACGCCTTGACCACGATGTTCCCGGCGCCGATGATGGTCAGGGTGTTGCCGTTCAGGCTGCCCGGTCCGCTGACGACGTTGAAGGCAACCGGAAGGCCGGAGTCGGACGTGGCGTTCAGGGTGATCGGGTCGTCGCCATAGATGGCGCTGGCTGGTGGATTGAAGGCGATGACCTGAGCGGCGGATGCAATGGTCAGTGTGCCGGTTGCCGAGCCTGTGTAGTTGGCATCGCTGATCGTAGCGACAACAGGATAGCTGCCGGCGGCAGCCGGAGCGGTGGCGCTGTTGTTGTAGCTGAAGTTGACGTTCAGCCCGCCAGGAATCGTTGTTGCGGTTACCGCTTTCGCCGAAGCGCTGTAGGTCTGGTTGAGTGTGGCGCTGTCGAGCGTGATGGCGGCGCTCGCCTTGTTGATCGTGATCGTGACGCCGGCGGTGCTGCTCGCGTAGGTGACCGTATCGGTCGGCGTGAAGGTCGCGGTAACTGTCTGCGTCCCGGCGTCAAGCACTGTCCCGGCGGCCGGTGTATAGCTGAAGGAACCGGGTACGCTGGTCGTGGCATTCAACTGGGTTGCGGAAAGGGGAGTGCCATAGCTGATCGCGGCCGGGGTGGCCCAGGTGATCGCCGGTATCAGCTTGCTGTTGACCACCAAGGTGACGCCGGCCGTGGCTGTAGCGTAGTTGACGCTGTCGGTCGGTGTAAAGGTGGCTTCAAGCTGTTGATTGCCAGTTGTGTTGAGCTGCGTGCCGGCTGCCGGGGTGTAGCTGAAGGAGCCGGGTATGCTGGTCGTGGCGTTCAGTTGTGCGGAGCCAAGGGTGCTGCCCGTATACACCGCTGTCGGAACCGTCCAGGTGATGACCGGGGTGGCCTTGGCGATCATCAGGGTGCCGGTTGAGCTTCCCTGATAGTTGGCGTCGCTGACCATGGCGATCACAGTGTAACTGCCGGCACTAGTGGGCGTGGTCGGGGCGCCGTTGTA
>JACPFJ010000018.1 GCA_016182975.1 Deltaproteobacteria bacterium
AATCCGGAAATCAGCAAAAAAGTGTCCAGTTAAAACCGGATTCGCTGTCCACTTCAAACCGGATTAACTGTCCAGTCAGTTCCGGATTCAGTGTCCAGTTGAAACCGAATTGGGTGTCCAGTTTACTCCGGATTATGCACACCGATTAAGCTCACCAATTGCGGAATGATTGTATTCAGGCGTGGATCTAGGTTGATCTTGGCTTCCGTATCTTCATGACCACTTTTCATCATTGCGTTGGCCAGATCCACGTACCCATCATCGAAAATCAATTCGACCGTTTTCTGATCATGAGTTTTGTCGGTCATGCCTTTAACCAGAGAGAGGACTTCCTTGGTCGGGATGAAAATTGCCTCGGCCAGATACTGCTCGTAGTTGGCGCGATCCTGGACTGCCAGCGCCTTTGAGTTGTTGAAGAAGGTCACGGCGATTTTCTGCCCTTGAGCGAACCGGGCCGACAGATAGGCCTGGTCGGCCGCGCCCTGGCGATGCATCTTGCCAAGCTTGTCGTCCAGCGGCATGAAAAGCCGGAGCAGCTTGGATGTCAGCGTCGCTTCGAGCTCATCCTCGCTGGTGTCGGGCTTATTCTTAAACAGGGGCGCACCGGCGCAAAGCCCATAGGCCGCCTTGAGCAAATGGGTTTTGCCGGTGCCGTTCTCGCCAATGATCACGTTGATCTTGGGCGAGAGATCCAGCGCTAGGCCAGTGAAGGCTGTGAAGTTCCTCAGTTCAAGACGCTCTATCATATTTGAATCCTTTTTCCTTTGCGGATTTCTTCTAGCAGCGCCTCACGCATGGATTCCAGGTATCGATCCACATCGGCTTCGTCGGCCAGCCAGGCTTTCTCGAATAAGACTTTTACTGAACGGCTGGGCACATACTCGATGCGCGGTTCGGGCTTGGCCGATGGTGTGGGTTTAGCGCCTTCATCAGGTGTGGTGTTTCCGCCGGATTCCGACGCAGGTTTCGAAGTTGGTGTCGGTTGCGCCCAAGCTGTCATCTGCGAGAGTAGACTCTGGTAGTCGCTTTCCTCAAACCGGCGCAGGCTGTCACGAATGACGGCGATCAGTTTCTGACGTTCTATGGAGACAGTGAATTCGTTGAACGGCCGGGTGATAAGCTCCTGTTGCTCGCTGCTCAGGGCGCTGAACTCAGCCATGCCACACAGGCGATCCTTTAGGGCGTTAACTGTTTCCCTGGCTGTTGCGATCTCTGATTCAACTTGCGTTGCAACCTTCCCTTGCATCTCCTCAACCAGAGTCTTTAAGTGCTGAATGCGGTTGCCTTTGAAGCACTCCGGGTCAGTCAGGTTAATGACAATCTGGGTGGCTTCCTCGCCTTCGATGTAGGCAAAGTTAGGCTCCTGGGTCTGCACAAACTTCCGTGCGTTATCGAAGATACCTTTCTGAGGCCCGCTCATGAACTTGCGAACGGGGTCGATAACACCTTCTTTCATATCGAGAAGTGCATCTTCCTGCCGAACAAGTTCGGTTAGGTGCCAGGTATAGGGCTTGGCGGTGAATTCTTTTAGTTTATCGAGCACCTGGGTAAGTACGCTCAAGAACGGATACTGTGGCGCCTGGGCTGCCAGCGGAGTAAGCTGGTGCAGCAGTTCCTGCATTGCTATTCCGGTTTCCTTGCCGAGGGCTTTCGCTTCGTTGGCTCGCGGCGGCGAATCGAAGAAATCCTCATAGAACTCCTTGAGGGCGCGAACCTGGGATGCAGTAAACTCGACCTGAGGCTCCAGTACAACGTTGCCATGGCCATGAGTGTTGCGCAATGCACGATCCAGCTCATCCTCCTCAAGGAGATTGCCATCGGTCCGAAGTTCGACCTTGCCCCTGGCGCAAAGATTGGCGAGCGTGCAAAGTACAGCTGCGTAGTACCAGCCATAAGGCTTGCGTTCGAACTTCTCCAGCAGATTCTTCAGCGTGGTGCGAACTCCGCCCCGGTTGTTGCTCTGGATGAAGGCGAGCAGTTCCTGCTCGGACTCGGCCAGTGAGGTTGCATCGTTGCCAAACAAGCCCTGTTGCGAATGCTTGAGGCACTTGGCGATGTCATTTTCAGTGTAGGTGATGCCGCGCAACATTCGCAGGTTCGGATACGCGCGGGAAATGAGATCATAAAAACCGCGAATGATCCGCGTTTGGGCATCTTCCGAGCCAACTTCGATGTCGCCTCCCGCCACAATCATCTTGGCTTTGCCCAACAAACTCTGTACGCGCAACTGGAGTTCGGCGTAGCGCTCCCGATTCTGGAATCCCTTGTCGGTCAAAATTCGTTTGACCGCCTCTTGCTGGGTTATGGATATGTTCTGCCGAATGTATTTCTCGGTCCGCTTGTACATCAGTATGTCGCGAACAAGACGTTCATCTGCGGGCATCAAAACCAACAATTCATCCCTTCCCATACTCTGCATCCGCAGTATTGACTCGTTTTCTGCATTTTCGTGGAACGGACTTATAACGTGGATCGCGAGCTCGTACTCCCGCCCATGTAACCGATCATCGAGTTTCCTTGAGTATGGATAGTCCTGACCATTTTCGTCGTAGCGGATCTTCCGGTGCTTGATCACGTGGTCGAAAACAATTTTCTCCAGCTCTGTGGCGACATCGGTGGATTCAACTTCGGTGTTTTTGATCTCCTGCTCAACGTCTTTCTCTTCATCAGTAAGGTATTCGTATGTTTCACCATTTCGTTGAATGTAGGTCTGCTGTTCGAGAAGGTTGAGAGCTTCTTCAACGCCTTTGCGCAGCCCTGGCAGGTCCTGATTAAACCCGTCCAGCATCAGTACGCACATGTTTCTGAGAGTCGGCTTGAATTCCTTTACATACTTAACCAGGAATAGTGTCTTCAGAAGTCGGATAGCGAATGGGCTATCTAAATGCTGTTCAGCCTGCAGAATGGCTCGTTGGATATTGGACTTCAGTGCCGTGCGAATACCTTCAAACATCAGGTCAAAGGTGGCGAGTTGGCCAATCTCGTGGTCGCCGATTTGAATTGCGACCTGCTGAAATACACCCAGCATGGAACGCTCGCCCACGGAGCTATGTTTACCCTCGAAGGCATTGTGCTGAGACAGGTTCTGAATTGCAGACTGGAACAACGCGAACTGGTACGGGATAAACGGATAGCAGTGAATGAAGTGGTCTCGGTCCTGGAAATTGCGGTAAGTCTGGGAGCCATCAGCAAAGTCGAACAGGGTCTTAAAGTTGTTTGCTTGCGTATGATAGATGTCCGAAAGCAGGCGGACGCCATCGTCATTCTTCATAAGCAGGCGTTTTTGAATGACCTCGGCCACATCGGCACTGGTCAATTTCATGCGGTTGGCAAACCGTGCCTGAATCTTGGAGAAGTCGTTGCCTTGCTGCTTGCCCATTTCGCCTACAACCGATCCCATGTCTTCCTGGGCAGTGACAATGACCCATGCGCGGCCTCGGCTTTTGGTAGCAAGACTTTCGGCAATGGTTTGCAGATTGGTCATGAGCTTTACGTTTTCGGCTATATATTGACCAACCTCATCGACGAAAAAATTCAGACGAAATGTGGGTGACTGCCTTTCAATATAGGCGTGCACCTGCTCGGCAAAGTCCTCGATGGAGACCCGGTACTGGCTGCGGTATTTATCGAGTATGCCCATAACCGATGTTTCGTCGCCACCGGTCGCCTGCGCATAAGCTTTGGCGATATTTTGGGCCTCCAGCAGGGCCTGCTCACGACCTTTATGCCAAGGTCGTCCCGCCACGGATTCATAAATAGTCTTAAACTGCTCAAAGAGACCCCGGCTGTCGAGGTCTCGTTCGAATTGCGCGATGTGCCCCTGTTTGCCGTAGTAGCCGCACATTTCATCAAATACCTTGACGAATACAGCCAGGAGAGCATCGATCTGCGTTTTGCTGATGACATCAGCTTTCTGGTCGATATTGAAAAGGATGCTCTTCGCAGGGATGCCGACTGCACGCTTGAGATCACCCCGAAGAATTTCGTTATTTCCACACTTGGGCAAGAATAAATCGAGAGCCGCTGCACCGTCAATCTGGCGATTCTCCAGAAGCAGCGCCAGCATTTTCAGTAGATGCGACTTACCGGACCCGAAGAATCCTGACACCCAGACACCATTGGCTCCTTCATAGTTGTTGTAGGCGTCCAGGAATGATTCAAGCCGTTTCTCAACCTCGTTGGTGAGTACATATTCTTCTATTTCAAGGCGAAGGCTCGCTTCATCATCGGCTTTGATGACTCCTTCTATTGGGCGATCAACCGGCTTATTGAAAATTGTCTTAAGAGTCATCACGTTTGCCTCGTTTATGCTTCGCAGTGAAAGATGTTGAACGCACGATAATACTTGTCGTCATGCAGCCGACCGAAAAGATCAAGTGATGCTCCGGATTCGAGCGAATGGGTATACGCACCTGGGAAAAACATGACGGTCGGCTTCTCTTTCGCTGTGCTTTGCAAATTATTCAGCACGTTGTGGGAACGGATATAGGGGAATACCTCTCCAACCCCTGAAAGAAAAAGAACCTCAAAATCAGTGACGGTCAGCTTGGCGGCAATTGCAGGAACAAGATGTGCCTCGGGGTCCAGCACCCCTTGCAGCAGCTCTTTGAGTTGTTCCTTGGAGACGGATTCTTCCATCTCAAGGATCTGTCCCCAAATCCCTCGTTCTTTGAGGATTTCAATAGACAGATCATAAAGGTTGATCTCCAGTATTCGAACGCCAACTTGTTCCAAACGATTAGTCAACTGACGCTGAAGCCGTTCCATTTCAATGGCATCTTCCGGCCTATAGGGACAGATAAAAAACGGCACCTCATTTCCAAGACCTTGCTTCTTGAGAAATCGCTGTCCTGAAATCACGGCGAAGAGGTGCTGGAATCTATCCTGCATGGACATTTTCGTAACGTCCGTATTCACTGTGACATCCCCCTTAAATCTGATTCAAAAACAGGAAAGTGCAAAACATCCTGATAACTACTACAAGATATTTGATTCAGTAGTCTGGGGCTGAGCATAGCGGTGTGAATGATGTTGTTAGAGGTCAAAAGATCTGCTTCGCGCAGGATCTTGAAAAGTACCTGCCGCAATTTGAGTCTGGTTGATGAACTAATCATATCTAGTTCAGGATGCCACTCTGACTTTCTGTTAAAGAAATAATCAAATTCATCATTATGAAGATCGTTCTTCAAACTGATATACCTCTCCCTAAGAACTTCTATCGCAAATTCTGCAATGAACTTGTAGCGGCGGCAAACAGCCACCCAAAGAATATATCCTTGGTCCTGAAGGTTACTGTCGACAAGCAAATAAAGCTCATCTGGGGAGAGACATTTTAACCGTGACACAATCTCACGAAAGTTACGCTTCGAGGTGTTCATGGTTCTTGATTGCAACAAATTATTGGCAAGAACATTTTCCCGAACGATATCCCAGTCATTGGTTTCAAGAAATATCTTGGCCAGCTTAATCGATTCGACATGAAAAAGGCCGCCAGTGGTAAACGACATGTTGTATTTATCTTTACTCATTTTCGGTCTTGGGTCCTTTATTCTGCTCGGTTGCACCCCCAGCTTTTACCCACCCGTCCACTTCGTCTTTCTTGAACTTCCAAAGGCGTCCCATGCGATGGGCAGGCATGCTGAATCGGTCAATCCAGCGGTATATAGTGTCACTGCTAACACCAAGGTATTTGCACATTTCGTCTACCGATAGCCAACGATCATCAATTTCAACCATGTCAATTCCTTATGGGAGGTACATCCCTGTCATTCAAGCATACTGAGTAAGGCAGCCTGGGTACACTTATGGCAGCATAAATTGTCTTTAAATACGCTAATTTAGATTCATTGTCAACCGCTTTTAGCCGCACAAATCTGCATTTATACGCTTTAGACCGGTTTACCACTTATGAACGCATTTCATAGATTCACCCTCCTTCAATTGCACGAGAACGCCTGGTTGGTTGAATTGACAAAAGTGTTGTCACAGAGACAAAAACAGCACTCCCACCTTAACACACTGATATGGTTGATGTTTTTATGTATTTTTGATACTTTTAAAATATAATAAACGCAGCAATGTCATTATTTGCAACAGGGATAAGTGTTGTAATTCGAGACATTCAAACCCTCATCACGAAATCTCCACTTCAAAATCAACTGACAAGCTACGCAGTCATGAAGGGTTATCAGAACACCCATGATTGTGCAAAAGCGCCATCATTTATCCAAGAAAGGAGACTCTATGCAATTGGCAGAGTATCTCATGTGTGTTGCTGCACGCCATTATCATGCAAAAGATAAGTACGGATGGGAGCTTCGGGAACACAAACACGACAAACTAGGCGATGATAAGTACCCTCTCACTTATGATAATGAGTCTGAAATGCTCAAGAGCGTTATAGGTTCAATTCGCGGCAAACCGTCTTGTTTAAAAACGATGTCATTACAGGCCGTCACAGCACTTGCATACCTTCTCAAGGCCAAATTATCTAAATTTTTATCCACAGAAGGGCATTACCTTATTGACAAAATCATGTCTGATCCTGAACAGACAATTGTTTATCTCAATGCCCTTGGAGAATTGAGAGACCTTGGCTGGATACGGCTTGTTGAAATGCCTGGTCAATCGTTCATCGACAACCCGCCGTTCTGCTGGTTGCAGGCGCAGATAGAACTTGGTGACACCTTCCATAGAGAGATGGGAGCCAATCGACAATACAATCAGTCATTTGCTTCTAACGATGCCTATCTGGATGCTGTCTACGCATACTTGCAGACAATGATATTTAGCAATCATGACCAATTGAAGGTGAACGATGACAAGGCAGATATATCAAAACTGCAACCGGATGGATGGTTCCGGGGGATTGCCCTGAGAGTGGAATCATCAATATGCACACTTCCTGCGGCAGAGACGCTAAAGAAGTATTCCCTGAGTGTCTATCAGCATCTGGCCCTGGTCGGACTGCTCGGAATGCGGGATGGTGAACTGGACTACGAATTTGGCGACCCTGCCGAGGTGTCACAACTGTTTGCCAAAGGACGTGCTTGTCAGAAGCTGATGCAGGAGCACTTGTATGGGAAGAACAGCAATTTGATGCGGCAGCGGCTCGTGGAAGGGGCTCGCGGTTCATTCGGCGAGGGAGTCAAACTAACCCAAGTGGGTATCAGGGCTCTTCTCGGGAAAAACCGCTACAAAGGCACAACCCAGGAGCTGATAAGCAAGGTCAGGAAGAACACTCTCTTTGACATTGAAGAACCAAAAGTGAAAAGGTCTTCCGTAAAATTACCGCCGCTGGTCATGGAGGCACTCCGGTCGCTCATATTCAGTGAATCCAAGAAGGGGCGACAAATCCGAGAGCAATGGCAGGCATCATTGCCTACGGCATGGGGAGCACCGACCGGCAGCACCGTGTTGCTCTACGGCCCACCGGGAACCGGCAAGACCTTGACCGCCCAATATCTTGCCAGTGAATTGAAACTTCCGTTACTCAAAATCGACGCAGCCAGAGTGTTGAGTTGCTGGGTTGGAGAAAGCGAGCAGAACGTGCGGCGCATTTTCGATGATTATGACGACATTCAACAAGATCTGGAAAGGTCTCCGGTCCTGCTGCTAAACGAGGCCGATCAACTTCTCGGTGCCCGTGATGCAGGAAGCAATGCGGTTGACCGTATGAACAACAACATGCAGAACCTGTTCCTGGAGGGGCTGGAACGATTCTCCGGCATCCTGGTGGCGACCACCAACCGTCGCGATCTGCTGGACGAAGCCTTCAGCAGACGGTTCACCTACAAGCTGGAGTTGCCGCCGCCTGACAGGGCGTTACGGATGGAACTGTGGAAGAGTCACCTGCCGATGAAACGATTGGCAAAGAATGTAGATATTTCACAATTGGCTGATCTGGGGCTGACCGGCGGTGAGATCCGTCTGGTGATCGAACGAACGGTGCGCCTGCTGGCCTATCGTGGCATGATTACCATTGACGGTAAGACCCTGACAGACATTGCCAGGGAAGAACTTGCCAGCCGCATGAAACGTTTCGGCAGCGCCGGCCGGATTGGCTTTGCCAGGGAAGACATTTCCTGATCCGGCAACCCGATGGCATGCAAGGCTTGACCCTTCTTTCATAACCAGCTTTCGCGATGTTTCCCTTCAATTCATTTTCCACCAACAACCGATTCGATCTTCATGCCAGACACCTGACGGAAATTTCCGCCACGAGGGATGAGTGCGCCTTGGTTCAAGGCATTGCGCCATTGCGAATCGGATGGTTGATGATCCAAGGAGACCACACCATGAGTTTACTCCATTCACGACATGGACAGACCGACCGCAAGGTACTGCTGGCCGTTGCGGGAGCAATCAGAAGCATCGAGACCGTAACCGGGTCCATTACCGAGTATCAAATCGGCGCTTTCGATGTCCAGAACCTCCACTACATCATTCAGCGCCTCTGGTCGATTCTGGAGTCCAACGGCTACACCATCGACATCGACACCAACAGGATGAGGAGGAGGCCACCATGACCACTTGAACACGCACCTGCGCCGCAACCACGACGTTCATCAAACAACACAACAGAGACAAAGGCCCTGACCATACCGGTTCGGGCCTTTGTCGTTAAAGGGGGTGAGAGAGCCCAGCAAACACGAATTCGCACGAAGTTGCAGCAGCAAACCAACATCACAACAAGAAAGGAGTACCGCATCATGAGCAACGCAATAGTGAAGTATGACTTCGACAAGGAACAGTTGGCTGTCATCGAAGCACAACTCTTCCCGGCAGGGACGAGCAAGGTCGAACAGGCCTACTGTTTCTCCGTGGCACGAGAATTGTGCCTGAACCCAATCACCAAGGAGATCTTCTTTGTGAGTCGCCGCCAGAAGATCGGCGACCGGTGGGTGAACAAAGTGGAGCCGATGGTGGGACGGGACGGCTTCCTGTCCATCGCGCACCGCACCAATCAGTTCGCCGGTATCGAGACAACAGCCACGATCCGGGAAATCCCACAACTGGAGAACGGCCAGTGGGTCGTCAAGCGTCAACTGGTGGCCGAGTGTTCCGTCTGGCGTAAGGATACCGACAAGCCATTCACTGTCCAGGTTGCCTACAACGAATACTGTCAGAGGACCAATGATGGAGCGCCCACTAGGTTCTGGGCCGAAAAACCGGAGACCATGTTGAAGAAGGTTGCCGAAAGCCAGGCCCTGCGCAAGGCGTTCAACATCCACGGCGTCTACAGTCCCGAAGAGTTGGGAGCCGGTGTCGAACTGGCTGACGGCGGGATCGCCATCGAAGGCGAGTACACGAGAGAGAAGCCCCAACTCGCCAGCATCAGGCCGCAACCGGCTGGGGCATCCACTGCCAGACAACCACGGTCCAAACCCATTGAAACGACAGCAACCCCTTCCGCTCCCCCGGTTGAGCAGGTGCCGGAATACGAGGATGGTTTCTCCGAACCTCCGACATCGTTACAGGGGCAGATTGTTCATGACATCGCCCTCAATGTCATCGACCTTCTTGAGGCCAACCAGATCGCCTACGACTTCAGCCTTGACGGAGCAGACGGCACCATCTCGGCCACCTCGTTCGACAGGAAAGAGATGTTGAGGGCGGCCGGGTTTCGCTGGTCGTCGGAATTGAAGCGTTGGGTCTTCAAATTCAGAAACGAAGAAACCTGTTAAGGAAGGAGCTCATTATGGATATCGCAGCATTTTTCGATACGGCAGTGTTGGCATTGAACCGCAACAAGAGCGCGGAACTGGGGAACCGCAAACTCTACATCGGCTCCAGCGATGTGGGCAGTTGCGCCAGGAAGGTCTACCTGCAACGGAAGACCCCCAAAACACCCAACGTCAGCACCCTGCTGAAATTCAGCCGGGGACACATCGCCGAGACCTTGATCGAGAACATCTTCGTGGCAGGCGGCGTAAAGGATCTGTTCGACACTCAGGTCGAGGTGCGCCATCCCCAATATCCTCTGAAGGCGCACATAGACTTCCTGTTCTATGCCGATCTGGACGGGAGTCACGAACTCCATGTGGTCGAGGTCAAGTCGGTCAGCAGCATTCCCGACGAGCCCTACCCCCAATGGATCGACCAGCTCCATTTCCAGCTTGGCCTGCTCCGCATCCAGTACCCCCAGGGAAAAATCGGCGGTTCGGTACTGGCCATCGACCTGAACGCTGGGGAGATTCATCAGTTCAACGGCTACGAGTATGACGACGCCACTTTCAACTACCTCGTCAACAAGGCGTTGCACCTGATTGACTGTCTGGAAGAACGGGACGAAGCCCGGCCCTCCGTGTCCCGGAACTGTTCCTTCTGCCCCTACCGCTCCGACTGCCCGGCCATGAGCCTGCCGAAAGTGGAACTGCCACCGGAGATAGAGACCATGGCGATGAAGTACGCCGAGTTGAACAGCACCAAACGGCTTGCGGAAAGGGAGATGAAAGGTATCAGGCAGGAGTTGCTGGAATTCACTGGCCCGGTCTTCAAAGGGAGATCTGACACGGTCGATCTGATAGCCTCGTTCGTTGACCCCAGCCTGATCGTCGATGGCGACCGGTTGCGGCTCATGTACCCGGACATCTACGACGCCGTCTTGAAGGAACGGGCCGGCTACGTAAAGTTGGAATGCAAACAGGCTCCCCCGGCCACGAGTTGATAACCACAACAACCACATCACAGCGCCCTTGGACGAATGATTCAAGGGCGCTTTCTTTTGGAGGTCACATGGAAAACAACATCAAAGAGTTTATTCGCGACTCCCGGACCAAGACCCTGCGACTGCGGGTCATGAAGGTGGTCTTCAGCCGGGAGGTGATCCGGGAGGACTGGCCGGCCTGGAGCGACGCCAAACGCTTCTCCTCACCTAAACAGGTATTCGAGATGTTTAGGGACTTGATCCTGGAGACGAAGGAGCATTTCCTTGCCCTGCATCTCGATGGTAAGAACCGGATCGTCTGTCTCGACCGGATTGCCAGCGGCAGCCTCAACCAGTGTGTGGTTCATAGCCGCGAGGTGCTGAAGTCCGCCCTGCTCAGTTCGGCAGCGGCGATCATCCTGGTTCACAACCACCCCACCGGCGACCCGACACCGAGCAGTGAAGACCTAAACATCACCAATCGCCTCAAAGAGGCTGGAGTGCTGATCGGGATACCGGTTCTCGACCACATCATCATCGGTAACGGCCAGTACGTGTCGTTTTCGGAAAGGGGGCTCCTGTGAGCAGGTCAAAGGAACTGAGCACCGAAAGCAACCTGATTCCCGCCTCATACACTGTGCAGACGGTTTTCGGGTTTCCGTCCCAGTTGCCCATTTCTGGATTCCTGCCGGGACATCCGCTGGTGCCGAAATCTACACCCGGCTATGTCTGGGATGCCCGGATAGCCAAAGACTTCATTGAATGGCTGACGGAACCGAATCCCGACCCGCTCTGGATCTCCGGACCGACCGGTTGCGGCAAGACCGACGCCTTGAAGAACGTCTTTGCCGCACTGCACATCCCTGCGGTCATCGTCTCGGCCAAGTCATCTACCGAACCGGACGACATCCTGGGCCGGGTACAACTGCGAAGCGGCAACACCGTCTTTGTCCCCGGCAACCTGCTGCTCGCCTATGAGAAGGGCTACGCCATCATCTTCGACGAGATCGACGGTTACAACCCGGAGGTCATCATGGCGTGTCACCGGATGCTGGAACGGGAGGTCGTGGCCCTTGATGACGGCTCCATCATCAGACCGGCAACCCGCATCTACATGGCGGCCACCGCCAACACACGCGGCGACGGTCAGGGGAGCGATGTCTATACCGCCACGAACATCTTCAACCTGGCTTCCATGAACCGTTTCGAGAAGTGGGAGATGACCTATCCCCCATCGGAGGTTGAGGAGAAGATCCTGGAAAACACTTTCACCGGGAAGCTTCAGGCCAACATCATGAAAGCGATGGTGAAGACTGCCGCCGACATCAGGCAGGCCTACCTGGACGGCAACTGTCCCGGCCCGATTTCCATCAGGGACCTGCTCCGCTGGGGACGGAAGCTTATCCAGGCATGGAACCGCAAGGACGTGCCGCCCCTCTATCATGCCTTTGACAAGGCGTTCGGCAACGGCGTCGATCCCCATGTCCGGGCCATGCTGCACACCCTGATCCAGACCAACTTCGGCGTCCCGGCCCCGCAGATCGAGGGGGTGAAGCCATGATCCCGAAGCTGCAACCTAACACCACCTTTGCCATCCATCTCCGGGCCGCCACCGCCACCGGCAGCAAAGATTGGGTCGGGTCGGTGACACCCCAGGGGGAGATTCACACCTATTGGGGCAAGACCGGCCATATCAACCAGCACGCCGGGAAGAAGGGTGACATGGCGGCGCTGCAACAGATTATCGCCAAGAAGGTGAACGGCCAGAACCGGTACCAGAAGGTGGATGAGTATCACCCCCGTCTGGGATGGGAAAGCCAGCGGCACAAAACACCTGCTGCTACGCCTGCCCCGGCACCGAAGAAGAGGTCACAACCGCCACCTGAGCCGGTATTCGACGGCAAGGAAGCGCCGGACGCCGCCATCAAGTGGGACTTTTAACGACCAGCACGGACAACACTCAACTCATTACCAGGAGGCAAAACAATATGCAGACCACACAGATCATTCTCGACCAGATGAACCTCGTTGTCCTCAACATCTCCCTCTATCAGGGGCGCAAGGCGATCAAGAAGGCAGACCTTGCCCTCACCGGCATTGATGTCGGCAAACTCCCGCCCGGAACCCTGGCGACCCTGGGGAGCAAGCGGATCATTTCTCCGAAAGCGTTGCGGATCTTCAGCAAGCTGCGAAGATCGGCCAGGAAGCTCTGCCTGTACAACGGTGTCCGGTTCGGCGGCTGTGGCTATGCCATCCCCCGTGAACGGATCGAAGCGTTGAGCAGCGAGTTGAAGAAGGTGAAGGATGAATTCGAGACCGCCAAGGCCAACTTCCTGTCGGTATATCAGGAGGAGGTGGAGAAGTGGGTCGCCGAGAATCCGCCCGAGTGGGCTCAGATCATTCGGGGGGCCATCGACTCTCCCTCCTACATCGACAAGGCCATCTCGTTCAACTACGCCGCATTCGAGGCGAGACCACCGGCAGAGGTCATGGACAACGGGCTCGACGAGGAGGTGAACAGCCTCTATGGGCAAATGTGCCACGAGGTCCGGGTTGCTGCCCGGCGCGCCTACGACAACTCTTTCGTCGGCAAGAAGGAAATCTCCCAGAAGGCGCTTCGCCCCATCAAGACCATCCGGGCCAAACTGGTAGGTCTCCTGTTCCTCGATCCTTCCATCGGCGAAACGATCCAGGCCATTGACGATACCTTGGCGAAAATTCCGACAGAAGGACCCATCAAGGGGACCGACCTGAACATGCTCGCAGGTCTTCTTGGCCGGCAACTGGCAAACATGGGCCGGGTCGTACAACAGAGACCGGAGAGCGAAGAGGAAACCTGTGATGAAACCCCGGATGGCAAAGAGGCGGACGTTTCGGAACATACCGGCAAGGTTGCCCCCATCACCTGGGACTTCTAAAAGGAGAGACTGCCATGATGCGCGATCAGGAACTCGCCGGTCTGGCCATGACGCTGGGCCGGGATGCGAACATAAAGATAACGGTAGGAGGCAACACCTCCTACTGTACGACGGACGGCACCCACATCAACATTGCCCGGATGCCGGCCACACCGCTCGGAAGAATGCTCATGACCGGCCTCGTGTTTCACGAGGTTGGCCACAAGAACTACACCAGGGGAGACCGGCCGGACGGCCTCCTCGGCGACATGATGAACGTGATCGAGGACATCAGGGTGGATCGGGAAACGATCAAGGATCGGCCGGGAACCTGTTTCAACCTGGAGGCGGTTACGACCCATTACGTGAACAAGGGGAGCCTGGAACCGAAAGACCTTCCCCAGGCGCTTCTCGGCAAGGTGATGGTGCATGGTTTCGGCCGGGTGTTGCGGCAACAGTCCATCCTCACCCTCGAACCGTTATGCGACGAGATCATGGACGATGCCTTCGGGCCGGACTTCATCGACGAGGTGGCGGCGATCATCAAGGACATCCCGAAGCTCCGCAACACCGCAGAGGCAACAGCCATGGCGCAACAGCTCATCGACCTGCTGATTCAGCAACAAGCACCACCGCTGCCGCAACAATCCAAACAGCAACAAGGGCAACAGGAAGAACAGGAGGAGCCGGACAACTCTCATGAAGCAACAGGCAGCCAGCAACAGCCGGGAGACGATGGCGGCACTGTTGAGCCTGATGTTCAGGATACGCAACAGCCCGACAAGCGCGGTCAGGAGGATGATGGCGGCGTTCAGGCAGATGGTGCCGGAGGGAACGGGGGCGGCTGTCGCCCCACGCCGGAGCAGATCGTCCAGATAGTCAAGATCAAGACCGGCTACGGCGACCTGTCGCGACTGATCCAGGCGGAACTGAACGAGATGGCGGACAGCGTTCCCTATGACAAGCGGGCCACGATCCCGACGCTGCCCTTCATCGGCAGGCTGCAACCTGCCTACGGGAGACTGGACGAGGTGGAGGCGCTCTCGGCATCGTCGCGGATGCGGGCAAAGCTCATGGGGATGTTGCAGGCGGTGAAGAGGCGGCCGAAGTCGTATGGTCTCTCCGGCAGGAAACTGGTATCGAGACGTCTGCCGTGGCTGGAGACCGGTGATCCGAGGATTTTCAGCAGGAAGGTGGAAACGGCTGAGATCAACACCGCCGTCATGGTGTTGCTGGATCTGTCAGGCAGCATGTGTGATTCGTATGAGGTCGCCAATGCTGCGGCTTTCGCTCTCCACACTACGCTGTTCGGGCTTAAGGGAGTAGCCGTCTGTACCCTGGAGTTCAGCGGCAAGGATCAGCAACCGGATGTTAACCTTCTGGTGGAGTTCGGCCGGAAGCCGCTCTCGGAGAATTTCAATCACCGGCCGGTCAACGGCACCCCGACTCACAACGCGATCTGGGCGGCACGGGCTCTGTTACTTGCGCGCCCGGAACCTCGAAAGATCATGCTGATCCTTACCGACGGCAGCCCCGATAGCGAAGTTGATACCACGGCCGCAACCCGGAAAGCCATGCGGGACGGAATCGAGATTGCCGCCATCGGCATCATTGATGAGAATGTCCGGCACTTCTGGGACAACCACAGGATCATCGAATCAATCCGGGAACTCCCAGCAGCCATGTTCGGGATTATGGAGGGACTGCTGACCAGAGGGAACGAGTCCACCGGAAGGAGGTGTGCGTCATGAAATTTCCACCGGGGAAACTGGTCGTGACCAGAGGAGTGTTTGAGCTCATTGACCGCAACGATGAATTTGCCAAGCATGTCAGCCTGTCCTTGCGCCGGCACTTGTCCGGCGATTGGGGTGATCTCTGTGATGAGGACCGGGTAGCAAACGAAAGTGCTTTGTTGGAAGGAGAAAGGTTGTTCTCAGCCTACGAAAAGGAAGGCCTGCCCAAGATATGGATCATCACGGAACGGGACCGGTCGGTTACTACCATCTTGTTTCCGGATGAGTACTGACTTGAGATCTATCCTTTTGGAGAATATTTTCGTGAAATGGCATGAAAAGCTGAGAAAGGAGTAACCTAGCAACCCAACTGGAGGTTACACCAGAGGTTACATGGTTTGAAAAATCAAAAGGGGTTACAACTTTAAAAGCTGTAACCCCTTGATTTTTTGGAGCGGGAAACGGGATTCGAACCCGCGACCTTCAGCTTGGGAAGCTGACACTCTACCACTGAGTTATTCCCGCGTCGGGCTTGTATAAATGCCAAGAGATGAGCGTTTTGTCAACAGGAAAATAGATATTCTGAATCCGTGATGCCTGATTGGCAGGAATATTTTCCAATCCGCCCTACCCCACGTTGCTGACGACAAACTCCCTGACCCGCTCCAGGTCGGCCTCCATCACCTCGCAGCGCGTAGGGAGCCCCTCCAGCGCCGCGACGGCGGGGGGTACCGGCGCCGGCGCGCCAATGGCCCGCTCTACCGCCTCGCCGAACTTGGCCGGGTGGGCCGTTGCCAGGCAGACGCGGGCCGCGTCGGCGGGGAGCAGCTCCAGCGCGGCCCGTACCCCGACTGCGGTGTGCGGGTCGAGCAGGTAGCCGGTCTCCTTATGGAATTTTCCGATGGTTTCTATCGTTTGCGCCTGATCCACCGTCTGGGAACAGAAATCCCGCCGCACCTGCTCCATCTCGGCGGCCGAGAAGGCGATCCTCCCCTTTTCGCGCAGCTCCGCAAACGCTCCCCGCACGCGGGCAGGGTCCCCGCTGTAGAGGTGGAAGAGGTAGCGCTCGAAGTTGGAGGCCAGCTGGATGTCCATCGAGGGGGAGACGGTGGAGACCACCTTGGCCAGGGAATAATCGCCGTCGTTGATGAAGCGGGTCAGGATGTTGTTCTCGTTGGTGGCCAGCAGGAGCCTGGCGATGGGGAGCCCCATGCGCCGGGCCACGTAACCGGCGAAAATGTCGCCGAAATTGCCGGTGGGAACGGAGAAATAGACCTGTTGCCCGCCCCCCTCCGTCACCCGCAGCCAGGCGTAGAAGTAATAGACCACCTGGGCCAGCACCCTGGCCCAGTTGATGGAGTTGACCGCGCCCAGGGAGTATTTCTCCTTGAACTCCAGGTCGTTGAAGAGCGCCTTGACCATGTCCTGGCAGTCGTCGAAGGTGCCGCGGATGGCTATGTTGTGGACGTTGACGTCGGTTACGGTGGTCATCTGCAGCGCCTGCACCGGCGAGGTCTTGCCATGGGGGTGCAGGATGAAGATGTTGATCCCCTTCTTCCCCCGTACGCCATGGATAGCGGCGCTGCCGGTATCGCCCGAGGTGGCCCCGACGATGTTTAGCCTTTCCCCCCGCTCGGCCAGGATGTACTCGAACAGATTGCCCAGGAACTGCAGGGCCACGTCCTTGAACGCCAGGGTCACGCCGTGGAACAACTCCAGTATCCAGACCCCGTCCTTGTGCACCACCGGCGTAACCTCGGGATGGTCAAAGCCGGCGTAGGAACGGTCGATCAGCGCCCGCAGGTCGTCGGCCGGGATGTCCGTGACGAAACGGGAGATGATCCTGAAGGCCAGCTCGGGGTAGGAAAGGCCGCGCCAGGAGGAGATCTCTTCAGGGGTAATCGCCGGGTAGGATTCGGGCAGGAGCAGGCCGCCGTCGGTGGCCAGCCCCATCATGACCGCGTCCTTGAAGGGGATCGCTTGGATGCCGCCGCGGGTGCTGATGTATCGCATCAAAGACTTCCTTTCGGTTTAAGTGGGTTTTCGAGAATGTAGCAGATATTCGCGGATTAGGGAAGCGCCTCAACCACCCGTAGCACGCGGCAGGCCACCCTCACGCAACTCGCCAGGGGAGAGCAGAAAAAAAACCCTGAACATGCAGTACTTGTAAAACTCCCTGAAGAGAAGCTGAAAGCTGCCGCCGTGGCGCCACCAGGCCTCCTTCAGGTTGACCGAGTCCACCGGGTAGGCGTAGATGGCCACGTCCCTGGGCAGGGCGTTGCGCAGCAGGATCGAGGCGCGCTTCATGTGGTAGCGCGAGGTGATCAGCAGGATCGAGCGCACCTCCTTGCTCATGATTACGTCGCGGCCGAAGATGGCGTTCTCCAGGGTGTTGCGGGACGCCTTCTCCAGGATCACCCCGTCGGGCGACGGGTCGCCCGGCCGCGGGCGGTACAGGTCGGAACTGCGCACCGAGGGGGCGACGCCGATGAAGAACAGCCAGCTCCCCTTGCGCTCCCGGTAGAGCCGCACCCCCTCCTCTACCCTGCCCCTGCCGCCGGCCAGCACCACGATGGCATCCGCCTTGACCTCGCGGGGGCGGTAGGAGAAGGTCTTGTAGGTAAAGTCGATGAACAGCACGGCAATGGCTAAGAGCGCAATCACCAGCAGCGTGATGAAGGCCTTGATGATATTCATCCCTTAACCTCACTTTTCACTTGCATCCGCACCCCGAATCTGGTAAAAAATTTTTTTCAGTAATCAATGGAGGGATAAAGATATGTCGAGAAGATGCGAAATCTGCGGCAAAGGCCCCAGCTTCGGCAACAACGTCAGCCACGCCAACAACAAGACCCGTACCGTCTGGTACCCCAACCTGCAGAAGGTCAAGGCCGTCAACAACGGCAGCGTCCGGACCATCAAGGCCTGCACCCGCTGCATCCGCTCCGGCCACGTCACCAAGGCGCTCTAACGGCAGTTTTGAGTTTTTAGTTTTGGGTTTTGAGTTAAAGGCTTTCAAGGCCGCGGCACGCGAGTGCTCGCGGCTTTTCTATATTCAACTCAAAACTCAAAACTCACAACTCAAAACCGCCTTCAAGCCTTGGCAACCACCTCTATCTCCACCAGCGCCCCCCTGGGCAGGCTCCTGACCGCCACGGTCGAGCGGGCCGGTTTGTGGTCGCCGAATCTGCTGCCGTAGACCTCGTTCACAGCGGCAAAGTCACCCATCTCCACCAGAAAGATGGTGCTCTTGACCACGTTGTCGAAACCCACCCCTGCCGCGGCCAGCACGGCGGCGATGCTCTCCATCACCCTCTCTGTCTGGGCCTTCACGTCCCCCGGCACGAGCTCACCGCTAACCGGATCAAGGGCGATCTGCCCGGAGCAGAAGATGAGCTCACCGGCCCGGACCGCCTGGGAATAGGGGCCGATGGCCGCAGCTGCCTTGTCGGTTGAAATCGTCTCAAGTCTCATTGTCGTATCCTTTCTACCTTGATCACTCCTTTAACCCTCATGATCGCGTTCATCACCTTCTGCAGGTGCGTCAGGTCGATGACGTTCACCTCGAAGGTGTTCTCGCCCCGCCCGTCGATCGTGCTCAGGATATGGGCGCTGGAGATGTTGGCCTCGCTGTTGGTGATGGCCGTGGTGATGCCGGCCAGGATTCCCTTGACGTCGTGGCAGATGACCCTGATCCTGACCGGCAGGGCCGCGCTCTTGATCTTGTTCCAGGCCACGTCGATGCGCCGTTCCGGATCGGTCTCCATGGCCAGCTGACAATCGGAGGTATGGATGGTGACACCCTTGCCGCGGGTGATGAAACCGATGATATCGTCACCCGGCACGGGATTGCAGCACTTGCCGAAGCGCACCAGCACGTCGTCGACGCCGCTGATCTCGACGGCGCTGGAGGACTTCCCCTTGAGCCTGTTGATGACCGCAGTGAGCCGCGATTCCTTGCGTTCGGCCCGTTCCTGCAGCTTCTCCCCCGGCAGCAGGCGGCCTATGATCTGGCCGGTGGATACCTTGCCATATCCCACCGCCGCCAGCAGGTCGTCGTCGCCGGCATAGCCGAACTCGCCCGCGACCTTCCTGAATTCGCCGCCCTTCTGGATCTTCTGCAGGTTGACCGAATACTTGCGCAGGTCCTTCTCGCACAGCTCCCGCCCCAGGACGATGCTGCGCTTGCGCTCCTCCGTCTTGATCCAGGTGCGAATCCTGTTGCGGGCGCGGGAGCTCTTGACGATCTTGAGCCAGTCCTTGCTGGGGGTATGGTGGGGCGAGGTGATCACCTCGATGATATCGCCGTTTTTCAGCTCGTACTTCAGCGGCACCAGCTTGCCGTTGACCTTGGCCCCCACGCAGCGGTGGCCCACGTCGGTGTGAACGGCATAGGCGAAGTCGATCGGCGTGGAGCCCTTGGGAAAACCCTTCACATCCCCCTTGGGGGTGAAGACGTAGACCTCCTCGGGAAACAGATCGACCTTGACCGAGTCCATGAACTCCTTGGAATCCTGCAGCTCCTGCTGCCACTCCAGGAGCTGGCGCAGCCAGGCAAAGCGCTTGACGTCCTTCTCGTCGTACCCCTTTCCCTCCTTGTACTTCCAGTGGGCCGCGATGCCCGCATCGGCCACGCGGTGCATCTCGTGGGTGCGGATCTGCACCTCCATCCGGTCGCCGTGGGGGCCGATGACCGTCGTGTGCAGCGACTGGTACATGTTCCCCTTGGGCATGGCGATGTAGTCCTTGAAACGTCCCGGTATCGGCTTCCAGGCCGAGTGGATCACCCCCAGCACCTCGTAGCATTCCCGCACGTCGTCCACCAGGATGCGGATGGCGATCAGGTCGTAGATCTCCTCGAACTCCACGTTGCGTTTCTCCATCTTGCGGTAGATGGAAAACAGGTGCTTGCTGCGCCCCGACACCTCGCCGTGGATGCCGTGGGAGAGCAGTTTCTCGATGATGATCGCCTTGGCCTCCTCGACAAACGCCTCCCGCTCCTTCTTCTTCAGGGAAATCTTGCGCGCCAGGTCGAAGTAGATCTCAGGATTGAGATAGCGGAAGGAGAGATCCTCCAGTTCCACCTTGACCCACGAGATCCCCAGCCGGTTGGCGATGGGGGCGTAGATGTCCATGGTCTCGCGGGCGATGCTGCGCTGCTTGGTCTCGGGCTGGAACTCCAGGGTGCGCATGTTGTGGAGGCGGTCGGCCAGCTTGACCAGGATGACGCGGATGTCGTTGGCCATGGCCAGGAGCATCTTGCGGAAGTTCTCGGCCTGGCTCTCCTGCTTGGTCTTGAAGTGGATCTTGCTGATCTTGGTGACGCCGTCCACCAGGGCCGCCACCTCCTCGCCGAACATCTCGGTCAGTTCCTCGGATGTCGCCAGGGTATCCTCGATGGTGTCGTGCAGGAAGCCGGTGATGATGCTGGGGACGTCCAGCTTGAGTTCGGCCAGCAGGCCGGCTACCTCCATGGGGTGGATGATGTACGGCTCCCCCGAGAGGCGGGTCTGCCCCTGGTGCACCTTGGCGCAGTAGACGTAGGCCTTGCGGATGAGATTCATATCCGCTGCCGGGTTGTACGCCGCCACCTTGTCGAGGATGTCGTTGAGCCTGATCATATAGAATACAATTCGGTTTAAGAAATGTGGACACCGCTGAGGCAGGACAAAAAAAGGGTGAAACCGCGTATAACCGCGATTTCACCCCGTGTGGCGGTTAGTTGGCGCGCTGTTTCCTGCCGAGTTCGTAGCCGACCTTGCCGGCCGCGATCTCACGCAACGAGGTCACCACCAGCCGGTTGTTCTTGGGGTCGATCAACGGCTTAGCCCCCTTGTAGAGCTGCTTGACCCGCTTGGAAGCCAGCATTACGAGTAGAAACCGGTTCTCTACCTTATCCAGACAATCTTCAACAGTTACCCTTGCCATATGGAAACTCCTTCCTGTTATGCATATAAATGAAGAATATCTTTACCTTATTATACCTCAAATATCAAACAATTTCGCAACCTGTCCCAACATGCGGAAGGTCAGGCGGCTGTGCGCGATGACGATCGCGGACAACTCCTCGAAGGCGCTCTCGAAGCGGTCGTTGATGATGATGTAATCATACCAGCGCGCCTCCCTGATCTCCTCGGCCGCCCGCTCGATGCGCCGTTCGATCACATCCGGCGCGTCCGACGAGCGGCTCTCCAGCCGGCGGCGCAGCTCGGCCACGCTGGGGGGGAGGATGAAGATGTAGCTCCCCCCCGCAAACTGTTCCTTGAGCTTGCGCGCCCCCTGGCAGTCGATGTCCAGCACCAGGTCAACGCCGTTTTTGCGGGCCTCCTCCAGGGTTTTCAGCGCCGTACCGTACAGGTTGCCGTGCACCTCGGCCCACTCGGCAAAGGCATCCTCCGCTATCATCCCCTGGAATTCCTCGTGCGAAACGAAGTAGTAATCCCGGCCGTGCACCTCGCCGTTGCGCGGCTGGCGGGTGGTGTAGCTGATGGATTCGCGCATGCCGGGAAAGCGCTTCAACAACTCGCGGCAGAGGGTGGTCTTGCCCGCCCCGGAGGGGGCGGAGATGATCATGATCAGTCCTTCGCGTTTCATACAGGCTGCCTTTCGGCGAGATTGACGTGCGGCGACTGTCAATACGTAACACAAAACCGCCCCAAAAGAAAGGCCCTCGCAGCGAGGGCCTTTCTTCGTTTCTGGGGATCCAGAAAATATGACGGGGTGACAAATCTAGCGCCTACAGCTCCAGCCCCTCCGCCGTAATGCCCAGTCCTTCGGTCCTCCCCATCACCTCCACGTTCAGGCAGGTCCCGTCGAGCAGGTCGTTGCCCAGCCTGTGGACATCATTGACGCTCACGGCGTCGAAACCGGCCAGGACCTCCTCCACCGGCTGATGCCGCCGCAGGTAGATCTCGTTCTTGGCCAGCCGCGTCATCAGGCTGTCGCTGCTCTCCAGCGACATGAGGATCTTTCCCTTGAGCTGCTCGCGGGCCGAATCGAGCTCGTCCTGCGGCACCGGCTCCTGCTTCATGCGGCGCAACTCGACCAGGGCGATGTCGATCACCTCGCGGCACTGCCCCTGCTCGGTGCCGGCGTACACCACCAGCGAGCCGGAATCGGCGTGGGAGATGACATAGGAGTAGACCGAGTACGCCAACCCCTTCTTCTCGCGCACCTCCTGGAACAGGCGCGAGCTCATGCCGCCTCCCAGGATGGTGTTGAGCAGGAACAGGGCATAGCGGTCGGCGTGGTCCTGCGGCAGGGCGCGGGTCCCCATGCAGATCAACGTCTGCTCCAGGTCGCGCTCGCTCAGGTTGACCCTCCGGCCGGGATAGTTGACCGCCTGCCCCTGCCTGCGGGGGGTCCATTCCGATGCAACGGCCGCGAAGGCGCTCTCCATCAGCACCACCAGCTCTTCATGCCTGACGTTTCCGGCGGCGGAGATGATGATCTCCTCGGGATGGTAGCGGCTCTGCTTATAGGCGATGATCTCCTCGCGGGAGAGCGCGCCGATCGTCTCCTCCGAGCCGAGGATGGAGAAACCGAGCGGATGGCCGCTCCAGAAATTCTGGTGGAAGCGGTCGTGGATGCACTCCTCCGGGGTGTCGTCGCGCATCTTGATCTCCTGCAGGATCACCTTGCGCTCGCGCTCTAGCTCCTCGGCCGGAAAGGTGGAGTGCAGGAATATGTCCGTGAGCAGGTCCGTCACGCGTGGCAGGAACTGGGCCAGCACCTTGGCGTAGTAGCAGACGTACTCGTGGCCGGTGAAGGCGTTCAGGATGCCGCCCATGGAGTCGATCTCCAGGGATACCTGCCGCGCGGTGCGGCGCTTGGTGCCCTTGAAGAGGAGATGCTCGATGAAATGGGCGACGCCGTTCACCTCGGCGGGTTCGTGCCGCGTGCCGTTGGCCACCCAGATACCGATGGAGACGGTGTGCATGTGCTCGACGCGCTGGGTGATGACCCGCACGCCGTTGTTCAGGATCGTTGAAGTTATCATGGCGACAATCATACCCGTTTTTTGAAAAAAATCCACCCCGCCGGGAACATTGCGCGCAAAAAAGTATCTCTTGCGGCATCCGCCGCTTATTTGCTAGAAAAGGGAGCCGTGTATGTAACCCTGAAGCCGTGATGACCGAGTGACCATGAAGGCGTCACGGATTCAGGAAGACTTCAACCAGGGAGCGACCAATGAACATCATCCCCACCAGCATACCAGACGTCCTCGTCATCGAGCCGAAGGTCTTCGGCGACGAGCGAGGCTTTTTCTACGAGAGCTTCAACGAGCGGATCTGGCGCGAACGAACCGGACTGGACGTCCGCTTCGTCCAGCACAACCATTCCCGCTCGGCGGGCGGTGTCCTGCGCGGCCTGCACTACCAGATCCAGCACCCCCAGGGAAAGCTGGTGCGGGTCATTGCCGGCGAGGTCTTCGACGTGGCCGTCGACATCCGCCGCGGCTCCCCAACCTTCGGCCGCTGGGTCGGCATGCGGCTCTCGGCGGAGAACAAGCTCCAGATGTGGGTGCCGCAGGGCTTTGCCCACGGCTTCTGCGTCACCTCGGAGTCAGCCGAGTTCCTCTACCTGACCACCGACTTCTGGGCGCCGGAGTACGAGCGCTGCATAGCCTGGAACGACCCCGACCTGGCGATTGAGTGGCCCCTGTCCGGTGAGCCGACGATCTCGGACAAGGACCGCGCCGGCACCCTGTTCCGGGATGCCGACCTGTTTCCATGAAAACACCCCTTTCCGGTCCGGATTCGCGCTGGCTCTTTCTGCTCTGCACCTGCCAGATCTTCATCATGCTGGTCTTTATCAATTATTCCGCCGTCCTCCCCATACTGAGACAGGAGTGGGGCATGAGCAACACCCAGGCCGGCATGATCTTCTCCGTCTATCAACTGGGCTACATCGCCTCGGGCGTGATCCTCTCCGCCCTCACCGACCGGATGAACACCAAGCGGATTTTCATTACCGCCGCTCTGTGGTCCGCCGCCGCCAACATGCTCTTCGCCCTCTACGCCCACGATTTCACCAGCGGTCTCTTCTTTCGCGCCCTGACGGGCATCGGCATGGGAGGCACCTACATGCCGGGGCTCAAGCTGGTGGCGGAACGCTTCGAACCGTCCAAGCGGGGACAGGCTATCGGCATCTACGTCGGTTCGCTGGTGCTGGGCGCCTCCCTGTCGCTGGCGGTCACCGGGTGGCTGACCGACCTGTACGACTGGCGCAGCGCCTTCCTGATCTGCTCCGCCGCCGTGTTTACCGGCGCCCTGCTCTCCTTCCCGGTCTTCAGGGGATACCGGCCGGCCCGGCATATGCAAAGCGCGGCCGGCTACGGCGGCGAGATCGCCGCGAACCGGCCGGCGCTGCTGATGATCCTCGGTTATGGCGCCCACATGTGGGAGATGTACGGCATGCGCAGTTGGCTGGCCCCCTTCCTGACCGCCGCCCTGATCGGCTGGGGCTCGGAGAAGGGGTACGCCACGGGCATGGCCTCCACCATCGCCGCTGTAATCGTCGGCATCGGCGCCTTTGCCACCGCCATCACCGGCACCCTCTCGGACCGCATCGGCCGGACCGCCACCGTCAGCATGGTCATGCTGGCCAGCGCCCTGTTCTCCTTCGGCTTCGGCTGGCTGATCAACACCAACCTCTGGCTGACCCTGGCTGCCGGCCTGCTGTACGGCTACCTGGTGGTGGCGGAATCCCCGGTCTTCTCCACCGGCCTGACCGAGCTGGTGGCTCCCGGTTACCTCGGTGCGGCCATGGGGCTCCAATCGCTGATCGGATACTCGCTGGGGATGGTCTCGCCCACCGTCTTCGGCTGGGTCCTGGACACCTTCCGCGGCTGGGAGCCGTGGCCCGGGATCAGGGGGGAATGGGGCCTGGCCTTTGCCAGCCTGGGGATCGGCGCGTTGACCGGGCCGTTCTTCATGTGGATGCTGCGCCGCACACCCGAGAGCCGGAAAATGGCGGGCGGCAGGCGCTGAGGCATTCAAGCAAAAGCAGTTTCAAATGCTGTTTATTGAATCAATTTCCGTTTTTTGGATTTATGAGACGCCGGGCGAGGAAGGCGCAGCCGAAGAGGGCCAGGTTGATCAACACCACGGTGGCGCTGGTGGGAAGGTTGGTGACGAACGAGACGAAGATCCCGGCCACGACGGAAAAGCCCCCCTGGAGGGCCGCCAGGAGGATGCAGGCCTTGAAGCTGCGGGCCAGCTGCAGGGCCGATGCGGCCGGCAGTATCAGCAGCGCGGAGATCAGCATGATCCCCACCAGCTTCATGGCCAGGACGACCGAAAGGGCCGTGAGCAGCACCAGCACGGCATTGATGACGTTGGTGCGGATGCCGGAAACCCTGGCCAGCTCCTCGCTGAAGGTAATGGCGAAGAGATCGTTGAAAAAGAGCGCCAAGAGGGCCAGCACCAGGCAGAACAGCCCCGCGGCAATGGCGACCTCCTCTTGGGTGATGGAGAGGATGTTGCCGAAAAGATAGCCGAGCAGATCGACGTTGTATCCCCCCCCAACGCTTGCCAGGATGATCCCCGCCGAGATCCCCAGCGACGAGACGATGCCGATGGCGGCGTCACCGCTCAGACGTGCCTTCTCGGTCAGCTTGAGGATCCCCAGCGACGCCAGCAGCACCACCGGCAGCGATACCAGCAGCGAGGCGGCCGAATAGAGCTTGAGGGCCAGTGCGATGGCGGCGCTGCCGAAGGTGACGTGGGCCAGACCGTCACCGATCAGCGACAGCCGCCTCAGGACCAGGAACACCCCCAGCACCGAGCAGAGCACGGCGATCAGCGTCCCCGCCAGAAGCGCGCGCTGGATGAAGCCGTAGGATAGTATTTCCGGAAGATTCATATTGTTACATCCTTGCCACGGAGCGACATATAGATTTTGGATTTTGAATTCTTGATTTTGAATTCAATTCACAATTCAAAATTGCCTCAATGCCGGTGACACATCAGGTGCTGCGAGTGCGCCCCGAAGATCGTGGACATCTCCTCCGAGCCGCAGAACTCCTCGAAACTGCCGTAGAAGATGACCCGCTTGTCCAGGTAGAGCATCTTGGTGGCATGCCGGCCGATGGCCCCGGCATCATGGGTCACGAGCAGCACGGTTACGCCGCGCAAACGGTTCATTTCGGCGATCAACTCATAGAAACGCTCACGTGTCTCGGGGTCGAGCGCCGCCGTGGGCTCGTCCAGGATCAGCAGCTCGGGATCGTTCACCAGGGCCCGCGCCAGCAGGACCCGCTGCTGCTGGCCGCCGGAGAGCTCGCCGATCATCTTGTGCCTGAGGTCGTGAACGCCGAGACCTTCCAGGGTGGCGGCCACCCTGTCACGGTCGTGGCGTGTCAGCCTGCGGGGGAAACGCTTCAGCGACAACAGGCCGAGGGCGACCGTTTCGGCCACCGTGGCGGGGAACATCGGATTCAGCAGGCGCAGGCTCTGCGGCAGGTAGCCGATCCTGCCCCACTCCGCGAAGCTCCCGCTGGGGACGCCGAAGAGCGATGCCGTGCCGGCGCTGATCGGAACCAGCCCGATCAGGGCCTGCACCAGCGTGCTCTTGCCGGAGCCGTTGGGTCCCACGACGCCTACGTAATCACCGGCGGCGACCGTTATGGAGACATCCTCCAGCACCCGCCCCGCGCGGTAGCTGCAGGCGAGGCGTTCCGTTGTGACTATTTCATGCGGCATCCCGGCCCCTCCCTCCCTCTCCGAGCCTGCTGCACTCGCCGCACACGCCGTTGATCTGCAGGATGTGGGAGGTGACCAGACCGCCGGAACGCCGCGCGATCTCACCGGCCACGCCATCCAGGTTGCAGCGGTCGACATCCTCCACGCGCCGGCATGACTCGCAGATGAAATGGTGGTGATGCTCCTGATTGGGACAGAGGAAATAGTACTGCGTGCGGTCGGAGCGGAATATGCGCGTGACGACCTGGGCCTCGGCCAGTTCGTCGAGGATGCGGTACACCGTGGGCAGCCCGATGCTGCCGAGGACTGGCCGGATGCGGTTCCAGACCTCCTCGGCGGAGAGGTACGCCTGCTCCTCCCCGAGACAGCGCATCACCTCCAGCCTCCGCGGGGTCACCTTGAGGCGCAACCGCCTGAGGATCTCCCTTCCCTGTTCCTGCTCCATAACGTGTCACCACTGTTTAAATGAAAGTTATTTTTGTTTATACCGCGGCACGCGCACCCCGTCAAGTGTGGCCGGGAGAAACTCCAATTCTCCCCGTCCTTGACTTTCAGCGCTGCCATGCTTACCTAAATCAGTGAAGACAATTGCAGCGAAAAGGAAGTGATCATATGGACTTCAACCGTTTGACGCAGAAATCGCAGGAGGCCTTTGCCGAGGCCCAAAGCAAGGCGGTCGCCTTCGGCCACGTCGAGGTAGACGGCGAGCACCTGCTCTGGGCGCTTCTGGACCAGGCGGACGGCCTGGTGCCGCGCCTGCTGGCGCGGATGGACATCCGCCCCGAGGTGCTCAAGAAGGAGGTCGAAGCGGAGCTCGACAGGCGGGCACGCGTCTCCGGACCCGGCGCGGAACCGGGCAAGATCTACGTCTCACAGCGGCTGTCGCGCCTCTTGGTCGCGGCCGAGCAGGAGGCCAAACGCCTCAAGGACGAGTACGTCTCGGTCGAGCACCTTCTGATGGCGATTATGGCCGAGGGGGAGGCCACCACGGCCGGCATGCTGCTAAAACGCCACGGCATCGAGCGGGAGCGGTTCCTGAAGACCCTCACCGACGTGCGCGGCAGCCAGCGGGTCACGTCCGCCAACCCGGAGGCCAGCTACGAGGCCCTGGAGAAATACGGCCGCGACCTGGTAAAGATGGCCAGGAGCGGCAAGCTGGACCCGGTCATCGGCCGCGACGAGGAGGTGCGCCGGGTGATCCGGGTGCTCTCCAGAAAGACCAAGAACAACCCGGTGCTGATCGGCGAGCCGGGGGTCGGCAAGACCGCCATCGTGGAGGGGCTGGCCCAGCGCATCGTGCGCGGCGACGTCCCCGAGGGCTTGAAGGACAAGAGCGTCTTCGCCCTGGACATGGGTTCGCTGATCGCCGGGGCCAAGTACCGCGGCGAGTTCGAGGAGCGGCTCAAGGCGGTGCTGAACGAGATCAAGGAGGCCTCCGGGCGCATCATCCTCTTCATCGACGAGTTGCACACCATCGTGGGGGCCGGCAAGGCGGAGGGGGCCATGGACGCGGGCAACATGCTCAAGCCGATGCTGGCCCGGGGCGAGCTGCATTGCATCGGCGCCACCACCCTGGACGAGTACCGCAAGAACATCGAGAAGGACGCCGCCCTGGAGCGCCGCTTCCAGCCGGTGCTGGTGGAGCAGCCTACGGTGGAGGACACGATCTCGATCCTGCGCGGCTTGAGGGAGCGTTTCGAGGTGCATCACGGGGTCAAGATCCAGGACAACTCCCTGGTGGCGGCCGCCACCCTTTCCAACCGCTACATCACCGACCGCTTCCTGCCGGACAAGGCCATCGACCTGGTGGACGAGGCCTGCGCCATGCTGCGCACCGAGATCGACTCGCTCCCCGCGGAGTTGGACACCATCTCGCGCCGCGTGATGCAGCTGGAGATCGAGGAGCAGGCCCTGAAGAAGGAGAAGGACCCGGCCAGCCGCGAGCGGCTGGAGGCGCTGCGCAAGGAGCTGGCAGCGGACCGCGAGAAGGCCGTTGCCATGCGGGCCCGCTACGAGACGGAGAAGCTCGGCATCCAGCGTATCCAGGGGCTCAGGGAGCAGATCGAGCGGACGCGCCACGCCATCGAGGAGGCGGAACGGGCCTACAACCTGGAGCAGGCCTCGAAACTGAAATACTCCGAGCTGCCCGGCCTGGAGACCGCCCTGAGGAACGAGGAGGCCGCCCTGGTAACCAAGCAGGGAGGGGAAAAGCTGCTCAGGGAGGAGGTCACCGAGGACGAGATCGCCGAGATCGTGGCCCGCTGGACCGGCATCCCGGTAACGAGGCTGGTGGAGGGGGAACGGGAGAAACTGCTCAGGCTGGAGGAGATCCTGCACCGCCGGGTGATCGGCCAGGACGAGGCGGTGCGGTTGGTGACCGACGCCGTGCTCAGGGCACGCTCCGGCATCAAGGACCCGCGCCGCCCGATCGGCTCCTTCATCTTCCTCGGCCCCACCGGCGTGGGCAAGACCGAGCTGGCGCGCACCCTGGCCGAGGCGCTCTTCGACTCCGAGGAGAACATCGTGCGCATCGACATGTCCGAGTACATGGAGCGCTTCGCCGTGTCGCGCCTGATCGGAGCGCCGCCGGGTTACGTCGGCTACGAGGAGGGGGGGCAGTTGACCGAGGCGGTCAGGCGCAAGCCGTACAGCGTGCTCTTGTTCGACGAGATCGAGAAGGCCCACCCGGACGTGTTCAACATCCTGCTGCAGATCCTGGACGACGGCCGGGTGACCGACAGCCAGGGGCGCACGGTCAACTTCAAGAACACGGTGATCATCATGACATCCAACATCGGCGCACCGCACCTCCTGGAGGGTATCACACCGCAGGGTGAGATCAGGGAGGAGGCGCGCCGAGCGGTGATGCAGGAGCTGCGCACGAGCTTCCGCCCCGAGTTCCTCAACCGGGTGGACGACATCGTGCTCTTCAAGCCGCTGCACCTGGACGAGGTGGTCCGCATCGCCGACCTGCTGGCGGAACAGTTGAAGCAACGCCTGAAGGACCGTCGCATAACACTTGATATTTCCGACGTTGCCAGGCGTTTCATAGCCCAGGCAGGTTACGACCCGGTCTACGGCGCCCGTCCCCTGAAGCGCTACATGCAGCGCGAATTGGAGACCCGCGTGGCGCGGTCAATCATCGCCGGGGACGTGGCCGAGGGTGGGACGCTCAGGGTGGATCTGGAGGATGGGGGGCTGGTTGTAAGGTCGTAGACGATAGATCGGCAGGACAGAAGAGGCCGGACTGTTTGTCAGGAAACAGCCCGGCCTTTTTTTGTCGATTGTTTTGAAAAAATTACATCAGGTCCAAAAAAACGACTTGCTTAACCGCAATAAATGTGTAATATGCACATTTATAGAATCCATTTATCTCTGGACAACCATGATGGCACATCCCACAACCACTACAACGCAAGCTGCCGACTCGGAGATCACCCGTCCGGATGAGGCGCTGCTCGGGACACTGGGCCGCCTCTTGGCCCCGCTGGCGCGTCTCTGCCTGGCGAACGGCGTGCCGTTCGCGACGGCCGAGGAGCTTCTGAAGCGGGCCTTCGTGCAGGAGGCGGCCGCACTCCAACCCGGCGCGCCCGGCCACGGCGCGGTCAGCCGCATCAGCACCGCCACCGGCATCAACCGCCGCGAGGTGACGCGCCTGACCAGCTCCGAAGCGCCCGAGCGGCCGACCAAAGCGCCGCTGGCAACCGAGCTGTTCGCCCGCTGGACGACCGACCAGGCATTCCGTGACCATGACGGCGCGCCGCTGGTGCTCAAGCGGCTTGGCCCGGCGCCGAGCTTCGACACGCTGGCCCAGTCGATCACCCGCGACGTCCACCCGCGCAGCCTGCTCGACGAGCTTGTGCGGCTTGGCCTGGCGCGGCACGATGCGGAGAGCGACTGTGTGACTCTCCTGCGCGGCGACTTCGTCCCCAAGGGCGATTCCCAACAGATGCTCGGCCTGCTGGGCGACAACTGCGGCGACCACCTGGATGCCGCCGTGGCCAACGTTTTATCTGACGGCCGCCGGCACGTCGAACAGGCGGTCTTTGCCGACGAACTCTCCGCCGAGTCGGTCGAGGCCTTGCGCCCGCTGGTCACTGCCCAGTGGCAGGCGCTGCGCGACGCCATGGTACCCGCGCTCACCGCGCTGATCGAGGCCGACCGCGCTGCCGGCCGCAGACAGGACCAGCGGGTGCGCATCGGTCTTTACACCTTCACCGAATCCCAGCCTGACACCGATTCCCCAGCCACTGAACCGACGGCACGCCGCAGCCGGAAATCCACCTTAAAGGAGCACTCCAAATGAACGCATCCTTTTTACCGCAGGGTTGGTCTGTCTGGCGGGCGGTTGCCGCGTTTCTCGTCGCCGCCGCCGTCATAGCAGGTTGCAGCCCCAGCGCCGGTGTCGGCACTGGCGGCACGGGGAGCTATTCGGCCAAACTGGTCAAGGCAACGGACTGCGGCGACCTGGAGCGGCGCCTCAAGACGGAGCTGAGGCGGCGCTACGAGCGCCAGGATTCGTACTTCATCTACTACGGGTGGATGAACATCATCTATCCACCATTACCACCTACGACAACGACCGCCACAGCAAGCGGGAGCGTTGATGCCGCGCCGTCCCATTCCGAGACCAACGTCCAGGAGAAGGGGGTGGACGAGGGGGACCTGGTCAAGACCGACGGCACATACATCTATCTGGCCAGGGGCAGCCGTTTCATCGTCATGAAGGCCCAGCCGGCGGCGGAGACGGCCATCGTCAGTGATATCGACCTGAAGGAACCGATCGGCGAGCTCTATCTGAACGGCAGCCAGGTCAGCATCACAACCTCGACGTATAACAGGCCATCTCCGGCTGTCCCCCTTGTCGCGAACCTAACCCTGCCCTGGAGCCCGATAACCCGCGTTTACCTCTACGACGTCACCAACGCGGCCATGCCGACCGTTACCGCCCGCTACGACCTTCCCGGCGCCATGCAGGGGAGCAGGCGGATCAACTCCACCATCTACATGGTCACCAATTACGCCATCGATATCCCCAACCCGGTCAACCTTTGGAATTATATGTATCCAGGGGATCACATCGACCAAGACGCGCTCATCGCGGCCAACGCCCTTGCCAAGGCAGAGAACCTGAAGCGGATCGATGCCGCCACCCTCGGCGATCTGCTCCCCTCGTACAGCCGCACCCTCTACAGCGGGGGGGTGGCGGGAACGCCGCAAAAGCTGCCGGCCGTAGACTGCACCGATGTCTCCATCCCCGAATCCGGCAACGGCACCGATCTCTCGCTGGTCATCGCCATCGACACCTCCTCCCCGGAACCAGTGGTCACGAGTTCCGGGGTTCTCAGCTCATGGTGCACGCTCTACATGTCGCCGGACAGCCTCTACCTGGCCTCAACCAACAACTGGCTCTGGATCACTCCCATGGCCGACGCCGGACAGCCGCCGGCCAACCCGGAGCCTGCGACCGCGCTGCACAAGTTCTCCGTCGCACAGACGGCAGGGAAGCCGCTCTACCGGGGAAGCGGCACGGTCAATGGCTGGCTCAACAACCAGTTCAGCATGGGGGAATACAACGGTTATCTGCGGATCGGGACCACCCGCGGCGGCTGGTTCGGGGAGGGGATCAGCAACCAGTTGGCCATCCTGGGAGAAAAGGAGGGGGCGCTGGTGGAGACGGGGAGGATCGGGGGGCTTGCCCCCGGAGAGAGAATCTACTCCATGCGTTTCGACCGCTCCCGGGGCTACATGGTGACCTTCCGCCAAACAGACCCCCTCTACACCCTGGACCTCTCCGACCCAGCCAAGCCGCGCGTCGCGGGGGAGATCAAGGTCAACGGCTTCGCCACCTACATACACCTGGTCGGCCCGGACAACAGCCGCCTGCTCACCATCGGCCAGTCAGCGAACGCAAGCGGTGTTGTTACCGGCAACAAGCTCCAGCTCTTTGACGTGTCGAACCTGAGCACGCCCAGGCTCATCGGTGATTTCGAACTGGGGTCGGGATGGTCCAGTGCGCTCTACGACTACCACGCCTTTCTCTATTACGATCTCCTTGGAGTCCTTGCCATCCCCTACGAAACCTACAGCCCCACTCTCTACTCATCGGGACTCAGGGTGTTCACGGTCGGCGACACCGCCATCACGCAACGGGGCCTCATTCAGACAAAGAATATCAATGGTGACGCAATCAACGGTTACCTTGTTATCGGCGGCTCCATCAGCGACACCGTGTACAGATCGGTCATCATCGGCAACAGCATCTATGCCATTGCGTACAATTCTATTGCGGTTGCCGACATCGATACGCTGGCAGTCGAAAAGGTCGTTAACCTGCCGTAGCAGATACCGTTCCTCAATGAACAGCAAAGCCCCGCTTCCCTCACGGGAGGCGGGGCCGTTTTTTCCGCTGTGGCCCTCTTCAGTAGAGGTTATCCGCATCCCCGCTGACATGCGGGAAGATCTCGTGGTGCACCTCGTGATCGAGAACGGGGATCTTCTCGCACACGGCGCACAGGTATTTTTCTCCACTGGTCATGAAGCTGCTGCGCTGGCACTCTTCGGACCAGATCCTGATGTCGCAACTCTCTTCCGTCGTCATCTTTTTCCCTTCATCGTTCGTCATGGCCGCTTCCCCCTTTCCCCTTTTTTTCCATTATATCACGGGGCGGCCCCGGATTTTTGCCGATTTCATGGACACCCCTCCCCTCTCCCCTTGACAAACCGGGCGCGGGGATTAATAATCCGAAACCTCGTACACACCCTCCGGAAGGGACAATACCAATGCGAATCGAAAGCGACATCCTCGTCATCGGCAGCGGCATCGCCGGCCTCTCCTTTGCCCTGCAGGCAGCCAACCATGGCAGCGTCGCCATAATAACCAAACGTGAAATCTCCGAATCGGCCACCAAGTACGCCCAAGGGGGGATAGCCTCGGTCTTCTCGACCGAGGATTCATTCGACGCCCATATCGAGGATACGCTGGTGGCGGGGGCCGGCATCTGCCACGAGGACGTGGTCAGGATGGTGGTCGAGGAAGGCCCCCAGACCATCCGCAACCTGATCGAATGGGGCGTCAAGTTCACCACCAAGGGTGCGGACTACGACCTGACCCGCGAGGGTGGGCACAGCGCCCGCCGCATCCTGCACGCCGAGGACATCACCGGCCGCGAGATCGAGCGCGCCCTGGTGGAGGCGGTCCGGCAGCACCCCAATATCGAGGTCTACGAGCACCACATCGCCATCGACCTGATCACCAGCGCCAAGATCGAGCGCCGCTCCCTGGAGAGTAACCGCTGTCTGGGGGCCTACGCCCTGGACATCAATGGCGGCCGGGTCAGGACCTTCTCCTCGAAGATCACGCTCCTGGCCAGCGGCGGGGCCGGCAAGGTCTATCTCTACACCTGCAACCCGGACGTGGCCTCGGGCGACGGGGTGGCCATGGCCTACCGCGCCGGCGCCACCATCGCCAACATGGAATTCATGCAGTTCCACCCCACCACCCTCTTCCACCCGCTGGCCAAGTCGTTCCTGATCTCCGAGGCGGTGCGCGGCGAGGGGGCCATCCTCAGGCGCCGCGACGGCACGGCCTTCATGGAGCGCTACCACAAGCTGAAGGACCTGGCCCCGCGCGACATCGTGGCGCGGGCCATCGACAACGAGATGAAGACCAGCGGCGACGACTGCGTCTTCCTCGACATCACCCACGAACTGGCCGATTTCGTGCGCGGCCGCTTCCCCAACATCCACCAGACCTGCATGGAGTTCGGTCTGGACATGACCAAGGAGTGGCTGCCGGTGGTGCCGGCGGCCCACTACCTCTGCGGCGGGGTGGCGGTCAACCAGGACGCCGAGACAGACCTCCCCGGCCTGTACGCCATCGGCGAGGCAGCCTTCACCGGGCTGCACGGCGCCAACCGCCTGGCCAGCAACTCGCTTCTGGAGGCGGCGGTCTATGCCGGCCGCGCCTTCCGGCATGCCAGCGAGGCGATCAAACGCCTGTCGGACGAGCGGCTCGACTTGCCGGAGTGGGATTCGGGCACGGCCACCAACAGCGACGAGATGGTGGTGGTCTCCCAGAACTGGGACGAGATCCGGCGCAGCATGTGGAACTACGTGGGGATCGTCCGCTCGGACAAGCGGCTGGAGCGGGCCATGCGGCGCATCAAGCTGATCCAGGACGAGATCGAGGAGTACTACTGGAACTTCATCATCACCTCGGACCTGGTCGAACTGCGCAACATCGCCACCGTGGCCGAGCTGATCGTGAGCTGCGCCCAGCAGCGCAAGGAATCGCGCGGCCTGCACTACAACATCGACTACCCCGAGCGGGACGATGCGAACTGGAAGCGGGACACCTTCATCAAGAAGCAATTCTGACCCGTAGGGGCGAATCTTGTATTCGCCCTGACCGTTTTACGGCGGGTGATCACAAGGATCGCCCCTACATCACGGAGAACCCCATTGGACATCACCGAAATCAGAAAACGAATCGACCTCCTGGATGACGTGCTGCTGCGTATATTCAACGAGCGCGCCCGCCTGGCCCTGGAGATCGGGCATCTCAAGAAGGAACTGAACCTGCCGGTCTTCGACCCTTCGCGCGAAAAACGCATCTTTGCCCGGATGAAGGAGGAGAACCCCGGCCCGCTGGACGACGATGCGATCATCAGGATGTTCGAGCGCGTGGTGGACGAATCGCGCCGCCTGGAGCGGATCATGTCGCACAAGGAAGAGGACAAAGGAGGGAACCCGGCATGCTGATCATCATGAAGAAACATGCGCCGGAGGAGGCGCTGGACCGGATAAAGGAATACCTGATCTCGCGCGATTTCGACATCCACCAGTCGACCGGCGCCAACCGCACCATCATCGGCGTAATCGGCGACACCGACTCGCTGGACGAGCACGAGATCGAGGCTATGAACGGGGTGAGCCAGGTGGTGCGGATCAGGAAGGACGATTGAAGCGGAAGCGATTCTTTTATTAACGCAAGGACGCAAAGGTGCAAAGAAATTCAAGGGCGTATTGAAAAAAGGACCTTCGCCCAACAGGTTTCATTCAGCGATTTTTCCGGTCGTACCGTTTTTCATGGCGTTCTTGGCGTCCTTGCGTTAAGGCGCCTTTTCTGTTTCATCCCCCCGAACCGAACCGATCCACCATCTCCCGCGCCACCGCAAAGATACCGATGCCGGTGGGACAGACCGCGTCGCAGCGTCCGCAGCGAAAACAGCTGATCTCACCCCAGCGCTCCGGATCGGCGGCCAGCTTGTGATGGATGCGGCGCCTGGTGCGCAACGCCTCCGTGCCCAGCGGGTTGTGGCCGCTCGCCTCGCGCATGAAGCCGTCCAGTTGGCAGGAGTCCCACATGCGGCTCCGTTCCACCCGCTCCGCGTAGCGCCAGTCCTGCACGCCGAAGCAGGTGCAGGTGGGACAGGCCAGGTTGCAGGCGGTGCAGGCGATGCAGCGTTCACCGATTTCTGCCCAGAAGCTGTCCGGAACGCGATCCGCCCTGAGCAGCCTGGAGGCGCGCCGGATCAGGGTTCCCTCCTCGTCAGGCAACGCCTCCGACGCCTGCCTGATCTGGTCCAGGGCATTGCTCGGGGCGCTGTCGGGTAATTCCGAAGTGATGGCCAGACCGGCCTCACTGTAAGGGACAATCAGCCAGCGGCAGCCATCCCAGACCATCTCCAGATCGCAATCCCCCCCGGCCGGCGGCAGCAGTGCGCCGCCTGGGCCGCACCGGCCGGAAACGCCGGCCACCAGCGCGCCCCGACGCCGGCTGAAGTAGATGTCGTCGTGCCAGCCTTCTGCAAAGAATCGATCTATGAAACGGAGGCAATCGAGGTCGCGGGGGGTGAAGCCGGCAACGAAGAGCGGCCGCGGCGGGGAGGGAGCCTCTGCAACGAAGCCGCCGGCAACGGTGAAGACCGGCCCCTGCTGGGGAAAGAAGGCCGCGGTGGGCTTGCCCGGCAGCGCCCCGCCGTGCAGGGCTATGGGACCGTCGCCGGGGTTGCCGAGGGTGCGGGTGCCGTCGGGCAGCTCTATCGGCAGGCGCACCTCGAATGTGGCGGAAAGGGAGTTGAAAAAATCGGGTAGGTTGTCAGGGGGGATCGATTTCATGGCGCCCTCCTCACCCGGACCGCACAGACCTTGAATTCCGGGATCGACGACTCGTCATCCAGGACGTTGTTGGTGAGGGCGTTGGCCGCCCCTTCGGCGAAATGAAACGGCATGAACACCACCCCGGAGACCACCATCTCCGTAATCCTGGCCTGGGCCCGCACCTCCCCGCGGCGGCTTGAAACCAGCACCTCGTCGCGGTCGCGGATATCGAGGCGGGCCGCATCCGCGGGATTGATCTCGACAAAGGCCCGGCGTTCCTCGCGGTCGAGCAGGTGGGTACGCCGGGTCATGGTGCCGGTATGCCAGTGGAAATAGGTGCGGCCGGTGGTCAGCACCAGGGGAAATTCCGCATCGGGCGGCTCGGCCGGTGGGCGGTAGTCGGCCGGGGTGAAGCGTCCAAGACCACGGGTGAAGCGCTCCAGGTGCAGGATCGGCGTGCCGGGGTGACCGGGCTCCGGACAGGGCCACTGCACGCCGTGGGGATCGAGGCGGTCATATGCGATGCCGCCGTAGATCGGGGTGAGGGAGGCGATCTCCGCCATCACCGCCTCCGGGTCGGGATAACGCATCCCCGCATAACCGGCGCGCTCCGCCAGGGCGCAGATGATCTCCCAGTCCGGCCTGGCCTCTCCGGGCGGCGCCACCGCCTTGCGCACCCGCTGCACGCGGCGCTCGGTGTTGGTGAAGGTCCCCTCCTTCTCGGCATAGCAGGCGCCGGGAAGCACAACGTCGGCCAGGGCGGCGGTCTCGCTGAGGAAGATCTCCTGCACCACCAGGAACTCCAGACTCTCCAGAGCCCGGCGCGCATGGGCCTGATCCGGATCGGAAAGCATCGGGTTCTCGCCCATGATGAACATCCCGGCCAAGCGCCCCTCCGCGGCAGCGTCCATGGCACGGGTCAGGGGGAGGCCGGGCGATTCCGGCAATGACGCCACCCCCCAGGAACGGGCGAACTTCTCGCGTTGCGCCTGGTCGGTCACTTTCTGGTAGCCGCTGTAGAACTCCGGCAGCGCCCCCATGTCGCACCCCCCCTGCACGTTGTTCTGCCCGCGCAGCGGGTTCACGCCGGTGCCGGGTCGGCCCAGGTTGCCGGTCAGCATGGCTAGAGAGGCGCAGCAACGCACGTTGTCCACTCCGTGGCTGTGCTGGGTGATCCCCATCGAGTAGACGATCATCCCCCTTTCGCCCCCGGCAAAGAGCCTGGCCGCGGCGATGATCTCCGCAGGGGCCAGGCCGGTGACGGCAGCGGCCCTTTCCGCTGTCCAGCCGGCCACGGACTCCGCCAGGGCCGGGTAACCTTCGGTGCGGCCCTCGATAAAGGCGCGGTCGGCCAGCCCTTCGGCGATGATCACGTGCATCATGCCGTTCAACAGGGCCACATCGCTGCCGTTTTTGTGGCGCAGGTGCAGGTCCGCATGGCGGGCGAGACGTATGCGGCGGTTGTCGGCCACGATCAGCCGTGCCCCGCTGCGGGCCGCCGTGAGTATGCGGCTGCCGATCAAGGGGTGCTGCTCGGTGCTGTTGGAACCGATGACCAGTATGACATCGGCCCGGTCGACGCAGGAGATGGAATTGGTCATTGCCCCCGAACCGAAGGCCTCGGCCAGCCCGACCACGGTGGAGGAGTGGCACAGCCGGGCGCAATGGTCGATGTTGTTGGTGGCGAACACCCCCCGCGCCAGCTTCATCAGCAGGTAGTTCTCCTCGTTGGTCGCCTTGGCCGAGGAGGCGAACATGATCGCATCCGCCCCATGGCGCTCCTGTATCGAGCGCAGACGGCCGACCACGGTGCCCAGGGCCTCGTCCCAGGATGCCGGGCGCAACTCTCCGTTTTGACGTATCAGCGGGGTGGTGAGACGGTCGGGATGGTGCACGAAGGCAAAGGCGTTCCAACCCTTGACGCACAGTCCGCCGCGGTTGACCGGATTGGTGACGCTCGGCTCCACCCCCACCAGCCGGCCGGCGTCGCTGACCAGGTAGAACGTGCAACCGACACCGCAGTAGGGACAGACGGTCAGGGTCCTTTTCACAGCGCACCCCGCATGTGTTCGATCTCGTCCAACCAGAACACCGGACCGTCCTGGCAGCAGTAGAGGTGCTCGATCGTGCAATGGCCGCACTTGCCGACCCCGCAGCGCATCTGCCGCTCCAGGGAGACGACGATGCGCTCCGGCCCGAGCCCCTTCTTCCTCAGCTCCGCAATAACGGCCCGGTACATGACCGGCGGGCCGACGATCACCGCCACGGTGCGCGCAGGGTCGAGCTCCAGCGGCGGGATAAGGGCGGTGACCAGGCCGACGCCGCCATTGTAGCGTTCCCCGTCCGTTACCCGGTCGACGGTGCGGCTGCAGGCGAAGCGGGCCGATGCCTCCCAGGCGTCGAGCTCGTCCCTGAAGAGCATCTCCGCCGGGCTCCTGGCACCGTGGAGCATCGTGACCCGGCCGAACTCCTCCGGGTGCTCCTCGCAGTACTGGATCAGCGAGCGCATCGGCGCCAGCCCGCAGCCGCCGGAAATCAACAGCAGCTCCTGCCCGGCCATCCGCGCGAGGTCGAACGGGCGTCCGTACGGGCCGCGGATGCCGACCCTCTCCCCGCTCTTGAGCCGGTGCATGGCGTCGGTGAGACGGCCGGCACGCCGCACCCCCAGCTCGAAAAAAGCGCCCCGTCCCGGAGACGACGCCACCGAGATCGGCGCCTCCTCCCAGCCGAGCAGGGAGACCTGCACGAACTGCCCCGGCAGATGCCCGAGCACGGCCCCGCCCGGCAGCCGCAGGCGGAAGAGCTTTTCGTTGGGGGTCAGGTCCGAGACCGCAACGATCTCGCACTCCACCGGCAGGTAGAGCGAGGGGGTGCGGGGTTCTGCGGGAGGTGTGGATGGGTTCATGGGCACGGGTTCCTCGAATTAATCCAGAAAAAACATTTGAAACGCAAGGACGCCAAGACGCAAAGGAAAAACAGGCCGATAACAAAACAATACGTCGTCTGTTGGGTGAGCAACATTATTTATCCATTGAATCGCATTAAACCGCCGATGAACGCCGATACACGCCGATAAATCAAAGGATTGAAAACATATTGGTTTAACCAAAAAGACGAACCTACCTTTTGATAAACCTCCTGTTTTCTCGGCGTGTTTCGGCGTGTTCGGCGGTTAACTGCCGTTTCCAGGTTTATAGGTTCATGATTTTCTTTGCGTCTTGGCGTCATTGCGTTAAGAAATCGCAGTTTTTGATAAATTGTAAACCTCGCCACCTTCAAATGCAAACGGCGGGTTTCCCCGCCGTCTCGTCACAAGAAAAGCTTCGCGATATCATCCGCCGCAAGCGGGACCTCGATCTGAATTCCGTCCTCCATCCGCTTGAAGAACGCCCTGCCCGAGGCCGCCTCGTTCCCGCCGACGACCACGCTGTAGCGCGCCCCGAGCTTGTCGGCCCGCCGCATCTGGCTCTTCAGGCTCTTCCCCTCGTAGTCCAGTTCCACCCGCACCCCCAAACCCAGGAGCTCCTGCATCAGCCGGAAGGCGAAGGCGCGCTCCCCCGCCCCCATGGTGGCGATGAACAGGTCCGGCCGGCTGGAAAAGTCCTGTTCCCCCAAGAGCAGCGCCACCCGCTCCACCCCCATGGCGAAGCCGATGCCGGGGATGGCGGGGCCGCCCAGCTGCGAGATCAGCCCGTCGTAGCGCCCGCCGGCGGCAACGGCCGACTGTGAGCCCAGAAGTCCGGTGACCATCTCGAAGGTGGTGCGGGTGTAGTAGTCCAGGCCGCGCACCATACGGGGGTTGATCGTGTAGGGTGTCCCAATCGATTCCAGGTAGCCCTGGACGGCGGCGAAGTGCTCACCGCAGCCGCCGCAGAGGTGTTCCAGCACCGAGGGGGCGCCGGCGGTGGCCTCCACGCAGCGCGGCACCTTGCAGTCCAGGGTGCGCAGCGGGTTGGTGGTGAAACGCCGCCGGCAATCCTCGCAGAGATGCTCCAGCCTCCCTTCCAGGAACGCCAAAAGCGCCTCGCGGTAGGCCGGACGGCAGTCGGGACACCCCAGGGAGTTGATCTGAAGCACAGGCTCGGTAAGCCCGATCTCGCGGAAGAAGCTCACCAGCATCGTCAGCACCTGGGCATCGGCCAGCGGGTCGTGGACGCCGGTGATCTCGGCGCCGATCTGGTGGAACTGGCGGTAACGCCCCTTCTGGGGGCGTTCGTAGCGGAACATGGGGCCCATGTAGTACAGCTTCGCCACCGGGTCCTGTGCGTAGAGCTTGTGCTCGATAAAGGCCCTCATCACCCCGGCGGTCCCCTCCGGGCGCAGGGTGACGCTGTTGTCCCCCTTGTCGGTGAAGGTATACATCTCCTTCTCGACGATGTCGGTGGCGTCACCGATGGAGCGGCTGAACAACTCGGTCTTCTCCATGACCGGCACGCGGATCTCGGCGAAACCGTTCAACTCGAACACCCGCCTGGCGGCCTGCTCGATATGCTGCCACCTGCCGGACTCCTCCGGCAGGATGTCGTTGAATCCCTTTATTGCAGTTATTGCCATTATGTTCCTCGATTGATTAATGCCTGAATTCAGCAAACCTGCCACAGAGACACAGAGGGCACAGAGAAAATATTATTGATAACAAGACCTTAAACAAAAATGTCGATGGCATTGCCATTCACTTCTTCAGTAAAGCTGGTCTTCAAAAAAGACTCTGTGATTCCTCTGTGTCCTCAGTGTCTCTGTGGTGGAAGTTCTGTATTGCGTTAGACCTATTTCGCGAAGCGCATGGCGCAGTTCTTGCCGCCCGTCTTTCCGGCATACATGGCCTTGTCGGCCATCTCCAGCAGTTCCTGCTTCGACATGGTGTCCTCGGGGCAGCAGGCATACCCGATGCTGCAGGTCAGACGGATGTCGTAACCCTCCTCGGCCAGAAAATGGTGTGATTCGACCAGGCCGCGGATTCGTTCGGCAATTTTTCCGGCCGTGGTGCAGTTCGTTTCCACCAGGATGACGGTGTATTCGTCGCCGCCGTAGCGGATGACCACATCCACCTCGCGGACCGATTTTTTCAAAAGCGCCCCCATCTCCTTGAGCACCTGGCTCCCCACGAGATGCCCGTGGGTGTCGTTGACCTGCTTGAAGGCATCCATATCCAGGAACAACACGGAGAGCTGCGAGGCGTAGCGCTCGGCCCGCTTCAGCTCGCGGTCCAGGACCACCTCAAGGTAGCGGTAATTGAAGAGACCCGAGAGGTCGTCGATAAAGAGCATGTCCTTGGCAAGGGAATACGATTCCGCGTTCTCGAAGGCCAGCGCCGCCTGTTCCAGCAGGAAGAGGACATTCTTCTTCCTGGCGTGAAAATCGGGCAGGCGGACACCTGGGTCGTTGAACAGGGCGATGACCCCCTGCATGGCTTCCCTGACGCGCACGAAGATCAGGTAGGCCTCTTCGATGCCTGCACCGCTTCCATCCCCTGCCGGAGATCCATGCAGGCTGATCCGGGACATCAACTGATTGTGCGGCAGGTGCCTGGAGACGCGTGACAGGATGACGTCGCCGTACTGTCCGGCGATGCCGGCGTCGAGTCCCTTGACCTCCCTGACCGCAAGGCGGTTATCCTCCATAAACACGCCGATGCCTCGGCTGACGCCGATCTCGCGGGCAACGGCATCCACCAGCAGGTGATGGACGCGGTCCAGTTCGAGGCAGCCGGCGATTGCCTGGCTGGCCTGAAACAGGTTGAGCATGTTCCTGAGCTCTACGTTTTCGTCCAGGAGCCGACGCTGCTCCATGCATTGGGACACCGAGTGCCGGAATTCATCGGGATTGACCGGTTTGATCAGGTAGTCGCGGGCGCCGTGTTTGAGGGCGAAGATGGCCGACTCCATATTGGCGTTGCCGGTCACCATGATGACGTCGATGCCGGGATCGTTCTCCTTGATGCGGGCGAGTACCTCCATGCCGTCCATATCCGGCATGGTCAGGTCGGTGATCACCAGGTCGTAGGCCACGTCGGCCAGCATCCGCAGACCTTCGGCGCCGCCGCAGGCGCTATCCACCTCGTACCCCTCCCTTTTGAGCAGGTCGGAGAACATCTCCCGGAAAAAGCTGTCATCCTCAACGATCAGAATCCTGTCCATTGGTTCCCTTTTTTGGCATAGGGCGGTTTTCCAACCGGAATCCGCCGAGTCTACGTTTTCTTTTACCCCATCGGCGCAAGCCGTGTCAAACAGACTTTCCCGGTCAGGGGCGCCATGGAGTGAAGATCTCCCAGCCGCTGCCGTCGCTGACCAGTTCGATGCTGCCGTCCCGGTCGGTGCGGTACGTCCTGATCCCCCTCTTCTCAAGCAGCCCGAGCGTCCTTTTGGAGGGGAGTCCGAAACTGTTCCCATAGCCGGCGGAGATCAGGGCGATCTGCGGGGCGACCCGGTCGAGGAAGGGCGCGGAGGTGGAAAAACGGCTGCCGTGGTGGCCGACCTTGAGCACGCTCGACGCGACAGCCGCCTTGCTCGCCAATATGCGTTCCTCGGCCGGGAAGCCGCTGTCGGCGGTAAACAGCACGCTGTTCGCGCCATGACTCAGACGAAACACCAGGGAATCCTCATTCATCTCCTTGCCGTCGAACGTCTCCACCGTATGATGCTGGGCCGTCCGTGGCGGCGACAGGACCGTCATCGCAACGCTGCCGGAGAGCCGTATGACCTCCCCGCTAGAGAGGTGCCGCATCGGCACCCGCTTCGCGACCAGGTTGGCGCGCAGGCGCTCGTAATCCTCTCCATCGCCGCCCGGTGCCGCCTCCAGGAATTCACCCACCGGGAGCGTCAGGGCCACGTACGCCAACCCCCCGCTGTGGTCGGAGTGGCTGTGGGTCATGACCATGCGGTCGATGCGCCTCACCCCCAGCCTGAACAGGGCCGGCGCCAGGATGCGCTCGCCGAAGTCCCGCCCGTTGTCGCGGAGGTAGCCGCCCCCGTCCACCAGCATGGTGTCCCCCTCTGGCATGCGAATCAGCATGGATTCACCCTGCCCCACGCTGAGCATGATGACGTGCAGGCGGCCGTCCGCCGGCGCCCCGGTTACGAGATGGGCCAGGACGGCCGCGGACGGCAGCAAAAGACAGAGGGTGGCCTTCAGCGCCCTTCCCTTGACGAACGTGAGGACCGACATGAACGCCAGAAAGGCCGCCATATCCCAAGGGGTGATGCCGTGGAAGCGCAGAAGCGGCATCTCGGCGAACAGCATGATCAGCCGGTTGGACATGGCCGTCAGTTTTCCGGCCAGCCAGAGAAGCCCTGTGGCGGCAGGCGCAAAGATGAACACGAACGGCAGGGCGCAGAATCCGGCCAGCACCGCACCGTATCCCAGGAGCGGAACGATCAGGAAATTGGAGATGATGCCGTTAATGGATGCCTGGTCGAAGATGAACAGCACCGGCACCATGGTGGCGAACGAGGCGGCGCAGGAGGTGACGACGAACTGGAGCAGGGCGCGCGGCCAGCCGTGCCGGATGGGACTCAGGCGTTCCATGACCGCTGGTACGGCAATGACGATCCCCCACAGCGCCAGGAAGGAGAGTTGGAACGAGATGTCGAACAGGCTGGGCGGGTTGAGGGCCAAAAGCAGCAGGGCCGAGAACAGCAGGGCGTTGACCGGGTCGGTCTCGCGCTCGGCGTAGAGGGCCAGGACAAATCCGGCCAGCATGATGACCGAACGGGCCGTGGCCGGCGCCGCACCGGTCAGGAAGAGGTAGAGGAGCATGGCCGGCAGGGAGAGGAGCAGCACCAGGCGGCGCAGATTGAACCCGATGGCCAGGCGCTCGCAACGGACAGCCAGCAGCAGGCTGATCTGGACGATGAAAAAGGCGATGATGCCGACGTGGAAACCGGAGATGGAGAGGATGTGGTTGACCCCGGCCCTGGTGTAGGCAGAGGCCAACTGCTCCGGTATCCGTTTCTGGTCGCCGAGCAGGAGCGCCGCCAGCACCGACGAGACCTCTGTGTCCGGCAGCGCGGCGCGGATGAAATCCCCAAGGCGGCGCGCCGCCAGGTCGAGCCTGCGCAGTGGCGAATCCTCGGCCGCTCCCCGCATAAGCACGATCTCGTCCGCCGTTTCAAGCCTGGCGGTGGCGGCAATACCCCGCAAAGAAAGGTAGCGCGGGTAATCGAACTCTCCCGGCAGACCCAGCCGGCGGGGCATGGTTATGCGTGCCGCCAGACGAACACGGTCACCCCGCGCCACGGGGATATCGCCGGCCGAAACGTACACCAGCAGGCTGCCGCTGGCCGGAAGCTGGCGCCCCTCGCTGATCACAGTTTCGGTCCGCATGATGAAGCTGCCGCCGTTGGGGGTGGCCACGGGGCGCGAGCTGACGACCCCCTCGACCGTGACCGCAGCGGGCGCGGCATGGCGTTCGATTGCGTACGGCGAGGAGGAGGGGGCCTTCCAGGGGGTCAGGGCGAAAAGGCCCCAGACCAGGAAAAAGACGAAGGTGCAGGCGGCCAGGGGCACCCGGCCGGGGAGGAGGCAGGAGAGCAGCAGACAGCCCATGGCGGCCGCCACGGCGGAAAAGGGGAGCAGAACGCCGCTCAGATCCGCAATGGTCAGTCCGGCGGCCAGCGCCAGGAAAGGGATGAGCAAAGGACGCTCCCGGAGCATCCGCTCAACATCCTGCCGGGTGATTCCCGTATGTGAACATGTTGCCTCCGGCAATGGTCATTAGATGACAAGTATATAGCACATTGCAATGGCACTTGAAAACCAGCCGATTGAGTGTTAAATTCTACCCTCCCGACATGTGGTGGCCGGCACTTTCGCACGAAGAAAGAGATAACAGGCATCATGAGCGCACATTCCGCCAGTGACAGGGACGACGGTTTGCAGGCCGAATCGGAGCTGAGAAAATTCTACCTCGCCGCCGAACAGAGCCCCAGTCAACTCGTCATCACCAACACCAAGGGCCTGATCGAATACGCCAACCCCAGGCTGTGCGAGGTAACCGGTTTTACCCGGGATGAGATCATAGGCCAAACCCCCGCTCTCTTCAAATCGGGCAGGATGCCCTCCCTCTTCTACAGGTCGCTGTGGGATACCCTGCGCGCGGGTCAGGAATGGCAGGGGGAGTTTCTGAACCGCCGCAAGGATGGGTCATTCTACTGGGAGCGCGCCTCCATCGCCCCCATCAAGGACAGCGGCGGAACCATTACGCACTTCATCAAGGTCGCGGAGGACGTCACCGAACAGAGGCGCGCCGAGGAAAGCCAGCGCCGCAGCCTCAAGCTGAGTGAGGCGATCACGGCCGCAAACCTGCGCTTCATCGAGACCGGCAGCCTCAACCAGATGGCCGCCGTGCTTCTCGATACCTGCATGACCATCACCAACTCTCCCTTCGGCCTGTTCTATGAACTGCGCCAGAGTGGGGACGCCGGCATCCTGGCCCTTTCCCTGGCCTCCTTCGACCCTGTATCCGAAGAAACGGTCTTTCGCGACATCCAGTACGACATACGTCGCAATGGTCACTTTGAGCTTAAGCGCCATGAATCGATCCTCTTCGCGCCGGTGACGGAGGGGACGACCGTGGTGGTGAACACGCCCGAGGAGAACCTCTGGAAAGGGTGCACCTGCCCGGTCTGCACGCCGACGTTGAACACCTTCGCCGGAATCCCACTCAAGATCGGCACGACGGTGATCGGCATGCTCGGCCTGGCAAACCGCGAAGGCGGATATCTGAAGGAAGAAATCCAGGAGATGGAGAACTTCGCCCAAACCTGCGCGCTGGCCATCGGCAGCGCCAAAGCGGAGCTCGACCGCACACAGGCCAGGGAACAGCTCCGCCAGGCGCAGAAGATGGAGGCCATCGGCCAACTGGCGGGCGGTATCGCCCACGACTTCAACAACCTGCTCACCGTCATCAACGGCTACAGCACCCTGCTGCTCCAGAAGATCGGCGCCAATGAACAGATGCGCAAGGAGGTCGAGCAGATTCTCAGCGCCGGCGAGCGTGCCTCAACCCTGATCAGGCAGCTCTTGGCCTTCGGGCGCAGACAGATGCTCGAGCCGCGCCTGCTGAACATCAACACCCTGATTGCGAGCCTGCATAAGATCCTCTGCCGGCTGATCGGCGAGAACATCACCCTCTCCACCGAGCTGGCCACCGACATCGGCATGGTCAGGGCGGACCCCAGCCAGATCGAGCAGATCATCATGAACCTGGTCATCAATGCCCGTGACGCATTGGATGAACGCGGCGGCTCCATCACCGTGGAAACCGCCAACCAGTACCTGGACGCGGCCTTTGCCCGCCGCAACAGAGGCGCCGAAGCGGGCGACTTTATCATGATCGCCGTCCGGGATACCGGCATGGGGATGTCGGAGGAGCTGATCGGCAGGATCTTCGAGCCCTTCTTCACAACCAAGGCACAGGGGTACGGCACCGGCCTGGGGTTGGCGACGGTCTACGGCATCGTCAAGCAGAGCAACGGCTACATCAAGGTAAGGAGCGAAGTGGGAATGGGTAGCGAGTTCCGTATCTACCTCCCCAGGGTCGCTGAGGGAGCGGAACAGGTCGCAGCCGTGGATCTCCATCGCCGGAAGGGGGCGTCAATCAGGGATTCGGGATTGATCCTGATCGTCGAGGACGAGCGGGCCGTACTCGACCTCTCCGCCACTACCCTCAGGTCGCGCGGTTACGATGTGCTGACCGCCTCCGGCCCGCAGGATGCGCTCATGCTGTTCGAACGCCACGCCGGGGAGATTGACCTGCTGCTCACGGATGTCATGATGCCCGTCATGTCGGGACCCGAGATGGTGCAGCGCATGCTTGCCAAACGCCCCGACCTGAAGGTGGTCTTCATGTCGGGCTATACGGACGAAAAACTCAGGATGTCCGAATTCCCCGATGAGCAGCTGGCCTTCATCATGAAACCCTTCAGCCCGGACAACCTGATCAACATGATCAGCGACAGCATCCGCCGCCCCAACGGGCCGGTTCCCACGGAGACACCGCATGAATGAACACATCCTGATAGTTGACGACGAGGAGATGATCAGGGAACTGCTCTCCTCGGCACTCCTCCAGGAGGGGTACAGCTGCCACCAGGCGGCAAACGTGGATGCAGCCTTTGCAATCCTGGGCGAACAGTCGGTCGACCTGGTGATCTCGGACATCATGATGCCGGGCAGAAGCGGCGTGGACCTCCTCAGGGACCTGAAGAGGGTCGATCCCGACATCGCCGTTCTGATGATAACGGGACTTTCCGACATGAGCACCGCCATGGAGTGCATCCATCTCGGTGCGGAAGACTATATCACCAAGCCTTTCGGCATCAGCAGGGTTGTGCTGACGGTCAGGAACCTGATCGAGAAGCGCTGTCTAGCCATCGAGAAGAAGAATTATCAGGTCAGCCTGGAATTCAAGGTCATGGAGCAGACCGAGCAGCTGCGCCGCACCATGAACGAGCTGCACGACGCCTACGACAGCACCCTCACGGCGCTGGTCAAGGCGCTTGATGCCCGCGAGAAGGAGGTCGGCTCCCATTCGGAGCGGGTGATGAACTTCTCCACCTTCATGGCCGGCAAGCTGGGCATCAGGGGGAACGATCTGGAACAGTTGGCCAAGGGGGCCCTGCTGCACGATATCGGCAAGATCGGCATCTCCGACAACACCCTGCTCAAGCCGGGCAAGCTGGACGATGCGGAATGGATCGAGATGCGCCGCCACCCCCAGATCGGTTATGCCATCCTCTCCGAGATCCGCTTCCTCAAGGGGCCGGCCGAAATCATCCTCACCCACCACGAGCGTTTCGACGGCACCGGTTACCCCAAACAGCTCAAGGGGAACCAGATACCGATCGGCTCCCGCATCTTCGTGCTGGTGGATACGCTGGACGCCATGACCTCCGACCGCCCCTATCGCCGGGCGCTCCCTTTCGAGGCCGTCACCAGCGAGGTCATCAAATGCCGCGGCACCCAGTTCGACCCCGAGATCGCCGACCTGTTCCTCTCCATCACCCGCAGTCAATGGGAGGATTGTGCCGGGAAGAAATTCATCTGAAGAGATAATGACCTAACGGCCCTGATAAGCCGGCCGATCCCCCCTGCCTCAAGGGGTTGCCAGCGGAAAGACCCTGACCGGGGTGTGGATGGCCCCCTGCGGCGTCAGGCGGCTCTGGAAGAGGATGAACTCCCGCACGGAAACCGGCGGGAGTTCCTCTTTTTGGGGTTGGTCGAGGAATGCGCCCGCCTCCCTGGCAGCCGGAAACCTGAGCCTGGCCAGGGTGATGTGCGCTGAGAACGGCCGCTCCTCCTGGGGGATGTCGCACGAGAGCACGGCCTGGCGCACCAGGGAGGCGAGAGTGATCAGAAGCGGCTCCGGCTGCAAACCCACCCAGATGACCCTGGGCCGGCGCCGGTCGGGAAAACAGCCGGTGCCGCTGAAACGGAGCTCGAATCCCGGCGCCCGGATCGCCGCCAGCTCCACTGTCAGCCGCTTCATAGTGGCCTCGTCCACCTCGCCGAGAAACGCCAGGGTCAGGTGCAACTGCTCCGCCGGAACCCAGCGTGCGTCGGGGATGTCACCGCGCAAGCGGCCCAGCAGCCGCTTGACCTCATCTGGGAGTTCTATGGCAATGAAGAGTCGCATGGGTCACCTTCCCGCGGAACGCACTTCCTCCACTGATATTGTACACCACTATTTCGGGAACGAAAAAGCCCCCGGAGAGATACTCCCCGAGGGCTTGCGTCACGCGTTGGTTTAGGCGCCGGGTCAGGAAACAGCGGCGTTCAGGTCCCTCAGCAGGTCATCCACGCTGATGCCGTGGGCGTTGGCCCCCTGCTCCAGGCTCTCGTTCTGGGCCCCCATGCAGCCGATGCACCCCAGATTGTACTTCTGCAGCACATTTACCGCTTCGGGATAGGTGCGCATCACCTCAAAAAATGTCATGTCCTTCGTGATCTTGTCAGCCATTGTCGTCTCCTTTGGAGTGTGAGGGGTGAATTTTTACTCCTAACTCCTCACTCCTCACTCGTATTTGATGTCGATGATCTCGTATTCCTTCTTGCCGGCGGGCACGGTGACCTTGACCGAGTCATCCAGCTTGTGCCCGATCAGCGCCTTACCCACCGGTGAGGTGCAGGATATCTTGCCCAGCTTGATATCGGCCTCGTCCTCGCCGACGATGCGGTAGGTGACCTCTTCCTCCGACGCGGTGTCATAAAGCGTTACCGTTGCGCCGAACACGACCTTGTCCGGCTTCAGGCCTGTAAGATCTACTACATGGGCACGGGCCAGCTTACCGTTTATCTCCTGGATACGCCCCTCGATGAATCCCTGGCGGTTCTTGGCGGCATCGTATTCCGCGTTTTCCGACAAGTCGCCGTGGGCGCGCGCTTCCGCAATGTCCTGAATAACCTTGGGCCGCTCTTCTCGAATAAGTCGCTTCAGCTCTTCCTGCAACGCCTCAAAGCTCTCTTTTGTCAACGGAATTGAATGGGACATCTAACTGCGACTCCTTCTTAGTACGGGTGAAAACGCCGCCTGATTTCATTGCGACGTCCGGTTGCTAACCGAGATAATCCTGCAATGCCTTTACGTCCAGTTCCTGTTCCTTCAGGGCAATGATGCCGTCCACCGCTGCCCTGGCCCCGGCCGTGGTAGTGTAGTAGGCTATGCCGTGCATCAGCGATTCGCGGCGGATGGAGAAGGAAGCGGCCACGGCCTGGGCGCCCTGGGTGGTATTGACCACCAGGCTGATCTCGCCGTTCTTGATGGCGTCCACCACGTGCGGCCGACCCTCCTGCACCTTGTTGATGCGCCGGACCGGTATGCCCTTCTCTTCCAGGAACGAGGCCGTGCCGCCGGTTGCCAGGATTCCGAATCCGATTTTATACAATTTTTCCGCCGCCGAGACAACATGTTTCTTGTCGGCGTCGCGCACGCTGATAAAGACGTTGCCGGAGAGCGGCATGCGGACGTTGGCCCCCAGCTGCGACTTGGCGAATGCCTCGGCAAAGGTGTCGCCGATACCCATCACCTCGCCGGTGGACTTCATCTCCGGCCCCAGGATGGTGTCCACACCGGGGAACTTGACAAAGGGGAAGACCGCCTCCTTGACCGAGATGTGTTGCGGCACGATGTCGCCGGAGACCCCCAGTTCCCTGAGCGTCTTGCCGGCCATGACCCGCGCCGCGATCTTGGCCAGGGGACGGCCGGTGGCCTTGGAGACGAACGGCGCGGTGCGCGAGGCGCGCGGGTTGACCTCCAGGATGTAGATCACGCCGTCCTTGATGGCGTACTGCACGTTCGTCAGCCCCTTGACGTTCAACTCCAGGGCCATCAGCACGGTCTGGCGGCGGATCTCGGCCACCAGATCATCGGAGATGGAATAAGGCGGCAGGGAACAGGCCGAATCGCCGGAGTGGATGCCGGCCTCCTCGATATGCTCCATGATGCCGCCGATGACTACCTCGCTGCCGTCGCAGAGGGCGTCCACGTCGATCTCGATCGCCTCGTCCAGGAACTTGTCCACCAGGATGGGGTGCTCGGGCGAGGCCTGCACCGCGGTGGTCATGTAGCGCCGCAGGTTGTCCACGTCGTAGACGATCTCCATGGCGCGGCCACCCAGGACGTAGGAGGGGCGCACAACCACCGGGTAGCCGATTCGGTCGGCCACCCGCTCGGCCTCCTCGAAGGAGCGGGCCGTGCCGTTCTCCGGCTGGCGCAGCCCCAGTTTGTGCAGCATCTCCTGGAAGCGCTCGCGGTCCTCGGCCCGGTCTATGGCATCGGGCGAGGTGCCGATGATCGGCACGCCGGCCTTCTCCAGGGCCACGGCCAGTTTGAGCGGGGTCTGGCCGCCGAACTGGACGATCACCCCCACCGGTCGCTCCACGTTGACGATCTCCAGCACATCCTCCAGGGTCAGCGGCTCGAAGTAGAGCCGGTCCGAGGTGTCGTAGTCGGTGGAGACCGTCTCCGGGTTGCAGTTGACCATGATGGTCTCGAAGCCGTCCTCGGCCAGGGCAAAGACACCGTGCACGCAGCAGTAGTCGAACTCGATCCCCTGCCCTATCCGGTTGGGCCCGCCCCCCAGGATCATGATCTTCCTGCGGCCGGTCGGCTCGGCCTCGCACTCCTCCTCGTAGGTGGAGTAGAGGTAGGGGGTAAAGGCCACGAACTCGGCGGCGCAGGTATCGACCCGCTTGTAGACCGGGCGGACGCCGAGCGACCAGCGCAGCGCGCGCACCTCATCCTCGGTAGTCCGCCAGAGCCTGGCCAGCATCCTGTCGGAGAACCCCATCTGCTTGGCTTCCCAGATCATGCCTTTCAGGTTCTCCTTAACCTCAACCTCAACCTTAACCTGCTTGAGGCTGTCCTCAAGCTCCACGATCTGGCGGATGTTGTAGAGGAACCAGGGGTCGATGGCGGTGTGCCTGTGGATCTCCTCCACCGACATGCCGCAGCGCAGGGCGTCCCCGACGTACCAGAGGCGCTCCCAGTTGGGGGTGCGCAGTTTCTCGTGGAGGAGCTGCTGCTCCTTGGACGTGAGCGCCCGGCGGGTCTCGCTGCCGATGTCGAACAGGCGCGACTCGAAGCCGCTGGAGCCGATCTCCAGCGAGCGCAGCGCCTTCTGCAGCGACTCCTTGAAGGTGCGGCCGATGGCCATCACCTCCCCCACCGACTTCATCTGGGTGGTCAGGGTGGCGTCGGCGGCCGGGAATTTTTCAAATGTGAAACGTGGAATCTTCGTTACGACATAATCTATGGTCGGCTCGAAGCAGGCCGGGGTCTCGCGGGTGATGTCGTTGCGGATCTCGTCCAGGGTGTAGCCCACCGCCAGCTTGGCGGCGATCTTGGCGATGGGAAAACCGGTCGCCTTGGAGGCCAGGGCAGAGGAGCGCGACACGCGCGGGTTCATCTCGATCACCACCAGGCGGCCGTTTCGGGGATTGATGCCGAACTGGATGTTGGAGCCGCCGGTGTCCACGCCGATCTCGCGGATGATCTTCAGGGCCGCGTCGCGCAGGATCTGGTACTCCTTGTCGGTCAGGGTCTGGGCCGGGGCCACGGTGATGGAATCGCCGGTGTGCACCCCCATCGGGTCGAAGTTCTCGATGGAGCAGATGATCACCACGTTGTCCGCCGTGTCGCGCATCACCTCCAGCTCGTATTCCTTCCAGCCGATGACCGACTCCTCCACCAGGATCTCGTCGGTGGGGGAGGCGTCGATGCCGGCCAAGGCCATGCGCTCGTATTCCTCCATGTTGTAGGCGATGCCGCCGCCGGTCCCACCCAGGGTGAAGGAGGGGCGGATGATGGCCGGAAAGCCGACCTGCTTGACGACCTCCATCGCCTCCTGGTGGTTGTGGGCCAGACCTGAGCCGGGAACGGCCAGACCGATCCGTTCCATCGCCTGTTTGAATAGGGTGCGGTCCTCGGCCATCTTGATGGCCGGCAGCTTGGCGCCGATCAACTCCACGCCGTATCTGTCAAGAACCCCCGACTCGGCCACCGCCACGGCGGTATTCAGGGCGGTCTGCCCCCCCAGGGTCGGCAAGACCGCGTCGGGGCGTTCCTTCTCGATGATCCTGGCCAGGATCTCCGGCGTGACCGGCTCGATGTAGGTGCGGTCGGCAAAATCCGGGTCGGTCATGATGGTGGCCGGGTTGCTGTTCAGCAGCACCACCTCGAAACCCTCCTCCTTGAGCGCCTTGCAGGCCTGGGTGCCGGAGTAGTCGAACTCGCACGCCTGGCCGATGACGATCGGTCCGGCGCCGATGATGAGGATCTTCTTGATGTCGGTTCTTTTGGGCATGAAAAACTGTATCTCCTTACGTTAAGTGATTCGTAAACAGGTATACTTTTACTGCTTGGTAAGATGCCGGGCCACCGCGTCGCTGAACTGCTGAAAATCATCGAGATGACGCCTCAGAACGAGAACGACGATCTCCGCATCCACCGCTTCGTACTGATGAACAACGATATTCCTGAATTTTGCCATCTTCTCCATTACAGTCGTCTGCTCAACTGTCAGTATTCCGCTTTCACCCAGAACACGAAAGGTGTCAGCATAGGTCTCAGGGGTACGTAAGCCATCATCGGCAATGACATGTCCGGCAACATCGGCGCAGGTCTCGATCATCATCTGCAGGGTACGCTCCACAATCCGCTGCACTTTCCAGTCGGAGCGATATTCCTCCACCGTGATCGAGGAAAATTCGGCAACCTGCTTCAGGTAATCCGACAGGGAAGCCAGCTTTCGCAGAATAAGCGCCTTGTCAACCATTATGCGAACCTCCGGAAGAGAATGTCCTGTTCCTTGCGGCTGAAGTCGAAAAACTCCCGCATGACGCGGGACTCGAAGGCATGGCGCAGGAAGGGGAGCCTATCCACAAGCAAACGCCTGTTCTTCAGAATTCTTCCTGCAAGACTGACCGGTGCATCGTTCAGGATGAGGAGGTCAATTTCGTCCGTGCCAAGGGCGTCGGAAACAGTCCCGATCAGTTCGAGTTTAACTTCGGCCTTATGGCGGCAATTATCCAGATAAACAGCGATGTCCACATCGGACAGAGGCCTTTGGACGCCACTTGCAAGCCCGCCGAAGAGATAGGCGAACACAACCCGCTGATCACGCTCCAAAAGCGGCTTCAGCAGGTCCAGCCGTTCTGCGATCCCCTCGGGGAGTTTGTTTCGTTTGATCATACAGTCACCTGAAGATGAAAAACACCGCCCCGGCCAGGCAGCAGCCGGCCCAGAGGTAGTTCCAGGAGAGGCTGGTCCCCATGTAGAAGATGGCGAAGGGTACGAACACCGCCAGGGTGATGACCTCCTGGATGATCTTCAGTTGCGCCAGGGAAAACCTGCCGTAACCGATGCGGTTGGCCGGCACCTGGACCAGGTACTCGAAGAAGGCGATGCCCCAGGAGACGGCCACGGCGATCAGCCAGTGACGGGTACGCAGGTTTCTGAGATGCGCATACCAGGCAAAGGTCATGAAGACGTTGGAAATGATCAGCAGGCCGATGGTTCTCATCTACTCCTGTACCCAGCCGTTCTCCAGATCAAACTCCGCGAGCGCGCTCGCCGCCTCATCGTACTCCTCGTCGGTGATCTTGCGGCCGATCCCTTCTGTCTCAAGCGCCAGATGTGCGGGGAAGTACTGCCGCATCAGAGAGATATGGGTTTCAATCCCCAGGTTGTCGGCAATCCAGTGGAGGGTCTGCCGTGTCCCGGCCAGCCCCCCGGGCAGGACCAGGTGCCGTACAATCAACCCCTTGACCGCTATTCCTTCATCGTCCTGTTGAAGATGCCCCACCTGTCTGAGCATCTCTGCGACCGCAAGCCGGTTGACCTCCCGGTAGCCGGGGGCGCAGGAGAGTCGCAGCGCCGTATCGTCGTCCACGTACTTCATGTCCGGCAGGCAGATGGCCACGATCCCGTCCAGCAGCCTGAGAACATCCACCTTTTCATAGCCGCTGGAGTTCCAGACAATGGGGAGATCGAATCCCCTGGGAACCGCCAGATGGAGCGCCGCCAGAATCTGGGGAACAAAATGGGTCGGGGTGACGAAGTTGATGTTGTGCACCCCCAGCCGCTGGAGCCTGAGAATCCGCTCGGCCAGTTGGGTTGTGGTGATCTCCTCGCCGTTGCCCAACTGGCTGATGGGGAAGTTCTGGCAGAAGCGGCATTTCAGCGAGCAGCCGGAAAGAAAGATCGTGCCCGAGCCTCTGGCGCCGGAGATGGGGGGTTCCTCGCCGCGGTGCACATTGGCCGAGGCGATTTTAGGATGAGCCCCGGCCCCGCAAATGCCTCTTTCCCCGGCAAGCCGATTAACCCCGCAGTCGTGCGGGCAGAGGTCGCAGGTCTTGAGCCGCCGGTAGCCCTCGCGTACACGCCGGAGCAGTTCTCCGGATTGGTAAAGATCGAGATAGCTCATAGTGATTGGGGACTGGTGACTGGGAACTGGGGAAATCATTGCACTTGGCTTTTTCCAATCCCCGGTCCCTGGTCACCGATTACCGATTTTTCTCCATCATCTCCACGAACCTGCCAAAAAGGTAGTGCGAGTCGTGCGGGCCGGGAGACGCCTCGGGGTGGTGCTGCACCGAGAAGATCGGCAGCTCGCAGTGGCGGATCCCCTCCACGGTCTGGTCGTTCAGGTTCTCGTGCCCCAGACAGGCGATATCACCCAGGGACTCCAGGTCAACGGCGAAACCGTGGTTCTGGGCGGTGATCTCCACCTTGCGGCTCTCCATGTCCATCACCGGCAGGTTGGAGCCGTGGTTGCCGAAGGGGAGCTTCATGGTCCTCCCCCCCAGGGCCAGCCCGAGGAGCTGGTGCCCCAGGCAGATGCCGAAGATCGGCTTTCGGCCGACAAACCTCCTGATCTCCTCCTGAACCGCCAAGAGCGGCTCCGGGTCGCCCGGGCCGTTACTGAGGAAGATACCGTCCGGATTCATGGCCAGGGCCTCCTCGGCCGGGAAACCGGCCGGCACCACGGTCACGTCGCAGCCGGCGTCCACCAGGCAGCGCAGGATGTTGTACTTGATGCCGAAGTCGTAGGCCACCACCCTGTATTTCAGGGAGGCGCGCTCCACCTGTGGATACCCCCCCGCCAGGTCCCACAGCCCCTCGCTCCAGTGGTAGGGCTTCGCGCAGGAGACGCCGCTGGCCAGGTCCAGGCCGGACATGCTGGGGACGCTCCGCGCCTTGGCCACCAGGCTCGCGTGATCGAAATCGACCGTGGAGATGACCCCGTTCTGGGCCCCCTTGTCCCGCAGGTGGCGGGTCAGGGCGCGGGTGTCGAGGCCGTGAATGCCGACCACGCCGTTCTCCTTGAGATAGGCGTCCAGGCTCATGGTGGCGCGCCAGTTGGAGTAGCACTCCTGGTATTCCCTGACGATGAAACCGGACAGGAACAGGCCGCGGCTCTCGATGTCCTCGGGATTGATGCCGGTGTTGCCGATCTGGGTGTAGGTCATGGTGACCATCTGCCCCTTGTAGGATGGGTCGGTCAGCACCTCCTGGTAGCCGGTCATGGCGGTGTTGAAGACCACTTCGCCGCAGGCCTCACCGCCCGAGCCGAATGATCTGCCTTCAAAGATGCGCCCGTCGGCGAGCGCAAGGACAGCTTTCATACTTTACGACTCCTTTTCTTGTGACTCTAAAGCTTCCTGCCGCTGAACACCACCCTGCCCCCCAGGATCGTGCAGGCCGCGGCCCCCTTCATGCTCCAGCCGAGGAAAGGGGAGTTTTTGGACTTGCTGGCCAGCCTCTCCGCCTCGACCGTCCACTCCGCGGCCGGGTCGATCACGGTGATGTCGGCCGCGGAGCCCGGTTTGAGTCCACCACGGCAAATACCTATGATCTTTGCAGGGTTGCATGACATCTTTTCAATCAACTGATTAAGTGTGAGCACGCCGTCATCCACAAGCTTGAGAGAGAGCGGCAACGACGTCTCCAGGCCGATGATGCCGTTCAGGGCCGCGTTGAACTCCACATCCTTCTCGTCCAGGTGATGCGGGGCGTGGTCGGTGGCGATGCAGTCTATCGTGCCGTCCTTCAGCCCCTCCTTGACGGCGGCCACATCTGCCGCCTCCCTGAGCGGCGGATTCATCCTGGCGTTGGTGTTGTAGCCGCGCACCGCGTCGTCGGTCAGGGTGAAGTAGTGCGGTGCGGTCTCGCAGGTCACCCGCACCCCGCGCCCCTTGGCCTCGCGGATGATCCGCACCGCACCCCTGGTGGAGACGTGCGCGATGTGGATGGGGGAGCCGGTGTACTCGGCCAGCATCACCTCGCGGGCCGTGGCGATGTCCTCGGCCACGCTGGGGATTCCCTTCAGTCCCAGTTCGGTGGAGGTGAAACCCTCGTTCATGGTCCCCTCTCCCACCAGCGCCAGCTCCTCGGCGTGCGAGATGACCAGGATACCCATGCCGCGGGCATACTCCAGTGCACGGCGCATCAGCTCTGGGTTTCCGACCGGTTTGCCGTCGTCGGAGACCGCCACGCAGCCGGACTCCTTCAGCTCACCCATCTCCGAGAGCCGCTCACCCCCCATCCCCTGTGTGATGGAGCCGATCGGGAAGACGTTGGCAAAGCCCTCTGCCCTGGCCTTGGCGATGATGTAGCCGGCCACGGCCTTGTTGTCGATCACCGGCTTGGTGTTGGGCATGCAGCAGACCGAGGTGAAGCCGCCGGCGGCGGCGGCCCTGGTGCCGCTGACGATGTCCTCCTTGTACTCCAGGCCGGGGTCGCGCAGATGCACGTGCATGTCGATCAGCCCGGGAACGACGTATTTTCCGGAGGCTTCGATGGTCTCGACACCGGCCGGGGCGGAGAGCCCCGCTCCTATCTCCTTCACCGCCCCGTTCTCCACCAGCACGTCCAGCGTCGCGTCAATGCCTTGGGAGGGGTCGATCACCCGCCCCCCTTTGATCAGAAGATTCATATTTTCACCTCGTTATCAGGAATTTGACATTCGTTGCAGAACCGGTCAATTTTTCGCTAGATCAAGGCTGTCGAGTGATCGCGCGGAGGCGTAGCAGCGCTACGCCGCACAAGCGATCGCGAAGACTTACGCAGAGCTAGCGGAAAAGTGGCCGGTTCATTCCAGTTCGCCGCCGCAGACGTGGTAGAGCATGGACATGCGGACCGCCACGCCGTTCTCCACCTGCTTGAGGATATGTGACTGGTCGCCGTCCACCACGTAGGAGGACATCTCCACCCCGCGGTTTATCGGACCCGGGTGCATGACCATGGCGTCGGGCTTGGCCAGCTTGAGGTTCTCGGGATTCAGGCCGAAGTAACGCGAATACTCGCGGGCATTGGGCATGAGGGTCTTGCCCTGGCGCTCCTGCTGGATGCGCAGCATCATCACCACGTCGGCGTCCTGGATCGCCTCCTTCATGCCGTTGCAGACCGTGACGCTGCCCAGCCGCTCCACAGCGGGGGGCATCATGGTGGGTGGCCCGGCCAGGTAGACCCGCGACCCCATCTTGGTCAGCCCCTGGATGTTGGAGCGGGCCACGCGGCTGTGGGTGATGTCCCCGACGATGGCCACCTTCAGGCCGTCAAGCCGGCCGAAGCGGTCCTTCATGGTCAGCATGTCCAGCAGCCCCTGGGAGGGATGCTCGTGGGCGCCGTCGCCGGCGTTGATGATCGAGCAGGGGATCTTCCTGGAGAGGAAATAGTGCGAGCCGGAGACGGCGTGGCGCATGACGATGATGTCCGGCTTCATGGCCAGCAGGTTGAGGGCCGTGTCCGCCAGGGTTTCCCCCTTGGTCGATGAACTGGTGGAGGTGGAGATGTTGACGGTGTCGGCCGAAAGCCGTTTGGCGGCGATCTCGAAGGATGTCCGCGTCCGGGTGGACGCCTCGTAGAACAGGTTGATGATGGTCTTGCCGCGCAGCGTGGGTACCTTTTTGATTGCGCGACTGTTGATCTCGCGCATGTTCTCGGCCGTTGTGAGGAGCAGTTCGATCTCCTCCCTGGTCAGGTCCCTGAGTGCAATGATGTCCTTGTGCTTGAATTCCGCCATGCCGCCCCTCCCCTCGTTATTTTTCCAGAACCACCTCAATTGGTATATGCCTCTCATCGAAGAGCACCGCCACGTTCTCCTTCAGGCTGGTGGGTACGTTGCGTCCCACGAAATCGGCCCGGATCGGCAACTCGCGATGTCCCCGGTCGATCAGCACGGCCAGTTGGATGCTGCTCGGCCTGCCGTGGTCCATCAGGGCGTCCATGGCGGCCCGGATGGTGCGGCCGGTAAAGAGCACGTCGTCCACCAGCACCACCTGCTTCTCCTCCAGGGAGAAGGCGATGTCGGTCTTGCCGACCGGCAGATGCGGTGCATGGCTCCTGATGTCGTCGCGGTAGAGCGTGATGTCCACCGCACCAACCGGGACCCGCTCTCCCTCGATGATCTCCATGCAGCGGCCGATCTCCTCCGCCAGGTAGGCCCCCCCGGAACGGATACCGATCAGGACGACGTCCCGCACCCCCTTGTTCCGCTCCAGGATCTCGTGGGATATGCGGGTCAACGCCCGCTTGATCCCGCTTTCATCCAATAGTACCGTCGTGTTCTCCGACATGGTCACCCCTTTCTCCCGAGGTTCTTGCAAAACTGACGCGGGCACAAAAAAAGAGCCTCACCGCGCCATGCGGCAAGACTCTTCGGCTGTTCGTTTCGTGTCGATCCATTGTGTCACCCTTGCTGGCCTCTCGGACCAGATTAAAAGGCAGTTCTATGTGGTGGCGAAACATTACCACCGTCCTGCGGCAAGGTCAAGGAAGAATTGCTGCCATGCAATATGCCGCTTTAATCATAGTCCAGCATGCGCGATGCCTTCATCCCTGATGCCTGACCATCGGCGGCAGGTGGGATGGAAAATAATTGTATATGTTTAGTTGTATATATGGTAACTTGTCCACGCTGTAAGGGAAATTGCCGAAAAAGAGGAGGGAAGTCATGAAGGATCTGCTGTTCATTGTCCTGATCGCGGTGGTCTGGTTTGTCCTCAATCGTTACGTCCTGCCCAGGCTGGGCGTTTCCACCTGAATGTCGAATGCCTGCTCTCCCGCGGCGCGGGAGAAAAATACGGACGAGAAACCGTAACGAGACGGATCAAACCTTGCCGTTTTTGTTGCCGGACAGCGATTCGTCCAGCACCACCAGGTAACCGTCCGGATCAAAGCACCACATCTCCTTGATGCCGTAAGGCTTTATCTCCAGCGGATAGAGGACCTCCAGATCCTCCTCCATGACGGCATCGTAGATATCCTCGATATCCTCGACCTCGAAATGCAGCGTCACCCCTATCCCCCGGGGAAACATCCCCAGCCGGTGCTCCAGCACCGGGTGGGTCCTGATCACGTCATCCTCCTCCACGAACACGATGGTGATGTCACCCATCTCCAACACCATATGCTCCGGCGCACCGGGGGCGGTGAACGACCGCTGCACCGGCAGCCCCAGGATGCCGGCGTAGAAGGCCTCGGTCACCACCAGCTGCGATACGACGAGCTGGATGGAGTGCCGGGCGCGATGGACCTTCATTCAAACCCTTTGAACAGCATGGAGGAATAGCCCGAGAGGCGCGAGAGCCAGTTGGAAAAGATGAGGACACCCACGACGATCAGGAACAGACCGGTGATGATCTCGAAAATCCTGATGTACTTCTTGAAACGGTTGAATGCCGACAGGAAGCGGTGCATGGCGATGGAGGAGAGCATGAAGGGGATGCCCAGCCCCAGAGAGTAGAGCAAGAGCAGCATGATACCCTTGTAGACCTGCTCCTCGGTGGCTGCCACCATCAGGATGGTCGCCAGGATCGGCCCGATGCAGGGGGTCCAGCCGGCGGCGAAGGTCAGCCCCACCAGGAAGCTGCCGAGATAGCCGGCCGGCTTGTGCCGGATCGACACACGCTTTTCGCCCAGGAGCATCCTCAGCGGTACGAGTCCGGTGACGTGAATCCCGAACAGGATGATCATCACACCGCCGATCTTGCGGATCGTGGCGGAATGACTGTGCAGGAACGTTCCGATATAGGTGGCCGAAGCCCCCAGGAGGACAAAGACCACGGTGAAGCCAAGGATAAAGGCGAGTGAATGAAGGATCGTCTTCCGCCGGACAACGTGGGAGGGGTGCGCGGCCTGCAGGTCGGCAAAGGAAAGCCCGGTGATGTAGGTAATGTATGAGGGGATCAACGGCAGCACGCAGGGGGAGAGAAACGACAGCAGGCCTGCGATGAACGCCCCGGCATACGTAACCTGATCGTTTTGCACGTGCATGGTTGTCTCCTATTTCATCAACTCTTCAAGAAAGGCTGACACGCTGGGATCGTCCCACGCCAGCGGTCCGATGACCTTTTTGACGATGATGCCGTTCTTGTCGATGATGAACGTTTCCGGGACCCCGGTGACGCCGTAATTCCTGGCGGCCAGGTTGTCCGGATCGGTATAGGCGGGCAGGGTAAATCCGCTCGTCCGGAAAAAGGACTCGATCGCCGGCCTCCCTCCTTCATCTATGGAAATCGCCACCATCTGAAACGGCCGGCCGGCCATGGCGCTGTTCAGCTTCATCATCGAGGGGATCTCCTCGCGGCAGGGAGGACACCAGGTGGCCCAGAAATTGAGCAGCACCACCTTCCCCTTGAGGTCGGACAACTTCAGCGGGGTACCATTCAGGCTATTGACCAGCACCTCGGGTGCGGGTTTTTTTTCGGCGGCCACTTGCCGTTTGCCCGGCTCTTTCTTGTTGCATGCCGTTACTGCCACAAGGGCAATTACCGCAAAGAGGCACAGAATCCTTTTCATGCTTCCTCCGGGGGATCTCATTGCTTCGGTTTACGCGGACGGGATGGTGATGAAGGCTATCTGCTGCGGGTAACCACGTAATCGGCCAGATCCAGCATGGCCTCCCTGACAGGGCCGGTATCAAACCCCGAAAGATGGGCCGTGCAGCCTTCGATATAGCCGCGTGCAGTCGCCACCGTGTAATCGATGCCGCCATGACATTTGACCAGCGCCGAGACGTCGCGAAAATCATCAAGGGACATCTCGTCCTTCTCGATGACCGCGCAAATGGTGTCACGCTCCGCGTTCGTGCAGTGGCGCAGCGTATGGATGAGCGGCAGGGTGATCTTGCCTTCCTCCAGGTCGTGGCCGATACTCTTGCCGAACTCCTCCTCGGTGGCGATGTAATCGAGGGTGTCGTCCATGAGTTGAAAGGCAATACCCAGGTCCATGCCGAAGTCGGCCAGCAATTTCCGCTTTTCAGGGGATGCCGTTCCCAGGATCGCCCCTGCCTCGCAGGCGGCCGACATGAGAATGGCGGTCTTGGCGCGTACCACGCCGATATAGCGTTCTTCGGTCAGGTCGATCTCTCCGGTGCAGAGCAGTTGCATGACCTCGCCTTCGGCGATGATGGTGGTGGCCCGGGACAACACGCGCAGGATGTCGAGGCTGCCGGCGGTAACCATAAGGGAGAATGACTTGGAAAAGAGAAAATCCCCCACCAGCACCGATGCCTCGTTGCCCCAGAGGGTGTTGGCCGAGGCAATGCCGCGGCGCAGGGTGGCGCTGTCGACCACATCGTCATGGAGCAGCGTGGCGGTGTGGATGAACTCGACCACGCTTGCCAGCGGAACGGCCTTGTCACCCCGGTAATCGCACAGTTTCGCCGCAAGCAGGAGCAGGGCGGGGCGCACACGCTTGCCGCCGCTGGAGAGCACGTACTCCCCAACCTTGCGGATCAGGGGGACATCGGACTCCAGGTCCTTGCGGAATTGCTGTTCGACGCGCTTCAGATCGTCGCCGATTATGTTCAGGGCGGCCTGCATCCGGGTGTTTCCTCGTGGGTAAATTTTTGTCATATTAAAGGAACGAAAAGCCGTTTGTCAAAGCATTTCTGGCCGTTGCCGCACCCACTGCCGCAAGGTTTCCATTGCCAGACGGTGCGGCACGGTATATGGTAGCGGATGTTGTACAACCCTGCACCACGGAATTCAGCACGAGGATAGATGCATGCGATTTGATGAACTAGAACTGCCCGAACCGCTCCGCCAGGGGATTGCCGATGCCGGCTTCAGCGACTGCACCCCGATCCAGGAGCGCACCCTCCCCCTCTCCCTGACCGGCAAGGACGTGGCCGGCCAGGCCCAGACCGGCACTGGCAAGACCGCCGCCTTCCTGATCACCCTCTTCACGCGCCTTCTGGGCAACACCGCGGCAAAGGGGGGCCACCCCCGTGCCCTGATCCTGGCCCCCACCCGCGAGCTGGTGGTACAGATCGAGCAGGACGCCCAACTGCTGGGGCGGCATTGCGGCTTTACCATCCAGGCCATCTACGGCGGCGTGGATTACATGAAGCAGCGCGACGCCCTGCGCGAGGGAGCCGACGTGGTCATCGGCACGCCGGGGCGGCTGATCGACTATCTCAAGCAGAAGGTCTACAGCCTGAAAGAGATCGAGATGCTGGTAATCGACGAGGCCGACCGCATGTTCGACATGGGTTTCATCGCCGACCTGCGCTTCATCCTGCGCCGCCTCCCCCCTTTCGACAAGCGCCAGAACCTGATGTTCTCCGCCACCCTCAACCAGCGGGTGATGGAGCTGGCCTACGAGTTCATGAACATCCCGGAGAAAGTCTCGGTCTCCCCGGAGAAACTGACCGCCGAGCGGGTCGAGCAGGTACTGTTCCACTGCTCGCGCAAGGAGAAATTCCCGCTGCTGCTGGGGCTTTTGCGCCGCGACGGGATGGAACGCACCATGATCTTCATCAACACCAAGCGCGAGGGGGAATACCTGCACGACCGGCTGAACGCCAACGGCTTCCCCTGTCGGCTGATCTCCGGGGATGTGGAGCAGAAGAAGCGTCTGCGCATCCTGGAGGACTTCAAGGAGGGGAAGCTGCCGATCCTGATCGCCACCGACGTGGCCTCCCGCGGCCTGCACATCGACGGGGTTTCCCACGTCATCAACTACGACCTGCCCCAGGACTGCGAGGACTACGTCCACCGCATCGGCCGTACCGCGCGCGCCGGGGCCGAGGGGAAGGCAATTTCACTGGCGGATGAGGACGGCGCCCTGTACCTCGAGGCCATCGAGGAGTACATCCGCGGCAAGATCCCGACCGAATGGGCCGAGGACGATCTCTTCGTCAACGACTACCACCGGGTCGCCCGGCCGAAACATAAAATGGATCTGAAAAGGGAAGGACCACACGGTGGAAGGGGAGGCGTCAGGCCGCCACGCAGAGGCGGGCCGCCCCGAAAGACGGCGGTGGCGGCCGCGCCGAAAGCGCCCGCTGCGGTGAAGGTTAGTTCTGAAACCGGAGAGCCAGCCAAGAAGAGGCGGCGGAGAAGGAAAAAACCGGGCGGGGAAGGTTCGCCGGCGCCGCAGACATCCGAGGGATAAATCTTGCTTCCGTGGGGTGCAGGATGAGTAAGGGCCGCTTGTGCCGGTGTAATACCGGTGCAGCGGCCTTTTTTATGTCCTGAGAGGGTGAGCGTTGGGGTGGAGAGGTGAGAAGGTAGGCGCCGGATCAGCCACGCTACCCTTTTAGATTTGATGGTTTGGTACGACTCCAAGAGAGGAGGATTCCCCGTGAAACGTGCCGTAGCCCTCTGCCTTTCATCCTTCCTTATTGCAGCAGCCAGCTTGTGCCATGCGCAAGAGGGAGTCCGAGTAGAATCCTTTTCTCCCCAGGGAACGAACAAAAATGTCCGCCAGGTGACGGCCCGCTTTTCCGAGCCGATGACTACCTTCGGCGACCTGCGCTATGAATCTCCCTTTGATATCAAATTGCCTGTGCGGTGAATACGGGCTATATTCACCGCAGGAGGTGCGGCGCTACGCGATATTCTCAGCCTGGTGGAGTGCGGCGTCCTGGCGAAAGATACGGCCGGCGGCCGCAGTACCAGCTATTCTTTGAGGGAGTTTTGAAATTCGCCGTATGCATTCTCATCCATCTGGCCGGAGGGGCGCTGTATGCGCTGGAGATGTTCGACGAGGCGCCGAACCATTCGTTGAGCGAGGGGTAATGATGATAGCCTGGCATTAGAAATTTAATGTTCATAGGTTAAATGTTCCGTTTGGGTAGATCACCGATTCACGGGCGTGTAGGGGGCCGGTCAACAACGAGTTGGACCAAGAAAGCCAAGCCAAGCGCAAAGCCAGAGTTGCCAGTGAGACGCGGGTGACCCTCATTTTACCTTTGATATCATCCGAACCCAACGGAGGAATTCTCGAAATGTCCAGTGATGAGTACACCGACCAGACCAGAAAGAAGAAAATCTGTTTTACCTGCGTCGGCGAGAGCTTCTTGAGCGATGAGATTCACCTTAAAGGGAAACGAGGCAAGTGCTCATACTGCGAAACACTGGCGCGATGCTATAGCCTCGAACGGTTGGCTGAGCGAGTTGAAGAGGCTTTTGAATCGCACTACGTCCGGACCTCGGATCAACCTTCTTCCTTGAACTATGCGATGATGTCGGACAAAGAAAGCAACTACTGTTGGTACCGTGAGGGGGAACCGGTAGCAGAGGCAATCATGAACGCTGCCGAGATTCCCAAGGAGGCTGCAGAGGACGTTCACGAGATACTTGCTGACAAATACTCTGACATTGAGGCTGCAAAGTGTAATGAGGAAACGGAATTTGACACGGATTCGCATTACGCCGAAAAACCAATCGGGGCAGGGGAATGGTGGGGGAAATGGAGAGAATTCGAGCGTTCTTTAACGACGGAAACCCGCTTCTTTAGCCGCTCTGCCTTCAGTCTTCTACAGTCTGCCTTTGAAGGGATCGGCACGATGAAGAGTTTTGACGGGTGCCCGGCAGTTGTCGAGGCTGGCTCTGGAACGGGACTACCGGCCATTTTTCGAGCTCGGTTTTTCCAGTCCGAGGAGGACCTTGAAAAAGCACTGGCCCATCCTGAACTTCACTTGGCCCCCCCTCCCCCTGCACGTGCTCGCGCCGGCAGGATGAACGCGGAGGGAATATCAGTTTTCTATGGTGCGAACCGACCAGAGGTAGCTCTCGCTGAGGTTCGCCCTCCGGTAGGGAGTTGGGTGGTTGTCGCACGCTTTGATGTTGTGCGTCCACTCCGACTTCTGGATCTTGAGGCTCTAACGGAAATTTGGTGCCACGGTAGTATCTTTGACCCCCAGTATGTAAGCCATCTCGAGCGAGTCATGTTTTTGCGGCATCTCGCCCAACTGATCGGATCACCGGTGCTCCCTGACAGGGAGCGTCTAGAGTACATTCCGACGCAGGCGATCGCCGATTTTTTGGCGGCCGGAAATACTCCCCCATTGGACGGAATGATCTTTCCGTCGGTTCAAGCAGGGAAAGAAGGGTTGAACTTAGTGCTCTTCCATAAGGCGGCGCGAGTTGAGGGCCATGATCTCCCGAAGGGGACTAAGATTTCGGTCTCACTGGGTCACCAAACCGAGGATGGTTGGGAGGCAGATTACACTGTCTTCGAGGAGACCCCTGCCGAGAAGGCTTCCACCGTGGCCCCAGCCGAAGAAAGCCCCGGTTTGTGGTGGACGGTTTTTGAGCCCGCTCCATTTGAGTACCATTCTGTTAAAGAGGAGGCGTCGCTGTACGCCCCAACGTTGAGGATCGACAGGGAAAACATCGAGGTTCGCCAGGTGCAGCTTGTTGAGTTCAAAACCGATGATAATTGCGTACGGTATTACAGAAGGGAGCAAAACGAGCGTGAGGATTTTTGATAAGTGGGAAAAGAGGAGTGGCTGCCCTAACACTGGAATAATCCGAAATAATTTCCAACGAGACCAGTGGACCCGGTCGCAATAAATCTGCGCCGGGTCACCGGCCAAGCCGTTATATGACTTTAAAGAGCCTGTGAGATCGCACATGGACAGAAACGAGCTGAGAGAACTGATGATACAAATGCATGAATTGAGGGGCATGGACGATGAGTACACCTTCTATTACGACGAAACTAACAACATAAGAAAGTTTAGAATCGTAGATGATGGATTCAATGTTGCTGATCCTGGCAACTTTGTTTTGGCTGGTATTGTTCACAAAGGAAAAGAAACCCCCGATATCGAGCCTTTAATCGAAGCACTTATACTACCTAAGAATGTAAAAGAACTAAAACTGAAGAACCTTGGTAAGGGTGATTTTCTCTCTGTAATTAAAAGCGATAAAATTGGGAAATTATTTTGCTGGCTTCTCGAAAACAGGTTTTATATTCATTATTTTAATCTCAACATTTTATACTGGTCTCTAACCGATATAGTAGACTCTGTGCTATCAGTTACTCGGGATGAATTCTTTATAAACAATAATATGTCTGTCAAAAGCGATATTTACAAGGTCGTCATGAGTAATCGCGAAACTTTTGTGTACACCGCCCGCAACTTCAATTACCCAGACATTGATGCTTGTCGTGCCAAGGAATTTGCAAGCTGGCTCTGCTCATTCATTCGCGAAAACCTTGATGTATTGAGTGGCCCGCGAAAATACCTCCTCAAAACATTTCTTGGTAGCATGGAAAATGTGAGCGAACTCCCTTTTTTAGAGGGCGAGCGCAGTCACATCTTGATCGAGAACTTCTCTGCATTTTATTTCAGAACCCTCTACATGTTCCCATTTTCAAGGCATATTTTTGACTCGGAAGAAAATATTGTAGGCGAAGTTAGCAGCGTTATCGACATAGGATCCAGCAATTTTTCTTATTCATTTGTGGACTCAAAAACGTGTCGCGGCGTCCAACTTTCCGATGTTATTGCTGGCTTTCTTGGGAAGTTATTTACATTCCTCAGGGACTCAGAATTGTGTCGTCTTGTCGAAGTAAACGGCGGTTGAATCCCCGCCCACAGGACGGGGCTTTGAAAGGCACCCCATAGGGGTGCTGAAAGCGTGCCTTCATAGAAGGCACGCTCCGAGTTGTCCCCTCGTGCCGATTTGTTATGACTTTTCTGTTCGCTCTTTCTTTTCTTGATAGATA
>JACPFJ010000021.1 GCA_016182975.1 Deltaproteobacteria bacterium
GAAACCTGCTCATCTGCTGCTCCTTTCAACTTGAATTGTGGGGACAACTCAAGCCTAGGTGTAGCAGATGGGCAATTTACAGGCAAAGCCAACGGACGCTGACCCCGCCCACAGGACGGGGTTTTATGAGGCTCAATAAAATTCTCTTAAAGTGTTTCGTCCGTAGACATGATTGCAGCGTCTCTCCTCTGTCGAAAGACGGTGTCTCCATGCCGCTTGCAACGATCAGAACTCTCTTTTTCAGGAAAGCTCCGCCTGATCCGGAGGAAATGAAGTGGCGAACTCCATTTAATCACAAAGTTAATCATACGTTAGAGAGTTATGATGTTGTAACCGGTCGCCAACCGGGATGCCTTGGCAGTCATTCTCCGGTCCATGGTGGCAAACCCGGAGCAGTATGTGCTGGAGGCTAGATGCAGGGCATCAGCAAAGTCCATACCCTGTTCGTACCAGGTGATGGACTGAGCGACCGCGCAGGCATCTTCAACGGTGACAGTGGGCAATCCGCAGATATGACGCAGACGTTCAGCACCCACATTGCGAGACAGGTTATAACCGGCCTCTGATGATAAGACCCACGCCAGTTCGAGCAGCACTGTCTTGATGATGTAGCAGGCATTGTTCTTCAAAAATTCAGTGGCGATAACGGTCTGCTTATGATCATCCTTGACGGCATAGCGCACAAGGATATTGGTATCGATGACGATCATTTTTGCTTACCCGCTTCGGCTGCAACAGCGCGATCCATGTCAGCCAGGGAGAGCCGCCGCCCCCTGTAGACTGATTGCGCATCGGGGGACTCGAAGCTGGTGGCGGCAAACGGTTCGGCGGATTTAATGACCACTTCGTCACCACGATCAATGACAACCAGCCGAGTACCGGCCTGCCAATGGTGCCGGGTGCGAATAGCCTTGGGGAGAACAAATTGTCCCTTGCTGGAGAGAGCAACTGATTCCATGACAACTCCTCTGTAGTAAGATTTTTGTAAGATAATTATGGTGCGATAGAGACAGGATGTCAAGGAATGATGAAGTAATGTTGTTTTCGATGTTGCTGATACTGTTGCTGATGCCGATCCTGCCGCTCCCCTGAGCGTGAAGATCTGGACAGATCGGCCCTCCTACGCCGAGAAGGAGTGCATGCGGATCTACCTGAAAGGAAACAAGCCGTTCTACGGCCGGGTGGTCTACAAACAGGCCGATGGCACGCAGATGCAATGAGGCATTTGCAGCATTATTTGGTACGAAAACTCCGGCTTTGCGAGTCTGCAAGCAGGAGCTTGCAAGGCCATTGCGTTACGCAGCAGGAGCTGCGTAACGAGATAAAATCAGGCGGAACATCGGCGTAATTTCAAAAGCCCCGCAGGCCATACGGCAGGCGGGGCTTTTGTATGCTTGAAAAATGAATCCGGTGGCGTACAATGCACTGGCCGCTGAAATGGATATCGGTGAAGGTATGGCGGTGAAGGTATGGCGGTGAAGGGAGGATGTGATGAACCTGACGGACGAGGAGTTGATCCGGGAACTGACCACCCGCTTTGCCCAGAGCAGGAAGGCCTTCTCAGACCTGAGCGTGGTGAACCGCAAGCTGGCCGAGATGAACCGCAGGCTGGAACAGTCGGAATCGCTCAAGAGCAACTTCCTCTCCAACATCCGTAACGAGATCAACAATCCGCTCAACGCCATCATCGGCCTGGCCGGACAGTTGGCCAGCCGGGGGGAGGGGGAGGTCGCCGGTCTGGCGTCCATGATCTGTGCCGAGGCCAACAACCTCGATTTTCAACTGCGCAACATCTTCCTGGCCGCCGAGCTGGAGGCGGGCGATGCCGTTCCCCACATCGTCCGGGTAAATGTCGCCGCCGTGGTGGTCGATGTGGTGGAGTCGTTCCGTTTCGACGCATCCAGGAAGTCGGTGGAGATAGAACTGGAGCTGCAGCAGACGGACGAACCGCTGCTGTTTACGACCGACGCGGAAAAGCTGCAGGTGATAGTTTCCAACCTCCTGGCCAATGCGGTTGAATTCAGTCCCTATGGTGACGTGATCACCGTTTTTGCGGGTATAGATGCCGAAGGGCAACTGGTATGTGCCGTCTGCGACAGCGGCATGGGGATTGCCGAAGATGACAAAAAGCGTATCTTCGACCGTTTTACTCAACTCGAGACCGGCACAACACGCACCCATCCGGGACACGGGCTGGGGCTCAGCATCACCAGGGCGCTGACAGACCTGCTGCAAGGGACGATTGCTGTGGACAGCATGCCGGGGCAGGGGGCGCTCTTTACCGTCACGCTCCCGGCCAGATCTATCTCCGATGACGAGAATATATTCGCCGAAGGGGGCAATCTGTTCCTCTTTGACGAGATGAGCGAGAAATAGACAATCGTGGATCGCGAGGAAAGCCCGATAAAACATTTCCTGTTTCCCGGCACCATCTTTGCCGACCCTCGGGACTGTCAGGTCAGCACCGTGCTGGGCTCGTGCGTGGCGGTCTGCCTGTGGGACCCAAGCGCCCGCATGGGGGGCATAAACCATTTCATGCTGCCGCTGTGGAACGGTGAAGGTCTGGCGACCCCGAAATACGGCAATATCGCAATGGAGAAGCTCCTTGCCAGGCTGCATGTCATGGGATGCAAAAGCGAACACCTGATCGCCAAGGTCTTTGGAGGCGCCAACGTGCTGGGAACCGGCAATGAGTTGTTCATGATCGGCGACCGCAACATCATCCTCGCATTCCAGATGCTGGAGGAATACGGCATCCCAGTTAAAGGGAGCGACGTAGGGGGGCGGGTGGGAAGGAAGATCGTCATGCGTACCGCGACCGGTGTCGTGCTGGTGGGCAAGGGGAGGTCGCTGCCGGCGGCCGACTGAACGCCCGCCCCTGTCCGCCATGCCGGTGATTTGTCCGTCGGGCCGCGCTTGCGCAGGAGGAAATGTGCTCTAGAATTGTTTCTCGCAAGCTGGCGAGTGGAGACGTGCGTTAATCACAGATTGACTTTGCGCCGCAATTTATTTACCCTCATCAAAACTAGGTACTGATCAACACGTATTTCAACTGGAACAGGGTGCCCCAGCCATGCAGAAAATTCCTTTGATGCAAGCCAAGGCAGATATGGTGCTCGCACGGGATGTCTTTCGCAACGACAGCCCTGTCGGCATACCTATCTGCGGCAAGAGCACAGTGCTGACCGACACGCTCATTGCCCGTCTCGACAACATGGATGTGAAGTCGGTCTATGTGGAGGGACATCCGGTCTGGGATGAAGGCGACCGTACACTTGAGGATATGCTGTCTGACCTCGACCGCCGCTTCGAGAAGGTCCGGCACGATCCCCTGATGTCCAGGCTGTACGACATCCATGCGGAACACCTGAAGCGATCAATGGGAGACGACGGTGGACGATAAGCGCAGTGAACTGAAGAAGCTCATCATGGACACCAAGACGCTGCCCACGCTGCCCGGCGTCGTCAACAAGCTCAATACCATGTCGGAGAACGACAAGGCCACGGTCCAGGAGATGGCCAAGATCGTCTCCTCCGACCAGGTGCTGTCCGCCCGGATACTCAGGCTGGCCAATTCCCCCTCCTACGGTTTCTACCGGGTCTCCACCATCTCGAACGCCATGATCCTCTTGGGGGTCAACGTGGTCAAGAGCCTGGCGCTCAGTTCCTCTATCTTCGAGATCATGGAGAAGAACAGCGTGGGGTTGTGGGAACACTCCCTCGGGGTTGGCGTGGCGGCCAACCTGATTGCACGCAAGCTCAGCCTGCCCGAGTGCGAGGAGATAGCGACCGCGGCCCTGCTCCATGACATCGGCAAGGTGATCATTAACCTCAAGTGCGCTGATGCCGTGCAGCAGGTCCGCCGCAACATCCGTGACCGCCAGATGTACATGCTCGATGCCGAACGGGAAATTTTCGACACCGACCATGCCGAGGTCGGCGGCTGGCTGGCCAAGAGCTGGTTCCTCCCCGACAAGTTGAGCGAACCGATAACCTTTCACCACGATGTGACTCAATCCGGGAACCACCGCATAAAAACGGCCGTGGTACATATCGCCGATGCACTCATCAAGGCCAGCGGCTTTGGGGATAGCGGAGACTGTTACGTCCCGCAGATTCAAAAAGCCGCCTGGGATGTGCTCAGATTCAACGAGCAGCTTATGGCCGAGATCGTCGAGGAGTTGGAGGACAAGCTGGTAGAGGTAAAGAACTTCAGCCTTGAGTTGCAGGGCTCCGATGCCTCAGCCAGCTAGGATTTCATTCGTATCCTCGGATGCGCAGCTCGCCTTCCACCTCCAGCTACGCCTGCAGAGCAAAGGGTATCAGGTCGCCGGCATGTCCTGCGTCGAAGGTGTGCTGGGTGCGGTCTACTCGGATCCGCCCGATCTGCTGATCATCGACCTGCATTCCGATTTCGAGGCCTGTACGGACCTCATCATCACCCTGCGCAGCGACAGTTTTTTCAGCGCCATTCCCATCATCGGGCTGATCGAGCGGACCGATTGCGACACTTATGACTGGGAAACCTCCCTCCTGGACGACTTTGTCCAGCTGCCGCTCAACTTCAGTGATCTGTTCTGCCGCATCTCCCTTTCGCTCTCCCGCATCAAGCGTATCTTCGACAACAATCCCCTTTCACGGCTACCCGGCAACACCTCCATCCATCATGCCATCGAGGATGCCATCGGCAAGGGCGTGGCGGTCTGCTACCTGGACATCAACCACTTCAAACCCTACAATGACGTGTACGGTTTTTCCCATGGCGATGAGGTGATCCGCATGCTCTCGCGCATCATGTTCAATGCGGTGCGGGATTCCGGGGGGGGCTTTTGCGGGCATATCGGCGGCGACGACTTCGTCTTCATCCTGCCGTGCGAACGGGCCGAGGCGGTCTGCCAGACCATCATCGGTTACTTCGACCGGATCGTGCTGGATCTGTTCGACGAGGAAACCAAGAGGCAGGGCTACTATGTCGGCTCCAACCGCAAGGGGGAACGGGAACAGATACCGCTTCTGTCTATCTCCATCGCGGTGATTCCGATGGAGACGTCCAAGATCCGCCACGTCGCCAAGGTGGCCGAATTGGCCGCAGACCTGAAAAAGGTGGCCAAGGATTCCATCGGCAGCCGCTACGTGGTTGATCAGCGAAAAGGATAAGGCCGCCCCAGCGGGGCGTCTCTACGACGGAATAAACATCATCTCGATTGCAAATGGAATCAGATACGAAAAAAGGCGTCCACCTTGCGGTAGGACGCCTTTTTTCGTGGTGTTTTCTTCAAGTGCTACATCTTGTGGCACTTGTCGCAATATTTATCGTCCTTGACCGAGAAGGCCTCCTTGTCCTTGTTATGGCAGGCTCCGCAGGACTTGCCCTTCTCCATGTCGGCCATGGTTGCCTTCAGAGCCCCGGCCTTGAAGGGGAATACCCTGGTGTGACAGTCGGCGCATTTGTAGGCCTGCAGGTGGAACTCGTGGCTGAAGGTGGCAACGCCGGCGTCGGTCTTGAACGTTATCGTCGTCGGTTTCATCCCCTTGTGACACTTGGCGCAGTCGCCGCTTGAGGCGAAGGCGTCCTTGCCGTTGTGGCAGGCGCCGCAGGACTTGCCCCTGGCCATGTCATCCATGCTGGCCTTGCCCACCACGGCCTTGTAGGGAAAGGTTTTGGTGTGGCAATCCTTGCAGGAATAGGCCTGGGTATGGAAGGAGTGGCTGAAGGTGGCCGGCGTCACACCCTTGAGGGCAAAGGTGATGTCCTTGGGTTTGAGCCCCTTGTGGCAACGGTCACAGTTGGCGGTAACGGCAAAGACCTTCTTGCCGTTGTGACAGGAGCCGCAGGTCCTCCCCTTCTCCATCTCGGCCATGGTCACACCCTTTTCCTTGCCGGTGATGACCTTGCCGTTGTGACAGCTCTTGCAGGCCCCGCCGGTCTTGGCGGTATGGATGGCATGGCTGAAAACCGCTTCGCCCAACCCCTTGATCCGGTAGGTCACCTCACGGGGCTTGCCCTTGTGGCACTTGACGCACTCCTTCTCGCTGGCCACGCTGAAGGCCTTGATCCCGCTGTGGCAGGCACCGCAGGATTTGGTTCTCTCCATCTCCGCCATGGTGAAACGCTTGCGGCTTCGCAGGTTGAAGATGGCGTCGTGACATATCTTGCAGTTATGATTGTACTTGCTCAGGTGGAATTCGTGACTGAATACGACCGGGTCGGCACTTTTGAAGGTGAAACGGATGTCCTTTGTTTCGGCGGCGGTGGCAGCTGCGGAGAACAGCAGCATCTGTGCCACGGCGAACAGGAAAACTCTTTTCAGCATATTTCCACTCCTCTGCGCAGGTAATAAAATAGCATATTCAAGCGCGCTACTATACAGATTGCGTCGCCCCTCGTCAATCGTTTATTGCCGGCGGCGACAAGGGGCAAGGCTCAAGGTTTTGCGGTTGATACGCCCCCTCGATCTATGGTATATACGTCACATTTCCCTCACAGGTGAACCGCCATGCTCTCTCTAGATCGCCTCATCGAGCAGGCCCTGCTCGAAGACATCCATACCGGTGACATCACCACCCAGGCGGTTGTGCCGGGAAGACGCCCGGCTTCGGCGCGTCTCGTCGCCAAGGAGGAGCTGATGCCGGCGGGGATGTTTGTCGCCGAGCGGGTCTTCAGGCGGCTCAGTCCCGATGTGGCCTTCAACGCCTTTCTCGCGGATGGGGCTCTGGCCGGCAAGGGGGAGCTGCTTGCCACCGTTGAAGGCAACGCGGCCGATCTGCTCATGGGTGAGCGGGTGGCCCTCAATCTGCTCCAGCGTCTCTCCGGCATTGCCACCCTCACCTCGCGCTACGTCGATGCGGTCAGGGGGACCAAGGCCCGCATCGTGGATACCCGCAAGACCACCCCCGGACTGCGGGAACTGGAGAAGTACGCCGTGCGAGTGGGTGGCGGCATCAATCACCGCACAGGCCTGTACGACGGTGTCCTCATCAAGGAGAATCACATCGCCGCCGCCGGCGGCATCGCCCGTGCGGTCAGCCGCGCCCGCGCCTACATACCTCATACCCTCAAGATCGAGATCGAGACCGAAACCCTGGCACAGGTGGACGAGGCGCTGGCCGCCTGCGCCGACATCATCATGCTCGATAACATGAGCCTGGCCGACATGCGCACAGCGGTGACGACCATCGCCGGCCGCGCGCTGGTGGAGGCGTCGGGCGGGGTCAGCCTGGAGACCGTGGCCGCCATCGCCGCGACCGGAGTGGACATCATCTCGGTCGGGGCGCTGACGCATTCGGCGCGGGCCATGGATATCTCGATGTTACTGGACTGATGCAATGCACAAGAAAGCCGGCACCATTCTCAGGCTGTTCCGTGAACAGGGCGGGTTCGTATCCGGCGAGGAGATAAGCCGCGAACTTGGCGTTTCACGTACCGCGGTCTGGAAGCATATCTCGACGCTCAGGGAGACCGGATACGTGATAGAGGCGGTTCCCTCGCGCGGCTACCGGCTGGTCTTGTCACCCGATATCCTCGACAGGGATGAGATCGCGGCGCGCTTGAAGACCGCTATCGTAGGCCGACGCATCGTCTGTCTGCAAGAAACCGCTTCGACCAATGCCGATGCCTTCCGTCTGGCCGAGGAAGGGGCGGCCGAAGGCACGGTGATCATTGCCGATAGCCAGAGCGGAGGCAAGGGACGCCTGGGGCGCGCCTGGTCGTCTCCGCCGGGGGTAAACCTCTACTGCTCCGTGATCCTGCGTCCGTCGATAAGACCTTACGAGGCGCCGCAACTGACCTTCATTTCGGCCGTGGCGGCGGCACGGGCGATCGAGCGGGCCACCGCTCTCAAACCGCAGATCAAGTGGCCGAACGACGTGCTGGTAGGCGGCAGGAAGGTGGCGGGGCTTCTGAACGAGATGAGCGCCGAGACCGACGCCATCAACTTCGTCATACTCGGGCTTGGCGTCAATCTGAACATGACCGCCGGCCAGTTCCCGCCAGACCTGCGTCACCCGGCGACATCCCTGTTTCTGGAGACGGGCAGGCCCGTCGCCCGGCAGGAATTCGCCGCGTTCATGCTGAACGAACTCGACCGGCTCTATGCCGGCTTTCTCGCCCATGGATTCACTCCCGTGCGGGAGGAATGGCAGGAGCGCTGCAACGCCCATGGGCGGGAAGTGGTTGTCTGTGACGGCGGCGCCGAGGTTGCCCGCGGCATGTTCGCCGGCATAGATGGCGACGGCGCGCTGCTTTTGCGCCGGCAGGACGGTATGGTTGAAAGAATTCTCAGCGGGGATGTGAGGGTGCTCTGAAATGCTACTGGTGATCGACGTCGGCAACAGCAACATCGTCCTCGGCATCTACGAAGGGTCGCTTCTTGTGCGCAACTGGCGCCTCTCCACCGACAAGTCGCGCACCTCCGACGAATACGCGGTGCTGCTGCACAGCCTGTTTGCCCAGGCCGGCCTGGGTTTCGCCTCCGTCAGCGCCGCAATCATCTCCTCCGTTGTCCCCCCCTTGACCGGCGTGATGGAGGCCATAGCCCACGATTTTTTCCATCTTACCCCCTTCGTGGTCGGACCGGGCATCAAGACCGGCATGCCGATCCAGTACGACAATCCGCGCGAGGTGGGGGCCGACCGCATCGTCAACGCCGTGGCGGGCTACGAGAAACACAGATGCGCCCTGGTCATCGTCGATTTCGGCACCGCCACCACCTTCGACTACGTCAACCAGAAGGGTGAATATTGCGGCGGCGCCATAGCGCCGGGTCTGGCCATCTCCCTGGAGGCGCTCTTCCAGCGGGCCAGCAAGCTGCCGCGGGTGGACATCGCCAAGCCGCCGCACATCATCGCCAAGAACACGGTCAACTCCATGCAGGCCGGCGTCTTCTACGGCTACGTCGGGCTGGTGGACGGGATCGTCAGCCGCATCAGGGCCGAAAGCCGCGATACTCCCAAGGCCATCGCCACCGGGGGCCTCGCCAACCTGATCGCCCCGGAATCCACGACCATCGAGGAGGTGGATGACTTCCTCACCCTGGACGGACTGCGGATTCTGTACGAGCGGAACCGCTAGGAAACGAGGCGAATGTCATGACCTTCCCCGCTGAAAAGGGACCGCACCGCTTTTCCTGGAACGAATACAAGGATTGGCCGGAGGAGGAGCGCTGGCAGATCATCGACGGCCAGGCGTATAACATGACCGCCGCTCCCAATATCAGGCACCAGCGGATCGCAGGCAATTTTTACTCGGCCATACGCGAGGTTCTGAAGGGTAAACCGTGCGTCCCGTTATTTGCCCCGACCGATGTCGTATTCGACGACTACAACATCGTCCAGCCGGATGTCCTGGTGGTCTGCGACAGGGGCAAGATCACCGACGCCAACATCCAGGGGGCGCCGGACCTGGTCATCGAGGTCATCTCGCCATCAAATTCCTTCATGGATAAAAAGCTGAAGCTGGAACTGTACGAGCGTTTCGGCGTGCCGGAATACCTGCTGGCGGACCCGCTGGGGGATCTGGTCGAGCGCTATCGCCTGGTTGAGGGGAAATACGGCCGGGCCGAGATATTCTCATGGAGTGAGGAGCTGCCGCTCGTTGCGCTGCCCGGGGTTGTAATCAACCTGTGGGAGATGTTCGAGCGGGACCCGGCGGAGTTGAACGTGGTCCGGGAAGGGCCGGGGCGGTATCGGGGGTGAATGGGTCCGACTGCATGCGAGGCATGGGAATGAGAAGGATGTGCAACGCTGAAAGCTGAAAGCCTGTACGAACGCAACAGATAAGCGGTTAGTTTCCTATACCCCACTCAAGGAGGAGATCAGATGGGAACGTTTGAGACGAGCAAGATCCGCAACCTGGGCATCATCGCGCACGGCGGCGCCGGCAAGACCTCGCTGGCCGAGGCGATCCTCTTCGACGCGGGGATGATCGACCGCCTGGGCAGGGTGGATGACGGCAGCGCCACCATGGACTTCGAGCCGGAGGAGGTCAAGCGCCGGATCTCCATCACCTCGGCCCTGGACCACTGCGAGTGGAAGGGGTGTTCCATCCACCTGGTGGACACCCCCGGCTATGGCAACTTCATCGCCGACACCCGTGCCTGCATGCGCACCCTGGACTGCGCGGTGGTCATCCTCTCCGCAATCTCGGGGGTCAAGGCCCAAACCGAGGAGATCTGGAGTTGGGCCAACGAGTTCGAGATCCCCCGCATCGCCTTCGTCAACAAACTGGACCGCGAACGGGCCAGCTTTCTGCGCGCCATCGACGACATGGAGAAGGCCCTGGGCGCCCGCGGCGTGGCCATCCAGATGCCGATCGGCGCCGAGGACAAGTTCGAGGGGGTCATAGACCTGATCCGGATGAAGGCCTGTTTCTACGCCAAGGACGGGTCGGGCGACTTCACCGAGGGCGCCATCCCGGCGGAGTGCATGGAGGAGGCCCTCCGCCTGCGGGAACACATGGTGGAGACCGTGGCCGAGGCCTATGACGCACTGACCGAAAAATACCTGGAAGCGGGCGAACTGAGCGAGGAGGAGCTCCTGGACGGCCTGCGGGTAGGCACCATGCGCAACACCTTCACCGCCGTGCTGTGCGGCTCCGCCACCGCCAACATCGGCGTGAAGCAGCTGCTGGACGCCATCTGCGCCTACCTGCCGTCGCCGCTGGATCGCACCAAGGCGGTGGGTACGCACCCCAAGAGCGGCGAGATAATCGAGCGCGCCCCGGACGAGAAGGAGCCCTTTTCGGCGCTGGTCTTCAAGACCACCTCCGATCCCTACACCGGCAAGATCACCATCTTCCGGGTCTACTCCGGCGTGCTCAACTCCGATTCGACCATCTTCAACTCCACCAAGGGGGTGGAGGAACGTATCGGCCAGATCTACGAGCTGGAGGGGAAGAAACAGCATCCGATCAAACAGGCCGTGGCCGGCGATATCGTGGCCGTAGCCAAGCTCAAGGAGACCATTACCGGCGATACACTCTGCGATGCTTCAAGCCCTATCGTCTATGAGCCTGCCAGGCAACTGCTGCCGGTGATCTCCTACGCCATCGAGCCCAAGACCAAGGCGGACGAGGACAAGATCCACAGCGCCCTGCACCGCATGATCGAGGAGGAGCCGACCCTGGAGTCGCACCGCGACCCCCAGACCAAGGAGTTCATCATCTCCGGCATGGGGCAGGTGCACCTCGAGGTGATCGTGGAGAAGATGAAGCGCAAGTTCGGCGTGGAGGTGCTCCTGAAAACGCCCAAGGTGCCCTACCTGGAGACCATCCGCGGCACTGCCAGGGTGCAGGGCAAATACAAGAAGCAGTCCGGCGGGCGCGGCCAGTACGGCGACTGCTGGATCGAGATGGGGCCGACCGGCCGCGGCGAGGGGTACGTGTTCGAGGACAGGATCGTGGGGGGCGTGATCCCGCGCCAGTACATCCCGGCCGTGGACAAGGGGATCCAGGAGGCGTCCGTGGACGGTTTCCTGGCCGGCTACCAGGTGGTGGACTTCAAGGTGGGGCTCTACGACGGTTCCTTCCATACCGTCGACTCCTCGGAGATGGCCTTCAAGGTCGCCGGCTCCATGGCCTTCAAGAAGGCCATGGAGCTGTGCAAGCCGGTGCTTCTGGAGCCGATCGTGAACATGAAGATCACCGTGCCGGACGAGAACATGGGTGACGTCATCGGCGACCTCAACTCCCGCCGCGGCAAGGTGGTGGGGGTCGAACCCAAGGCCAACTCCCAGATCATCCGCGCTGTTGTCCCCATGTCCGAGGTGCTGGCCTATTCCAACGACCTCAAGTCCATGACCAGCGACCGCGGCCTGTTCAGCATGGAATTCTCCCACTACGAGGAGTTGCCGACGCACCTGTCGCAGAAGGTGATCGCCGAGGCGAACGCGAACAGAAAAGAGAAGAACAACAATCATGCCTGAGTTGGGACTACCAAGACTGAAGACCGAAGACCGATGGTTTAATCCTTCAGCCTTCACTCTTTCTTGACACGGAGGTTTTAATGGATTTCAAGTTCAGCAAGGATGAGGGAAAGAGCCCGCAGCAGGCCGCGTCCGGCGACAAGGGACGGCAGAATATCCTGTTGGTGGTGCTGCTCCTCCTGGTGGCGGGATTCGCGTACGTTTACCTCTTTACCGGTCTGATCAGACCGCAAGAGGCACAGAAACCGGCCGAGGCGCCGGCCCCCCAGGTGGTGAAGAAGGCGCTGCCGCCACGCGATGGCGAGACACCTCGCCCTGCCGCGCCCGCTCCGCCGGAAGCCAAGAAAGAGACTGCGGTAGCGGCGCCGACGCCGGAGAAGAGCGAGCCTGCCAAGGTCGCCCAGGCCGTTCCCACCGCGGCGGCGCCCACGGCAAAGGAGACGCCCAAACCCAAGGAAGAGCCCAGGAAGACGGAGCCGGCAAAACCGGCCGCTAAGGCGCCGCTGCCCGCCAAGGCGGAGAAGAAGGAGCAGAAGCCGGTTGTGGCCGGGGCCGAAGAGAAGAAACCTGCACCGGTTGGGAAAAAAGCGCCTGTTGCCGCCGAGAAAAAGGTGGCTGCCGTGGCTGCGGCTGACAAAAAACCGGCTAAAGTGAAAAAGGCCGCGGCCGAGGATGGCAAAGCCCCTGCCGGGCTTTGGACACTCGTGGTAGGCAGCTACCTGCTTGAGGATGCCCTGGCCACCGACCTGGTTCGGGTCAGGAAGGCCGGCCTCGAAGCGGCCGTAAGGCCTGGCACGCGCAGGAAATCTCCCATGAACCGCCTCTTCCTGGCTGAGTATGGCGAGCGGAGCACCGCCCGGGCCGAGCTTGACAAGCTCAAGCGTCATACGTCCGACGCCTTCATCATCGAGCAAGGCGGGAAATACGCGGTCTATGCCGGTTCATACCTGCTGGACGCACGGGCGGCCTCCGAGAAAGAGCGCCTGGCTGCCGCCGGATTCACCCTGGCCCTGAAGAGGGTCGAGGTGGAGATCCCTTCCAAGATCCTCACGGCGGGGAGCTTCAATGACAAGAAGGCGGCCGAGGACGCCCTGAAGAAACTGAAGGACGCCGGGCTCAAGGCGTCCCTATCACACCCGTAGGGGCATATGGCCGAGAAGATCAGGCTTAAGATACCCCCGGCTGTGGCGGCTTTCGTCAGGCCGGGGGTCGGCAGCGAAGAGAAGTTGAAGGGGGTTGAGGCGGCAGCCGGTCTGCCGCCCGATGAACGGGTGCTGCTCCTCTTTTGCCTGATGCGGGATGCGGACGATACGGTGAAGGGCGCCGCCGCCACCGCCTTTGAATTGCTGCCGGCAGAGCCGCTGCTGGCGTTTGTTCGCCGGCCCGTGTCCCACCCCGCCATCCTCGATGAGATCGCACGAATTCACCACAGCTCCCCGGGCGTGATCGACGCACTCCTGGAAAGCGATGCGCTTTCCCCGCAAGCCCGGCAGTTTCTCCGCAGTCGTGCCCTGGTGGACGAAGAGCCGCCGGAGGGGGACGGCGAAGCCGGGGAAGAGCAAGCCGAGGCGGTTGAGGAGGAGGGGGAAGAGTTCCTCAGCAAGTACAAGATGTCCCAACTGATGGGGATTGCCGAGAAGATCAAGATGGCGCTGTCAGGCGACAAGGAGTGGCGCTCGATCCTCATCAAGGATGCCAACAAGCTGGTCTCCGGCAGTGTCATCAAAAACCCCCGCATCACCGAGACCGAGATACTCTCACTGGTGAAGGCCGGGGTGCAGAACGACGAGATCATGCGCCTGATCTGCGCCAACAAGGAGTGGGTCAAGAACTGCAAGATCCGCAAGGCCCTGGTGGAAAATCCGCGTACGCCGGTGCCGAACGCCCTGCGCTATCTAGCCACGCTGGGGGAGAAGGATATCGCCGCCTACGCCAAGAGCAAGAACATCTCATCGGTGATCTCCACGCAGGCCAAGCGGTTGCTTTTGAACAAGAAACGATGATTACATAAACACGAAAACACGACGTAGTGATATAACCGGGAGTTGGGATGGCCATTGTAAATCACTCAAAGCGGGAGATAAACGCGAAGATCGTCTACTTCGGCCATGAAGGCGCCGGTAAGGGTACCTCGCTGCGCTACGTGTATGACAGGATCAAGCCGACTCTGCGCGGCGAGCTGAAGAGCCTGCCGACCGCCGGTTCCGCGCTGCTTTTCTTCGATTTCAGCCCCTTCGAGCAGCCGGTCCTTGACGGTTACCGGATACGTTTCCATATCTATACGCTTCATGGGCGGGTTGCCAATCCTGCTGCCTGGCGGATGACGCTCAAGGGGACCGACGGCCTGGTGTTCGTGGCGGACGCAGCTGCGGAAGCCTTCTCCGCCGCGCAGCATAGCCTCAGACAGTTGCGCGACTCCCTCAATTCCTACGGCGTGGGGCTGGATGACATCCCGCTGGTGCTCCAACTCAACAAGGCAGATCGCGCCGGCGAGGTAGCGGCTACGGAAGTGGCCGCACAGCTGGGGCTCGCGGAGTGCAATGCCTGCCTGACCACGGCCTTGAGCGGGGATGGCGTGCTGGAAGCGCTTACCACCCTTTCGCGCCGGATCATGGTACGCATCAGGGAAAGTGGGGATCTGCCGCCGGATGACGGCTGCGGCGCGGATAACAGCGCCGATGACACCGCCGATGCCGCGCAGCCCGTAAGCCGCCCGCTGGCGCCGGAACAGGTTGCCGATGTTGTCCCCGATGTGGCGCCGGTCTCCGCCTTCCCTGACGGGTTGCGGGTCAGTGTGGCCGAAACGGGAGTCAGCGTCGAGGAGGGCACGGTGCGGATACCGCTGGAGATTGCCCACTCAAGCGGGGTGCAGCGGCTGGTGGTGACCGTCATGGTCGCTCCGGGTTAGGGGGTGTCATGACGCCGCTTGATTTCGACATTACAATGGCCGGCCGGCTCCTGCTGGCCTCGCTGCTGGGGGCGCTGATCGGCCTGGAGCGCGAGATCCATGGCCGCACGGCCGGTTTCCGGACGCATCTGCTGGTCTCCCTCGGCTCGGCCCTGTTTGTGGTTGCTTCGATCAACTTCTACCGTATGTTCGGCAATTTCAGCGGGTTGGTCGCGAACGGCGTCGATCCCGGGCGGCTGGCGGCCCAAGTGGTGACCGGGATCGGCTTCCTGGGGGCCGGCGCCATCATCCACGAAAAATCCTCGGTACGTGGCCTGACCACTGCCGCCTGCCTTTGGATCGCGGCGGCGATCGGGGTTGCATGCGGGTCGGGGCTGTTCGTGTTGTCGCTGCTTGTCACCGCCATAGCCCTGGTTAGCCTGATTGCCCTGAAGAAAATCGAAGGGATGCTGTCGCGGGATAGATATGCCATGTTGACGGTTGAAAGCGATGAAGTTGAAGGCCAACTGGAACGTATAATCCAAGCCGTAGAGATTATCGGCGGTATTCAACTGACACCTGCCGGTGTCGAGCGAAAAGCAGGCGGCGGTTTGGTCTTTGAACTGCAGGTGAAGATGCACGGTCTACGCATTTCCACTGATACCATTGACCGGATTGCGTCCCTTGACGGGGTGAAAGGGGTCAATTTCAGACTTCAGGCGGTTGCTTGACTCTTCTCGCACCGGGGATCATGAACGGGACCCGCTGCCGGTAGCGCCGGTACTCGTCGCCGAACTGCTCCACGAGCCGCCGCTCCTCGATCAGCGCACCGCTTACGAAATAGATCACGGAGAGGATGGTCAGCAGCAGCCACCTGGCGGTCATGACCGGATTGAGGCCGAGGAAGAGGATGGTGAGGAGGTAGAGCGGGTGCCGCACGATGCCGTAACAGCCACTGGTGATCAGTTGCGGGGGGGATGACGTTGTGGCGCGCATCTGACTGAAGCCGAGGAGATCGGCAACGCCGGTCTGGCGCAGGCAGCAGAACAGGCAGGAGGCGATGACGAGCTGGAGCAGGTACATGATAAGGCTCCAGACACCCGGCGCGTAATAGAGCACCGGAGAATTCCGCCAGGCGCTCATGACCCAGGCGAACAAGGCGATGGACGCCAGGTTGTAGACCAGCCGGTAGAAACGCGGCTCTCCCTCGGCTTTTCCAGAGACCGCACGCTTCACCCAGCCTGTGGCAAAGAGGGAATGGGCGAACGCAAAGAGGCAGAAACGGAGTATGAAGACGGCATGGTCGGGCACGGAAGAGGCTCCTTGGCAGCGGGATTATCGGAAAAGGTAGCATTAGCTTCTTGTATACGCAATCACAACATGCTATATACCGCGGGAAGCGCATAAGTCGCAGGGAGGATTTGCAGATGGCTGTTATTACGGTATCACGGGAAATGGGCACGGGCGCATATCGGATAGCGACCGAGCTCGCCAAAAAGCTGAAGTATAAGTTGGTTGACGGTATGTGCATCAGCGCCTGCGCTCCCAAGTACGGGCTTGCACCGGACATGCTCCAGATGGTGGACGAGAAACCGCCTTCATACATCACGGCCGAGGATCGCAAGCGCGCCGCGGCCCTGAACACGATCGAGCTGATCCTGCTCGACTTCGCCCGCAAGGGGAACGTGATCCTTTATGGCCGCGGCGGCCAGGATCTGGTGAAGGATTGCGGCAATGTGCTCAGGCTCCGTTTTATCGCCGATTTTGAGGAGCGGGTGGAGCGTTTCGCCGAGCGCGAGTGGATCGATCCCGACCTGGCCCGGTCCATGATTCGCCGCAGCGACCACCAGCGCGGAGGCTTCATTCATTTCTACTTCGACCGGGACTGGGACGATCCTCTCGGCTACGACATGACCTTCAACACCTCGCGGCTGGCAGAGGCGACGATCATCGAGAGCATCGTGGCCGCCGCCAACTGGTGAAGAGGATCGAAACGGCGCTTTTGAACTCACCCGACCTGGATTACCGCCCCTTCAAGATCGTGGTCGAAAAGGGGATGGCCCTTCTCAGCGGCTACCTTGCCTCGGAGGAGGAGAAGCGGAGCGCCCTCAGGATCGTGGAGTCGGTAAAAGGGATCAAAGGGGTCAAGGCGGACATCCAGGTGGTGAACTACAAGGCCTATAAAGATAAAAGCTGATTCCGCCGCTTGGCGAGAAGCGCCTTGAGGGGGGCGAGGAGGGCCGCGCTGAAGCGGATGCCTCCTCGCCCCCTTCCCATTTCCAGACCTTCCTCGATGCCGTGAAAATCGGACCCGCCGGTGACCAGCAGCCCCAGTTCCCCCTCCAGCCGCCGCAGTTGTTCCATCTCGTCCGCCTGGGCCAGGTTGTTGTATGCCTCGATGCCGTCCAGACCCATCGCCGCGAGTTCCGTCACCACCCGGCGCAGTTCCTTGCGCTCAGCGCTGATGCTGGTGGGATGGGCCAGGACGCTGACGCCGCCGATGCGTCTCACCTCCGCCATGGCGTCGGCGATCGGCCAGTACGCCTTGGGGACGTTGCAGGGGACCAGGTAGCGCCGAAAGGCATCCTCGACGGAATCGGCGTACCCCTTTTTCAGCAGCGCCCGGGCGATGTGCGGACGTCCGATGGCGTCCCTGGCGTAGGCGAGCACCTCATCGAGCCCTATTGCCGTCCGGCCCTCGGCGGCGAGCCTGTCGTTGACGCGCTCGAGGATCTCGCTGTTGCGCCGCTCCCGCCGCTGGCGGAATCCGTTCAACCTTTCAAGGAACGTGCTGTCGCCGTAATCGATGCCGTATCCCAGCAGGTGGACGTCCTCCCACTCCCCGAACTGCACGGAGAGTTCCACCGCCGCAATCACCTCGATGCCCAGGTCAAGCCCCGCGGCTAGCGCCTCGGCGACTCCCGCCACCGAGTCGTGGTCGGCAATGGCGATGGCCGAGAGCCCCGCGCCCTTGGCCCGCTCCACCACTGCGGCCGGCGCGAAGGCCCCGTCGGAGCAGTTGGTGTGCAGGTGCAGGTCGATGTATTGTCTCTTGTCTGTTGTCATGCCTGCATAGTAACTCCGGCAGCCAGAAAAGTAAAACCGGTATTGCATGCCTCAGCGCCTTCGCGTACTATCGCTGCCATGAAACCGGAGGATATCCATACCGCCGTCGCCATCCTGCGGGAGGAGTACCGCAAGTGGCGCAAGCCGGCCGTTACGGTGGTTGCAGAGGACGACCGCAGTCCGTACAAGGTGCTGGTCTCCTGCATCATCTCCCTGCGCACCAAGGACGAGGTGACCGCGCAGGCCTCGGCCAGGCTCTTCGAACGCGCCGCCACCCCGGAGGCGATGCTGAACCTGTCGGTGGAAGAGATCGCCGGATTGATCTATCCGGCCGGTTTCTACCGCCGGAGGGGATCGACGAACTGCTCGTCTTCAAGGGGGTAGGGCGCAAGACCGCCAACCTGGTGCTGACTCTGGGCTTCGGTAAGCCGGGAATCTGTGTCGATACCCACGTCCACCGCATCTGCAACCGCTGGGGCTATGTGGCCACCAAGACTCCGGAAGCGACCGAGGCGGCCCTGCGAGCGATCCTGCCGAGTGAGTACTGGATCGAGATCAATGACCTGCTGGTGGCATTCGGCCAGAACCACTGCCTGCCGGTGTCGCCGTTCTGTTCAACCTGCCGTCTGGCGGCACTCTGCCCGCGCATCGGGGTCCGGAAATCCCGCTGATCCGGAATTCCGGTTTCCGGATGGGATGGGTGTTGTTTGATCTATGCAGATTTTCCATGATTTGTCAGTTGCCAGCACCATGAATTATGTGTAAAATTGCAAAACTTTATTTGAAAACTTGATTTTATTCCAGGAGGCGCATCCATGCTGAGAAAAATCGGATTTATCGGGCTTGGCACCGTCGGCAGACACATGGCCGCCAACCTCACCAAGGGGAGCTACGAGCTGACCGTCTTTGACACCAACCGGGAAGCGGTTGCCGACCTGGTTGCCCTGGGGGCAAAGGGGGCGGCGTCAGCCGCCGAGGCCGCCAAGGGGCGTGACATGGTGATCGCCATCGTCCCGGAAGGGGATGAACTGGGTCCCCTGTTTTTCGGGGAGAGCGGCATCCTGGCCGGTATCGATGCCGGTACGATCCTGGCCGACATGGGCTCCCACTCCCTGGAGACCACCATGAAGATGTCCGACGAATCTACCAGGAAAAAGGCCCTCTATCTGGACGCGCCGGTCTGGGGGAGCAAGGATCATGCGGCCAACGGTCTCCTGACCATCATCACCGGAGGGGACTCCTCGCTGGTGGGCAAATGCCGCGAGCCGTTCTCCTATTTCGGTCTGAACATCATCCACGTCGGCCAAATAGGAGACGCCACCAAGATGAAGTTCATCGTCAACCTGGTGCAGGCCGAGTTGGTCCAGGTGCTGGCCGAAGGGCTGGTCTTCGGCGAGAAGATGGGCTTCAATGCCGACAAGATCCTGGAGGTGCTCGATACCCGCGGCGTTGCCTCGCCCCTGTTCCATCTCAAGGGGCGCGCCATGGCCAGGGGTGATTTCTCGCGCAGCCTGGCGCTGAAGTACGTCCATGAGCAACTGCATATGGTTATGAACGCCGCCCGTCTGGTCGGGCTGACCCTCCCCGCCGCCGAGGCCGCCGCCAAGGTATACGAAGATGCGGTCGAGGCAGGCTGGGGTGAGGAGGACTTCTCGGCGGTCATCAAGGTGTTGCGCAAGCAGGCTTGAGCAGCGCCGGTTTTCTGGTACATTTAAGGCGCCCGCTTGCTTGGGCGCCTTTTTTGTCTAAAGGCAAGGAGCATTCCCATGAATACTGCATTCCACCCCCGTCCCGTCTACGTGGCAGCCTCCTGGATGGCGCCGGTGGGGCGTTATAACGGCAAGGACAAGGAGAATCTCTCCTTCCTGGAGATGGCCGAACGCTGCGGCGAGGTCTTTGGCGGCAGCCCGGTGCGGCGGCGCGATATAGAGGCGGTGGTGGTGGGGAGCCAGAATCCAGCCGCCTTTTCCGGCGTGGACAATACCGCGGCAAAGATCGCCGGCATCCTCGGCATCTCCGGCGCCAAGTCGGTGCTGATCGACACCGCCTCCTCGTCCGGCGCCTCGGCATTCGAGAACGCCTACCTGGAGGTGGCCTCGGGGCGCCATGATCACGTCCTGGCCATAGGCATCCAGAAGATGAGCGATGTCACGACCCAGGAGGCGACCCGTATCATCGCCGGGGTGATCGACCGCGACGAATCCGAATTCGGCCTTTCCATGCCGGCCTGCGGGGCCTTGGTGGCACGGGCGCTCAAGGAAAGCCTGGGGCTTTCCGACGAGGAATGGACCGCCTATTCGGCCATGCTGACACGCCGCAGCCATCGTTTTGCAGCGCTGAATCCCGACGCCCACCTGAGTGTTCCCATCGAGGTTGAAACTTACTACCGCCAGATCGTGAGCGGCAAGAACTACCGCTACTGGTATCCCCTGCGCTACCACGATTTCTGCCCCATGTCCGACGGCATGGCAGCGGTCATCCTGAGCTCGAAGCCGCAGGATGTGCTGGTCAGCGGCGTGGGGAGCGCCACCGACATTCCCACCATAGCCGACCGCAACTATTACCACTCCTTCCCGGCCACGGTCATTGCCGCGGGCTATGCCTACGGCATGGCCGGAATCAGGAATATCCGCTCCTTCTCGGGGAAGCTGCACGTCAACATGCACGACCCCTTCAACGGCTTCGGCCCCATCAACATGGTGGACCTGGGGGTGGTGAGCCGCAACCGCCTGCTGGACGCATTGCTGGACGACACCCTGACAGGCCCGGACGGGGAATTCCCCACCAACCTGACCGGCGGGTTGAAGGGGCGCGGTCACCCACTCGGGGCCACCGGCATGATCCAAATCGTGGAGAATCACCGCCTGATCCGGGAGCGCGGCCTCAGCGCCGCCCTGTCCCACTCCATCGGCGGGCCGATCAACAACAACGTGGTGGTGCTGCTGGAGCGGAGCAGGCATTTCCACTCGCGCTCCCATGAACCGTTCAAGCCGTGGGGATTGCCCTCCTTGGGGAGGCTCAAGCCGAAGCATGTCACCCTTGACTCCCTGCTGGCCGCCGGACAAACCGCGGAAGGTTCCTTTGTGACCTCCACCGCCCGCTTCGATTACAGGACGGGCCGGCCCGAGGCGGTCATCCTGATCGTGGCCTGCCGCTTCGGGGGGGGGACGTACAACTTCCTCTTCGGCATCGACGGAGAGCATTACGACCAGGTGGCCGCCTTCGCCAGCGGCGACCCGGTTGCCGTGGAACGGATCGACGGGGTTATCATGGTAAATCGTATGCCGGTGCGCAAATTTTTTACCCGCACCATCAACGGCCTGGTGGAACTGGCCGGCGGAGGCTGGAAAAGGCTTACCGGCAAAGGTTGACGGCAGGTTCGAGGTTCAAGGTTCAAGATTCAAGGTTCGACAGCGGTGATCAAGCTTCATTGATCGGATTGGATCGATCTTGATTTTTGAATAATCAGTTGTTATAGTGTTAGCACTCTGATGGCAAGAGTGCTAACACTCGTTACAAATCGTGAAGGAGACCCGAGTCATGGTCGCACGTCTGCCGATCGTTGCCGACAGTCTGTCGCTCTATCTGGCCGAGATACGCAAGTTCCCGGTCCTGAGCGAAGAGGAGGAACACCGCCATGCGGTCAAATTTTTCGAGGAAAAGGACCTGGAGTCTGCCCATACGCTGATTACCGCGAACCTTCGTTTCGTGGTGAAGGTAGCCGCCGAGTACCGCCATTACGGGCTCAAGATGCTGGATCTGATCCAGGAGGGCAATATCGGCCTCATGCTGGCGGTGCGTAAATACAATCCGTTCAAGGGTATCCGCCTTATCTCATATGCTGTCTGGTGGATTCGGGCGTATATCCAGAATCATATCATATCGGCCTGGAGCCTTCTCAAGATCGGCACCACCCAGGCCCAGCGCAAGCTGTTCTTCAAACTTCGTGAGGCCAAAAACGCCATCCGCAGGTTGAGCGGCGGCGAGGATGATGATATTCATACCACCGCCCTGGCGCTTGACGTAGCGGACCATGAGGTCGTCGAGATGGAGCAACGTCTCCAGGGAGAGTACTCTCTGGACGCGGAAATACCCGGCAGCGAGGGGCTGACTGCCCTGGACAGCCTTGTCGACGACCGGATGAATCAGGAGGAGCTGCTGGCGGAACTCCAGGTGAACCGTCAACTCCAGGTACAGGTGGCGCAGGCCGTGGCCGGACTCAATGAGAAAGAGCGCTTCATTATCGAGCATCGCATCAGCGCCGATGAACCTATGACGCTTCAGGAGATCGCCGGCCACTTTTCCATATCCAGGGAGCGTGTCCGCCAGATTGAAGAGGGGGCGTTGAAAAAGGTGAAACACGCGCTTCTGCCGGCCCTGTCGGCCGCATAACGGCCTGCGGCACAGTGTCCGCTGCTGCTCCATCTCTCGCGGGATAATGTATTTTATCATTCAACAGTCAAAAAAGACTTGACACCTTCGATGTTTTTCTTTAAAAAAACAATTTCGGTTTAAGGTCAGTTGACTGAAGCGCTGGCGTAGCTCAATTGGCAGAGCAGCTGACTTGTAATCAGCAGGTTGCGGGTTCGAGTCCCATCGCCAGCTCCAACACCGATAACAATTACGATTCTCCCTGGAGGGATTCCCGAGCGGCCAAAGGGAACAGACTGTAAATCTGTCGTCGTACGACTTCGGAGGTTCGAATCCTCCTCCCTCCACCACATAATCACCGGAAGCCGGCAGCAGGGTTCGACCCCAGGAGACGTAGTCGCATGGACTGGTAAGAACCTGTTGGACGGTTTCCAAATATCTTCATCTGGATTACGCGGGAGTAGCTCAGTTGGCTAGAGCGTCAGCCTTCCAAGCTGAGGGTCGCGGGTTCGAGTCCCGTTTCCCGCTCCAGTTTATCGCCCACATAGCTCAGGAGGTAGAGCACTTCCTTGGTAAGGAAGAGGTCTCCGGTTCGAGTCCGGATGTGGGCTCCATTTCAAGAACATCAGCTACTGCAAACAAAAACACAAAAAAGTATTCAGAGGAGGGCCTGTTA
>JACPFJ010000022.1 GCA_016182975.1 Deltaproteobacteria bacterium
ATCAGAGCGAAGAAGATAAACGTCTTGATCAGCTAAACTTACTTTAAGAGGAGCCACCTTCGAGGTGGCAACGGTTTACCAACCCGCTTTGAGCGGTTAACGTTTTTCAAGCCCCCGGCTGTGCCGGGGGTATCTGACTTCCACCGGAAACTCCGGATGGGAGACTATTGAGAAAGTGATTCCCTATTGTCATGAGCGACGACAAGCCGCAGCACCGAAAATTCTTCCTGGGCCGTCAGCCGATCCTCGATCCCCGCCAGGAGATCGTCGGCTACGAACTCCTCTTTCGCTCGTCCGAGAAGAACGTGAGCGAATACGAGAGCCAGGATCAGGCCTGCACCAGCGTCATCGTCGGCGCCCTGGCGGGTTTCGGCCTGCGCGAGGTGCTCGGGGACAAGGACGGCTTCATCAACATCACCCAGGAGGTACTGCTCTCCGACCTGGTCGAGATCCTGCCCCGCGAGCAAACCATACTGGAGCTGCTCGAATCGGTGAGCCTGAACGGCACGGCCCGCGAGCGCTGCCGGGAACTGAAATCCATGAATTTCCGCATCGCCCTCGACGACCATATCTACGCCCCGGAGCACGAGGAGCTGTACCGCTTCGTGGATATCGTCAAGATCGACATCCTGGAGACACCTCCCGCAATGCTGCCGGAGATCGTCGGCGAGCTGCGGCGCTTTCCGGTCAAACTCCTGGCGGAGCGCGTGGAGACCCCGGAGCAGTTCCAGGACTGCCTGGAACTGGGCTTCGACCTGTTTCAGGGGTATTTCTTCGCGCGGCCGGTGGTCCTCAAACGGAAGGGGATCGAACCGTCAAAACTGGCCATGCTGCGGCTTCTCGGCTGCCTGCGGAATGAGGCGGAGTTGGACGAGATCGAGGCCATCTTCCGCAACACCCCCGAGCTTACCTTCAACCTGCTGAAGCTGGTCAATTCGGTGCATCTCGGCCTGCGGGAGAAGATCCGAAGCCTGCGGCACGCCATCGTGATCCTGGGGCTCGACAAACTGCGCCGCTGGGTGCAACTGGCCATCTTTGCCAGCTCGGACAGCCGGGGGATCAACAACCCGCTGCTGGAAATGGCCGCCGTGCGGGGGCGCCTGATGGAATGCCTGATCATGGAGCGCTATACGCTCCCCAGGGGGAGCGACCCGGTTGAAGCTGCCTTCATGACCGGCATCCTGTCGCTGGTGGATATCCTTTTTGAGGCGTCCATCGAGGAGATCGTCAAGGAGTTGCGCCTGAGTGACGAGATCGCATCGGCCCTGCTCAACCGCGAGGGCGAACTGGGCACCCTGCTGGCGCTGGCGGAAACCCTGGAACATGCCAACTTCGGCGAGGTCCAGGAGTTGGTCGAGAAGACGGATATCCCCCTATCCCTGCTGCTTGCCGCCCAACTGGACGCCTACAACTGGCGCAGGAGCATCACCGCGGGCAACCCCTGAAACATCCCCGGCCATTCCTAGAGTATCCCCAGGGCAGCGGCCGCATCGCGGTAGACCTGGGCCGCCTCGTTGTTGAACAGGACGAACACGACCCGCTCCAGCAGCGGATTGTCACCGACCGCCTCTTTGGCCGCTGAGAGGGCGATGCTGGCGGCGTCCCGCATGGGGTAGCCGTACACGCCGCAGCTGATGGCGGGGAAGGCGATGCTTCTCACGCCGTTTTCAGCGGCCACCTCGAAGCAGCGCCGGTAGGCGCTGTGCAGCAACTCCGCCTCCCCCCTGACGCCGCCGTGCCAGACCGGGCCCACGGTGTGAATCACGTGCCGCGCGGGCAGGTCATACCCCTTGGTGATCTTGGCGTCGCCGGTCGCGCACCCCCCCAGGGTGGAGCACTCCGCTACCAGCCGCGGCCCGGCGGCCCGATGGATGGCGCCGTCCACCCCGCCACCCCCCAAAAGGGTGTTGTTGGCGGCATTGACGATGGCATCTACCGCCAGCGTCGTTATATCGGTCTGCATAATCTCGATGGTTGCCGGCATATTATCCCCCTTGAACAGATTCGGACATCCATGGTCTCTGATAACAGGTTTCCGCACTTTTGCAACGAAAAGAAATGTCCCCCTGTTGCGACGATGGCGACAGGGGGACGGGTGATCATAGGGCGGGAGGGTTGTCCAGTTGGTCCGGCGGTTATTCCTTGATCTCCCCCTTGATGCCGATGGTGACCTCCCTGTAGGGGATCTGCTTCCCGCTGGCCGCCAGGGCCTGGCGGGCCGCCATGGCGATGCCGCCGCAACAGGGCACCTCCATCTTCAGCACGGTCACGCTCCTGACGTCGGACCGGGTGAAGAGCTCGGTCAGCTTCTGCAGGTAGAACTGGTTGTCGTCCAGCTTGGGGCACCCCATCACCAAGGCGCGCCCCTTGAGGAAGTCCTCGTGGTAGCCGGCATAGGCCACCGGCACGCAGTCGGCGGTGATCAGCAGGTCGGCCCCCTGGAAGTAGGGCGCGCTGGTGGAGACCAGGCTGAGCTGCACCGGCCACTGGCCCAACTGGCTCTGCCGGCTGGATGTGGGCTCGGCGGCCGGAGTCTCCTGCGGACGGTCAAGGCTCATGGCGCGGGAGCCGGGGCAGCCGCCGCCATGGTGTTGATGGGTGTGCGGGGCCGGTGCGGCGGGGTGATGCGCAGGTGCGGGTTTTCCCTGGGCCGCCAGGTGCTTCTCCACGGCCGCCTCGTCGAATTCGTCCGCCTCGCGCTCCTCGACGGTGATGGCGTCACGCGGGCAATCGCCCAGGCAGGCCCCCAGGCCGTCGCACAGGTTTTCCGCCGCAAGCCGCGCCTTGCCGTCGACGATGGTGATGGCCCCCTCGGCGCAGGAGGGGACGCACACTCCGCAGCCGTCGCACTTTTCCGGGTCTATTTTCACGATCTTTCTCAACATGATGGATCTCCTTTTCCTTATAATTGAATTGATGGTTTAGATCTTTGTTTGGATTCTTGGGTCAAAAGAAGTAATGCCAGACGTAATCCAACCTCCCCCGCAGCATCAGTTTCCGGCCCGAGTAGGCCATGATCTCCCGCACCTTCTCGCGTTGCTGCTTGGCGTAACAGTGGATGCGGCACTGTTTGCAGGTTGGTTTCTCCGCCTCCAGCGGACATTTCAGCCGCCTGGTGACGGCGTATTGCATGAAGGCCGAGCATTCGGGGCAGAGACGGCGCTCCCCCAGTCCCGCCGGCAGGCTGAACGGTGCCCGCTCAACCGCACCATGCCTGCCATTGCAGTAGACCTCGGCGAACTTGGCGATCAGCCGGATATCCGATTTCTGAAGCTTCGTAAGCGTTTCCATGTTGCCATCATGCCCGTTTATCCCACGATCATACATGACAAAGATCAAAAAAATCAGCTTTTCCTTTGCACCCGGCGGGCTGTTTGCGTTACATTAACATTGCGCATCATGCATTTGATGTTGCCGCTTTATTGTCCTTCGCGCTTTGCGGTGAAAAACGGATTTCGAGAACAAATACCATGCAACTGATCGACTCTCAGGGAAGAAACATAAATTATCTGCGCCTGTCGGTGACCGACCGCTGCAACATGCGCTGCTTCTACTGCATGCCCAAGGAGGGCATTGTCAAGAAGGGGCACGACGCGGTGCTCTCCTACGAGGAGTTGCAACTGATCGCCGAGACCGCCGTCGGGCTGGGGATCGAGAAGATCCGCATCACCGGCGGCGAGCCGCTGGTGCGGGCCGGCATCGTCGGCTTCCTCTCCCGCCTGGCCGGGATCCCCGGCCTGCGCCATCTGGCGCTGACCACCAACGGACTGCTGCTGACCAGGATGGCCGCAGAGCTCCACGAGGCGGGGGTGCAGCGGCTGAACGTCAGCCTCGATTCCCTCAATGCCGGGACCTTTGCCGCCATAACCCGCGGCGGCGACCTGAAAACGGTCCTGGACGGGCTTGAGGCGGCCGAACGGGCCGGCTTCCCCCCCCCCAAGATCAACGTGGTCATCATGCGCGGCGTCAACGACGCCGAGATCCTCGACTTTGCCGGGATGACCCTGGCGCGCGGCAACTCGGTACGTTTCATCGAGTACATGCCGGCGGTGAAGGAAGAGGGGTGGCAGCGCTACTGCATCTCCGGCGACGAGATCCTTGAGCGCATCGCCACGCGGCATACCCTGGAGCAGGTGGACAAGGGGCAGTACGCCGGGCCGTCGCGGGATTTCCGCATCCCCGGCGCCCACGGCAGCATCGGCATCATCACCGCCGTATCGGGCCATTTCTGCGGGGAGTGCAACCGCGTCCGGGTCACTTCCACCGGCCATGCCAAGGGTTGTCTGTTCTCGGATGAGAAGACCGACCTGACACCGTGGCTGCGCCCCCCCGACCGGGAGGGGCTGGCGCGGGTCCTGAGGGATACCGTCATGGGCAAACCGGAGCGCCACAACATTTCGCGGGACGGATACAAACATTCGAACTTCACGATGGCACAGGTTGGAGGTTAAAGAGATGGCACAGGTTATGGCGGTCTGCATCAGCGAGAAAAAGGGGGAGCGCAAGACGCCGGTGGATGCGGTCGCGCTGCGGGAGGAACACGGCATCGTGGGTGACGCCCACGCCGGCGACTGGCACCGCCAGGTGAGCCTGCTGGCTTCGGAGAGCATAGACAAGATGCGCAAGCTCGGTCTGGACGTGGATGCGGGCGATTTTGCCGAGAACATCACCACCAGCGGCATCGAACTGGTGACGCTGCCGGTCGGCAGCCGGCTCCAGGTGGGGGAGACCCTGCTGGAGGTGACCCAGATCGGCAAGGAGTGCCACACCCGCTGCGCCATCTACTACCAGGCCGGCGATTGCGTCATGCCCAAGGAGGGGATCTTCGCCCGTGTCATCAGCGGCGGTACGATCCGGCCGGGGGACGAGGTGAAAACAGTTTAGTTTGGTAGTGAAGGGATTGGTTGCGCCGTCAAATTCATTGCCGGCCCTGGATTGATTCGTCATTCAGGGCCGGTTTTGCGTTTGGTCCTCGTATACCAAAAAGGGACGGAATCGCGTGATCCCGTCCCCTTGCTGCTCCAACCAGGCAGGCAACCCTAGTAGCGGTAGTGTTCCGCCTTGTACGGCCCCTCTTTCGACACCCCGATATAGGCGGCCTGCTCGTCGGTCAGCACCGTCAGCTGCGCGTTCAGTTTCTTCAGTTGCAGCCGCGCCACCTTCTCGTCCAGGTGCTTGGGGAGTGTGTAGACGCCGACCGGGTATTTGCCGGGATTGCAGAAGAGCTCGATCTGGGCGATGGTCTGATTGGCGAAGGAGGAACTCATCACGTAACTGGGATGGCCGGTGGCGCACCCCAGGTTCACCAGGCGCCCCTTGGCCAGCAGGATGATCCGCTTCCCGTCCGGGAAGATGACGTGATCCACCTGGGGCTTGATCTCCTCCCACTGGTATTTCTCCAGGGCCGCGACCTCGATCTCGTTGTCGAAGTGGCCGATGTTGCAGACGATGGCCTGGTCCTTCATCCTGGCCATGTGGTCGTGGGTGATGACGTGGTAGTTGCCGGTGCAGGTCACGAAGATGTCGGCCTTGTCGGCGGCGTACTCCATGGTCACCACGCGGTACCCCTCCATGGCGGCCTGCAGGGCGCAGATCGGATCGACCTCGGTCACCCATACCTGGGCGGAGAGCGCCCGCATCGCCTGGGCGGAACCCTTGCCCACGTCGCCGTAGCCGCAGATCAGGGCCACCTTGCCGGCTATCATAACGTCGGTGGCGCGCTTGATGCCGTCAACCAGCGACTCGCGGCAACCGTAGAGGTTGTCGAACTTGCTCTTGGTGACCGAATCGTTGACGTTGATGGCCGGGAAACGCAGCTCACTCCGCTCGTGCATCTGGTAGAGACGGTGCACGCCGGTGGTGGTCTCCTCGGTCACACCCTTGACCTGGGCAATGCGGGTGGAGTACCAGGCCGGATCGGCCGCCAGCTTGGCCCTGATGGCGGCGAACAGGATCGTCTCCTCCTCGGAGCCGGGTTTGTCCAGCACGCTGATGTCCTTCTCGGCCCTGGTCCCCAGATGCAACAGAAGAGTCGCGTCGCCGCCGTCGTCCAGGATCATGTTGGAGTAGCCGCCGTCCTGCCACTCGAAGATCCTGTGGGTGTAGTCCCAGTACTCTTCCAGGCTCTCCCCCTTGACCGCGAAGACCGGCACGCCGGAGGCGGCGATGGCCGCGGCGGCGTGGTCCTGCGTGGAGAAGATGTTGCAGGAGGCCCAGCGCACCTCGGCCCCCAGGGCGGTCAGGGTCTCGATCAGCACGCCGGTCTGGATGGTCATGTGCAGGGAACC
>JACPFJ010000020.1 GCA_016182975.1 Deltaproteobacteria bacterium
CGCCGAAAACAATGCGCCCCATCGACGCAAAATACGACAACATATGCAACGAAATGTTCAATCTTCTAACCGAGTTGCATCTCGTTGCAACATGATTTCTACTACCAACATGTTGTCAGACGATAGGCGCTAAGCGCCTAGTGCGATTATTACAAGGCATGAAAACGGAGCGCATCGGGTTGCGCCCCGTTTTTAATTTCACCCTTGCGCAGGCAGTAATATTCGTCGGGTGTATTGATGTTCCTGAATGAGTCAAAGCCGGGGTCTATGGCGGCAACCTCTCCCTGCGAAAACCGTTTGACCCGCACGCGGTGGAAAAAGGAGACGATACGCCGCTCATCGGCCGCCAACGCCTCTTCCATGAAGGGAAGGCACCCTCTGCCGTAAATGGCGTGCAGCGGTTCCGCCCCGCTCTCCCCCTCCGGTATGACGACGTCCGCCCCGTAACGCAGCAGGGCGAGCCTCCTGATCAGGGCGCTGTTGAGATAGGGCATGTCGCAGGCCACGGCGAGGATATGCTCGGCCGCGCCGTGATACAGGCCGGCATGCAGCCCCGCCAGAGCGCCCAGGCCGGGGTAGCGGTCGGAGACCTTGCGGCAGGGGAGGAATTCGTACTGCTCGGGATGGTTGGTGACCAGGATCACCTCGGCGAAGATCCCGCTCAGCAGGCGATGGATCGCCTCGATGAAGCGGCCCCCACGGTACGGCAGCAGGGCCTTGTTGCTCCCCATCCGGCTGGAGCGGCCGCCGGCCAGGATGACGCCGGTCACCCCGGCCAGCGACTTGCCAATATTGCGGTCATCGATCGGTTTCATAGATCATTTCCCGCGCTCGAACCCTTCCCGCGCGGCCAGCAGGTCCAGGTGAATGGTTGCCAGGTCCTCCGCGTCGAGCGGTACGCCGGCGTGTCCCCTGCGGGAATCCCGCGTCTTGATGTAGCGGCTGCACGTGCGGCAGACATCCACCCGCACCGGCCCCTCCCCGGCCTCGAAGTAGGAGAGCTTTTCCGGCTCCTCGCAGCCGCAAAAGGCGCACTTGATCCGGGTGAACGGCCAGCTGTACGAGCAGGCCGAGCAGCAGAGGAAGCGTTTCCCTTCCTCGCCCGCCAGTTCCGCCATGCCGGGCCGGGAACCGCAGACCGGGCAGTACGCCTCCCCCCATCCCTCGAACAGCGCCGGCTGCAGAGAATCGGCGAAGCGCTCCAGCGCCGTTCTGAGCGCCGTCTCGATGACGAATTCCAGAAGCGGCGCCGGAATGTCGAGGAGAGCCGCACACCCCTCCAGCGCCCCCCGCTCGCGCTTGAGACACGCCGCAAAGAGCGGCGCCGGGTCGAGGGCCCCGCCTGTCAGCGCATCGCGGAGCTTCCCCAGGGCCTCATCCCCCTCCCGGCCGACCCTGGCCATGACGCCGACCACGGCGGCGAGAAACGATGCCGCCTTGAGCGCGTCCACCGCCATCTCCGCCGGGGTGATCAGGGGGAAGCCGCCGCGCACCATTTCCCCGATCCCCTCGCCAGGGGGGGTGAAGGATATCCCGGTCTCCCCCTCGCGCCCGTCGCCGAGGGTGTACAGTTCCCGGAAGAGGAGCAGCAGCTCGGCATATTCCGGTACCTCGCAAGAGACCATTTCGAGGAACACGATCTTTTCTGCAATGTTTGCCATGATTCACTCCGATAGTCAGGTTCGAGGTTCGAAAGTTCCCTTTCCCCTCTAATATCAATAACGGCACTTCCACCACAGAGTCACAGAGAACACAGAGAAATCACAGAGATTTTTTTAAATAGATTCATCACCAAAAGGGTGAACGGCATACCCCTTGAGATACATGTCTAATATATTGTAACTAAAAAGTCTTCTCTGTGCCCTCTGTGACTCTGTGGCGAGGTTTGAAGAATTCAAGATTATTCTCCAGCGACTTCCTTGTACCACTTGGGATGATGCTTTTTCGCCCAGATCTTGCGGACATCGCCGTACAGCATCGCCTCGATGGTGCCCGGATTTCCGATGGTCGCCAGGTAGACATGCACGATCACGAACACGATCGACCCCACGAACATCAGGCTGTGCAGGAGCAGGGAGAGCTGCACGATCCAGCGGGGAAAGGAGACGGGAGACCAGATGAAGAGCCCGGTTACCCCCAGTACGACGGTGGCGGCGGCAATGAAAACGGCAAACAGCTTCTGTCCGGGGTTGTACTTGCCGATGTCGAAGTGGAGGCCATACCTGGTGAGGTACCCCCCGTACTTCTTGATCCACTGCCAGTCGGCATCGTCAAAGCTGGAGACGTCCTTCTTGTGGTTGAGAAACATGTACAGGGAGCTGAAGAAGAACAAGAGCCCCACCAGCTTGTGGATCAGGATGGCATTCTGTCCCCCGCCGAACATGGCGAAGTAGCCGTTGAACAGCCGGGAGTAGAGCCCGAGCCCGCTGATGAGCAGGGTAAAGAAACTGCCGGTGACGATCCAGTGCAGGACCCGCTCGCTGGTCCTGAAGCGCTCGATGTACTTACTCATGGCCTTCCTCCTTGGCGTCAAGGTCATCATCGACCTTTTTCGGGCCGATGGTCACATAGTGCAAAAGCACGGCGCCGATACTCCCCCAGAAACCGAGGATGCCGAGCGGTTTGATCACGTCCTTCCAGAGGAAGATGGAGAAGGGGATGCTCGGGCTGGCCGGCAGGCCGTACTGTTCCGGCGGCCCCTCCAGGGCGTAGACCACACCCAGGCCGCTCAGGCTGTTCTCGCCGTAGAGGGTCTTCTTGGCGGACTTTGCCCTGGCGATCAGGTCATTGCGCTTGCCGAACTTCAACGTCTCGGTCGGGCACGCCTTGGCACAGGCCGGGGCCATGCCACCCCCCACCCGGTCGAGACAGAGGTTGCACTTGGACACCTTGTCCTCGCCGTCGTAGCGGGGGATGTTGAAGGGGCAGGCCGCGACGCAGTACTTGCAGGAGATGCACCGCTCCTTGTTGTAGGCCACGATGCCGTCTTTTGTGCGGTAGAGCGCCCCCGGAGAGGGGCAGACCTTCATGCAGCCGGCGTCGCCGCAGTGCATGCAGCGCTCGTTGAGAAAGCGCCAGCTCATCTCGCCCGTCTCGTTGGAGCCCTCCACGAAGCGGATGCGGTTGAAGAGCGCCGGCGTCAGGTCGCGCGGGTTTTCGAAGCTCCCCTGATTGGCGGTCTTGTCCGCCTCCAGCTTGTTCCACTGCTTGCAGGCCACCTGGCAGGAGCGGCAACCGATGCAGCGCGAGGTGTCCACCAGGAAGCCTTTCCTGTTTTCAGCCTTTACCGTGTCAGCCATGGCTCACCCCTTTCTCTGGATTGCGGCCATGAAGGCCTTGGTCTCGGGAATCATCGTATTGGCGTCCCCAGCCGTGGGGGTCAGCAGGTTGGCGGAGTCCCCCACCCCCGGTGTGCTCCAGCCGAAACACCAGGGCATGCCGATCTGGTGCACGACCCTGTCCCCGACCTTGAACGGCCGGATGCGCGGGGTGACGATGGCCACCGCCTCGATCCTGCCGCGGGCCGAGGATACCTCGACCAAGTCCCCGCTCTTTATGGACTTCTCCTTGGCCAGCTCCGGGCTGATCTCGCAGAACTGGCGCGGCTGCAACTCCAAAAGCCAGGGGGTGTTGCGGGTCATGACCCCGGTCTGCCAATGCTCGGTGACGCGGTAGGTGCTGGCCACCAGCGGGAAGCGCACATCGCAGGAGGCGAGCAGATCCTCCTTGACCCCGACGTCCTTGAAGATCTTGACGGCCGGGTTGTTCATCTGCCCGGACATGAGGTTTTGCGGCAGCGGACACTCCATCGGCTCGTAATGCTCCGGGAAGGGGCCGTCCTTCATCCCGGGTCCGAACAGGGCGGCCAGGCCGTCGCTCCGCATGATGAACGGTTTCTTCCCCTCCTTCTCGTTGGCCATCGGCGGCCACGGCCCGTCGGGCACATCCCCGACCCAGGCCCCCAGCGCGCCGGTCGGCTGCACCGCGGCCGGGTTCCAGTAGATGACCGCCTTCTTCAGGTTGAACGGCTTGCCGTCCTGATCGACCGCGGCGCGGTTGTAGAGGATCCTGCGGTTGACCGGCCAGGCCCAGGACCACTCCGGGAAGAGTCCCAGTCCGGTGGGGTCCTTCTTGACCCGCCGCGCCATCATGTTCCCCTTTTCGTTGTAGCTCTGGCAGTAGATCCAGTTGCCGCAGGAGGTCGTGCCGTCGGCCTGGAGCTGGGCAAAGCCGCCCGCCAGCTCCCCCTTCTTGCCGAGCAGCTTCCTGGGGTCCCACGGGTTCTTGGCGGGAAGGGGCTTGTCACCCGGTTTCGGCGGCTTGGGCTTCTCCTCCACGTCCTCCAGGAAGTAGCCGTTGATCTCCTTGGCCACCAGGTGCGGATCGACGGAGCGGATCGTGCCGTCGGCCCGCTTAAAGCCGTAGTTCCAGGTCAGGTTCAGGAGCTGCTCCGGCAGCGCGCCCCCCTCCTTGGCGTAGAGCGCCTTCAGCCGCTGGTACAGCTCGTGGATGATCTCGGCGTCCGGCTTGGACTGCCCCAGGGGCTTGACCGCGGCGTAGCGCCACTGGGCCCAGCGCCCCGAGTTGGAGATGCTCCCCTCCTTCTCGAATGAGGCCGCTGCCGGCAGCAGGAAGACCTCGGTCCGGATCTTGGCGGGGTCCATCTCCGGCCCCTTCCAGAAGGAGGCGGTCTCGTTGTCGAACAGGTTGACCGTCACCATCCAATCCAGCTTGGCAAGCGCGTTTCTGACCTTGGTGGAGTTGGTGCCGGAGCAGGCCGGGTTCTGGCCCCAGGCAAAGAACCCCTTGAACTTGCCCTTGATCATGTTGTCGAAGATCATCAGCCAGGAGCCGTTCATGCCCGGATCGAGCTTGGGGAGCCAGGCGTAGCCGAAGTCGTTCTCCTTGGTGGCGCTTCCCCCGTAGATCGCCTTCAGGTAGCTGGTGATGTACTTGGGCCGGTTCTGCCACCAGTTGGCGCTCTGCGGGTCCTTGCTCTTGGGGGTGTGCTTCTCGTTATAGGCGGAGAGGTCCTTCAGCTCCGCCGAGGGGACCGGCAGATAACCGGGGAGGATGTGGAACAAAAGCCCCTGGTCGGTCGATCCCTGGACGTTCGACTCCCCGCGCATGGCGTTGACCCCGCCACCCGGTATGCCCATGTTGCCCAGGAGGAGCTGGACGATGGTCATGGCGCGGATGTTCTGGGTGCCCACGGTGTGCTGGGTCCACCCCATGGCGTACAGGGAGGTGCCGGCCCGGTCCGGCTTGCCGGTGGTGGCGTAGAGCTTGTAGACCTCCAGCAGCTTCTCCTTCGGGGTGCCGGTGATCCTTGAGACCAGCTCCGGGGTGTAGCGGGAGTAATGCTTCTTCATCAGCTGGAATACGCAGTTGGGGTCCCGCAGGGTCGGGTCTTGTTTGACGCTCTCGTCGGCATTCTTCTGGAAGGACCAGCTCTTGGTGTCGTAGCTGCGCTTCTTGGGGTCGTAGCCGGAGAAGAGGCCGTTAAGCTCGCCCGGCATCCGGAAGTCGGCGTTGACCAGGTAGGAGGCGTTGGTGTAGTCGCGCACGTACTGCTCGAAGTAGAGCCTGTTGCCGAGGATGTGGTTGATCATCCCCCCCAGAAAGGCGATGTCCGTGCCCGAGCGGAGCGGCGCGTAGACATCGGCCTTGGAGGCGCTGCGCGTGAAACGGGGATCGACGCAGATCACCTTGGCCCCGGCGTCCCTGGCCTTCATGATCCAGCGGAAGGAGACCGGGTGGTTCTCGGCGGGGTTGGCCCCCATGATCAGGATTACATCGGAGTTCTTCAGGTCAATCCAGTGGTTCGTCATTGCACCGCGTCCGAACGACTCTGCCAGAGCCGCCACAGTTGCGCTGTGTCAAATGCGGGCCTGGTGTTCGATGTACACCAGGCCTAACCCCCTGAGGAATTTTTGGTACAGGTAGCACTCCTCGTTGTCCAGGGCCGCGCTCCCCACCGAGGCCATGCCCATGGTGCGGTTCACCACGGCCTCGATCTCACGCTCCACCTCGGCGCCGCCCACCTTCTCCTTGACCTTGATCTTCGAGGTGGCCACGAAGGATGCGTCGCGGGTCTTCTTGACCTTCTTGGCGATCTCGTCGATGGCCCACTCCCAGGAGACCTCCTGCCACTCCGCTGCCCCCGCGGCGCGGTAGAGCGGCCTAGTCAGACGCGCCTTGTTGTCGCGCAGTTGGAAGGCGGACGCCCCCTTGGGACAGAGCGCACCCTCGTTGATGGGGTGGTCCGGGTCACCCTCGATGTTGACGACGTTTCCCCCCAGGGTGTGCACGATCATGCCGCACCCCACCGCGCAGTAGGGGCAGATGGTCGTCGTCTCCCTGGCGTAGCGGATGGCGAGCTCGTCGGCCCTGGCCTCGACCGGGGCGAGGTTGAGGCCGAGGGCGCTCGTCGCCGCCCCGACCCAGGAGATCCTGAAAAAATCCCTCCTTGAAATACCCATCGATTGACACCTCCGTATCGTGATAATTTGCTGCTGATCTAATGAAAATAATTAACAAACACCGTTCCAGTTTTATGTTTAATTTTTTCATTGATTTCGCTATGATCGCATGCCATCCACTCAATGTTAGCAATATGCATTCCATTTATCAGAACATTGGTTTATTGTTTACAACATATTGATTCTGTGTTTGATTAAAATCCGCCCGCCTGCGGGGCCGGATGCTTGACGCAACCCGTGCGGGTAATCATGGCCGCTGTCCGGGTCATTTTTACCCGCAGGGTTCATGGGCGGGGACATTTGAACCTGAAAAAAAGCATCTGAAACGCAAAGACGCTAGGTCGCAAAGAAAAACAGCATGTTAACAAAATAATCATAACTTGTTGGGTGAGAGGCAAGTCTCTAATAATCAGTTGATTTTCTTAGCGCCTTTGCGCCCTTGCGTTAAGTAACTAATGTTTTTTGTTGAAAAAGGGAGAGTGAATTGCTCGAAGGAAAGATCCTCATCTGCGACGACGAAGAGGGGATGCGGCGCTACCTGAAGAAGATGCTGCAATCGCACGGCCTCAGCGTTGAGACCTTCGGCGACGGCGCCTCGCTGCTGCGCCGCCTGGAGGCCGAGGAAAACGGCGGGCCCGACCTGCTCCTGCAGGACATCAGGATGCCGGACCTGGACGGTATCGAGATGCTGAAGAGGGTCGCCAGGCTGCGCCCGGCGCTGCCGGTGGTGATCATGACCGCCTACGGCACCATCGATTCGGCGGTCGAGGCGATCAAGCTCGGCGCGTACGACTATGTCACCAAACCCTTTCCCAAGGAAAAGATCCTGGGGGTGCTGGAGAAGGCGCTGGAAAGGGAGTTCCTGCTCAGCGAGAACCGCGACCTCAAGGAGGCGTTGAGCAGGCAGTCGGCGCCGGGGGAGATCATCTTTGCCAGCGACAGGTTCCGCGAGGTATACGAACTCACACTCCAGGTCGCCGCGAGTGAGGCCAACATCCTTGTCCAGGGCGAATCCGGGACCGGCAAGGAGCTTATCGCCAGGGCCATCCATTTCAACAGCCAGCGCAGCGTGCGGCGCTTCCTCTCCATCAACTGCGCGGCCCTCTCCGACACCCTGCTGGAAAGCCAGCTGTTCGGCCATATCCGCGGCGCGTTCACCGGCGCCGTGGCCACCCGGAAAGGGCTCCTGGAAGAGGCCGACGGCGGCACCCTCTTCCTGGACGAGATCGGCGACATCAGCCCGTCCCTCCAGGTCAAGCTGCTGCGCGTCATCCAGGAAGGGGAGCTGCTGCCGGTCGGCGCCACGCGGCCCAAATCGGTCGATATCCGCTTCGTGGCGGCGACCAACAAGGAGCTGGAACGGGAGGTGAAGGAGGGGCGTTTCCGTGAAGACCTCTACTACCGGCTGCACGTCATCAACATCACACTTCCCCCCTTGAGGGAGAGGAAGGAAGACATCGAGCCGCTGGCCCGTTTCCTGCTCGGCAAATATTCGCAGCGCACGAAAAAGAGGGTCACCGCCATCAGCGACGGCGCCCTGCGGCTCCTTGCCGGATACAACTGGCCCGGAAACGTCAGGGAGCTGGAAAACGTGATCGAGCGCGCGGTGATCCTGGCAAGGGGGAGCGAGGTCACGGAGGAGCTGCTCCCCATATGGAAAGCGGCCGAAGGCCGCGCCGTGCCGCCAAAGGAAGGACCGCTCTCCCTGGAAGGGGTGGAACGTGAGCACATCGTGAAGATGCTGGAAAGGACCGCTTACCACAAGACCCGCACCGCCGAACTCCTCGGCATCACCCGCAAGACCCTTGCCAGGAAGATCGCGGAGTACGCCCTGCGCCTTCCCGAAGGGGCGTCCGAAGAAGCCGACTGACAGGAAACCATGCCTCCAATGCGTTTCTCCATACGTCTCAAGTTGACCATCGGGGCGCTTCTGCCGCTGTTCGTCGCCATCCTGGTCTGCTCGCTGGTCGGTATCTACACGATCAACTCATCCATCGTCAGCCAGGCCCAGGAAAAGGTCAGGACCGATCTGAACTCGGCGCGGGAGGTCTATCTCAACGAAGTAGCCCATATCCGTGACGTGGTGAAACTCACGGCTGACGCGCCTTTTACCGCCACGGCCCTGGCAAGCGGACGTCAAAAGGCGCTCTCGGCGCTTCTTGCCCCGCTGCGCGGCAACGAACGCCTGGATATCCTCACCGCAGTGGGCCGTGACGGGCGGGTGCTGTTCCGGGCCAGAAACCCGGGGGTTTTCGGCGACGATCCGGCCGTGGAGCGGCTCCTGGCGCGCGCCCTTGCGGGCGAGGTGGTTGCCGGGACCGCGCTCTTTTCACCCGAGGAACTCCTCAAGGAGGGGGCCGACCTTGTCCGTCAGGCAACCATCGAGGTGGTCGAAACCCCCAGGGCAAGGCCGAGCGACAAACAGGTGGGACGCTCCGGCATGCTGCTGGTCTCCTCCGCGCCGGTAAGGGACACGGCCGGCAGGATAGCCGGCGCCCTGTACGGCGGGGTCCTGCTGAACGGCAACAACCATCTGGTGGATAGGATCAAGAGGATCGTCTACGAGGGGGTCCAGTTTCAGGGTGAGGACGCGGGGACGGCCACCATATTCCTCGACGACCTGCGTATCAACACCAACGTCCAGACCAGGGGCGGCGGCAGGGCCATCGGCACCAGGCTTTCCGAGGAGGTGTACAACCACGTCATCGTCAACGGGAAGAAATGGGTCGATCCGGCCTTTGTCGTCAAGGACTGGTATTTCTCGGCCTACGAGCCGATCCTCGACCTGGACGGCAAGGTGGTCGGCTCCCTCTACGTGGGGATGCTGGGAAAGCCCTATAGCGCGATCAAGCAGAAGGTAACCCTGATCTTCTGCGGCGTACTGCTCTTCGGCTCGCTGGTCGGCCTGGCCGTCTCCGGCCTCATCGGCTCGCACCTGTCGCGCCCCATCCGCGAGCTGCAAGGGCTGGTCAGGCGTTTTTCCGCGGGCGAGCGGGACGTGCGGATCGCCGTCACCACCGGCGACGAGATCGGCAACCTGGCAGGCGAGTTCAACAACATGACCCGGACCCTCGTGCAGCGGGAAGAGGAGATCAGGAGCCTGAACCGCGAACTGGAGCAAAAGGTCCGGGAGCGGACCGCGGAACTGGAGGAGAAGAACATCCTCCTCATAAAGACCAGGGAAGAGCTGGTCAGGGCGGAAAAGCTGGCGGCGGTCGGGGTGCTGGCCGCAGGGGTGGCCCACGAGATCAACAACCCCATGGCGATCATCCGCGGCAACGCCGAGCTGTTGCAGATGGCGATCCCCCCGCAGAGTCCCAACCGTGAGGAAGCGGATACCATTGCCCTGCAGGTGGGGAGGGTGGAGCGGATCGTCGCCAGCCTGCTCCAGTTCGCCCGCCGGGAGCGCAAGCACCTGGCGCGGACCGACATAAACCGCCTGCTCGACGAGATCCTCGCCCAGGTGGGACACCAGGCGCCGCTGGCCGGCATTGCCGTCCGCAAGGAGTACGCCCTGGAACTTCCGCAGATCAGCGGGGATGCGGACCAGCTGCGGCAGGTGTTCACCAACCTGATCCTGAACGCCGTGCAGGCCATGCCGGGCGGGGGCACCCTGACGGTGGCGACCGAGGAGGACGTGCCGGCTGAGGTCTGCGTGGTTACGGTAGGCGATACCGGGAAGGGGATCGAGCAGGAAAACCTGGAACAGATATTCAACCCGTTTTTCACCACCAGGGCGAGCGGTACCGGCCTGGGGCTGTCGGTCTCCTACGGCATCGTCAAGGATCACGGCGGGCGGATCGAGGTGACCAGCGAGCGCGACAGGGGGAGCGTTTTTCGCGTCAGCCTCCCACTGGCCCTTGCGAATCGCTGACAGATGATTAATTGTTGATGACTGATAAGCAGGATGTTTGTTAAAATGCATCCCGAAGATATTTTGTTCCGGAGGTTGAGATTGTTTATGAATTACCGTCTGCTGTTGCTGGCCCTGCTGTTTTTCTCGTCAACCCTTTCCCTGTCACATGCCGCCCCACCCGAACTTAAGAAAAATCAACCTGTCGTGAGCCAGGATGTCAGGGTTCCGATTCTCCTCTATCACCGTTTCGGTCCGACGGTGGCCGACGGCATGACTATCACCACGACGGTGTTCGAGTCCCATCTCAAATATTTGAGAGACAACGGCTATAAGGTGATCCCGCTGCGCCGGTTGGTTGACTGGTATCAGAAAAAGGGCCCTGCGCCGGCTCCCAAGTCGGTGGTGATCGTCGAGGACGACGCGCACAAATCCGTGTACACGGAGATGTTGCCGCTCGCGAAGAAGTACAATGTGCCGGTAACGGTCTTCATCTACCCATCGGCCATCTCGAACGCCAAATACGCCATGACCTGGGACCAGATTCGTGAGTTGAAGAAGAGCGGCCTGTTCGACTTTCAGGGACACACCTACTGGCACCCCAACTTCAAGAGAGACAAGAAAAAAATGACGGCGCAGGAGTATGAAAAATCGGTGGTGATGCAGTTGACGAAATCAAAGGCGAAGATTGAGAAGGAAGTCGGGACAAAGGTGGACATGCTGGCATGGCCGTTCGGCATATTTGACGATGATCTGCTGAAAAAGGCGGCGGATGCCGGCTATGTCGCCACTTTTACGATACAGGCCCATCATGCCGGCACTGCGGATAGCGTCAATAAGCTGCCTCGCTATCTCCTGATAAATTCGGACCAAGGCAAGGCATTTGCACAAATAGTGGAGGGATCGGCGCCGAAGCGGAACATCGCCTTCTGATATCGGCCTGGGTCCGTGATGCCTGCACAACCGCATGACTTGCATCGCGGATATTTTGCGCTACAGTTTTGAACATGAACTTCCCGGCGAAACAGATATCGGCCATGACCCTTGCCGTGGCAATGCTCGCCACCGCGCCGCTTTTCGGGGCGCAGAGCTGCAAGCCTACGGAACCGGACGCGCTCGGCCCCTTCTACAAGCCGGGCGCCCCGTTCCGCTCGCAGATCGGCCACGGCTACCTCCTCGCGGGGACCGTCCGCTCCGCCGCCGACTGCAGGCCCGTTGCCGGCGCGCTGATAGAGGTCTGGCAGGCCGGCCCCGACGCCAGTTACGACGACGCCCACCGGGCAACGCTATTGTCCGGCGCGACGGGTGACTACAGGCTTGAGACCCACTTCCCCCCTCCGTACTCCGGTCGCCCCTCCCACATCCACATCAAGGTCGAGGCCCCCGGATTTCTGCGGCTCATCACCCAGCACTACCCCGGGAAGGGGGCAAAGGAGGCGAATTTCGACCTGGTGCTCATCCCGGCAAAGTAACTGAATGGCCGCCCTCTCCCACGGTGAGAGCCGCCGCCGATTCATTCCCCGCTTGCCTTCCCAGCCAAAAACAGGCACAATACCGCATTTTTCGATGGGAGTTTGGTAATAAATGTCACTACGCGTCTACAATACCCTTTCGGGTGAAAAGGAAACCTTTGTGCCGCAGGTGCCCGGCAAGGCCGGGATGTACGTCTGCGGCGTGACGGTCTACGACTACTGTCACATCGGCCACGCCCGCGCCAACGTGGTCTTCGACATCATCTACCGCTATCTCCGCTACGCCGGGTACGACGTCACCTACGTGCGCAACTACACCGACATCGACGACAAGATCATCAACCGCGCCAACCAGGAAGGGGTGGACTACCGCGTCATCACCGAGCGCTTCATACGGGCCTTCGACGAGGACATGGAGCGGCTGGGGCTGGCCAAGCCGACGGTGGAGCCCAAGGCCACCGAGCATATCGACGGCATTATCGCCATCATCGAGCGGCTGATCGCCAAGGGGCACGCCTACGAGTCCGACGGCGACGTCTATTTCGCCGTGGAGACCTTTCCGGAGTACCTCAAGCTCTCCAAGCGCAACCTGGAGGAGATGCAGGCCGGGGCGCGGGTCGAGGTGGGGGACAGGAAGCGCAATCCGATGGACTTCGCCCTCTGGAAGGGCTCCAAGCCCGGGGAGCCGTGGTGGGAAGCCCCCTGGGGAAAGGGGCGGCCGGGGTGGCACATCGAGTGCTCCGCCATGAGCATGCGCTTCCTGGGGGAGACCTTCGACATCCACGGCGGCGGCAAGGACCTGGTCTTCCCGCACCACGAGAACGAGATCGCACAAAGCGAGGCGGCCAACGGCTGCCGCTTCGTGCGCTACTGGCTGCACAACGGTTTCGTCAACATCAATGCCGAGAAGATGAGCAAGTCGCTGGGAAACTTCTTCACCATCCGCGAGGTGCTGGAGCGCTTCGATCCCGAGACGCTGCGCTTCTTCATCCTCTCGGCCCACTACCGCTCGCCGATCGACTTTTCCGACCAGAACCTGGACGAGGCCCGGGCCGGGCTGGAGCGGATCTACGCCTGCCTGGCGGCCATCGATGCGGTACTGGCCGGCACAGCGGTTACCGGGGAATTGCCGACCGGTTTCTCCCCCGCCTCGGCAGGGCATGAGTTGAAGGAGAAGGCCGAGCTGTTCAAAGACCGCTTTCGTGATGCCATGGATGATGACTTCAACAGCGCCCAGGCGTTGGGGGCGGTGTTCGAAACGGTGCGTGTCGCCAACCGCTTCCTGGCCGAGGCCAGGGAAATGGATGCCTCCGCACGGGCGCTGCTGGCCCGGGTGCGCGAGCTGATTGCCGAGGTGGGCGGGGTGCTGGGGCTGTTCGGCAGTTCACCCAAGGCGTGGCTTGACGGGATCAACGCCGCCGGGGCCGGCCGGATGGACATCTCGCCCGAGGAGATCGAGCGCCTGATCGTCGAGCGGAACGAGGCGCGCAAGGCCAGGGATTTCAGGCGCGGCGACGAGATCCGCGACATGCTGCTGGAAAAGGGAATCCAACTGCTGGATTCGGCGCAGGGGACAACCTGGAAGGCGAAATAAGCAGGTTCGAGGTTCCAGGTTCTAGGTTTTAAACCTCGAACCTCGAACCTGGAACCTAGAACTTAAGGATGTGACGAGGGATCTGCGTGGATTGGGAATGCTGCTGGGATAGGGATGTGATCGCGCTCGGCGATTGTCCGAACATCCGCGAAGGTGACGAGGACCTGTTCGCATCCCGGCGGCGGCGAATCCTCGAGAAGTGCTGCGACTGCGAGAACTTCAAGCGCGATCTGATCCGCTTCCGCGACAGCGGTCACCCCCTCTCCCAGGTCTTCTCCCTGGTCCACGAGGAATACCGACGCCAGAAGAGCCAGATCCAGTCCCTGGTCAGCTTCCTCGACAGCAAGACCCTCGAGGTCCGCTTCCTGCACGAACTCGGCCTGGTGCTGCAGACATCCGTCGATCTGGAGGAGGTCCTCTCCGTGGCCCTGACCGCCATCACGGCCGGGAAGGGTTTCGGCATGAACCGCGCCTTCCTGTTCATGACCGACAGGGAGCGCGACCGGCTCCAGGGGTATCTGGCCATCGGTCCGCGCAACTACGAGGAGGCCAGCCAGACCTGGCACGAGATCGCCAGCAACGACATGGACCTCCAGACCCTGGCCCAGAGCTTCCGCAAGAACAAGCTCTCCTTTGAACGGGCCAAGTTCCACGACATCCTGGAGCGGCTCTCCGTTCCGCTCTCCGATACCGATCACATCCTCGTCAAGGCCATGGACGGCAAGCATCCGGTGCTGATCGAGGACGCCTTCCACCATCCCGAGGTTGCCCCGGAGTTCGCCCGTCTGTTGGGGGTGGACACCTTCCTGCTGATGCCGCTTATCTCCCGCAACCGCCGGGTGGGGATCATAATCGCCGACAACTGCATCACTCACCGCCGCATCAGCGAGGAGGACATGCGTTCCCTGGAGACCTTCGCCTTTCCGGTGGCCTTCGCCGTCGAGCGCGCCGCCCTCTACGACCGGCTCCAGGTGGAGCTGAACCGGGTCACCGAGGCCGGCAACAAGCTCAAGGAGCAGCAGGAGTTGATTGTCCGCATGGAAAAGATGGCCCTGGTCGGGCGGATTACCTCCAGCATCGCCCATTCCATCCGCAATCCGCTGATGATCATCGGCGGATTTGCCCGCTCCATGCTGAAGAATACACCCGCCAGCGATCCGAAGCGCGACTTCATCGAGTCCATCGTCGGGGAGACGCGCCAACTTGAGGGGGTGCTGGACGAGATCCTCAATTACTCAGACTCGCTCTATCCCACCCGCGACTTCTGGGACGTCAATTACCTGCTGGAGGGGGTTATCCGCGACACCGGCGAGGCGCAGCGGTTACGGGGCTACAGCTGCGGCTTCTCGCCGGGAGATGGGCTGCCGCCGGCCTGGATCGACTTCAAGCAGGTAGCCTACTGCCTGCGTACCATCGTGCAGTCCGACATTGAGGAGATCGAGGAAGGGGGCGTTATCGGCATCAGCACCTACCTGGAGGGAGACGGTATAGTCATCCGTATCGAGGATCGCGGCAGACGCATCGGCCGGGAGGAGTTGGACGCCATGATGACACCGTTCTCCTCCACCCAGGACCTGGGTGCCGGCCTTGGACTGGCCCTGTGCAAGACCATGCTGCAGAAGCAGGGGATACCCTTCGGCGGCGAGCCGCTGCCGGAAGGGGGCATTGTATATACGATCATACTTCCCACCCGTAAGGAGGAACAGACATGAGCAGAATACTGGTAGTGGACGACGAGGCCAACATCCGCGTTCTCTATGCCGATGAACTGGCCGAGGAGGGGTACGAGGTGGTCACGGCCGGCAACACCACCGAGGCGGCCGAAAGGCTCCGCGAGGGGCAATTCGACCTGGCGGTGCTGGACATAAAGCTGAAGAACGAGAGCGGCATCGATCTCTTGCAGCAGCTGGTCAAGGAGCGCCACGACATGCCGGTCATCCTCTGTTCGGCCTTTTCCTGCTACAAGGACGACTTCTCGGCCTGGCTGGCGGACGGCTACGTGGTCAAATCGAGCGACCTCTCCGAGCTCAAGCAGGAGATCAGCCGGGTGCTGGCGAAGAAGGCCCAGCGGGCCAAGACAGGATTATAAAATTCAGGAGCGAGGGACGAGGAACGAGGTTTAACCCTCAACCTCGAACCCCGAACCTCGTACCTACTTCAAGGAGTCCCTCACTATGAAAGCCGTCATCATGGCCGGCGGGTTCGGAACCCGCATCCAGCCGCTCACCAGCAGCCTGCCCAAGCCGATGATCCCGTTGTTCAACCGTCCGATCATGCTGCACATCGTGGAGCTGCTCAAGAAGCATGACATCACCGACCTGGTGATGCTGCTCTACCACCAGCCCGAGGTGATCAAGAAGTTCTTCCGCGATGGCGCCGATTTCGGGGTCAGGATCACCTACGTCACCCCCTTGCAGGACATGGGGACGGCCGGAGCGGTCAAGGCGGCCGAGAAGTACCTGGATGAACGCTTCCTGGTGATCAGCGGCGACCTGCTGACCGACTTCAATCTCAAGAAGGTCATGGACTTTCACGCCGACAACAAGGCCATGGCCACCATCACCCTGACCTCGGTTAAGGACCCCCTTCAGTTCGGCGTGGTGATCACCGACAAGGAGCGGCGCATCACCCAGTTCCTGGAGAAACCGGGGTGGGGCGAGGTCATCTCCGACACCATCAATACCGGCATCTACGTGCTGGAGCCGGAGATCTTCAAGTACATCCCCGCCGGGGAGAACTTCGACTTTTCCCAGGACCTCTTTCCGCAGATGCTGGCCAACAAGGACGCCCTGTTCGGATTTCCGGCCAAGGGGTATTGGCGCGACATCGGCAACACCGACTCCTACCGCGAGGCATACCACGACATCTTCAAGGGCAAGGTCAACCTGAAGATCGACGAGCCCAAGCAGGATTACGTCGGCAAGGACCTGCGCGTGGGCGCGGACGTCAACCTGGAGGACGCCTCTGCCCTGGAAGGGACGGTTGTGATCGGCGACAACACCCAGATCCAGGGAGGTGGACGCATCAAGGATTCGGTCATCGGCCGCAACTGCACCATCGAACCGGGGGTCCGGCTTTCCCGCTGCGTGATCTGGGACAACGCCTACATCAAGAAGGGTGCCAAAATCAGCGACAGCGTGATCTGCACCAACGTACGCATCGGCCAGGGGGCCGTGATGGAGGAGGGGGTCATCGTGGCCGACGACACATCCATCGGCGACGAGGCGATCATCAAGGCCGACGTGAAGATCTGGCCGCGCAAGGTGATCGAGGCCGGTTCGACCGTCACCACCAACCTGATCTGGGGTGAGAAGTGGAAGAAGTCGCTTTTCGAGGGGGCCATCGTCAAGGGGCTCTCCAACGTGGAGCTGACCCCCGAATTCTGCGCCAAGCTGGGATGCGCCTTCGGCACCACCCTTCCCAAGGGGAGCTTTGTCCTGGCCGGCCGCGACTCCAACCACTCCTCGCGCATGCTCAAGCGCAGCTTTGTGGGCGGAATCCTCTCGGCCGGCGTCAACGTGCGCGATATGAAGATGACCGCCCTGCCGATTCTGCGCTACAAGTTGAAGACCTTCGGCGAGGTGGGGGGCTTCCATTTCCGCCAGGCCCATGACGATCCCGCCTCGATGGAGATCGTCTTCCTGGACGGAGACGGGCTGGACTTTTCCAGCGGCATGGCCAAGAACGTCGAGCGTATCTACTACAAGGAGAACTTCCGCCGTGCCCACCACAGCGAGCCGGGCGCCATCAGCGACATCAACAACGTGGCGGAGTTCTATCGCGAGGGTTTTCTGCGCGCCGTGGACAAGGAGAAGTTCAAGAAGGCCGCCTGGACCGTGGTGGTGGACTTCAACTTCTCCCCGGCCAGTCAGGTCCTGCCGCCGATCCTCAACGAGCTGGGGTGCAGCGTGATCGCCCTGAATGCCTACGTGGACGAAGGACGCGGGGCAAAGAAGGGGAAGGACAAGCGGGCCGCCCTGGAGCAGCTCTCCAAGATCGTCGGCTCGCTGGGGGCGCAGGCCGGTTTCTGGCTCGACCAGACGGCCGAGTCGATCACGCTGCTGGACGAGACCGGCCGCATCCTGGACGGCATCGAACTGCTCTCGCTGGTCGCGTCGCTGACCCTTAAGAGCGGCCAGAAGGGGGTCATCGCCGTACCGGTGCAGGCCCCTTCCAGCGTCGAGCAGATGGCCAACCAGAAGCGCTGCCAGGTGACCCGAACAAAGAGCAGCGACCGGGCCATGCTGGAGGTGGCCGGCTCATCCGAGGTCATCCTGGCCGGCTCCACCGACGGGCGTTTCGCCTTTCCCCACTTCCAGGCCGCCTTTGACGGCATGTTCGCCATTGCCCGGCTGGTCGAGCTGGGCGCGGCCAGCGGCATCCCCTTTTCCAAGTCCCTGGCGGAGGTCCCGCCGTGGGCCTTCCTGCAGACCAGCGTCTCCTGCGCATGGGAGATGAAGGGGGGGATCATGCGCAAGATGAGCGAGGACAGCCTGGACAAGGAGGCAAGTTTCATCGACGGCATCAAGGTACACTTCGGCGACGAGTGGGTCCTGGTGCTCCCCGACCAGTACACCCCCTACGTCCACATCGTGGCCGAGGCCAAGGACCAGAAAACGGCCCAGCGGTTGCTCACGGAGTATCAGAAGAAGGTGGAGGGGTGGAAGAAGGAGCTGGGGTAATTACGATTCATTTTCAAGTCGGTTTGAAACACTGCCCCAATTCGTAACTGCTGTCATGGATTGGGGCGGTGTGCTTAGAAGTGCTTTATTACGCAACAAGAAGGTGTTCATGTAAAGTTCCGGCTAATCTCGACAACCTCCCGGCATGCAACAGCCGATGGTCATATGTCCACTCTGATGGTATTATTGCTGAGAAGGGATGAACCGTGATCGAGTATGCACAAGGTCATCAACCAATGTCGGCGCGAGGTTAACCATGCCAGTACCCCTCGATGTGGTCATCATTTGGCACATGCACCAGCCGTACTACAAGGACCCGCTTAGAAACGAGTACGCGCTTCCCTGGACCTATCTGCACGCCATCAAGGACTATTTCGACATGCCGGCCATAGTGGAGGACACGCCGGGTGCACGGGCGGTCTTCAACCTGGTGCCGTCGCTGATCGAACAACTGCTCGACTACGCCGGCGGCACAGCCGTGGACCCCTTCCTGCAAAAGGGGATGGCCTCTCCCGGCGATCTGGACGAGGAGGGGCGCATCTTCCTGCTGGAGAACTTCTTCTCGGCCAATCGCCAGCGCATGATCGAACCCTCGCGGCGTTACCTGGAGCTGCTCTACATGGCCGGCGAGGGCAAACCGGGCAGCGCCCGCGACCGGGTCAGGCACTTCAACGACCAGGACCTGCTGGACCTGCAGGTCTGGTTCTTCCTGTCCTGGACCGGCGAGGCCGCACGGCGACGCTATCCGGCCTTCGGCGAGCTCTTGGCCAAGGGGGATGACTTCACCCATGCCGACAAGGAGTTGCTCTTCGCCACCCAGCGGCAACTGCTGCAAGACATTGTCCCGCTCTACAAGCGCCTCCACGAAGAGGGGCTCATCGAACTGGCGGTTTCCCCCTATTATCATCCCATCCTGCCTCTGCTCTGCGACACCCGCATCGCCCTGACCGCCATGCCGCGCGTCACGCTGCCGGCCGAACTGTTCCGCTGCCCCGAGGATGCCCGGGCCCAGATCCGCCGCGGCATAGAGTATTTCCGAAATATTTTCGGTTTCAGCCCCTCCGGCATGTGGCCGTCGGAGGGATCGGTCAGCAACGAGACGCTGTCTATCATCGCCGAGTGCGGCATCGGCTGGATAGCCACGGACGAGGACATCCTCGCCAAGAGCCTTGACGGCGGACTGGGCGACCACAAGGAGCGTCTCTATCGTCCCTGGCATCTGACCAGCAGGCATGGCGAGGTCGGCGCGTTCTTTCGCGACCGTCATCTCTCCGATCTGGTCGGTTTCACCTATTCCCAGTGGGACGCCAAGCGGGCGGCCGCGGATTTCTACAGCCGCCTGCATGCCATCAAGGCCCGCGTCGGCGGGCATGGGCGGGTGATCCCCGTCATCCTCGACGGAGAAAACGCCTGGGAATACTACCCAAACAACGCCTATGACTTCCTCCAGGGGATGTACCGCAGCATCGCCAAGTCGTCGGAGTTCAACCTGACCACCTGCAGCGACGTCCTGGCCCGCACCGGCTTTGATGGGCGTCTGCATGGCCTCCACCCCGGCTCGTGGATCAATGCCAGCTACGGCATCTGGATCGGCCACCCTGAGGAGAACCGGGCCTGGGACCTGCTGGCGCGGACGCGCGAGGCGGCCGTCTCCGGCAATCCGGACGTTGCCGCGATCCTGGCGGGCGGCCAGCAGTACGGGGGGGCGGATGAAACGGCGGAGTTGATCTGTCGCTCGCTCTATGCCGCCGAGGGGAGCGACTGGTTCTGGTGGTACGGCGACGACCACTTCTCGCCCCACAGCGACCGCTTCGACCGGCTCTTCCGCCAGCACCTGATGAATGTCTACCGCCTGCTGGGACAGGATATGCCGGCCGAACTGCTGGAGGAGATCAAGAAGAAGAGCCCGGCCGGCCTGATCCGCGAGCCCGCGGCCTTCATCGACCCGGAGATCAACGGCCGGATCAGCGACTACTTCGAGTGGTTGGCGGCCGGGCTCTACGACCTGACCCGCCAGGGGTCGGCAATGCACTCCTCCGACCGCATGCTGCAGGGTTTCTACTACGGCTACAACAAGGACGCACTCTTCTTCCGCATCGACGGCATCCAGGATCTTTCCCGCCTGTTCAGGGAGATGGATGTGCTAAACCTGCATCTTATCTACGACCGCGAGTATCGCCTGCCGCTGCAGATGCGCTCCGACGAGGGCCTCTTGCAGGTCAAGGAGAACAACGTCTGGGTGCCGACTCGCGGCCACTGCAACTGGAAGATCGCCAAGATCTGCGAGGTCCGCATCCCTCTGGACGGCATCAAACCAAGCCCCAAGAGCAAGCTGTTCGCCTATGTATCCCTGGTGCGGGACAACGAGGAGATCGGCAGGTGGCCGTCGGACGCGCCCCTGATGCTCTATTACGCCGGGCCGGAGATCGAAGTGGACAACTGGCTTATATAATAAAGTCTCACCCTTAACGCCTCACCCTTGGAGGAAAGATGTCAGAACTTCGCTGGGACCCGATAAAACTATACTGGGTGATCATCGCCACGGAGCGCGGCCGCCGGCCGCGGGACTTCCATGTGGAGCAGGATGACAACCACATGACCGCCTGCCCGTTCTGCTACGGCAACGAGGACAAGACCCCGGCGGAGATATTCGCCATCCGCCCGAGCGGACTGCCGAACGCGGCCAACTGGCGGGTGCGGGTGATCCCCAACAAGTACCCGGCCCTGCGGGTGGAGGGGGAGCTCGACAACCGCAGCTATGGCCTCTACGATGTGATGAACGGCATCGGCGCCCACGAGGTGATCATCGAGACGCCGGACCACAGCCGTTCGCTGGCCGACCTGACGCCCCACGAGATCACCGACGTGCTGAAGGCCTACCGCGCCCGCTACCTGGACCTGCGCAAGGACTTCCGTTTCCGTTACATGGTGCTTTTCAAGAACCACGGCACCCGCGCCGGCACGACGCTGCACCACTCCCACAGCCAGCTGATCGCCGTGCCGCTGTTGCCGCCAGTGGCCACCACCCAGCTCAAGGTGGCGCGCAATTACTTCAACGCCAAGGAGCGCTGCATCTTCTGCGACCTGATCGATTTCGAGCTGAAAAGCGGCGAGCGGGTAGTGCGGGAGTTTTCCAATTTCGTGATTCTGACCCCCTATGCCTCGAGCTCCCCCTTCGAGCTGCGGCTCTATCCCAAGCGGCACAGCCACGACTTCGCCCAGATGAACGATGCCCAGTTGGCCGAACTGGCGGTGGCGATGAAGGACATGCTGCTCAGGGTGAAGCTGGTGCTGCGCGACGCCCCCTACAACTTCATCCTGCACACCGCACCTCCCATGCACCGCCGTCCCGGCAAGCCGGGCCACTGGAGCTCGCTGGAGTACGACTACCACTGGCACATAGAGCTGGTCCCGCGTCTGACCCAGGTGGCCGGCTTCGAGTGGGGCACCGGTTTCTACATCAATCCCACCTCGCCCGAGGACGCGGCCCAATTCCTGCGCGAGGCGGATGTGTAGTCAAATGAACATCAAAACCGTCCTCGACCGACTCTACGCGGCCCGCTCGCCCATTCACCTCGCCAACGACCCGCTCTCCTTCTGCCACCGCTTTGCAGACCCGGCCGACCGGGAGGTGGCCGCGGTGCTCGCCTCGGCCTTTGCCTATGGGGGGATCAAGGTCATCCTGCGCACGCTGGAGACGATCTTCGCCGGGCTAGGCCCCTCGCCTCGCCGTTTCGTGGAGCGCTTCGATCCCCGGCAGGGCTTGCTGATCTTCGGCGGCTTCAAGCACCGCTTCAACGACGGCCGCGATCTTGTGGCGCTGTTATGGGCCGTCCGGCTGATGATCGAGCAGGCGGGCAGTATCGAGGCCTTCTTCCTGCGCGGCCATGACCCACGGGCAGAGGACCTGACCGGGTCGTTGAACGGCTATACCGCCTCTGTGCTCGCTCTTGATTACCGGCCGGTGTTCGGCGGCGGGAAGGTCCCCGACCACTCCTATTTCCCCTTCCTCTTCCCCGCGCCGGCCTCGGGGAGTGCCTGCAAACGGCTCTGCATGTTCCTGCGCTGGGTGGTGCGCCCGGCCGACGGCATCGATCTCGGCCTCTGGCGCGGCATAACCCCCGCCCAACTGGTCATTCCGGTGGATACCCACATCCAGCGCATCTGCGGCTACCTGGGCCTCACCGGGCGCAAGAGCGCCGACTGGCGCATGGCGCGGGAGATCACCGCCGCATTGCGCCGCTTCGACCCGGCCGACCCGGTGAAATACGACTTCTCCCTCGCCCACCTGGGGATCTCCGAGAAATGCGACGGCACTGATCCGGCGACCTGCCTCACCTGTCCCATAGCCGGAATCTGCCCGCAAAGCGGCGCAAATGCCGGATGAGCGCCGCTGTTTAATAAATTGACACCATAGCCCCTTTCTGATATAGAACACGTTGTTTCAGCTAGTTACATTGCCGCAAGAGGTACGGTCCCACTACTTCCCGGCGGGGGGTCACAGATGATTATCCAGTGTGAACAGTGCCAAACCAGGTTCAGGCTTGACGATTCCAAGGTCACGGACAGGGGGGTCAAGGTCCGCTGCGCCAAGTGCAAGCACGTGTTTAGCGTCGGCAAGGGTGGGCCGGAGGCGGCGCAGCCCGATTTCGGCGCCCTGCTCGACCAGAGCGCTGCTTTCACACCAGAGGAGTCTCCGGCCTCACCTGCCTCACAGCAGGAACCCCCTGCCTCGGCGGCCGCGTCTGAATCCGGCTTTGATTATTCCGATTTTGTTTCCAGCGACTTTGCTGATCATGGGGCCAGCCCGGAGTTTGGCGGGTACGAGCCGCCCAAGGACGAAGCGGCGCCCGCCCCCGCTCCCGGCGACGACTTCAGCCTCTCCGCCCTGGAAGGGGAGCAGGGCTTTGCATTGGAGCATGATGAAACGCAGACCAAGGCTGATGATGTCGATTTTGGCGAATTCGACTTCGGCGGCGAGGTCGGCTTTGGTGAGAAGGAATCCGCACCCCTTTCCGAGCCAGGGGCGGAGCAGTTCGGCTTCGATAGCGCTGCGGGCGGGAGCGCCGCTATCCAGGGCGACATGGACAGCGCGGCAACTGAGCAGACTCCGCCGGCAGCGGCCGAGCCAAGGGAAGAGGTATCCATCAATCTGGGCGAGTTCGAGTTTGGCGGCGAACTGGCTGTGAAGCCTGTTGAACAGGAAGCGCCGCTTGAGCCGGAACCGCGCCGGGAAGTGTTTGTCGAGCCCCCGGAACAGCCGGTGCCTGAACCTGAGGCCGGGGAGGACACCCTGAGGAGAGAGGCGGACGTGGAGACGCCCCAGGAAGAACCGCCGCCGCTATCCATCCCGTCGCGCCGCAGACAAAACCCCCTGGTCAGCGTTCTGATCGCCGTGGTCGCGGTGGTCGTGTTGGCGGTGCTGGGGTTCTTCGGCTACACCATGTTCCTGGAGGAGAAGGGTAAGGGCGTGGCCGAGGCCGGCAGGATCACGCTGCGCGCCGTTAACGCCTCCTTCGTGAACAACCAGGCCGCAGGCGATCTTCTCGTGATCAGCGGCGAGGCGGTCAATGCCTACGGCAAACCGCGTGCGGCCATCCAGGTCAAGGGGATGGTCTACGGCGCCGACGGCCGGGTGCTGGCCACGAAGAGCGCCTACTGCGGCAATCCGCTGACGAATGAGCAACTGGCCGGCATGCCGCTGGAGAAAATCGAGGCGGCCATGGCCAACCAGTTCGGCGATTCGCTGGCCAACCTTGAGGTACCCCCCGGCAAGGCCATCCCCTTCGTGATCGTAATCGCCAAGCCGCCGGTGGATGCCAGGGAGTACGGGGTGGAGCCGGCCGGATCGACGGTGGCCACCGGGAAACAGTAGAGACGCCCCGCTGGGGCGTCTCGGCGCGGCAACAAAAAGGCCGTCGACGATGTGTCGGCGGCCTTTTTTGACCTTGAAAATATATTTATCGATTTAATCAGGGCTACAGTATCTCCACCAGCCTGATGTCGAAGGTCAGGTCCAACCCGGCCAGGGGGTGATTCGCATCCAGGGTGACGCTGGTGTCGGTCACCTCGGTGACCAGGACCGGCAGTGGCGTGCCATCCTGGAGCACGACCTCCATCTGCTGCCCCGCTTCGGGGGTGATTCCGGCGGGGACCTCGCTGCGATCGATCACCGCCACCATCTCCTCGGCGCGCTGGCCATAGGCGTCGTCGGCCGCGATCTTCACCCGCACGCTCTGTCCCGGCTCCAGGCCGATCACCGCTTCTTCGAACCTGGGGATCAGGCTGCCATCGCCGATAACGAACTCCAGCGGACCGGTGGCGTGGCTGCCCCCTTCACACCCTTCGTCCGTGCATTCCTCCACGAAACCCTCCGACGTGTCGAATACGCTGCCGTCATCCAGTGTACCCGTGTAGTGCACCCGAACCTTGTCGCCGCTTTTTGCCTGTGGCATTGCAGTTTCCTTTCATGATGAATTTCAGCCGATTGACAGATGGTTCCGGGGGATACGATTGGACGGAATCCGAAAGGGCCGATAAATTGATGGCAGGCAGAGGTGAACAGTGTGAATCCCGGCCAGCCGCCAGCTGCTAGCCGCTAGTCGTTAGCTGCTCTAACATCCGATTGAGCCGGTCGGGATCGCCGCTCACGCGCACCCGTTTGTGGCGGGAGTTCTCGCCGGAGACGATCTCCACCGCCGATCTGGGGACATGGAACAGATCGGCCAGTAACTCCCGGCAGAGCTTGTTGGCGGCGCCGTCCACCGGCGGCGAGGTGAGCCTGATCTTCAGGGCGTTGTCCTGAACGCCGCAGACCTCATTCCTGGATGCACGCGGCTGGACATGGAGGCCGAGGATTATGCCGTCCGCGGTGACGGTGCAGAGGGCCGGCTCAGGCCGGCTCATCGGCGGAGATCTGCCGGGAGAAACTGTCCAGAAGTGCCTTGAAACCCATCTCGAACTGGATCTTCTGGCGGCGCACCTCTTCGATGCGGACCTTGAGCTCGCCCAGTTGGCGCTCGGCATCGGCCACGATCCGCCCGGCCTTGAGCTCGGCCTCGGAGACGAGCAGTTCGGCCTCCTTGCGGGCATTGACCTTCATATCCTCGCTGATGCGCTGGGCCGCCAGCATGGTCTCGCGGAGGTCCTTCTCCTTCTCCGCCATGTCGGCCATCTCCCTGTTATGCCTGGCCTGTTGCTCCTTGAGCTCGTTGTTCTCGCGGATCAGGTTCTCCATCTCGGCGGCCACGGTCTGCAGGAAGGCGTCCACATCCTCGGGGTCGAGACCACCCAGCATCTTGCCCTTGAACTGTTGCTGCTGAATATCGAGCGGGGAGATCTTCATAAGGGCTCAACCTCTCAGTTTGAGCGACATGCTGGCGGTCATCAGGTACTGGTAGGCCGTGTTGAACACGACGATCTGGAGCACGTAGATGACGGCAAAGGCCACCAGCGGTGAAAGATCGAGCATGCCGGTGTCGGGCATGTAACGCCTGATCCTGCGCAGGAGCGGCTCGGTGACGCGGTGGATGAAATTGACGATTGGGTTGTAGGGATCGGCGTTCACCCAGGAGATGATCACGCTGGCCAAGAGGACGTACTTGTAGATGGTCAGCAGGCCGTCGGCCAGTTCGACGATCTTGGCCAGCGCCAGGAGTATGTTCGCTACGAGGACCACGTTCGGCTCCACCCTAATGTGATAAAAACAGGGTAGAATATGCCCGAAAGCGAATACAATGTCAAAGCATCAATGACAGGCGCGCTTGCCTTCCCGGCTCTGCTCTGTTATAAACGGTCCGGCAGGGCGGCAGCCGTTCGCCCTTTTTTTATTGGAGGACGCTATGAACTCGTGGCATGATCAGCTTGAGGTCGCGGTCGAGGCGGCCCTTACGGCGGGGAGATACCAGCGCTATCGCTTCGCGTCGCGCTTCGCGGTGGAGATGAAGGGTGACAAGAACCTGGTGACCGAGGTGGACCGCGAGTCGGAGCGGCTGATCGTGGAACAGCTCCTGGCAAGCTTCCCGGATCACTCGATCCTGGCCGAGGAGGGGGAGTATCCGCGGACCGACTCGCCCTTCTGCTGGATCATCGACCCCCTGGACGGCACCACCAACTATGCCCACGGCTTCCCCTGGTTCTGCGTCTCCATCGGTCTGGCCGAGGAGGGGGTGCCGGTTGCAGGGGTGATCTACAACCCGATCTCCGACGAACTCTTCACGGCAGCCAGGGGGGGCGGGGCGTTCCTGAACGGGCACAGGGTGCGCGTCTCCACACGGGCGCCGCTGCGGGACACCCTGCTGGCGACCGGCTTCCCCTACGACTGCGCCAGCGATCCGGCCAACAACTTCGCCAACTTCATCGCCTTCCAGAAGGTGGCCCGCGGTATCCGCCGCGCCGGTGCGGCCGCCCTGGACCTGGCCTACGTGGCGGCCGGCCGGCTGGACGGCTTCTGGGAGCTGAAGCTCAAGCCGTGGGACGTGGCCGCGGGTGTGCTCATGGTAGCCGAGGCGGGGGGGGAGGTCAGCGGTTTCGACGGTTCTCCCTACGCGATCGGCGAGCACCGCATCTTGGCCAGTAACGGCCTGATCCAGGGGGAGATGGTGGCAACGCTCGCCTCCGCGGATCAAGGAGTGAATCAAGGAGTGGACCAGGGAGGCGCATCATGAAGCGGAAATGGATCGCGCTCATTCTCTCGGCCCTGGTGCTGCCGGGTCTGGGTCAGCTCTACCTGGGGCGCAAGGTCAAGGGGATCGCCATCATCATGGCCGTCAACCTGATCCTGCTCCTGGCGCTGTTCGTGGTGCTGAAGGGGCTGTCGCCGGTGATTGCCGCGCGGGTCGCCGGCGGCGCCGTAACGGTTACCAGCGAGGAGGTCATGGCGGCGCTCAAGGGCGTATCCGCGTTCGGCAAGGGGGTGCTGGCCGCATTCGTGGCGCTGTGGGTGTATTCCCTGGCCGATCTGTTCGGGCAGGATGAAAAACCGTGACGCCGCGCCCGTTGTGTTGTGTCGTTTTTGCCGCACTTGACCTTCATTCCAATTGACAAACAGCGTTATTTTGTGAGATAGCTAAACAACTTTATCCGGAATAAAAACCGGTCGCCCGGACGGGCGGATTGGAGAGCAAATGATTGTATCCAAGATCATCGGCAGCGGCGCATGTTTGCCCGAGCGGGTGATACCCAACAGCCACTTCGATTACCTGGTGGAGAACGCCGACGAGTGGATCTTCTCCCGCACCGGCATCCGTGAACGCCGCTTCGCCCACGCCGACCAGTCCACCTCCGACCTGGCCACCATCGCCGCCAACAATGCCCTGCAAGCGGCCGGCATTGACGCTTCCGGGGTGGATTGCATCGTTGTCGGCACCTCCACCCCGGACATGATCCTGCCCGCCACGGCCTGCATGGTACAGGAGAACATCGGCGCGAAACACGCCTTCGCCTTCGACGTCAACTCGGTCTGCTCCAGCTTCATCTATGCCCTGGAGATCGCCGACAACTTCATCAAGTGCGGCAAATACCGGACCGTCATGGCCATCGGCGCCGACACCTACTCCAAGATCCTCAACTTCAACGACAAGACCACCAGCCCGCTCTTCGGCGACGGCGCCGGGGCGGTCATCCTGCAAAGCGGCGGAGACACGCAGACCGGCATCCAGCACACCTACATGCGCAGCGACGGCAAGGGGTGGCCGCTGATCCAGGTGCCGTCGTCCGGCTCGCGCAAGCCGGTCTCTCCGGTAACGATCGCCGCCGGCGAGATCTATTTCCAGATGGCCGGCAAGCAGGTCTATGTCTTCGCCACCGAGGTGATCCCCGAGATCATCACCAAGCTGTGCGAGAAGGGGGGCGTTCAGCCCTCCGACCTGACCTACATCATCCCGCACCAGGCCAACGTGCGCATGATCGACTTCATCTCCAAGAAGTTCGGCTTTCCCAAGGAGCGCTTCCTGCTCAACCTGGACCGTTGCGGCAACACCTCGGCCGCCTCGGTGGCGCTGGTGATGGACGAGAACCTGCGTAACAACACCATCAAGCCGGGCGACCTGGTCCTGACCATGGGCTTCGGCGGCGGCCTCTCCTGGGGCGGCCTGCTGATCAGATTCTGATCCGGTTCCCCGCCAGCGTTTCTCCGCAGGCTGACGACTCCCGCACCCCGTTTCGAGGTGCGGGAGTTTTTTTATTCTGACAGACAATGACAGCCTGTAGTTGCCCTGTCTATACCCCGGCATCATGCCTTGATCGGAACAGGAAACTCCGTTGACAATTAGTTTTGTGTCGTTTACGGTGGCTAATCCGCTGTTTTGCATGGAGGCCCCCGATGTTTCAGCCGACAATCCTCATCATCGATGATGATCCCGACAATCTGGGTATCATGACGGGATTTCTGGAAGATCAGCAGTTCACCATTCTTGTTGCCGAGGAGGGTGAAATCGGAGTGGCGCGTGCCGGCTATGCCCGCCCGGATCTCATCCTGCTCGACATAATGATGCCGGGAATGGACGGATACGAGACCTGCCGCAGAATGAAGGCGCAGGAGAGCACCAGGGAGATACCGGTGATCTTCATGACCGCCTTGGCTAAGACGGAACAGAAGCTGCGCGGTTTTGAGGTGGGGGCAGTGGACTATATCACCAAACCGTTTCAGCGTGAGGAGGTCCTGGCCCGCGTGGGTGTGCACCTGTGCATACGCCAGTTGGCAGCCAGCTTGCGGGAAAGAAATGACGCCATCGAGGCGGTCTTTCGCAGCATCCAGGACGCCATCATCACGTTTGACGGTGACGACAACATCGTAGAATGCAACGATGCCGCGAGGAAGCTGCTATGCATCGGCGCCGACGGTTCGGGCACGCCTTCACGCCTGGAAGACCTCCCTTCGTCCGGGCGGATTGACAAGGTTGTAAACGAATGCCGAAGGCAGCGCACGACAATAAAGCTGGAGCGGCACCATTATTCCAACCGCATGGTCAGCATGGCCGCCTCACCCCTTCTGGACCGGAACGGCAATCATAACGGCACCGTCCTTGTCATCCACGATGAAACAAGGCTGGAGGAGTTGGAGCGCGCGCTTAAGAAACGCACCCATTATCACGGGATCATCGGCGCCAGCGAAGGGATGCAGTCGATATATGCATTATTGGACGCCGTGTCTCAGGTGAACACATCTGTTCTCATTTTCGGGGAAAGCGGCACGGGTAAGGAGCTTGTGGCCAAGGCGGTCCACGAAATGGGCAGAAGGAGCAACAGGCCGTTCCTTAAGCTCGACTGTACAGCGCTTGCCGATTCATTGCTGGAAAGTGAACTTTTCGGCCACGTCAGGGGCGCGTTTACCGGGGCCACCGGCGACAAGGTCGGCATTCTTCAGAAAGCGGACGGCGGGACGATCTTTCTCGATGAGATCGGCGATATCTCGCCATTGATGCAGACCCGGCTGTTGCGTTTTCTCCAGGAACGGGAAATCAAGCGGGTGGGTGACTCTACCCCCATAAAGGTGGATGTGCGTGTGATCGCGGCCACCAACAAGGATCTCGATGAGAAGGTGAAGGCAGGGACGTTCCGCGATGACCTGTTGTATCGGCTGAAGGTCTATTGCATCGAGCTTCCCCCGCTCAGGAGGCGCAAATCGGATATCCCCTTGCTTATCTCGCATTTCCTGGAGGAAATCGGCGCTACTCTCAATAAGGGGGAGTTCCAGGTTTCCGAAGAGGCCAGGCAGATCCTGGCGAACTATTACTGGCCCGGCAATGTGCGCGAGTTGCGGAATGCGCTGGAATCCGCCATGGTCCGCTGCCAGGGGGGCATCGTGCGGCCGGAGCATCTGCCGAAACATCTGTGCCCGTCTCCTTCCCTCCCCCTGGACAAAGCTCAGTTCATTGTCTCGGCCCTGGACGCCACCGGCGGCAACAAATCGAAGGCCGCCCGCTTGCTGGGACTGGATCGAAGTACTCTGTATCGTATGATGAGGCAGTACAAGATCAAAAACGTGTAAAGTGTGGCATGCCACACTTGTGCGCGCCCACTTTTGTTGTATACAACACCATTTTTCTCTCCCCCTTTCCGCATGAAACGCCTCTGTCGGCACGCCCTCTCGTAATTACAACAAATCAGCAATCCGTAATCGCTTAAATTTATTAAACAATACAATCAATCCTGTATGGTTCTCTGCCTTGGGCATAGTAATTGATTAACGTATTGGGTCGTGCAAAAAGCACCTGAGGGCAAATTTGGGGGTTGGTTTGTCGAGACTCTTGGGATTGTCGTCACGATGAATTCGAAGTAAGACCGCTAAAGTGGAGACAGGAAAGGTAGACCGCTACAGTATTAAAAAAATTTGTACTTGTCAGAAGATATATAGGGCATACCGTTAGTGGTTTCTAAATAATTTTAAGGAGGATTCTCGTGAGTGACATGAAAAGCAGCCCAAGAATTGCAAGCGGGAGGTTTGTTCTAATTTGTATGGTAATGTCATTGTTGATCTTTTTTGCTATTGAAACCAATGGGAGTGGTATCAGTAATTCATCGCATTCAGGACAAAAAGTTCCATTTGCAAGTTTTACTAACTTTTCCGGGCCTTACAAATAAACGTCTACTAGTACCAAGAAAAGGCATAGTATTTGACCAGAAGTCTCACTAATGGATATTCAATATAAATATGTGTGTTTGGGCTGGATACAGCTTGAACGGAAATGAACTTAATTTATTCAGCCAAAAATTATTCTATTTGGGAGGATAAAATGCAAAGAACAACTATGAAAATATCGCTCTTAATGTGTTGTTTTCTGGTCAGTATGTTCATGTCAAATACTGCATCTGCATATACAATGGCTGATGTAGATAATTTCGTGGGCAATGTTCAAGCAAATCCTTCTCAGTATAATGTAGATTTCTCTAATGGCGATCAGATTTATAAAGTACCGTTTGAAATAAATGGTCAAACCGGATACAGGGTTTTTGTGGACAAGAACAGTCCAATTATAAAAATATTTGATTCCTGGAAAATAATATCTCAAGGGCCATGTGGTTATTATTGGGATAATCAGGTTGCTGGTGTGGCTATTTTTAATACCACCTATGAAAACGGTACCATCAAACTAGCAGAATCAACACAAACTGCTGTAGCCTCACGCTCTAGTTGCACGCTATTTGACAATCAAATAGACACCTCAGGATTACACCCTGGCTTTGGAGAATGCCCTGGGATTGGTTCAATAGCGCAGTCTATTTCTTATATTTCTTGTTCTGGTGCAACCAAGCCACCTTTAAATTATCTTAAGCCAACGACCCAATATTTATCTCCTGAACCTCCTGTGCTTCTAGCAGAGTTTTTTCCAATCGGATGTGCCACCACGATAACAAGCTTTTTCAGTCCAGATGTAAGAGACGGAATGAACAAAATTCTTATCGGGACCATCACCGACTCCTCCGACGCACCTATTACATGGACTCTTGACATCGCAGGGCGCAAGTACTCCGGCTCAGGGACATGGGCTTTTGTTTTTTGGAACGGCACGGATGCCAATGGTGTAGCAGTTCCTAGTGGAACTTACACGGCCACACTCAGTGCTAAGCCTGTCGACGGCAGTTGCTCCGATTCAAAGAGCATCCAGATAGAAATAGAAAACAGCTGCGACCTCAAAGCAAACCTTACAGGCCCCGGTTCAAATCTCGCATTCGGTGCAGGTGGCAGTTATCCGATAACGGGTTCATACATAACGTCTTCCAGCCAGCCGGTCAACTGGACGCTCACTCTTCCCGACGGCAGCAGCAAGAGCGGTACAGGTATGCCGATCAACTCAACTTGGAATGGAAACAATGCAAACGGTGCCCTTGCCGTTCCAGGTTCCTACGAGGCGGTCCTTACCGTCACCAGCAGTGTCGTCAACACGTGCGCCGCAACACAGAAACTGCCCATAAGAGTCTCAGAAGCACCCCCGGGCCAGTGCGGCCTCTACGTCACCTTCGGCTCTTCGGCCCACGTGGCCAGCGGCAATCTCTCTCACACGCAGGAGCTGTTCTCCACCAAGGGAGGAGTCTTGCCCGCCGGTGTGACTCTGTACCACAACAGCCTCGATCCCTTCAACGGCTCTCTCGGGCGCGGCTGGAGCCACAACTACGATCTCTCGCTCAAAGAATTCAGCGACGGTTCGGTGCTGATTAGCGAGGGGAACTGGAAGTACAGGTATTACACACTATCCAATGGGGCGTACATCGCCCAGCCTGGCAATTATGACGTATTGACGAAGAACGGAGACAATACGTTCACCCTGACCCAGAAGGACGGGACGGTGTACCGGTTTGGCACCCAGCCCGTGACCACTGAAGGTGGTTCTTCCACGGTTACTCCCCCGGCAGGCGACGGCGGGGCATCCCAAGGTGGCGATACCACGCGGGGCACTGAACTCAACACTCGGGATGAGGCTCCCCCCAGGGACGGGGAGAGGAGAGAAGAGCCTGCCCCTGACCCGCGCGAGGAGCCGCCGCCAATCGTTCCAACCCCGATCTACCCCGTCGCGGAAGGGAAGATCGTTTCCATAACCGACCGTAACGGCAATACAGTTACCTTCGCCTACAACAACGGCAACCTCGCCACGGTCACCGATCCAGCGGGTCGCGTGGTCAGCCTCGCCTACGACGCCGCCAATCACCTGACCTCGGTCACCGATCCGGCCGGGAACAGCTATTCATTCTCCGTCGTCGACAACACCCTCGCATCCGTCATCCAGCCGGATGGCGGACAGTGGCGCTACAGCTACGACTCCAATGCTTACATGCTCACCAAGGCCGACCCGGTGGGCAACGTCACCAGCTATGCCTACGACGACCGGCGCCGCGTTGTCTCCTCCACCGATCCCGAGGGTAGGACGAGGAACATCGCCTACCCCCAGACGAGCGACACCGTCAAATCCACCACATTCACCGAGAAGGACGGCGGGGTGTGGAGCTACAGTTACGACACGCAGAAAGGGTATCTCCTCTCCAAGACCGATCCGCAGGGTGGCGTGACGAGCTACGCTTACGACGCAGCCGGCAACCGCACATCCACAACCAACCCGGACGGCACTACGACAACATCCACCTACGACGCAGCCGGCAACATGACATCCACCACCGATGCGCTCGGTCAGACCACCAGCTACAGCTACAACGCCTTCGGCCAGGTGACCGGCATCACGGACGCGCATGGCGGCACAACTGCATACACCTACGACGCCAAGGGCAATATGACATCCGTCTCAGATCCGGCAGGCGTTACAACCACCTACGCCTTCGACGCCAAGGGTAACGTTGCCAATGTGACCAACGCCGCCGGGCAGGCGACTTCATTCACCTACGACGCCAAGGGCAATCTTGCCGCGGTGACCGACCCAATCGGCGCGACCACCAGCTATGCCTATGATGCTGCCGGAAACGTGATAAGCATCACCGATTCGAAGGGTGCGGTCACGCAGTTCGTCTACGACGCCAGGAACCGCCTGATCAAGACGATAGACCCGCAAGGTAACATCACCTCGTACACCTACGACGCCAACGGCAACAAGCTCTCCGAGACCGACGCCAACGGCAATACAACCACATTCGAGTACAACTCGCGCAACCAACTCATCAAGACCATCGACGCCCTGGGCAGCGCCACCACCTACGCTTACGGCGGCAGCGCCTGCCCGAGTTGCGGGAGTGGAGCGGACAAACTGACGGCGATCACCGATGCCAACGGGAACATCACGAGCTACCTTTACGACCAACTCGGCCGTTCGGTGAAAGAGGCGGACCCTCTGGGCAACAGCATTGCCTATGCCTATGACGCCCGGAATAATCCGGTATCGAAGACCGACGCCAACGGAAACACGATCAATTACAGCTATGACGCCAACGGCAGGTTGTTGAAGAAGAGCTATCCCGACAGCACGGAGGAAACCTTCACCTACGACGCCAAGGGGAACCTTCTCACTGCCACAAACAAGAACATCTCCTACACCTTCGCCTACGACGCGGCGGGAAGGATGCTGAGCGCCGCCGACTCCACCGGCAAGGTCATCAGCTACGAGTATGACCTTCTCGGCAACAAGACCAAGATGATCTCGCCGGAAGGTAAGTCCATCTCCTACACCTACGACAAGGCCAACCGCCTTTCCTCGATAATCAACGGCGGCACCTTTACCTTCGGATACGACACCAAAGGGCAAAGGAGCAGCCTCAGTTATCCCAACGGCGACACGGCCACGTACGTATATGACAAACAGGGCAGACTCACGAGCCTTGTGCGCAAGAACGCAGCCGGAACCGTTATCAGCAGCAACAGCTACACCCTGGACAAGGTCGGCAACCGGCAGACAAACACCAGCCAGGACAGAACCAGCAGCTACAGCTACGACGCCATCTACCGGTTGACGCAAGCATTGACCAACACGCCGGGCTACAGCACAAACACCAAGGCAACCAAGGGGACGGCCAACGCCGTGGAGCAACAGAGGGAGTTCTTCACCTACGACCCGGTCGGCAACCGCCTGACCTCGGCCAAGAACCGCAGCTACTCTTATGGTCCTGCAAACCAGCTTGTCAGCGAAAACGGCACGACCTACAGCTACGACAAGAACGGCAACCTGGTGCAAAAGGCGACTTCCGACGGGATCACAATTTTTGCGTGGGACTTTGATAACCGGCTGGTCAAGGTAACAACATCCTCATCAGCCGTCGAATACGCCTATGATCCTTTTGGCAGGCGAATCGAGAAGAAGGTCACGGAAAGCGGAACCACCACAACCACAAGATTCTTCTACGACGGCCAAGCAATCCTTTTCAACTACGATGAGGCCGGCGCAATCGGCAACAGTTATATCCACGGTCCGAACATAGATGAGCCGCTGGCGGTCACGGCCGGCAAGGACAAATATTACTACCATGCTGACGGGTTAGGCTCTATAATCGCGCTCACCGATGCAGCGGGCAAGGTTGTCCAGAACTACGAGTACGATTCCTTCGGCAACCTGAAGGACCAGAAGAACCGCGTCAAGCAGCCTTTTACTTATACCGGCAGGGAGTGGGATAAGGAGACCGGGCTGTACTATTATCGGGCAAGATATTATGACCCGATGGACGGGAGATTAGTAAGTCGAGATCCGATTGGCTTCAAGTGTCGAGCGCCATGGTAATTTTCCAGTTTGAGAGGAGTTGTCGCCAACCTAATTTTCCACCCCTGTCGCCAAGCTAATTTTCCAGTTTGGCGGTAACCGCCGCCAACGTGATTTTCCACTGAGGCGATCAACGGGTTTC
>JACPFJ010000023.1 GCA_016182975.1 Deltaproteobacteria bacterium
GTAACGGCCCTGGCCACGGACGGCGACAGCGGCGCCACGATCAGCTACAGCCTGACCGACAACGCCGGCGGCCGCTTCGCCATCAACGCCGCGACCGGCGTGATCACGGTGACCGACGGCACGCTGCTCGACTATGAAGCCGCCACGAGCCACACCGTCACCGTCCTGGCCACGAGCTCCGACGGCTCTACCAATAGCGGCAACTTCACCATCTCCATACTCGACAGGACCCCGCCATCCGCCCCGGTCATAACAACCATCACCGACAACGTCACCCCGGTTGAGGGTACGGTCGCCAACGGCGGCCACACCAACGACACCACCCCGACCCTCATAGGAACGGCCGAGGCCAACAGCACGGTCGGCATCTACGACAACGGCACGCTGGTGACCACCGTCGTTGCCGACGGTAACGGCTCCTGGAGCTACACCCCCGGTGCCCTCGCCGACGGGACGACGCACGGCTATACCGTCACGGCGACCGATGCGGCCGGAAACGTCAGCAGAGAGTCGGCGGCGTATGCTGTCACCATCGACACCACCCCGCCGGCCGCCCCCACGGTGCTTCCTGTGGCCACCCTCTCCACGGCTCCCGTCATTGGCGGCAGCTGGGACGCCGGCCCCGGCAACGTACTCGACGTCACGATCAACGGCGTTACCTACCGCCCCGGCGACGGGAACCTGACGGTTTCCGGCAACAGCTGGACACTGACCATCCCCGCCGCCAACGCCCTCACCGCCGGTGTGACCTATGACGTGACCGCGCGGGTGACGGACCGCGCCGGCAACAGCGCCAGCGATACCGGCAGCGGGGAACTGATCGTCATTTCACCTCCGCCTCCGCCCGCCGTCACCGTTGTCCCTGCGACATCAACGTCTGACTCCACACCCGTCGTCGTGCCGCCTGCCGTCACATCCACCGCTACTCAACAGGCGCCGCCCGCCGAGACGGCAAGCCCGGATTCGCTGGTGGCCATGCTCGCAACGCAGTCCCAGCCGGCTTCCGGGGTTGTAAGCGTTGCGGCCGTGCCGGAGGCCGGGACCCAGGCGGGCCTCATGGCCGTGCTCTCCCCCAACCGCCAGGATGTCAGCGCGGGTGAGGAGGCCACCTTCCAGTTGCCGGCCGGCACCTTCCGCCAGAGCGATCCCGCGGCCACCACCAGGATGGAGGCCAGCCAGGCAGACGGCACCCCACTTCCCGCCTGGATCCGCTTTGACGCCTCCTCGGGCACCTTCTCGGGCGTAGCGCCGGCAGGCATGCCCCAGACCCTCGATGTCAGGGTCGTGGCCAGGGACGACCACGGCAACACCGCGGCGGTCCGCTTCGAGATATCCGTCAATGAGAATGCCTCCCGCGCGGGAATCAATGCGGTGACACCGACGCCGGTCGCGCCTTCCGTCCCGGCGGCCGCATCCATCACGCCGATCACGCCTTCAGCCCAGACAGGGCCTTCCGCGGCGCCATCGGCGGATGCGGCGCCTTCACGTGATGGACAACAACCGGCGTCGCCTGGTGACGTTCCGGCCACGTCGCGGCAGTCGTCAACGCCCAGCTCCAATGTCGCCGTTGCGGTTCCGGTTTTACAGCCCGCGGCCGCCGCTTCCTACCTGGTAACGCGGGGAGGCGAGGAGCATAGCGGGGCCTCGCTCTACGTCCGTCTTGATCCGCCGGCGCAGGAGGCGACCGTCAACAGGCTCTCCACCTTCCAGTTGCCCCAGGGGATATTCGTGACTACGAACCCGGACGTCCAGGTAACCCTCAAGGCGTCACAGAATGACGGCAGCCCGCTCCCCTCGTGGATCAACTTCAATCCGAACACGGGGACCTTTACCGGAACACCGCCTGTCGGGACAGCGGAGGTGATGGAGGTCAAGCTGACCGCCCGCGACAGCAACGGGAACGAGACCAGCGCCGTGTTCCGCCTGCGTATCAACCAGCAGGATGACAAAGGGGCGTCGCTGGCTCCGTCGGATCGTCAGATTATAGAGGCGTCCGCCGCTCTTGCCGCGCAAGCCGACGATGGGGATGCCGAACGCGTATCGCCCGCAGATCCTCGCCATGCCCCGCAGCGGGCCATCGCCGGCCGTCCGTCCCTGGCGGACCAGTTCGCCCGCCACGGACACCGGGGGATGGAACTGGAGCGTCAGCAGATGGTCCGGACCCTGCAAAGGGGTTTTGTGGCCAGGCAAGCGGTCAGAAGCTAGCAGCTAGCGGCTAGCAGCTAGCCGCTGTTTTATACAATTTCACGTCAACGAGGGTCTACATGATGAAACCCAGCAAGCAGCTTCTATTCCTCTCCCTTTTCGCGATCCTTGCCGCCGGATGTACCGTGAAGCCGGTTCCTCTCACCCAGATCGAGGTGACGACGCAGATATCCACGGATCTCAAGGATATCTACAAGGACAAGCAGCCTCTTAAAGGGCCGCTCACCCTGGACGAGGCCATCCGGCGCACCCTGGCCCACAACATGGAGTACCGCCTGAAGCTGATGGAAGAGGCGCTCTCCCTGAAACAGATCGAGACGGTCTCCTACGAGATGCTCCCCAAGCTGGCGGCCACGGCGGGCTACACGGAGCGTGACAAGGAAAATGCCTCCACCAGCATCAGCCTCCTGACAGGACGTCAATCCCTGGAACCATCCTTCTCCCAGGAGAAAGGGGTCTACAGTGCGGACCTCTCCGTGACCTGGAACATTCTCGACTTCGGGGTCAGCTACTTCCAGGCCAAACAGCAGGCCGACCGTTCCCTGATCATGAGCGAGCGGCGCAGGAAGGTGATCCACAACCTCATCCAGCAGGTCCGCTATGCCTACTGGCTGGCGCTCGGCGCCCAGCAGCTGCAGGGACGCTTCGAGCCGGTCCTGAAGGATGTGCAGAAGGCGCTGGACGATGCGGAAAGGATCGAGAAGGAAAGGCTGCGCGCGCCCCTCGAAGCGTTGAACTATCGCAAGACCCTCCTGGAGACCATGCGCCAGATCGAGTCGTTCCGCGACGAGCTGAAACAGGCCAAGCCGCGGCTCGCCACGCTGATGAATCTCCCGCCGGGACATGACTTCACCCTGGCGACCGACTCCAGCATGGATATTCCTTCGTTGAACGACCCGCTCGAGATGCTTGAGACCCTTGCCCTGCGGATGCGCCCCGAACTCATGGAGGCCCGGCTTCAGGAGCGGATCAACATCTACGAGACCAAGAAGGCGATTGCCCGGATGCTGCCGGGGGTTGACCTGACCGTGGGCAAGCATTTCGACAGCAACTCGTTCCTGGCCAACTCGAACTGGATCGAAGGGGGCGCCCGCGCATCCTGGAACCTGATGAGCCTGATCACCGGACCGGCCCAGTACAAGCTGGCCAAGACCCAGGAGGATGTCGGCCGGATCTCCCGCCTGGCCCTGAGCATGGCGGTGCTGACCCAGGTGCACGTGGCCTACCAGGACTTCTTCAGCAAGAAGCGGCAGTATGGCCTCTCCCAGGAGATCCGCGACCTGGATGCCAAGATCTACAACCAGACCAAGAATGCCGCCGACACCGGCGCCCAGAACCGCCTGAACGAGATACGCGCCGCGGTCGGTTACCTGATGGCCGACTATCGCAGCTACCAGAATTATGCCGCCCTGCAGAACGCCTACGGCCAGATGATGATCTCCATCGGGGCCGACCCGCTCCCGGGAATATCCGCCGATCTCCGGGCCCCCGCCGCACCGGTGGCCAATAAGCAATGAGTGTCCGCAGCCTAGTACTGATTTTGCTTCTTGCCGGCATGTTTGCCCCCGTCCCTTATTCGGCGGCCGAGGATGGCGATGCGGGCGGACGGTTGCGGGTGCAGTTGGTCGCAGTGCAGCAGACCTCACTATCCAGCGAGATCGCGGCCAAGATCGACAGGCTGCCGCTGCGCGAGGGGGACGCCTTCAAGCAGGGGGACCTGCTGGCGGGGTTTGACTGCTCCCTCATGCAGGCCCAGTTGAACAAGGCCGAGGCAACGGCCGAGGCGGCCCGCAGCACCCTCAAGGTGAACAGGCGCCTGGCCGGCCTGGATGCCATCAGCACCCTGGAGGTCGAGCAGGCCGAGGCAAAGCTGAAGGAGACCGAGGCCGAGGTGGCCGCCATGCGGGTAACGGTCTCGAAGTGCTCCCTTTTGGCCCCCTTCAGCGGCAGGGTGGCCAGGATGTACGTGGACCCGCACCAGTTCCTCCAGCCGGGCAAGCAGATGATGGATATCCTGGACACCAACTCGCTGGAGGTGCGCCTCATCGCCCCTTCCCGGATGCTGTCGTGGCTCAGGGTGGGAGGCAGGTTCACCGTCAGGATAGAGGAGTTGGGAAGGTCCTACACCGCACGGGTTATCCGTATAGGGGCCAAGATCGATCCACTCAGCCAGTCTGTTCCCGTTATCGGCGAGATCGAGGGGAGTCACGCGGAACTCCTGCCCGGCATGAGCGGCTGGGCCGGTTTCACACGGGTTCGCCGATGAGCGCTGCCTCCGACGGCCAGTTGCTCGGGATGGGCATCCTGTTGCAGATCTCCCGCCGCGTCAGGGATGCGGCCCGGCTCGAAGAGATCGGCTTCATTGCCGTCAACGAAAGCAAGCAACTGCTCAACTATCGTCAGGCCGCGCTCTGGGTGGATGGCAAGGGGGTCTGCGCCGTCTCTGGCATCCCGGAACCGGATCAGAGCGCACCCTACATCCAATGGCTTTCCGCGGCCTTCGGGGATTGGCGCAAGGGGAGCGGCTGCCGCCGCACCGCTCCCGACGACCTCTCTCCGCTCCTGTCGCGGGCGTGGAGCGACTGGCTCCCCTCCCAGGCGGTCATAGCGCCGTTCACATCGAAATCCGGCGCCGTCTTCGCGCTTCTGCTGCTGGTGCGGGAAGACCCCTGGGAAGAGCACGAACTGGCGCTTCTCGGGGAACTCTCCTCCATCTACTCCCACGGGCTTCGAGCGCTGATCCCGGTAGAGGGTTACCGCAAGCGGATCGGCAGGCTCTTTTCCGAGAGATGGGGGAGGATGGCGCTCGCCCTGCTTCTTTTCGGCGCGCTCTTCTACCCGGTTCGCATGTCGGTGCAGGCGCCGGCGGAGATCGTTCCCAAGGACCCCTTTGTCGTCCGCTCCCCCCTCGAAGGGGTAATAGACCGCTTCCACGTCAGACCGAACGAACCGGTGACCCAGGGACAGCTCCTGTTCGAATTCGACCGGACCAATCTGCGCGCCCGGCTGGGGGTGGCGGGCAAGTCGTTCGAGGTGGCGGCGGAGGAGTATCGTCAAGCGGCCCAGCAGGCCCTCCTGGACGACAGGGGGAGGGCGGAGGTCATGCCCCGCCGCGGCAGGATGGAGGAGAAGGCGACCGAGCTTTCCTATTCCCGGCAACTGTTGCAGCGGGTGGAGGTACGGGCGCCGCGTCCCGGCATCGCGGTCTTTGCCGAACAGAGCGACTGGGTGGGGAAGAACGTTGCCGTGGGGGAACGGGTCCTCGTGATCGCCGATGCGGCCAAGGTCGAGATCCTGATTCACCTGCCGGTTGCCGATGCCATCGACCTGACCCTGGGCACGCCGGTCACGCTGTATCTGGCGACAGACCCCCAGCACCCCCGTACGGGGAGGTTGCGCTACGCCTCCTACAAACCGGAGGTGACCGCCTCCGGCATCGCCGCCTACCGCCTCAAGGCCGACATGGATGAAGGCTCCGGGCTGCCGCGGATAGGTCTTGCCGGTACGGCGCGCATCTACGGCAAGGATGTCACCCTGGCCTATTTCCTCTTCCGGCGCCCCCTCACGGCCCTCAGGCAGGGACTGGGATGGTAGCTGCAGCGGCCCTTCCCCCACTTCGCCAGGAACTGGGGATCTTTCCGGCCCCTCCCACCGCCGACGGCTCCCCCTCCTGGACACTCCACGACCCGGCCTCCAACCGCTTCTACCTGTTGAGCTGGCCGGCCTTCGAGATGCTTTCGCGCTGGGGGCTCGGTTCGTTCCAGGCCGTTGTCGAGGCGGTCAACACGGAGACCACCCTCTCCCTCACGGAAGGTGATCTGCTCGACGTGATCGCCTTTCTGCAGCAGAATTTTCTCCTCGAAGCCGCCTCGCCCGAGTCCAGCGAACGCCTCAGGGCGGCATTCGACGCCCACCGTCCCGGATGGGCCGCCTGGCTCCTGAAGAACTACCTCTTCATCCGCATCCCCCTGCTGCGGCCCCAACGGTTTCTCGACCGCGCCGCGCCGTGGGTTTCGTGGGCCTATTCCCGCTCCTTTCACGCCGTTGTGCTTCTGGCCCTTTTGAGCGCGCTCTATCTGATCTCCCGCCGCTGGGACCTCTTCATGCACTCGTTTACCGCCTACCGTGGCTGGGAAGGGCTGTTGACCCTGGGGTGCGCCATCCCGCTGGCCAAGATCTGCCACGAGTTCGGCCACGCGTTCACGGCCCATCGCTACGGCTGCCGGGTCCCTTCCATGGGGCTGGCCCTGGTCGTCCTGACCCCAATGTTGTACACGGACACCAACGAGGCCTGGAAGCTCACCTCACGGCGCAAGCGCCTCGGCATCGGTATCGCCGGCATCGCCGCCGAGATGCTGCTGGCCCTTGCGGCCAGCTGGGCCTGGCTCATCCTCCCGGAGGGACCGGGCCGCGGCGCCGCATTCATCCTGGCCACCACCACCTGGATCATGACCATCGCGCTCAACGCCAGTCCGTTCATGCGTTTTGACGGCTATTTCATCCTTTCGGACCTGCTGGGTATCCCAAATCTCCATCAACGCTCCTTTGCCTTTGGCCGCTGGTGGCTGAGGGAGGCGCTCTTCGGGCTGGGTGATCCGCCGCCCGAACAGGCAACCGCGACGCGAAGGCGTTTCCTGCTGTTGTTCGCCTATGCGGTCTGGCTGTATCGTTTGCTGATCTTTCTCGGTATCGCCCTGCTCGTCTACCACTATTTTTTCAAGGCCCTGGGCGTGTTTCTCTTCGCGGTGGAGATCGGCTGGTTCATCGCCCATCCCATCTACCGCGAGGTGAGCTCGTGGGCGAAACTCAGCGGGCGATTGCGCTTCAACCGCTCGACACTCGGAACCCTGCTGCTCGTCATCTTCTCGCTGGCCATGCTCGCCATCCCGTGGCAGGGGAGGCTCAAGGCGCCGGCCGTTCTCTCGGCGGCGCGGGAACAGCAGATCGTGTCGCCGCTGCCCGGCGTGGTCATCGACGAGCCGGCTGCCGACAGGCGCACGGTGCGGGCCGGAGAGGTGCTCGTCCGGCTCTCTTCTCCGGACCTGGAGCAACGGATTCGGCAGGTGCGCACCCATGCCTCGGTATCCCGCTGGCAGGTCAGGCAACAGGCATTCGACGAAGAGCTGCTCAGGCAGGGCAAAATTCCCCAGCGCCGTCTCGAAGGGGGCGCCGCCGAGTTTGCCGGCCTCAACGAGGAACGGGGGCAGCTCACGGTCCGTGCCCCGTTCGACGGCAGCATCGTTGACCGTAACGACGAACTGACCCCCGGTCTCTGGCTCTCCAGGAAGGAGCCCCTCTATGTCATCGCGGATACCGCCAGAAACAAGGTTGATGCCTATGTGGGGGAAAGGGACTTGAACAGGATTGCCCTGGGTGCGCAGGCGCGTTTCATTCCCGATGCGCCCGAATTCGGCGCCTTTTCGTGCCGGGTGGCAGAGATAGACCGCGTGAATGTCCCGGTTTTGGACGACCCGGTCCTGGATTCCACCTACGGGGGCCGCATCGCGTCGCGCCGCGACCCCCAAGGCGCATCGCGTCCCGAGGCGCCTGTCTTCCGGATCCGTCTCCACGAATGCTCCCCCGCCGCTGTCCCGGCGTTGCGCCTCAGGGGGGTGGCGCACATCGAGGCCGAGAAGCGCAGCCTGCTCGTCGAGGCGTTCCGCTATGCCCATGCGGTCGTTATTCGGGAGATGGGGCTGTAAAGATCATGGATAAACCTAGATAAAGCAGTTGTCCACGAAAAGCACGAAAAACACGAACAAAATCATTAAAATATGTAACTTCATGGTGCAACCTGTTTGGAGAATTGCTGTTCTGCCGTAATGCTTTAATTTTTCGTGATATTTCGTGTCTTTCGTGGACCCAAAAGCCGTTTTCAGGATAAAATCCCTCGCTAAATCCGCACCGTCTTGTAGAGAAAGTTCTTGAACCTGAACAGCCTGCGCTGCTCCTCGGCGCTGGCGGCGCCGTCACCGACGGCCTTGAGATGGCGCGCCACCGCGGGCATGGTCTTGCCCGCCAGGGCGCGCGCCTTCTCGATCACCAGCCGCACCGTCTCGCGCGAGATGTCGTTGCGCGAAAAAGGCTCGTAGACCTCGCCCCAGAAATCCCCCCCCTCGGCAATCCTTTCCAGAATATCCGCTGCCAGGCGTTCGTCCAGTTCCCGCACGGCGGGAGCCGGCGCTCCCCCCTCGGCGCTTCCCGTCCCGGCGATGGCCATGCTGATAGCGTCGCCGGTTATGACCTGATTGCGGCGGAAGAAGAGCGCCCGCAGGAGGATGCTGCGCAGTTCGCGGATGTTCCCCTTGTAGTTGTGCCGCATGAGGATGTCCTTGGCCTCCCCGGCCAGCAGGGGGGGCTTGTCGGGCGGCTCGTCCTCGCCGCGGTAGGTGCGGTACAGTTTGCCCAGGAAATGCACCGAGAGATCGGGGATGTCCTCGCGCCGCTCGTTGAGCGACGGCAGGCGGATGGAGAGCTCGGCCAGGCGGTGGTAGAGGTCCTCGCGGAAGCGGCCGGTGGCAATCTCCTCCTGCAGGTTCTTGTTGGTGGCGGCCACCAGCAGCACGCGGCTGTAGCGCTCGGTGTTCTCCCCCAGACGGACGAATCCGCCGTTGTCGAGGAAGCGCAGCAGTTGCACCTGGGTCTTGGGGTCGGCGTCGCCGATCTCGTCCAGAAAGACGATGCCCCCCATGGTCTCCTCCAGGATGCCGCGCCGGTCGGTGTAGGCGCCGGTAAAGGCCCCCTTCTTGTGTCCGAACAGTTCCGAGTAGGTCAGGTCGCCGGCGTAGGCGGCGATGTTGCTCTTCTTGACCGGCAGCTCGCCGCCGGGATTGATGCTGTCACGGTAGAGCCCGTTGAGTTTGTTGTAGAGGTTGTTGAAGAAGAACTCCTTGCCCGAGCCGGTGGGGCCGGTCACCAGGATGGAAGGGAGGCCGATGGTGGCCTCCTGAAGCAGGTTGCGGCTCCAGAAGACGATGCGGTTGAACAGCGGCGGCGAGACGGTGTTGATGAACTCCACCACCGCCTGGGAGGTGAGGCTGTTGCCGATGATGTTGCCCAGCCGATAGGAGGAGACGTGCGGGTCCTTGTAGGCCACGTCGGTGGTCAGGCGGTTGACCTCGCTCTGCAGCCGCTCGATGCGTTGCAGGTCGGAGATGTGGCGGGCGGTGAGGCTGCCTATGATCTGCAGGATGCGGCGGTGCTCCTCGCGGAAGCAGTCGTAATGCAGCGAGTTGAGACAGATCACGGCGATCACCTCGTCGTCGCAGATGACCGGCACGGCGATCTCGCTCTTCAAGAGCTCGCTCATGGAGCGGTGAAAGCCCTCCCCCTGCTGCTCCTCCTCCACCCTTGCGATGATCTTGGGCTGCTTCGAAAATGCGACATATCCCGTCAGGCTGCGCTCCTCCGGGGGGAGCTCGGCGCCGCCGACCAGGAAGGGGGGGATGTACTTCTTCAGCCATTCCTTGTTCTTGGCGCCGATGATGTTCCCGTTCTCGTCCTCCACCACCAGCCGCTTGACCCCGTCCCTCTCGGCTACCACGGCGATGCTGCCGGTATCGGCCCCGATCAGTTCGGTGGCCTTGGAGAGCACCTTGGTCAGGAACGGCTGCAGGCTCTCGGTGCGTTCATTGAGGAGTTCGGTGATCTCGGACAGCACGCGGATCTCCAGGTGTTCCCCCCCCACCTCGCTGATGACCCGCTCCACCATCTCGGCGTGGGTCTGCAGGAGCCCCATCTCAAAATCGCTGAAGCGGTACAGCTCGCGGGAGAAGTAGTTCAGCAGGCAGATGATGCGCCGGCTCTTGGGTTCGAAGCGCGGCACGACATACAGCGAGCGCAGGGCCATGGATTCGGTCAGGGCGCGCTTCTGGAGGCTGTGCTGGGTCAGGTCGGCGAAGAAGATCGGCTGAAGCAGACGCTCGTCGGTGATGGTCGCCTGATCGTCCAGATACTGGGATATCAGCGAACTCCCCTTTTTCAGATCGATGGCCCCCTGCTGATCGTAGAGTGACTTCAGCTCCGGGTCCTCCGAAAAGCTGGCCAGGATTTCCAATGCGCCGCTGGCGGCCTCTGTCCGCTGGATCGGAACAAGCACCGCTGCCAGCGAAAGCCTCTCGATCAGCCGCACCGCCGATCTGACCATCATCCCGGCCGCCTCGCGGGCCTTGAATTCCTCCAGGCGGCGGGCCAGTTGCACCTGCTGATGATAGATGCGGGCCTGGTCGAGGCGCTCGGCCATGAAACCGGCGAAATCGGCCAGTTGCGACTTGGCCCGCGCCTCCAGCACATCGCCGCGCCGATCCTGATCGATGCAGAGCACCCCGATGGATTTGCCGTGACTGACCACCGGCATGACGTAGCCGGCGCGAAACCCGAAGCGGCGGGCGAAATCGGCATCGACCGAGTCGTACGGCTCGGCCTCGATCGTGAAGTCCGCGGCTGACTGGCTGGCAAAGACGCTGGAAACGAGGTTTCCGGCCGAGACGATCGGAAAACCGCTCTCCCGGATCTCCGCGGCCCGGGGACCGTCGGCATGCACGCAGGAGAGCGCTCCGCGGGTCAGGTCCTCCAGGTAGATGCGGACCCGTTCGTTGCCCGAGAGCAGTTGGGCGCCTTCCGCCAAGGCGTAGAGCAGCTCGCCCTGGTTCTCCTTGCCGTAGCCGGCAACCTTGGCGCGCAGAGCGGCCAGACGTGTATCGATGGGCATATATGCTCCTGAGTAGATTATTTACACAGATGAGTGTAGCCCAGGGGAGGGGCTGAGTCAAGAGAGGAAGAAAGGCAGGGAATACGAGGGAAACAACCCTGGTCCGCCGGCATCGCGCGAGTTGGCGCTGGCGTATAAATTTATGGTTGAATATTATGCAGGCATCTATATAATGCTATTTAACGATAATTTGTAGAAAGAGGTTTTATTCCCGGCAAAGGAGGTGGTGGCCGGCAGCGATCCAGAACCGTGCTGAAGCATCAAGGGCTCTGCAATGGTGCGAACAGAACGAGTGCCCATGATTCCCCGGCAGGGAGGAGGGGACACCGTTCCAGACAAACGGAGGTAACAATGGACAGGCGAACCTTTTTGAAGATGACGGGAATGGGGGGCGCTGCCCTGGCAGCGGGCGGTGTAAGCCTGGGGTATCCTCGCGACGGTTTGGCGGCCAAGGAAGACATCGGTGAGATCAAGAGCCTCAAGGTGACGGTTCTGTCCGAAACCAGCTGGTTCAACAACGACGTCTTCAAAAAAAACATGATGGATGGCGGCGGGGCAATGGGCAACCAGTACGAGACCGCCTGGGACAAGGGCAACTCGGGAGGGTACAGCGCCCTGCTCGAGATCGAGCAGCTTGACGGGACCAAGAAAAAGCTCCTGATGGACACCGGCTGGAACAACGACTGGATGGATTACGTGTTCAAGATGCACGGCGTCGACCAGATGATCAAGAAGAAGGAGATCGATACGATGGTGCTGACCCATTGGCACCTCGACCATTTCTGGGGCATCGAATCGACGCTCAAGCACAATCCCGCCATCACCATCTACGCCCCCTCCACCCACTACCCGGAGGACCTGAAGCTCCTCCGGGGGGGCAAATTCGAGAAGGCCGGTTGCCAGAACAGCGTACCCCACAAGGGAAAACTGATCGAGTGCGACGCCTCCAAGGTCGTCAAGCTCATGCCGGGGGTCGCACTCAAGATGTTCGACGTGCCGATCATCCTCAGGGTGCGCGGCGAGAACGTCCTCTACTTCAACGTGAAGGACAAGGGGATCGTTACCGTGACCGGTTGCTGCCATCCCGGCATTCTTTCCCTCTACAGCTTCGCCCGCAACAATTTTGCCAAGGGCGACGACGTCTACGGCAGTTACGGCGGCCTGCACATAACCCTCTTTGAGACCTGGGACCCCAAGTTCGACGACATCATCAAGGGGCTCAAGGCATTCAAGCCCGAAAAGCTTGCGTGCAATCACTGCACCGGCTGGCTGTTCGCCGAGAAGGCGGCCGCCGCCGGCCTGCCGATAGTGAAGGGGACCGACCGCTTCAAGTCGTACAAACGGACCTCAAGCGTAGCCAAATCGTCCCACGCCTTTCTGACAAACGGCGATTCGGTCGTCTTTTAGGGCCTGGATACCGTAGGGCCGGTGCCGGGGAAACACGGGTTTCTCCGGCACCGGCGGCCACGTGCAAGGAGGCGCGCAATGACGGAAAAAACCGCACCATCGCCGGCCGGATACCTCAAGGGAACCGCCGTGTTCCTGAGCCTGGCGGCTCTCAACATCTCCTGCTGGTACCTGTTTTTCAGCCCGAAAGGGATCATGAGGCTCTACACCCCGATGTACGGCTTCTCCATCATCGTCGTCCTTTTGGCCGCGGTCGTGACCTTTTCCGTCCTTTTCGACGGCTGGCCGCTTGCCAAGGGCGCCGGCAGCCTGCCTTCGGCCGGCAGGGGCGCCGGATTGACGCTGCTCTCGCTGGGACTGGCCTGGTTCCTGATCTTCGGCCTCTTCTACAACTTCATCGGCCGCTTCGGGGTCACCTATTTCAGTCCCGCCGCGATCGTGGCGACCGGAGAAACCGGTTCCGAGATCTTCAACGCCCGTGAGAACGCATCGACGGCCCTGGTATACCTGTTCAGCACCTTTATCTGGCTCGCCCTGACCTGGCGGCTCGGCTTCCGCGCCTGGCCGTGGCATGAAGAGCGGGCCGGGGCGCTGGCGTTCTCCCGTTTCGTGACGGTGTCATTGTTCAGCGTGCTCGCCTATAGCGTGCTCTTTCACCCCCATGTCGGAGTCCTTTTCTATCCACCCCAGAAGATGGCCGCGGTCAGCCCATGGTGGGAGACGCTCGCCGACACCAACAGCGCCTACTTCCATCTCGGCTGGGTGGTGTGCTCGGTCGCGGTGGTGATCCTCTCCGAGGCGCTCTGGGAGGAATACCCCTGGCGCTTGATAGGCGGCGAAAAAAGGCAGGCACCCTTTCTGAGGGGGGTCGTAACCCTGTTTGGCACCGTAGTGACGGGCTTTGTCCTGTTTATTGCCATGAAGAAGGGGATGGAGCTCTACTGGGGAAGACCGTTTGTCGGCGGTCAGTACCTGGACGCCCCCTATTTCAGATACCTGCACGCCGCCGAGATGGCGGGGTTCGTGATACTCGGCGCGTTGATCGTCAGGACCTACCTCGGCAACCTGTTCGCCGGTTCGGTCCCGCTGGTGCGCGGGATCGTCCGCACCGGCGCCGCCCTGCTGCTGGGGGCGCTGATCATGTGGTTCTACTATGCCGCAGGACCGGCCCTGCTCGGCACGGTGCCGGGGATTGCCCAGCCCGAGGACACGCCGCTCTGCTGGTCGTTTTTCATGATCAGCTTCATCCTGGTCCACAGGAATTTTTTCGGCGCCTACCCGCTGAGGATCGATCCATGACGCGCGGGAACAGTTTTCATGGCCTCTGCCGGGAGCTCGGCCAGATCGCGAAAAGTTTCCGGGAAGGGGTCGCCGAGGTCGATCCGGCCTGGGAAAAACTCGATTTCTTCTCCTCCTACGAGACGAGCTACTCGCTTACCCTGGCCTACCCCGACGACATCCTCATCGAGAGCGCCCGCAAGATGGGAATCGCCGTCGAGGGAAGGGAAAAGATCGCGATTGTGCGGGAGATGCTCGAAAGAGGCGTTCCGGCAGAGAGGGATGACCATGAACCCGTTTGATGCGGTCAGGGAGAAACTGGAGGCGTGCTTTATCTTCAACTCCTACGCCTCGCCCGAGATCAGGAAAATGGCCGGGGTCTGCATGCTGAGCCAGGTCTGGATCGAGGTGCCCGCCTGGTACCTCTGGCTGCACGACGTTCCCGGCGCCTTCATGCTGGAGGCGCTGCATGCCGACCTCCTGGTACACGAGGGCGTCAGCTACGATTCCGCCCGCTTCACGCTGCGCTGGTTTCCGCCCCTCGACTCCGGCCTGCTGTCGCTCTTCAGCGTCGAGGAGCGCTGCCTGCGGAGCAGCGTCCTGTTCGACAGCACCGGCACCCCCCTCTATGAGCAACTCACGCTGATCAGGGGGGGATACTTCGAGTGCGCTCACCTGGAATTGCATTTTTCCCGCGGCGATGACACGGTCATCATGCTCCTGAGCACGTCGCGGGGCTCCACCCTGCCGGATGAGACGCTCATGGAAGAATACTGCACGGCCCTTTTTCAGACGTTGGCCGGGATGTACTCCCTGTATGCCAAAAGGGTCCCGGAAAGCTGCGGGCGCTTCCGCGGTGGAGCAGGGAATGCCGCGCTTCAGGCGCTGGTGTTTTTCGGAGGTGGTCAGGAAAAGGCGGGGGGCTTCATGCGGGCGTATCTGGGGGCCGAATGCCTGGAGCCGTTCAGGCATCGACCGGCGGTGGAGGGGAACTGGCGCCGGCTGGCACTACTGGGGCCGGAAGCGATGGACTCATCGGGTTGCGGCTGCTGCTGCGGGCACTAAGAACCCGCGTCTGGCGCGTGGGCCGTCTTTAGCACCCCGGCGGCAGCTCGAACTCCATTCCGTCGTAGGCGAACTCACACCCTTCCGGCAGCCTTGTCCCCTCGGCGTAAGCCACCTCGTGGGTCAGGTGGGTCAGAACCGTGCGGCGCGGCCTCAGCCGCTCTGCCGCCGCAATGGCCGCTTCGATATTGAAATGGAAGGGGTGCGGGGTCCAGCGCAACCCGTCCATGACCAGCACGTCCAGCCCGGCCAGCAACGGCAGCGATGATTCGGGGATTGCGCTGCAATCGGTGAGGTAGGCGAAGCTGCCGATGCGGTAGCCGAGGGCCGCAGTCCTGCCATGCACCAGCGGTACCGGTATTATCTTCAGGCCGAACAGCCCGAAGGGTCCGCTGACCTCGTCCGCCTCAAGCAGCGGCGTGTAGCCGGACCCCTCGTGCTCGCGAAAGATGTAGCCGAAGCCATTCATCAGGGTGTCCAGGGTGGCGCGGGAGGCGAAACAGGGGACGATCTCCCGGTGCAGGAAATGGAAGCCGCGCAGGTCGTCGATGCCGTTGACGTGGTCGGCGTGGGCATGGGTGAACAGCACCGCATCGATCCTGGCGATCCCCTCGCGAAGCACCTGCCGGCGGAGGTCGGTGGAGGTGTCCACCAGGAGGTTCCTGTCTGCGTGGCGGATCAGCAGCGATGCCCGCGTGCGGCGGTCCTTCGGGTCGTCCGAGGAGCAGACCCGGCAGGTGCACCCCACCATCGGCACCCCTGTTGATGTCCCGCTCCCCAGAATGGTAATCTTCATGTTGTTTCCTTGTCGTTGATCTTCCGCAAAACGTCTCACCCCCTGGCCATGTCCACCAGAAGCGCCACGTTGAGCCCGATCACCACCAGTCCGACGACCCAGAGCACGCTCTTGCCGAAGCGGGTATTGGCGTAGCCTCCCATGACCTCGGGCGACGAGGTGAGCAGGATCAGCGGCACAATGGTGAAGGGAAGCTGGATGGAGAGGGCGATCTGGCTCCAGAGGATCCCCTTGAAGGGGTCCCCCAGCATGAGGATCACCGCCAGCGCGCCCAGCAGGGTGATGGCCAGGCCGGTGCGGGAGTGGGGGTCGGCCATGTCGAAGGGCTCCTGGTAGATGCCGGCAAAGACGCTGCCGCCGGCCATGGCGGCGGTCACCGATGAGGAGAGCCCGGCAAAGAGGAGTCCCAGGGCGAAGACCGCCGCCGAGAGCCGGCCGAAGATCGGTTCCAGGGTCAGCGTCACCTGCGGCAGCTCGGTCACGGTGACGCCCTTGGCGTGGAAGACGGCCGCGGCCATGATGATCATGGCGCTGTTGATCGCCCAGCCGGTCCCCATGCCGGTCAGGGTGTCGAAGAACTCGTACTTGAGCTGTTTGCGGATGGTCTCCTCCCCCTGCATGTTCACCTGGCGGCTCTGGATCACCTCGGAATGGAGGAAGATGTTGTGCGGCATGACCACCGCCCCGAGGACACCCATGATGACCGGCAGCGCCCCGAGCGGAACGGAGGGGGTCACCCAGCCGGCCAGGGTACTGGCCCAGGAGACGTCGGCCAGGTAGAGCTCGAAGATGAAGGCCAGGCCGATCAGCGAGACGAATCCCATGATCCACTTCTCCAGGCGCTGGTAGTTCTTGGAGAAGAGCATCCAGATGGAGAAGAGCGCCGACAGCAGGGCGCCGATCGCCAGGGGGAGGCCGGTGAGCATGTTGAGGCCGATGGCCGAGCCGAGGAGCTCGGCCAGGGCGGTGGAGACGCAGGCCGCCATGGCGCTTCCCAGCATGAGCAGGCGCAGCCAGGGGCGGAAGAACTTCGAGGCCGCCTCGGAGAGGCACAGCCCGGTGACGATCCCCAGGTGGGCGGCGTTGTGCTGGACGATGATCAGGATGACCGTGGAGAGGGTCACCACCCAGAGGAGCCTGTAGCCGAACTGCGAGCCGGCCGCCACGTTGGTCACCCAGTTGCCCGGATCGATGAAGCCGACCGTGACGAAGAAACCGGGGCCGATGTAGCGGAAGAGTTCGATGGAGGCCAGACGCGAGGCCTGTCTGCCGATGTGGGAGAGCCAGTTCATAGGGGCCTATCATACCCGGAAGAGCGGGGATTGTCGAGGGGGCAGGCGGGGGTGGAGATAAACCGGGAAGGGCAACGAATGGAGAAGGCCCATTCCTTCTCCATTCCTCAACCGTACCAGTCGATTGACATAGTCACTATCATAGCCTATTGTAGTGTCATACAAAGGCAAATGGAGGTAGCGACATGCTGACCGTGACCACAATGGATTTGCGGAAGAACCTGGGACATATCCTCGATACGGTGGCGGAGAAGAACGAACAGGTCATCATCTCCAGAGCCAATCGGCCCTTGGCGGTCATTCTCTCGGTGGCCGATTTTGAGGAGAAGGTGCAGAAAAAGAACCGTTCGCAACGGCTCGCATCCTTGTCTGACAGCATGGATGCCTGGCGCGAACGCAACCGGCGGGCAACCGCAAAGGTAGACGCTGTACAGGCGGTACGTGAAATCAGGAATGCGCGATGATCGTGCTTGATTCCTCCGTTGCCCTGAAATGGATATTTGCCGACGAGGAGGGGGCGGAACATGCCCAGCAAATCCGCGATGCTCACATCTCCGGCGAAAACGAAATCAGCGTCCCGTCCCTTTTTCTCTACGAAATTGCCAATGTCCTTGCCACCAAGGTGAAACTGGCCGTTGAAGAGGCGCGGGAGGCATTTGAACTCCTTTGTGCGTTCGAGTTCGACGTGCATGAACTGGACGGCGAAGAGTATCTGGCGGCAATGGCGCTTTCACAGCAGCATAAAATCAGCGTCTACGACGCCAGCTACCATGTCCTGGCTCAACGCCTGGGATGCCGCTTCGTGACGGCGGACCGGAAGTTCTGGGAGAAGGTGAGGCTGCTGGAAGTGGCGGAATTGTTGTAATCAATCGGCGTTCCACAGCGCCGCATCGACGAGATCTGCGCCGGCAAACGCGCCATTACCGCCGAAACCGCCATGCGCCTGGCCCGCTTCTTCGGCACCGACGCCCAGAGCAGGCTGAACCTCCAGGCCCATTACGATCTGGAGTGGCTGGAGTTGCGCATGGCGGACCGGATCGAATACGAGGTCGTTCCCTTCAGGGAGGCGGCCTGATGGACGCTGCCTCCGTTACCTCCATCTCAAACCACCCCAACCCGAAGCGTCTCAGCCGTTGATGTACTGCCGCGAGTACCGCACGTAATTCTCCGCCGACTGTTCCAGCCGTTCAACCTCCTCCGGGGTCAGGTCGCGCTTGTACCTGGCCGGAGCCCCGATCCAGAGCGTGTGCGGCGGGATGACGGTCCCCTCGGTGACCAGGGCCCGCGCCCCCACCAGCGCCCCCTCACCCACCACCGCCTTGTCCATGACAATCGCCTGCATGCCGATGAAACAGCCGTTCTCCAGGGTGCAACCGTGCAGGGTCACACCGTGGCCGATGGTGACGTCGTTGCCGATGATCAGCGGTGCGCCGGGGTCGTCGGCATGCTTCCTGTGGGTGACGTGCAGTACGGTCAGGTCCTGGATGTTGCTGCGGGCGCCGATACGGATGCGGTTCACGTCGCCGCGGGCAACGCAGTTGTACCAGATGCTGCTCTGGGGGCCCATCTCCACGTCGCCAATGAGCACGGCGGTCTCGGCCACGAAGGCGCTTGGGTCGATCTTGGGATGGATGCCCTGGAAGGGTCGGATCATGGTCGTTATCCTCCTGAAAATGTTGCTGCGAAGCGTCACTATACGCACCTCGCATAAATTTGGCAATCAGGCTTTCCGGATGCCCGCGGACGCCGTCGCCGCGCAGTTGCCGCGGATTAATTTGCTTGTTGCAGCGCGGCATATTTGCTATGTTGTGCAATCCAGGACTCTCATATGAAAAGGGGATTAAACTCGGATGAAATTCACCAAGATGCACGGCGCCGGCAATGACTATGTCTATGTGAACTGTTTCGAGGAGCAGGTTGCGGACCCGCAAAAGACTGCTATACAGATATCCAATCGCAACTTCGGCATCGGCTCGGACGGGCTGATCCTGATCATGCCGTCGGAGGTGGCCGATGTGCGCATGCGCATGTTCAACTCCGACGGCTCCGAGTCGGAGATGTGCGGCAACGGCATCCGCTGCGTGGCCAAGTACGCCTACGACCATGGCATCGTCTCGAAGACCGAGATCTCCGCCGAGACCGGGGCCGGCATACTGACCCTGCGGCTCTTCCCAGGCGGCGACGGCAGGATAGAGAAGGTGCGGGTCAACATGGGGCCGCCGCGGCTGACCAGGGGCGAGATCCCCATGACCGGCGATGCCGGGGCCAGGGTGATCGCCGAGCCGCTGACCATCCTGGACCGCACCTTCAACATCACCTGCGCCTCCATGGGCAATCCCCACTGCGTGATCTTCGTGGAGGACGCCGAGGGCTTCCCGGTGGCCACCTACGGGCCGCTGATCGAAAACCACGAACTCTTCCCCCGCCGCACCAACGTGGAATTCGTCCAGATCATCTCCCGCACCGAGGTGCGCCAGCGCACCTGGGAGCGTGGCGCCGGCGAGACCCTGGCCTGCGGCACCGGCTCCAGCGCGGTGACCGCGGCCTGCGTCCTGAACGGCCTGACCGAGAAGCGGCTCCTCAATCACCTCTCCGGCGGCGACCTGGAGATGGAATGGGCCGAGGACGGCAACATCTACATGACCGGCCCGGCGGTGGAGGTCTTCAGCGGGGAGATCAACGTATAGCGAAGCAGGCTGAAGACTGAGGGCTGATGGTTTTTGACCTTCAACCTTCAACCTTCAACCTTCAACCTTCAACCTTTTTTATGCCACGTGCCCTCAACATCATAATCATCCTCCTGGGGATCGCCATCATCGCCCTTCTGGCGGCCATCACGGCCGACACGCTTTCGCTGCGTCTCGGAAAGGCGTTCTCCCCGAAGGGTGTCAGGGAGACGGCCGCACCCGCCCAGCCCCCACCCAGGATCGAGGACCTCTCCTTCTATGCCCCGATCCTGGCCAACGGCCTGTTCGGCAAGGCAGCCCAGGGACAGCTCACCCCCATCGTGGCCGCCCCGGCGGCTGCCCAGGCCGCACCGGTCACCGCGCCGGCCGACCTGCTCCTGCTCGGCACCGTTGTCGGGTCGTTCCGCGAGACCTTCGCCCTGGTGCGTAACAGCACCAAGCAGGAGGAGCGGGTCTTCCGCCTGGGAGACATGGTCTTTGATGCCGGGCGATTGGTTGAGGTCAAGAAGGAACAGGCCTTCATCGTGGTGGGGGGGAAAAAGGTCGAACTGCTGACCCCGATGTCGCCGCCCCCGACTGCCCCGCCGGCGCAGCCGCAACAACCGGCCGCCCATGCGGCCCCGGCCATAGCCAGCACCGGCGCCGGCAGCTTCGTCATCGACCAGCGGGCCCTGAACGCGGTCCTGGACAATCCGGCCCAGGCCATGACCGACGCCCGCCTGCTCCCCAGCCAGAAGGACGGCAAGATCGAGGGGTTCCGCGCCTCTGAGGTCAAGCCCAATGGTCTATTCGCCATGATCGGCATCAAGAACGGCGACGTGCTCTTGCGGTTGAACGATTTCCCGATGGACTCGCCCGACAAGGCGCTGCAGTCGCTGATCGCCCTCAAGGGGCAGAGCAGGCTCAAGCTGGATTTGATCCGGGATGGACAGCCGACGACGTTCAACTACGACATACGATAAGAATTCAGGTGTCAGAAGTGAGGAGACAGAAGTAAAGGCAATTCTCCTGTCACCTGACTTCTTGAACTGGAGGCTCTCTTGATAAAAAGACTATCGAATATACTCTGTGTCCTGCTCCTGGCCGGATTGATGTCCGCCACCCCGGTTTTTGCCGCCGGCAAGGGGGTGGTGCTCAACTTCAACGAGGTGGACATCTCCACCATGGTGAAGTTTATCAGCGACCTGACCGGGAAGAACTTCGTGCTCGACGACCGGGTGAAGGGCAAGATCTCGATCTTTTCGCCAACCAGGCTTTCCGTCGAGGATGCCTACAACGTCTTTACCTCGGTCCTGGAGCTGAAGGGCTTCACGGTGGTGCAGAGCGGCAAGGTCTTGAAGATCATCCCCTCGGCGGGAGTCAGGCAGTCAGGTCTCGCATTGCTTCCGTCCGGGGAGGTCCCTCCGGTCAATGAGGGCTACATCGCCCAGGTGATCCGGCTGGAGCACATCTCCTCCCAGGAGGCGCTCCCCTTCCTGCAGCCGTTGGTATCGAAGGACGGCGCCATCTCGGCCTTTGGCCCCGGCAACCTGCTCCTGGTGGTGGATTCGGCGCTCAACCTCCGCAAGCTGCAGAATATCCTGGAGGTGATCGACACCGAACGGACTCGGGAGGGGATCGAGATCATCTTCCTGAAGAACGCGTCGGCCGAGAGCGCCGCCACCGCCATCCGCCAATGGCTTGCCGGCGGGGAGAGCAGGCCCGGCCAGCCGCCCGCCGCTGCCGCCGCGGGCGCCACGGGGAGCGTGCTGACCGACCAGCGCCTGAACGCCCTGATCGTCTTCGGCACTGAGAACATCAAGCAGGCGGTGCGTGAGTTGGTGGCCAAGCTGGACGTGCCGCCACCCGAGGCCAGCAGCAAGGTCAACGTCTATGACCTGGAGAACGCCGACGCCACCGAGATGGCCAAGGTGCTGGACGGCGTGGTCAAGGGGATCTCCGCCGCCGCGGCGCCCGGAGCGCCCGGCGCCGCGGCCCAGGCATCCCCCTTTGAGAGCGGCAAGATCACCATCACCCCGGACAAGGCCACCAACTCGCTGGTGATCATGTCCTCGCCCACCGACTTCGCCAATCTGCTCCAGGTGATCAGGAAGCTGGACCGCCGCAGCAGGCAGGTCTTCGTGCAGGTGCTGATCGCCGAGGTCTCGCTGGACAAGGCGCGCCAAGTCGGCGTCCAGAGCGCCGCGATCGGTGCGGGTCAACTCAACAGGTATTTCGGTATAGGGGGAGTGTATGATCCGTTCGGCGCCCTGGCTGCCTTGGCGCCACTGGCGGGCGCCGCTTCGGGCTCCAGCGGCCTCGATTTTCCCGTGGGGGGGGTCCCCGGCAATATCGGGGCAGTGCTCCAGGCCCTGGATTCCAACAACCTGCTGAACGTGCTCTCCACCCCCAACATCCTGACCTCGGACAACAAGGAGGCCGAGATCTTCGTGGGGGAGAACGTGCCGTTCGGGGGGCAGTCGACCATCGCGACCGGCGTCACCACCACCTCCGTGGATCGCAAGGACATCGGTATCAACCTCAAGCTCAAGCCCCAGATCAGCGAGGGTGACTACATCCGCCTCGATATCAACCAGGAGATCTCGGCGGTCAAGGATACGGTCATCGTCGGCGCCGGTTCTACCGACCGCACCACCACCAAGCGCTCGGCCAAGACCAGCATAACCGTCAAGAACAACGAGACGATCGTGATCGGCGGGCTGATCCAGGACCAGGAACAGGAGATCGTCAGCAAGGTCCCCTTGCTGGGGGACATCCCCGGCCTGGGGTGGCTGTTCAAGACCAAGAACAAGACGCGCAAGAAGACCAACCTGATGATCCTGCTGACACCCCGCATCGTCAAGGACGCGGCCGACATGGCCGAGGTTTCCGGGAACCAGCGGATGACATTCGGAGAGGCGGTCAAGAAGGTCGAGCCGGTGGACGTGCAGAAAGGGATCACGGGCAAATGAGCGCCCCCCTCCCCCCGGAAGAGTTGCAGGCCACGGCAGGGCGCTTGGGGATCGCCTGCCGGGCCGAGCTGAGCGGTGACGAGGTTGACGCGGCCCTGCTGGCCAGGGTGCCGCTCACCTTTGCCCGCGCCAACGCCGTCCTCCCCCTGCGGGAGGAGGAGGGCAAGGTCTGGGTCGCCATTGCCGGCCCGGCCGGCCTGCTGGCGCTGGATGAGCTGCGTCTGCTGTTCGGCAGGCCGGTTGAGGCCGTGCTGGTCCCCGCCGCCATCCTGACCGATGCCATCAACCACGTCTATGCCGGTGTTTCCGGCACGGCGCGCGAGGTGCTGCAGGAACTGGAGGGGGAGGACCTCTCCACGGTGGCCACCGAGTTCAGCGACCCCCAGGACCTCCTGGACCTGGCCGACGAGGCCCCGGTCATCCGCCTGCTCAACTCGATCCTCTCCGAGGCTGTCAAGGAGCGGGCCAGCGACATCCACATCGAGCCCTACGAGCGCTACCTGATGGTGCGTTTTCGTATCGACGGCATCCTCTACGAAAAACTCTCCCCCCCCAAGATCATCCAGGATGCCCTGGTCTCCCGCGTCAAGATCATGTCCGGACTCAACATCGCCGAGAAGCGCCTGCCGCAGGACGGCCGCATCAGGGTCATCGTGGCCGGTCGCGACGTGGACATCCGCGTCTCCACCATCCCCACCTTCTACGGCGAGCGGGCCGTGCTGCGCCTCCTCGACAAGAAGAAGGGGGTCCTGTCGCTCTCGGACATCGGGCTGGGCGACGAGGGGGTGGCTGTCATGGAGCGGATGCTGGCCCGGACCAACGGCATCATCCTGGTGACCGGACCCACCGGCAGCGGCAAGTCCACCACGCTCTACGCGGCGCTGAACCGCCTGAATTCCAGCGAGAAGAACATCATCACCATCGAGGACCCGATCGAATACCAGATCAAGGGGATCGGCCAGATCCAGGTCAATCCGCGGATCGAGCTGACCTTTGCCAGCGGGCTGCGCTCCATCCTGCGCCAGGACCCGGACATCATCATGGTGGGCGAGATCCGCGACGCCGAGACGGCCGAGATCGCCATCCAGGCCAGTCTGACCGGGCATCTGGTGCTCTCCACCCTGCACACCAACGATGCGGCCACGGCCGTGACGCGCCTGGTGGACATGGGCATCGAGCCGTTCATGATCGCCTCGTCGCTGGCGGCCGTGATGGCCCAGCGGCTGGTGCGGGTGATCTGCCCCCACTGCCGCGAGGAGTACCGGCCGGTGGAACGGTACGCCGGCGTGACGCTGCCGGAGCGTCTCTACCGGGGCAGGGGGTGCGACAGATGCTTCGGCCTGGGGACCCTGGGGAGGACCGCCATTTACGAGATCATGCCGGTGGATCAGCAACTCTGCTCCATGATCATCCGCCGGGCGCATGCCGGCGAGATCAAGGAATACGCGGTTTCGCGCGGCATGCGGACCCTGCGGGACGACGGCCTTGCCAGGGCCGCGGCCGGCATCACCACCCTCGAAGAGGTGCTGCGCGTGACCCAGGACGACGATTATGCCGACGTTCCGGTATAAGGCCTACAGCGCCGCCGGGGCAGCGGTCTCCGGAACGGTCGAGGCCGACTCCGAGCGCCAGGCCCTGGCCCAGTTGAAGGGGAAGGGGCTGCTCCCCCGCGAGGTGCTGGAAGAAGGGGCGGCTGAGAGCGCCCCCAGGGCGTTCTCGTTCCAGCGTGGCGTCTCGACTGCGGATCTCTCCCTGTTCACCCGTCGTCTGGCCACACTGGTGGCCTCGGCGGTGCCGCTCTTCGAGGCGATGGGTTCGCTCTTCGAGCAGGAGGAGAGCGGACAGCTCAAACGGGTGCTGGCACGGGTGCGCGACCGCATCGCCGAGGGGGCCTCGCTGTCGCGCGCTTTGGCGGCCGAACCACGGATCTTCGGCGAAAGCTACGTCAGCATGGTGTCGGCCGGCGAGGCCGGCGGCGCGCTGGATGCGGTGCTGGAGCGGCTGGCCGATTTCCTGGAGGAGCAGGAGCAGGTCAGAAGCCGGGTAGTTTCGGCCCTGGCCTATCCCCTGCTGATGGTCGTGGTGGGGAGCGGGGTGATGCTCTTTCTGCTGACGGTGGTCATCCCCAGGATCGTGGTGATCTTCGAGGACAGCAAGGCCGCCCTTCCCCTGATCACGGTCATCCTGATCAAGCTGAGCCATTTCCTGCAGGGGTGGTGGTGGATTCCGGCCGGCATCGCCATCGCCTCGGTACCGCTCTACCGCAGCGCCATGAAGCGTGACATACCGCGCATGAAACGGGATGCGTTGCTCCTGAAGCTCCCCGTTGCCGGGGGTATGCTGCAGCGGCTCATCCTGTCGCGTTTTGCCCGCGTGCTGGGACTGCTCCTCTCCAGCGGGGTGCCGATCATCCGCGCCCTGGAGATCACCTCCGAGGTGCTGGTCAACCGGGTGTATCGCTCGTTCCTGCGGGGTGTGATGGAGGAGGTGGCCCAGGGTGGCAGCCTGTCGGGGAGCCTGCGCAAAAGTCCGCTCTTTCCGCCGCTCCTGGTGCATCTGGCCGGCGTGGGGGAAAAGGGGGGCACCCTGGAGGAGATGCTGCTCAAGGCGGGCATCGCCTACGAGCGCGAGTTCAGCACCCGCCTGACCCGCCTGATGGGGCTCCTGGAGCCGCTGCTGGTGCTGGGTATGGGGCTGGCCGTCGGGATCGTGGTGATGGCGGTGCTCCTGCCGATATTCGAGATGAACCAGTTGATAAAGTAAGGTTTACAGGCTGAAGGCTGAAGGCTGTAGGCTGAAGATTGCGAGGTATAATCCTCTGCATGTACTTCAGCCTTCAGTCTTCAGCCTTAATACCAAGGGGTAGCCAATGGACTTTTCCAAGATGCTGCACAAGTTCACGGTGGTGCCGTCGCTGACCGAGGACCTGGCCCCTCTCCAGCGCATCGCCTATAACATGTGGTGGTCCTGGGAGCCGAACGCCATCGGCCTTTTCCGCCGCCTGGACCCCGAACTGTGGCAGTCCACCCGCCACAACCCTGTGGAGATGCTGGGCATCCTCCAGCAGACGACCCTTGAAACGCTCAAGCTGGACGAGGGCTTCATGGCCCACCTGCGGATGGTGGACGAGAAGCTGACCGAATACCTCCAGGAAAAGACCTGGTTCCAGAAGAATTGCAACGGCAGCCTGAAGATGCAGGTGGCCTACTTCTCCATGGAATTCGGCCTGCACGAATCGCTCCCCATATATTCCGGGGGGCTCGGCATCCTGGCCGGTGACCACCTCAAGTCCGCCAGCGACCTGGGGCTCCCCCTGGCAGGCGTGGGGCTGCTCTACCGCCAGGGGTACTTCCGTCAGTACCTCAATAACGAGGGATGGCAGCAGGAGTACTACCCGGAGAACGATTTCTACAACCTGCCGCTCATCATGGAACGGGACGAAAACGGCGTCCCGCTCGCGTTCGAGCTGGAGTTCGGCAGCCGCAGATTCATGGTCCATATCTGGCGGGTTCAGGTGGGTCGCGTGCCGCTCTACCTCCTGGACACCAACCTGGAGGAAAACAGGCCCGAGGACCGTCTGATCACGGCCCAGCTCTACGGCGGTGACCAGGAGATGCGCATCCTGCAGGAGATCCTCCTGGGGATCGGCGGCATCCGCGCGCTCAGGGCACTGGGAATCGTCCCCAACGTCTGCCACATGAACGAGGGGCACGCGGCCTTCCTGGCCCTGGAGCGCATCCGCCTGCTGATGGAGAAGCGCGGCATCAGGTTCAGCGAGGCACGCGAGATCGTCACCGCCGGCAACGTCTTCACCACCCATACCCCCGTGGAGGCGGGTATCGACCACTTCCCCGCGGACCTCCTCGATAAGTACTTCGCCCGTTACTACAAGTCCCTGGGCCTCTCCCGCGACGAGTTCCTCGGCCTTGGACGCCAGAATCCGCGCAATACGCACGAGAGTTTCTGCATGGCGGTGCTGGCGCTGAAGCTGGCGGGCCACGCCAATGGCGTAAGCCAGCTGCACGGCGAGGTATCACGCCGGATGTGGAAGAACGTCTGGCCCGAGCTGCCCGAGGAGCAACTGCCGCTGGAGTCCATCACCAACGGGGTCCATACCCGTACCTGGATGTCCAATCATATGACCAGCCTGCTGGTGCGCTACCTGGGGACCCGCTGGCTGGACGACCCAACCGATCACAATGTCTGGCGGCGAATCGCCAGGATCCCCGATGCCGAGCTGTGGCGCACCCAGCAGAGTTGCCGCGAGAAGCTGGTGGACTTCGCCCGCAAGCGGCTCAAGGATCAGTTGGTCAAGGTGGGGGCCACCACCAAGGAGATCTCTACGGCCGAGGAGGTGCTCGACCCCGAGGTGCTGACCATCGGCTTTGCCAGGCGCTTCGCCACCTACAAGCGCGGCACCCTCTTGTTGCGCGACCTGGACCGGCTCTCCCGCATCCTCAATAATCCGGAGATGCCGGTGCAGATCATCTTCGCCGGCAAGGCCCATCCCCAGGACCAGGAGGGGAAGGAACTGATCCGCCAGATCGTGCAGGTCTCGCATCAGGAGCGCTTCCGTCACCGCATCGTCTTCATCGAGGACTACGATATGGAGGTGGCCAGGCACCTGGTGCAGGGGGTGGACGTGTGGCTCAACACGCCGCTCAGGCCGATGGAGGCCAGCGGTACCAGCGGCATGAAGGTGGCCTTCAACGGCGGCCTCAACATGAGCGTCCTGGACGGCTGGTGGTGCGAGGGGTACCAGCGGAACAACGGCTGGGCCATCGGCAAGGGTGAGGTCTACGAAGCAGCGACAACGTACCGCGCGCCTGGGTGGCCACGATGAAGGCCTCCATGCAGAGCCTCTGCCCGGTATTCTCCACCGACCGCATGGTGCAGGAATACGCCGGGCATTCATATCTGCCCTCCTACGCGCAGTGGCGAACCCTGGTGAAGGATGAACTGGCCCTGGCCCTTGATCTGACCCGTTGGAAGGAGCGCATCTTCAAGGCCTGGCCGCAGGTGCGGATCGAGCAGGCAGAGGCCGAGGCTCCAGACCCGGTGGCGGTGGGGAGCAGCATCCAGGTCTCGGCGCGCGTGGCCCTGGGGGACATCCCGGTCGACGAGGCCGCCGTGGAGGGGTACTTCGGTGTGCTGGACTCCACCGGCAATATCCAGGGAGGCGAGACGATCCCCCTGGCTCACGCCGCTGACCTGGGAAACGGCAGCCACTTCTTCAGCGGGCGGATCGAGTGCCGTTTCTGCGGCCGGCACGGTTTCATGATGCGGGTCATGCCACGGCACAAGGTCCTGGGGAATATCTACGAACCGGGCTACCTGATCTGGGGGTAGTTTTTCGGTTCTTTTCGGATCAATCAGAGGATTTGTGTTTGCATTCACCTTTGTGCAATAATTCCACATGGCCATAACCGCCGACATCCAGCAGCAGGTCTACGACCTCCTCTCGCGGACCTCCAACCTCTCGTTCGTCAATGCCGATCAGGAGCCGGGCACGCGCATCAGTCTCACCCCCGGACAGCGGGTGACGGCCGAGGTACTGACGACACTCCCCAACAACCGGGCGCAGGTGCAGGTCGGCCCGCAACGTTTCAACCTGGATCTGCCGATGGCGGTTCGCCAGGGGCAACTGCTGGAGATGACCTTCATCTCCGAAGACCCCCGCTCGACCTTCGCCATTGCCCGCCAGGGGGGGGTGACACCGCCGGTCAGCCTGTCGGATGCCTCGCGTCTGCTCGGCCTGCTGGTGGGGAGCGAGCAGATCGCCGACCCCAAGCTGCGCTCATCGCTGCAGAGTATCGGCGACATGCTGCGGCGCTCGGCCGGCGAGGCCGGCGTGCTGGCCAACCTGATGGACGAGGCGCTCACCTACGGCGGCATCCTGCGGGAAGGGGTCAAGGCGCCCCCCCGGGCCTCGGGCGACTTCATGCAGCAATCCCAGGGGCAGGGTACCGCCCTCCAGCGGGGCGGGGAGGGCCAGACCCCCGGCCAGGCCGCCCTGTCGGCCTTCGAGGCCAACGCGTCCCAGATCCTCCGCAACCTCGCCCGCAGTTCCAGATTCATACTGGCCGAGGCGGTCAACCAGCCGGTGGTGCCGCTGCCGCTCATGCCGGGCGAGGAAGTGGATGCCGCGGTGCTGGGCACACTCCCCGGCGGTCGCGCGTTTGTCCAACTGGCGGGTGCCTCCCTGGAGCTGCTGCTCCCGCGGGCCATCCAGGCCGGCGATATCCTGCGGCTGACCTACATTTCGTCACAACCCAAGCCCCTGTTTGCCCTGCCGCGCGGCGGCGAAGCGCTCCCGAGTTCTCTCAGCGAGGCCGGGCGCTGGTTGAGCGTGCTGGAACACCACGAAGGCGGGCTGTCGGAGCAGCAGATGTATGTGCTGGAGCGGCTGAACTCGGTCTTGAAGAGTCTGCCGACCGATTCCCCGGCCTTCACAGCCATCCAGGATGAAGCCATCACCTATCAGACGATCATGCGGGGACGCCACTCCGCGGAGCAGACGGCCCAGGCAGGAATAGCAACGGTCATGGCGCAGCAGGCCACGCTCCAACCGGGCAACGGCATCGTCTTGAACGACGACATGGCCAAGCTACTTCAGGCGCTCATCAAGGGGAACCGTCTGGCGCTCCTGGAGGCGCTCAACCAGCAGGCCATGCCGATGGGCCTTGCTCCGGGACAGCAACTCAAGGGAGAGGTCATAGCGCTCCTCGGCGGCGGGCGATTTCTGCTGCAGGTGGCCGGCCAGTCCCTCGAGTTCAGCATGCCTAAGGGCACGCAGCGCGGGGATCTGATCAACCTGTTCTTCATCACGGACGAGCCGACCCCCACCTTCCTGATGGCCCGTTTCGGCCGGCCGGGGGATTCGCGGGTGAGCGAGACGGGCAGATGGCTGAGCGGCTTTCTCGGGGCGACCTCCGAGCAGCTGCCGGCTCAGGCAACCCTGGGCATACTGCGCACCCTGCTCGCCGAACCGCCGGCCGAGGCGACCCAGGTCGGGAAGATGCTCCAGCAGGGGCTGCGCGAGAGCGGCCTGTTCTACGAATCCCATCTGGCACGCTGGTTCGGAGGAGACTACACCCTCCAGGATATCCTGCGGGAACCCCAGGGGCGTCTCTCCAGCCTCAGGCTGCCGCTTGTCCCGCAGCAGGCCGGTGCGGCCGCGGACGAAGCGGCCCGTGCCGGGATGAAGAACGGCACGCTGGAGGCGATGGAGACGATGCTCAGGCGGGCCGGCACGGCCCAGGCCCACGAGGGGATCGCCGACCAGCGCACCCTGGCGCTGGTGCGCGAACAACTGGACACGTTGCAGTCGGGCCAGATCGTCTTCCGCGGCGAGCTCTTTCCGGGCCAGCGCATGGAGTGGGCCGTGGCGGAGCGGGAGGCACGGCGAAACGCAACCGGCGAAGAGGGGCGCAACTGGGATACGCGGCTTTCGCTCGACCTGCCGAAACTGGGCCCCGTCAATGCCCGCCTGATACTGGAAAACGGCCGGATCAGCATCGATCTGCGTGCCGGCAACGCCGCATCGGCCGTGCTGCTCGACGCCGCCCGGCCGGCGCTGATCGAGCAGCTTCAGGCCGCGGGCTTGAGCCCGGCCGAGATAGGAATACGCCATGACGCGCCGGGAGAATGAGGAGCTCAGGGCCGCGGCCCTTTCCTACAAGCAGGGTTACTACGCCCCGGTGGTGGTGGCCAGGGGCAAGGGGGTCATGGCCGAGGCGATCATCGCCTGCGCCCGCGAGGCGGGGGTGTACGTCCACGAGTCTCCCGAGCTGGTCAAACTCCTGATGCAGGTGGATACCGACCAGTTCATCCCCCCCGAACTGTACCGGGCCGTGGCCGAGGTGCTGGTCTGGCTGTACGCGGTGGAGCGGGAAAAGGGATAATGGTCTTGTGATCCGAGCGGGTTGCGGAGGGGGTCGTAGAGTGGCGGATAAAGGCCGTTTTTCCGGGAGAGGGAAGCGGCTTTTGTGTTTTACGCCAATTGGACCGAGGAGATCATACCGGCCTTGGGAAACAAGACTCCACGGCAGGCGCTCATGACGGAAAAAGGACGTCGGGCGGTGATCGAGCTTCTCAAAACGTATGAGCATGACGAGACGCGCCGTGTTCGGGACCAGGGAGGGGAACCGTCTGATTTCGGTTTTCTCTGGGAGCGTCTGGGGTTGGTGCGGGAGTAATAATGGCCTCGTTAGCTCCCCTCCTGTTTTAGGCGCTTAGCGCCTATCCTTTGACAACATGTTGGTAGTAGCCTGTTTATCAGGGCTGGGAGTTGCAAGTACGCAGGCCAAACATGACAGCCGGTCCTGTTTCGAAAACCAGTTGCAACCGTGAGGCGATATGGGCAAAAACACGAGACACAAAAAGTTCGCCCAATACGTACCGGGATTCATCCGGTACCAAGGCAGTGGTTTTAGTGTCATCTTGATTGCGAATTGGAATGAGACACGAAATGCGACATTTTCCCGTGACGTAACAAGTATCTGTACGTTTTTTAAGGGTTGCGGCGAGGGTGGTGGTGGAGGCGGCGGTGCATAGTGTAAGTCGCAATTTTGCAAGCCTGACACGACTGCCCTCTTAGATACTGGCATATAACATTAGATGCCTGTGTCAGATTAAATGTTCCATATGGGTAGATCACCGGTTCACGCGCGCGCGTGAACTCATCAACAAGTAGTTGGGCGGAGGAATTGACATGAAAGTAACTGTTCAAGAGGAGATTTCACAAATAAAAATGGAGAAACCTCATGTCGTCATTTTGGGCGCTGGCGCGAGCTATGCTGCATTCCCCAATGGTGACAAGTACGGCAAGAAGCTCCCACTGATGAACAATTTTATTCAGGTATTGGAACTCGAAAAATTGCTTGCCGAAGCGCTAACTGAGTTTAAAACCAACAATTTTGAAGAAATATATGACCAACTACACAAGAACTCAAGGTACGGCACTGTTCGAGCGGAGCTGGAGAAGCTAATTTATGCGTACTTCAGAGATATGGACATTCCAGATCAACCGACGATCTACGACCACCTCCTCCTATCGCTGAGGGGAAAAGATGTTGTAGCAACGTTCAATTGGGACCCATTCCTGATCCAGGCCTACCGCCGGAACGGATCAAGGATCTCACTACCGCGTTTAATCTTTTTGCACGGTAACGTCATGGTAGGTAGTTGTGAAAAGTGTAAGGTAACCGGCGTTAACGGAAGCGTATGCAGCAGATGCAGCACACCGCTGCAGCCCACAAAGCTGCTATATCCAATCGGCGAAAAAAATTATCACCTTGACGGGTTCATTTCAGGCCAGTGGAAAGAGTTGCAGTGTTTTCTGAAAAAGGCCTTCATGATTACAGTTTTTGGTTACGGTGCGCCTGTGTCAGACGTCAGCGCCGTAGAATTAATGAAAGAGGCCTGGGGCGATGTTGGAGAAAGACAAATGGAGCAAACCGAAATAATTGATATTAGAGACGAGGACGATTTACAAAAAACGTGGGATAAGTTTATCCATACACATCACTACGAAGTACACTCTAATTTTTATAACTCGTGGATTGCTAATCATCCAAGGCGAACTGGTGAAGCATATATCAACCAATACTGGGAAGCTCAGTTCATCGACAACAACCCCCTACCCAAAGACCTTTCATTCCCTCGGCTATGGGAGTGGCTAACTCCACTCAAAGAAGTCGAAGATAAGGCCGCACTTCAAAACGTATAACCAGGGGGGAGGCGGCACGCAGCGCGGTGAAGCCGCGCCGCTGGTGCGCCCCGCCACCGTTAAACATCACGGAGGAAACAGTGTATGAAAACAATTCAATTTGGCAAGAGGATTGGAGGATTTGGGCTGATGAGTATTACATCTAGAAAATTTATTAAATTAACCACTATAATCGCTATCTTATTGTTTGTAATGAACAATTCGATAGCAGCAGAAAAGAGAAAAAGCTCGATAAAGCAAAATGAAGCAGAAAAAGAAAAACCTGTCGATATGGATTATGCTCTCGCAATGCTTAAGGCTACGATGAGTATTAAATCCAAATGGTCATTGGCATTCGAGTACTCGCATAAAGATTATACTCCGAAAGGACATTTAGCAACAGATATCCAATTACTACAATCTGCTATGGATACTAAAGAAGATAAGAAGTTGACTCCATATGTTGAAACACTACATAATTTGTTATTGGCATTAGACACACTAGGAAAGGATAAAGCATATTTTCTTGTTGAAAAAGATGAAATACCATTTAGCATAATTAATTATAACGGTAAAAAATCCATTATGATATACAGTCTTGGGGTTCCATCAGTTTATAATACGTTTAAGTTAACAGCAAAAGAAAGGGCGTCTAAAGTAATTTTATCTAACATTATACCAGCACTGAAAAATATCGACAAAATCCTCAATAAAAGTGATTTTAAATACTACATGTTGTTTTTAACTTTTGGCAGTAAAGATTTTACAAAAAGTGATGATCAAGACAATTTAAAGGCTGAAACAATACAAATGATAATAGCTAAAAGTGAATGTAGAAAATTTGTAGATAATCAGTTAACCGATCAAGAATTGGTTGATAAATCAATAATATTATTGTCGGATCGAGACAATGATGACTTTATGAGAATTAAAGTCAATTTACAGTGAAACTCATACATTGGTCATATCTGGTGGTGAAATTCAATGTCCAACTTGCGCCAAGACCGGCCCTAAAACCAGGCCGGTCAGGCTTTTGACGTTGAGCACAAGGAATATTAAGGCTGTGAAATTGCCTTACACTCATGCTTTCTGGTATAGAGCAATAACTATTTAGTGGCTGGAGGGGACTTGTTACCGAAAATTAAACCAAAGATGTTATTCGAGATGCAAATCAACAAATGCGGGAATGTGGTTGCTATCCCAATTACGTTCGGCGCGTATATGTCATTGATAGATGTTCAAACCAAAGCGGATGAAATGACCGCAAAGGAAATTTGTACAGAGTTCACTTCAAAGGTTTGCCTTCTTCCAGACCTCGAAACCGCTGTTGATGGAAATGACTTTTCAGATGAAGAGATGGCTGAATTTATTGAATCGTACATAGGGAAGAATTCTGAACTGTTCACCTTCGAGAAGAAATTCTGCGAGCTTCCCAGGAATGAAGGTGAGGACACATTTGAATATTTTAAACGGGTTTTCTTGGCTCACATGGAGCGTGAGAACGAACGTTTCAAGAACACTGCTTCGAGCGCCGTGGCAAAGCTGAATGCTGGTTTTGATATTTCCAAAATGTTCAAAGATCCTACAAAAATCAAAATTCCAAATTTTACTACCGCCGAGAGTCTTAATGGGATTTTGAAACAATCATCTGCAACAGCAAGACTGGCAGAAGAGATGAAAAAAGCCGAATGGGTTACGGCTGTTCCTGAAGTCAAAATGAGACACTTCGATTTACCCGTATTCGAGCCGCCCCCAAATCCTGCACACGAAACGAATCAGCTTCTAAAAGAATCAATTCAACATCAAAGTGCCTCGAACTTGAAGCTTGAGGCTGTAATTGCACAAATGGAACTTTCAAGAGGTGAAAGCAAGGATAGCTTTGGAGGGACTTCAAAGCAGAACATTGCAATGATTATTATTGCCGGGTTAACCTTGCTTGCAACTTTCGCATCAATCTACGTCACGATAAAAGTTTCAAATAACAGTGATGCTCAAAAAGCCCCAACCGTCGCAGCACCTGCCGCAGCGCAAGCTACACCTGCTCCGCCACCTGCTACACCAGCAACTGAATCAAAGAAACCTGAGCCGAAACAATTACAATCCGCACCAACTGGAAATAATCCAGAGGAGAAAAAATCTACTCCGGTTCAACCTGAACAACAAAAGCCTGCTACAAAACCTGTTCCAGATAAAGCACCAACGCCTGCACCTGCTGAACAAAAGCAAGGAAAGTAGGTAACCACCGGCTCCCTCAAATGGAGCCGGTTTCGTTAGCTGAAGGGCAGAGTAAGAGGGTCAACTCTCCAAAATCCACTTTTGAGATAGAATACAATGCTCCAACAAGGCTTACGACCTGCCCTAAAACCCGGCAGGTCAAAGCCATGCCCGTTACCGCGAAGGGAGAACTTGCTGGGCCGCGTCTCCAAAATTTAAAATATTGGCCGCTACAACAATAGTGATGTCTCACCCTGGAGCCCGTCACCCATGATGACCTTCAAACAGTTTTCAAATAAACTCGAATCAATCCCTGCCAGCACGTCATGGTACCTGGCCAATCTGGGCGAGGCGCGGGGGACTACAGGAACTCTATACCCGGCAGGCGCCGCAGAAGCTGAGAATCCTGCGGGAACACGCCCTGATCGAAAGCACCGTTTCATCCAACCGCATCGAAGGGGTTACAACTGTAGGGCGGGTCTTGTGCCCACCTGATAAGCAGGGCACCCACAAGGGGCGCCCCTACCAAAATGCGTCAAACGGACAATTATCCATGACCTTCAATCCCGACATCCACCATCGTCGCTCCATCCGTTTGCGAAATTTCAATTACGCGTCGGCAGGGGCATATTTCGTGACCATCTGCTCGCAGGGAAGGGAATGCCTGTTCGGTGAGGTGGTTGATGGTGTGATGGTGGCGAACGATGCGGGGCGGATGGTAAAATCGGTATGGTCCGGATTGCCGGAACGTTTTTCAGGGATCGAACTGGATTCATTCGTGATTATGCCGAATCATGTGCATTGTATCCTGTTTCTGGTAGGGGCGCCCCTTGTGGGTGCCCTTTCTTCTGAGAGTGTCGTCTCCATTGCGAATGAACAGATACAAGGGCGGGCACAAGACCCGCCCCTACCAGCCTTGGTGATATTGTCGGCGTGTTCAAATCCGTAACGACGCATGAATATTCAATTGGCGTCAAGCAAACCGGCTGGTCGCCGTTTCCCGGAAGGCTCTGGCAACGTAACTATTATGAGCGGCTTATCCGTGGCGGGATACACCTTCGCTTCCACGCACCATCACAAAACCACCTCCACCACCCTCTACAAAAACCGCATCACCCTACTCCTTGCCCGGCTGGTTATTTTCTTGCATCTGCAATGCAACTGAGGTATTTTTGTAATGCAAATCTATTGAAGAGGAGTAGCGGATATGCAAGGTCAACTGACAGTCCGGCTTAATCATGAACTCGAAGAAGGGGTCGCGACCCTGGCCCGCAAACTCCACCGGAAGCGTTCCGATGTCGTGCGGATGGCCTTGGAGCGTTTCATGCGGGAAGAAGAAGCAACTCAGGATGACAGGCCCTTCGACCGGGTAAAGAGCCTGCTTGGCTCGGTGGAAAGCGGCGTGGCGGACCTCGGGAGCAACCACGGTGAACACCTGAAATCAAGGTTCCGCCGTGATGCGTGAGGTAATCCTCGATACCGGGCCTTTAATAGCCCTGCTTGACCGTTCCGAACGGAGCCATGAGGCATGCACAGAGTTTTTCAGGGGGGTAACCGGACGGTTCGTCACAACGGAGCCGGTCCTGACCGAGGTGGTTTATCTACTCGGCCCGGCGTTCACCATGCAGAAACCGGCATTGGAATTCATCATGAAGGGCGGGGCGGAGATTGTGCCTCAAACGCCGGAATCTCTGCGGCGGGCGATGCAACTCATGGAAAAGTACCGGGATGTGCCGATGGGTTTCGCCGACGCGACCCTTGTCGCGCTTGCGGAGGAACGAAAGATCAACGAGATTTTTACCCTGGACCGCCGGGGGTTCGTGACATACCGAATCCATTCCCGTAAGGCATTTACCATCTATCCGGGTTGATTTACAGGTGTCGGGGAAGAGCGAAGGGGTCGCGGTGAAAAAAATTCAAACAATGAGTCGGCACACTACTATCGTTTACTTCATCCCCTTGTAAGTGATAATTGACAAATAGTTCTACTTTTTGTAAATTAACACCATGAATATAGAGCGTGACATTACCCCCTCCATCCGTGCTGTCATGGATGCGCCCGAAGTGATTGTAGTAACCGGACTGCGCCGTACGGGGAAGACAACCCTGATGCGGTCACTCATGGAGGAGATTCCCACCGACAACAAGCTGTTCCTCGATCTGGAGAACCCGGCCAACCGCAAGCTCTTCGAGGAAGCCAACTATGACCGGATAGCGGACAACCTTCGCTTCCTCGGGCTCGACCTGACCCGCAGAGGCTATCTGTTCCTTGATGAGGTGCAGTTTCTCCGTTCCATCCCCTCGGTGGTCAAATACCTGGTCGACCATTATCGACTGAAATGCCTGCTCACCGGTTCTGCCGTCTTTTATCTCAAGAACCTGTTCAGCGAATCCCTCTCCGGCAGGAAATACAGCTTTGATCTCCACCCGCTGTCGTTCAGCGAATTTCTCCGCTTCAAGGGGAATCCCGTCAGGCTGGAGGCAATGCCGGCACAGGTGACGGAAGCCATGCACGAAAGTGTCAGCCGCTGGTATGACGAATACCTTCTGTATGGCGGATTTCCCGGCGTGGTGCTGAAAGATGCCGTCAGGGAAAAGGAGATGATGCTGGACGATATCTTTACCTCCTATTTTCAGATGGAGGTGGTGCAACTTGGCGATTTCCGGCGCACCAACGTGATCCGCGACCTGATTCTCCTCCTCATGGAGCGAAGCGGGTCGCGGCTCGATGTGCAGAAGCTCTCCAAAGAACTTGGCGTGGCCAGGGAAACGCTCAACAACTACCTGTCGTTTCTGGAAGGGACATATTTCATCACTCTTGTCCGGCCGTTTTCCACCAACCGGGATACGGAAATCCGGAGCCAGCCGAAGATATACCTCTGCGACACCGGCCTGATGCGGCGCTTTTCCCGCGTCTCCGACGGCGCGCTGTTCGAGAACGCCGCCTGGCTGGCGTTGCGGCAGCGGGGCCGGACCGGTTACTTCCGTAAAAAAAGCGGGGTGGAGATAGATTTTGTCGTTGACGGGAAAATTGCCTTCGAGATCAAGCAGAAGGCCGATACAAAGGATGTCTCCCGCCTGAGGCAACTGGCCACGGAACTCGGGCTGCCGGAATATCGGGTGGTATCCCGCAGATGGTGCGCAGCGGAAAATGTCATTTACGGCTATCAACTCTGATGAGGGAGTAACGTAACTATTCAGAATATTCCAGTAATTATGTCATCCTGAGCGTCAGCGAAGGATCTGCTGCTGTTTTTGACTGATAACTGCAACAACGGATTCTTCGTTTCACTCAGAATGACATTCATTTGCAATAGTGCTGAATAGTTACGGAGTAACTTGATCTTTATTCCATATGGCCTGACGATAGAGGAGGGTGCACTGGTAGGGTGGAAGAATCCATGAGCCGATCAAAGAACCATCCACGTTCCGGGCGCCGGAACAGAACTTGCATTTGGGTTGCGGGCGATGTGCCGCAGCAACCGTGAATTCATTATTTCGAGATAACGGAGGAATAGATGCAGATAAAATTCGGCACCGATGGCTGGCGGGGGGTGATCGCCCGCGATTTCACCTTCGACAACCTCTCCATCGTGGCGCAGGCCACCATGGACTATCTCAACCGGGAGGGGCTGGGGGACAAGGGACTGGTGATCGGTTTTGATCGCCGCTTCCTCTCCCGTGACTTTGCCCGGCGGGTGGCGGAGATAGCCGCCGGCAACGGCATCCGTGTGCGCCTGACCGACGGTTACTCTCCAACCCCGGCGGTTTCCTGGGCGGTGCGCGAATCGGGCGCCGGGGCCGGGGTGATGATCACCGCCAGTCACAACCCTCCCGAATACAACGGCTTCAAACTCAAGGAGGCCTTCGGCGGTTCCGCCCGTCCCGCCACCACGACGGTGCTGGAAGAGATAGTGGCCTTTAATAGCACCAACAACCGCCGCGTTGTCAGCCGTCCCTTCGACGAGGCGCAGGCTAAGGGGCTGATCGAGCAGTTCGACCCCTGCGAGGGGTATTTTCGCCAGATCGGCCGCTATGTCGATCTGGAGCTGATCGCAAAGTCCGGCATCCCGGCCGTGGTCGACCCGATGTACGGCGCCGGTTCCGGTTTCATCCCGCGCCTGCTCCCCGGCGTCGCCGAGATCCACAACGACGAGAACCCCTGCTTCGGCGGGCGGCCGCCGGAACCGATCGGCGCACACCTCACGGAACTCTCCACCCTGCTGAAAAGCGGCAGATACAAGGTGGGACTGGCCCTGGACGGCGATGCCGACCGGATCGGAGCGGTGGACGAGAACGGGGAGTTCTTCTCCTCCCATTGCATATTCACCGTCATCCTGCGCCACCTGATCGAGCACAAACGGCTGCGGGGAGGGGTGGTCAAGACCGTCTCCACCACGCGCATGATCGATCTGCTGGCGCAGAAGTACAACCTGCCGCTGTTCGAGACCCCCATCGGTTTCAAGCACATCTGCGAGCTGATGCTCAGCGGGGACATCCTCATGGGGGGCGAGGAGTCGGGCGGCCTCGGCGTGAAAGGGCATATTCCCGAGCGCGACGGCATTCTGCTGGGGCTGCTGCTGCTGGAGGCGGTGGCGGTGAGCGGCAAGGGGCTGCGGCGTTTGCTCGACGAGACCATGGACGAGATCGGCCGTTTTTTCTATCGCCGCATCGACCGCCGCATCGAGGATAGCGACAAGGAGCAGCTCATTGCGCGGCTGAATGCGCAACCACCGGCGGAGATCGACGGCCGGCTGGTAGCGGCCACCAACTTCAGCGATGGTTTCAAGTTCATCTTCGAGAACGGCGATTGGCTGCTGATCCGCCCCTCTGGCACCGAACCGGTGCTGCGGCTCTACAGCGAGGCAGGTACGCCCGAACAGGTTGACCGGCTGCTGCGGGCGGCGGGGATGATTGCTGGTGCATAGAGCTTGAGCAGACAAAAAAGAGGCAATTTTTGTTTTTTTATGGTAAAAATCACCAGTCGGAAACAACAAACTCATCCAGTCCACGTGGATATATAAAAAAAGGAGGATTTGAGGTATGGCAAACATTCTCATCGTTGACGATTCATCCACCATGAGGAAGATCATTTCGCGCTCGCTCAGGCAGGCCGGTCTGCCGGTCGACGAGATTCTCGAGGCCGGTGACGGCATCGAGGGGCTGAACGTCCTTGCCAGCAACAAGTCGGTCAACCTGATCCTGTCCGACATCAATATGCCCAACATGGACGGCCTCGAATTCATCAAGGCGGTCAGGGCCAACGGCAACAACGTCCCTATCGTCATGATCACCACCGAGGGGGGCGAGGAGATCATCAAGGAGGCCATGTCGAACGGGGCCAGCGACAGCATCAAGAAGCCGTTCACGCCCGATCAACTCCAGGAGAAGCTGGGAGGGATCATATGAGTCTTAACGCCGAGATCGCGGCCTCGGGCACGTTCAGCGAGGATCTGCTTGCCCGGTACATCATCAACGCCACGCGGGAGGTGTTCTCCACCATGGTGATGATGGAACCGGCCGATGATTATCCGTTGCGTGAGCCGATCAATCGATTCAAATGCAGCATAACGGGGATGGTCGGTTTCGCGGGGACCTATTGCGGGGTCATCTCCATTCACTGCCCGGTAGCCCTGGCCCTCAAGGTCACCTCCAGCATGCTGGGCATGGAATGCGAGGAGGTGAACGAAGACCTTAACGATGCCATCGGCGAGATCGCCAATATGCTGGGCGGCAATGTCAAACAGGTGCTGTCGAAGGGAGGACTGGACGTCAAGCTCTCGATCCCCACGGTCATCTCCGGTGAGGATTACACCGTCAATTCCCTCTCCGACAACGACTGCGTGGTTATCCCCTTCAGTGTCGAAGACGACAAATTCCTCGTAGGACTGACCCTCAAAAAGGATGATTAGCGTTGTTGCCGCCCCTGTCGATGTGATGATCTGAGTTATGCCAGGCTGATGATCCTGAACCCGAACCGGAAGACCAATCCCGATGGACGGATATACCATATTACATGAGATGCTGGAGTCCGCCCTGAAGCAGGCCGGCGAAGAGAGCGGCATGCTGTTGGGGCAGGAACTTTCCATCGCCCTCTCGGACTCACTCAGGACAACCAAAACGGCGTATTTCGGCGACCTCGACGACGCCTGCTTCGTCATCGGAGTCGAGTCGCGCGAGGCCTATGCCGGCAGGTTTTATCTGCTGTTCTCGCTGCGCGACGCCATCGTGATGAGCAGCATCCTGCTGGGGATTCCGCCGGCCCGCATCCAGGAAAAGAAGCGCCTGTGCATCATCGAGGCCGACGATATCGATGCCTTCTCCGAGATCGCCAACATGATCAACGGGTCGTTCAATACCGTTTTCCAGGGCGCTCTTCCCAACAAGGTCCACCTCAAGCTTCTTTCACCGAAGAAATTCATACCCGATGTGGATCAATTGACCGCCGACGAGCCGCTCCCCGAAGGGGAGTTCCTCATGTTCCGCTCCAAGCTGGAGATGCCCGACCAGGAGCTGAACCATCTGGACGTGCTCATCCCACTGGAACTGGGCAACCTCTTCGATCCCCCGGCCGAGGCGCCGGAAGAGGAGACGGCGCTGGCCGGTGAAGAACTGGAAGCCGCCGTCGCCGACGCTCAGGCAGCCGGGCCTGAAGAAGAGATCGGTATTGATGAGGGTGAAGCGGAGCCTCTCGAGGCGGCGGCCGAGACCGGAGCCGACAGCATCGTTGTCCTGGAGGACGACGAAGGCGAAAGGCACCTGATGATCGAAGCGGTGGGGTTCACGGGATACGAGGTGGTTGAGGGAACGCTCAATGCGGACATCAAGGAGTTGTTTTACGGGCGGAAAGTGCGCCTGGTCCTGATCGGCTCGATGGATGCCGATGACCGTGAGTTGTCGGTCTGCATCAAGATCAATGCCATCCGGCAGGATTCACCCCCGCCCATCATCATGAGTGCCCAGCGTTGGACGCGGACAGCCGTGCTCAAGGCATTGAAATACGGCGCCAGGGATATTATCATCAAGCCGTGCGGTGAGGATGAACTGGCGACAAAGGTGCGCAGGTTCTGCAAGCTGCCGGTTTAATGGTGAATCGTATGCCGTACCAGGCAAAAGACATACTCAGATGGCTAATGAGCCGGTTCACGGCAAAGACCCTGCCGCTTGTGCTGCTGGCAGGGTTGTCGTCTCTCCTGATTACCCCTCCCGCTGCTCACGCTTCAATCCCCAACCGGGTCTACCGTGTCGATATCCGCCCCAAGAAAGACCATACCCGCATAACCGTCAGGCTGCAGGGTCCGCCGCGCTACACCCTGACCACCCTGCCCGGCAACAGGCTGCGCCTCATCATGCAGGATACGGGCGGGCCGCTTTTTAGAAAGTTCAGGGCCTATTCCGATGTCAATATCGGCGGCTTGACGTTCTCCCGGCGTGGCGCAAACCTGTTGATGACGTTCCAGTTTGCCCCCGGTGCGGGATGGCGCGACCTCAACCTGGACGGTGTCAGCGCCATTACCCTGGATGTGGGCAAGCCGTTCAACCCCGGCCCGCCACATCCCACCATCCCAGGCAGGGAAAGGATCTGGAATGGTGTCGAGAAGCTCGTGCGGGACTTTGATCCGCCCCTCAAACCCGAGATTCCGTTTCTTCCCACCGATCGTCAGATCCTCAAGGAGATCCTCGACGAGAGCGGCCAACAGGCCTTCGTGGCGGCCGAAGCGGCGCTCTACAAAGGGCGTCTGTCCGAGGCGGAGGAAATCTTTACCCACTTTGCCACCCTGCAGACACCTGTCAGATCCCTGGCCCTCTATCGTCTCGGAGAGACGCTCTACAAACTGCAAAAGTATCCCCAGGCGCTGGCCGCTTTCCGTGAGGCCGAGAGGCTGTGGGCGGCCTACCTGGGTTTCAACCCCGGCGTTGCCTTTTACTACGGCGACAGCATCGCGCGCAGCGGCGACCTGGCGGCGGGGCGCACGCTTCTGGCCCATCTGATCGCACGGCTGGCGGACAAGAATTACGCGCCTGCGCTCCTTGTGCGGATGGCCGATGTCCTGGTTCGGCAGGGGCATGACCGGGAGGCGCTCGCCGTGTATCGCACGGTGGCGGAAAACTACAAGGACAACAAGGCCGGCCAACTGGCGCGCCTCAGGCTGGCCGACCGTGATTTCCTGGCGGCCACACCCTGGAACTATCGCCGCTTGGGTGAAACCTACCAGGACATCTCCAGCCATGCCGGCGACCCCACAGTACGCGAGGAGTCGCATTTCAAGCACGTGCTGCTCGGGGCCATACATGATGAGGCGCCCGAGGCGCTGCGGCAGGTGGTGATATTCCAGAAAAAATTCCCGCAGGGGGTATACGCCACTGTCTGCCGGACCATGCGGGAGGTGCTGGTGACCCAGGTCTACCGCGAAACATGGCGGGCCGGGGAGGGGGCAGGCCTGACCTCCGGAGTGGACCGCTGCGGTGGTTGCCACGGCGAGGGGGGCGTCTCTGCTACCGACATGGCCGCCCTGGTCCGCTTCGTGGAGGAGCACCACGACTATCTATCCGGCTGCATCGAGCAGCCCGAATTCCTGCCGAAGGTGGTCGCGGCGTATGAGGAAGCGGGCCGTCCCATCGAACTGATCAAGCTGTTCACAGGGCTGCTGGACCGACAATGGGCCGCGGCGGGCGCGCCGTTCATGCATGAGGAAATCGCGGAGAAGGCGGATCTGCTGGGTGATACCGTCCTTGCGGAAAAGATGCTGCGTTCCTTCTTGCGGAAATATCCCACGCATTCCCGTGCGCGGCCGATAATGGAACGACTCGGCGGCATATATTTCGGCGAGCAAAGGTACCAGGAGGCGAGGGATACGCTTTTGTGGCTGTTCAACAGAGGTGAACGCGCGCAGCGGCCGGAAAGTTACTATTACCTCGGCCGCTCGCTCTGGAATCAGAAGGGTTTTGCCCAGGCCGCCAGGGCGATGGAGCTTTACGTGGCATCCGGCGCCACAGGCGAGGGGGCAAGTCTGATGCCGGATGCCTATTACGTCGCCTCCTCGGCGCGGGAGGCGTTGGGGGACCGCAAAGGGGCTTTGCGCCTGATCGAGGCCGGTATCCGCCAGAGTGCGAACGAGCGCAACGAGGGGCTGCTGTACAAGGCCGGCGAGCTTAACCTCCTGGATGGCAGAAAAGGGCTTGCCCGCGATTACTTCGAGCAGGTAGCGAAAAGGGGAAAGGATCCCGACTGGCAGAAAATGGCGCAGCAGGCCCTCGAATCTCTGGAGGCCAGTGACCCGCCGGGGGTATCGCGCTAGTTCCTCATACCCTGGCGGCCACGTCAATCGAATGACCGCGTCAAATTGCCGACACAGCTAGCTGGTTCGTGCGGTGTGCGGCAAAGGGACCCAGGTCCCATTCGTTCTGTCAATCCATATTGCGGAATGCCGATTTTTCGTTAAACAGTGCCGCATTGCAACAGAAACGAGAAAAGGTATAAATGTTGCATAAAAACAGCGTGAAAGGAGGCCGGCCATGCCAGTAGATGGTATTTTCAATACAACCGTTGAACTCCTCGGGAAAAGTATCGATCTGCGAGCCAGGAGCCAGAACCTGATCGCTTCGAATGTCGCCAATGCTGAAACCCCCAACTACGTGCCCAAATCGTTGGCCTTCGAGGACGAACTCCAGGGGGCGCTCAAGGGGGGCGGGAAGGTGGCTTCGGCCATGACCCACACCCGCCATCTGCCGCTGAAGGGCGCGGCTAGCAGGCTCCAGTCGGTAACCGGCCGGGTCGTGGAGACCCCAGCTAAAACACCCGGCAGGGACGGCAACGCGGTGGAGCTTGAGAACGAAATGACGAGGATGGCGGAAAATCAGATCATGTACAATGCGTCGGTCCAGATCCTCTCCAAGAAGTTCGAGGGTCTGCGCTCTGCGTTGAAAGAGGGTAAATAAATGGATTTCTTCAGTTCGATGAATGTGAGCTCCTCGGCGCTGTCGGCCGAGCGTACGCGGATGAACCTGATTTCCAGCAATCTGGCCAATGCAAACGCCACCCGCACCCCGGAGGGGGGGCCGTACAAGCGCAAGGATGCCGTCTTTGCCGCAACACCGCTGGAAAACGGTTTCAACAGGGTGCTGGACAGGGCTGCCGGTCGTGACGTTCGCCAGGTGGAGGTGATGCGGATCGTCGAGGATCAGAATCCGCCGCGATTGCAGTATGATCCGGGCCATCCCGATGCCAATCCCCAGGGGTATGTGGCCATGCCCAACGTGAACGTGGTTGAGGAGATGGCGGACATGATCAACGCCACTCGTTCTTACGAGGCCAACGTGACGGCGGTTCAGGCGGCCAAGAGCATGGCGCTCAAGACCCTTGAGATCGGTAAATAGGCATTATCAAGTTTACTTTGCATAGTATGAAAGGGAGGACTCCATCGTGGAATTGAAAGGGATTGAAACCGGACTAGGGGTTGGCAGGGCGTTTCCCGAGCTTGGTGGCGCCAAGGCATCCTCTCCGGCGGAGGGGGCCGGCAAATTCTTCACCGAGCTCGTATCCAAGGTGAACGATCTCCAGACCCAGTCGGACAAGGCCATCCAGGGGGTCGCCAGCGGCGAGAACAAGAACCTCCACGAGGTAATGATCTCCATGGAAAAGGCCAGCATCTCCTTTCTCTTCATGTCCCAGGTGCGCAACAAGGCCCTTGAGGCATACCAGGAAGTGATGCGCATGCAGGTGTAGCGGCGGCGCCGGAATGGCCTTGCCGCCTGTTTCGCCAATTGATTCACCCAAACACCGCTGAAAGGATGAACCAGACAGATCGATGCCTGAAGGATTGAGAAGACTCATAGAGCCGTTCATGGCGCTGTCGCCCGGTAAGCGCATGCTGATTGCCGCTGTGGCGTTATTGTCGGTTATGGCATTTGCGGTGTTGATTTTCGTTGCCAACCGGACCGATTATCGTCCCCTGTTTACCAACCTCACCGCCGAGGACGCGGGTGAGATGGTCAAAAAGCTGAAGGACTCCAAGACCCCCTATCAGATCACCGCCGATGGGAAAGGTATCCTGGTCCCGTCCGACAAGGTCTATGAGCTGCGTCTCTCCATGGCATCCGAAGGCCTCCCCCAGGGGGGCGGGATAGGCTTCGAGATCTTCGACCGCAAGAGCTTCGGTATGACGGAGTTCGTGCAAAAGCTCAACTACCAGCGGGCCCTTCAGGGGGAGCTCTCCCGCACCATCTCCCAGATCAATGGTGTCGAACAGGCCCGTATCCATCTGGTCATCCCCGAGAAATCACTCTTCAAGGAGAACGAAAAACCGGCCACGGCCTCGGTCGTGCTCAAGATGAAGTCCAATCGACCGTTGCGTGACGGTGAGGTCCAGGGGGTGGTCCATCTGATGGCCTCCTCCATCGAGGGATTGGACCCGGAACATGTTACCGTGCTGGACAGCCGGGGCAAGATCCTCAGCAAGGGGAACGGCGCGGCGGACCCGACGTCCAAGGTGACCACCGCCATGCAGGAAACCCAGCGGGGTTACGAGAAGAACGTCGAGGAGCGCATCCAGTCGCTCCTCGACCGCATTGTCGGTTCCGGCAAGTCGGTGGCGCGGGTATCGGCGGTATTCGACTTCAAACAGGTGGAGCGGGTTGAGGAAAAGTTCGACCCCGAGTCAATCGCGGTCAGGAGCGAGCAGCGTACCGAGGAGAAGGGCGCCTCCACCACTACCAACGCAGGTGTTCCCGGCGTGCAGACCAATCTCGGCCGGGCCGCGCAGGGCACTGCGGCCACAGGCGGCGGCTCGAAGAATGATGAGACGCTCAACTACGAGGTCAGCCGCTCCACCGCGAAAATCATCGAACCGGTGGGTGCGCTCAGCAAGATTTCGGTGGCCGTGCTGGTGGACGGCAAGTATGAGGCGCCGGCCGCAGTCAAGGACGGGCAGGCCGCCAAACCCAAATACACCCCCCGTTCGCCCGATGAGTTGCAGAAGATCGAGGCCCTGGTCAAGAGTGCGGTCGGTTTCAACCCTGAACGGGGGGACCAGTTGAGCGTCCAGAACATCCCTTTCCAGGATACCGGCGATGCAGGCAGTGTCGAGACACCCAAGTGGTGGAGCGACCCGTTCTTTCTCTCCCTGTTCAAGAACCTGTTGATCGGTCTGGGGTTCCTGGCACTGATTCTCTTCGTCATCCGCCCGCTGCTGAGTTCCCTCAGGCTCGTGCGCCCCGCCATGCTTGAGACGTTCGATCCGGCCCACGAGATGGCCGAAAAGCTCAGCTCTTCCGAGCGGGCCCAGATATCGATGCAGATGGCCGAGCAGAAAAACCTGATCGAACAGGCCAAGAACGACCCGTACCAAGTGGCCCAGATCCTCCAGAACTGGCTGGGGGAAGATTCCAAGTAATCACATGCAACATCTAAGGATACCATGACAGGCTCCGATAAGGCCGCCATACTGCTCCTCTACCTGGGTAACGATGTTACCAGCAAGGTTTTCGAGCATATGGACGACGACGAGATAAAGAAGATCAGCAAGAGCATGGCCAGGCTCGGTCACATTCCCCGCAGCACCATCATGGAGGTGGTCGAGGACTTCACCACGGTTATCAACCCGGAAGCCGGCATCTTCTCCCAGGGAGATGAGTTCGTCCGCAAGATACTGGAGAAGGCCCTCGGACCGGTCAAGGCCGAGATGCTCATGGAGGAACTGGCGGCTTCAAGCTACGGCGACCTGGTGGACATCCTGGCCAACATGGACGCCAAGAGTATCGCCAACTTCCTCTCCCAGGAGCACCCCCAGACCATTGCCGTCATCCTGGCCAAGCTCAAATCCAAGCAGACCAGCGAGATCATCAGTCTGCTCCCCCATGAGCTCCAGGCCGAGGTCGTCCTGCGCATCGCCGACGTCGAGCAGGTCTCTCCGGAGATACTGCAGGAGATCGACGAGGTGATGAAGCGTGAGATCAACTCCATGGGGGGCACCGCCCGCTACAAGGTGGGGGGCATCGAGAAGGTCGTCGAGATGTTCAACCACTTCGACCGCAGCAAGGAGAAGCAGATCCTCGACAAGCTGGATGTCCTCAGTCCGCCCCTGGCGGAGATCATCCGCAAGCACCTCTTTACCTTCGAGGATATCTTCCGGCTTGATGACCGCAGCGTTCAGTCCATCATGCGCGAGGTGAGCAACGATACCCTGACCCTGGCCATGAAGACGTCGCCAGATGACGTCAAGGAAAAGATATTCAAGAACATTTCCAGTCGTGCCGCAGAGATGATCAAGGAGGACCTGGAGGTGATGGGTCCGGTACGGCTTTCGGATGTCGAGAAGGCCCAATCGGAGATCATCAAGATCGTACGCAAGATGGAGGAGGAGGGGAAAATCGTTCTGGCCGGCCGCGGAGGGGACGATGTCCTCGTCTAGGATCATCAAGTCGGTACAAAACAGTGCCGACAAATTGACGGAGTTCAGCTTCAGGCCGATCGGTCATCTTGCTATTGCGGCGCCTCCGGACGGAGCAGCAGGGTTTGTTCCCACGGCGCCGCCCGGCGAAACCGCGGGATTCATTCCCATGGGACTGCTCGATACCTCTGAGGCCGGCGCCGGTTATCCTTCGGATCAGGATGTCACTCCCCAGGAGCCGCCGGGGATCACGCTTACCGAAGAGGAGTTTGAACGGAGACTCCGTGAATCCTATGAGAGTGGCCTCCGGGATGGCAAAAGCCTGGCCGAACGGGGACTGTTGAATGTCTTCACATCCCTGCGCACGGCCGCGGATGGATTGCACGCCCTGCGGGACAAGGTCCTGCGCGAGTCCGAGGAAGAACTCATCAGGCTGATCATGATCGTGGCGCGCAAGGTCATCCTGCGCGAGGTGGCTCAGGACCGGCGTATTCTGGCGGAGGTCGTCCAGGCGGCTATTGCGGATATTTCAGGGCGTGATGAGATTACCATCCACCTGAACCCCGACGATTACGCCCAGGTTTCCGCCGGTCGCGAGGATTTTTTCCACAAGGAGGCCGTCACGGAGAGGATGCAGTTCAAGGCCGATCCGGCGGTGCTTTCGGGGTCCTGCCGGATCGACACGGACATGGGGACCATCGATGCCAGTATCGATTCGCAGCTGGATGAAATCTTCCGGCGTCTGCAGGAGGAACGCAGCCTGTCATCGGGTGGCGGCGCCTAGCGCCAAGGAAACGTCTCGTGCCCGATCACTCCATCAATCTTGCGAAATATCGCGCCGCCGTGGAATCAGCCAAGCCGATCAGGTTGCACGGCAAGGTCACCCAGGTGGTGGGACTGGTCATCGAGGGTTATTGCCCCGATACATCGGTAGGCGCCATCTGCGAGATAAGACCTCAGGAGGGCGAACCGATTCCGGCCGAGGTGGTCGGCTTCCGTAATAACAAGACGCTGCTCATGCCGCTGGGAGATCTCAGGGGGGTGGGGCTGAACAGCCTGATCACCATCAGTCGGGACAAGGCATCCCTGGGAGTTGGTCCACTCATGCTGGGACGTGTGATCGATGGCTTGGGAAATCCCATCGATGACAAGGGGGCGTTGCGGGTTGAGGAGGAATATCCGATCTACGCCGCGCCTGTTAATCCAATGACACGCCCTCCCATCCGTAAGCCGCTGGATCTGGGGATCAGGAGCATCAACGGGCTCTTGACCTGTGGGCAGGGGCAGCGCGTCGGTATCATGGCGGGTTCCGGTGTGGGAAAATCGACCCTGCTCGGCATGATCGCCCGCTACACCGAGGCGGATGTCAACGTGATCGCCCTGATCGGTGAGCGTGGCCGCGAACTGCGGGAGTTTATCGAAAAGGATCTGCAGGAAGAGGGGCTGAAGAAATCGGTGGTGGTGGTTGCCACCTCGGATCAGCCGCCGCTGGTGCGTATGCGCGGCGCCTACATCGCCACCACCATCGCCGAATATTTTCAGACCCAGGGCAAGAAGGTGCTGCTGATGATGGACTCGGCAACCCGCTTTGCCATGGCCATGCGCGAGGTGGGACTGGCCATCGGCGAGCCGCCCACAACCAAGGGATATACCCCCTCGGTCTTTGCGGCGTTGCCCAAACTGCTGGAGCGCACCGGCAATTTTACTGAGGGGAGCATCACCGGTCTATACACGGTGCTCGTCGAGGGGGATGATTTTAACGAGCCGATCTCCGACTCCATGCGCAGCATCCTCGACGGGCATATCGTCCTGTCGCGGAGCCTGGCGGCACGCAACATATACCCCCCCATAGACATCCTGGCCAGCGCCAGCAGGGTCATGAACGACGTGGCTCCGCAGTCTCACCAGGATCTGGCCGGGAGGTTCAAGGAGGCGCTGGCCACCTACCGCCAGTCCGAGGATTTGATCAATATCGGGGCTTACAAGGCCGGAAGCAATTCCGGTATAGATTATGCTATGTCAAAGTACGACAGGATGATAACGTACCTGAAGCAGGCCGTCCATGACCCTGTTTCCATGCAGGAAGCCGTTCAGGGCCTGAAAATGCTATTCGAACATTGACGCGGACCGGTTGCGCAGGGAGGTGAACGTTCGTGGCGGGTAAGCGGTTCGAGCTGGAACAAGTGCTCAAGTACCGTATGGATGTCGAGCGGATGCGCAGGCAGGAGTTTGCCGCCGCCAAGCAGGAATTCGAGCATGCCAGTGACCAGCTCAGCCGCGAAGAGGCGCTGGTGGAGAACCTGGCCAGCGAGTTCTGCCACCGTCAGGGCGAATTGGAGAGCATCGAGGAGATGCGCAGGTATGCGGACTTCTTCGCCCGCAAGCGTGAAGAGATCAAGGATCGGAAGGAGCGGGTCGAGCAGCTCGGACATGTGCTGAGTGAGCGGCGCGAGACGCTGCTGGATGCCACCAAGGACAAAAAGGTGCTGGAATCGCTCAAGGATAAGAAGGCAAAGGAATTCCGGCAGGCAATGGACCAGAAGGAGCAGTCGTTCATGGACGAGATTGCCATTCAGAAAAAAGGGGAAGGGGACCGGTGAAGCGGCTGCTTGCCATCGGTTGTGCCGCGGCCCTGCTTGCCGGAAGCTTCTCCCTGGAGCGGTTCCGTCTGGGGACGTTGAACGCGGGAGCAGAAAGCGAGACATCCCCAAAGGCGTCCGCCGAGATCGCCAATGGACAGGGTAGCGCGCAATCGGGTCAGCAGCACCTGAGCGCCTCCCGCGCGGCGCGGGAGGAGAAGGCCATCCAGGATGCCAGGCGTCAACAGTTGGCGGAAAAGGAAGCGGCCCAGGCTGCCAAGGAACAGGAGCTGAAGAAGTTGGGCTCAAAATTGGACTCCCAGATCAGGTCGCTGGACGACTCCAAGAAACGGTTGGATGAGTCGTTGAAGGCACAGAAAAAGATCCAGGACGAGAAGCTTAAGAAGATGATAGGGGTTTTCAAGAAGATGCGCCCTGAACAGGCCGGGGAGTTGATGGACAAACTTGAGGAGGAAAAGGTCATCTCCCTGCTCAACCAGATGGACACCAAGACGGTGATAAAGCTGGTCCCGTTCCTGAAACAGCCCAGGGTGTTGAAGTGGATCAACGAGAATCTTAAGGGTGTATAAGGGCTTTTATGGGCGGTGTTTCTGTCCATGTCCATAAAAAATCTGCAAAGAGAGGAGGTGAGAACAAATGAATGCAGGACAGATGAGCATGATGATGCAAACGCCGGCCGGCGCGGGCTTGACCGTTGCTGCGTCGGCATCATCTCCGGTACAGACGGTACCGGGGGGCGAACAGGGCGCTGGTGTTTTTGCCGGGGTATTAGGCGGCATGATGGCGCAGGTACCTGCCCAGCCGGTTGACATGGCTGGGGCTGTGTCGGTGGAAAATCAGACAAAGCCGGAGACAGCCGCCGAGGTCTTATTTACAGTATTGTCGGATATGAAGGCGGGGACCATTTTGACGTTTGAAATGCCGGCTGTACAGGCGTTGGAAATGGTATCCGCCGGTGTTGAACCTGCCGAACAGCCTGAAGAAGATGGCGAGCTGAAACAACCGGAAGCTCTGATGCCACAGGAAGTGGCCTTGAGTGCGGCAGGGGCGCAGGTTGCCCTTACGCCTCAGATGAACGGCAGAATGCCGGAATCGGATCAGAAGGTCAAGGTACAGGGTGATGAGGCAGGAGTGAAAGCGTCAACCTTGAATACGGCCGCTACTGCCAATGGTATCCAAAGGCCGATTCCGGAAGCATGCTGCACACCTGAAGTGGAAAAAGCGGTGTCAGCGCCGGTAGCGGCCGAAACCCCGGCAGTGCCGGCAGATGTGGAACGGCTGGCAGCAGTAACTGCATCAAGAGCAACAGCAGCACCACCACGAGAAACGGCTTTAACAGCTGCGGCACAGAATGTCCCGCGGTCAAACCAGGGTATTGAAACCGATGAGGTCCCAGCCGAACGAAAAGCGGAACCCGCAGTGCCGAAGATTGCGATGCAGCAGTTCATGGAAGCCTATTCCCGACCTGGCGTTACCGTATCGAATGCACCGGCGGCGACACAAGTCGAGATTCAGCATGGACAACGTGTTGACGTTATTCGTTCCGTGCAGGCGGACGCAGCAGAGAACAACATCGCTGAGGTATTGCTATCCTCCGCGCAGGGACAGGGGGCGCAGAAGCCGACTCCCATGCCGCTATTGGCGGTAATGCCGGAAGAGCCGCAAGCGGAATCCCCGGCAACGCCTGTACTGCGGGCCGTTGAAACGGGCGCTATTCCGGCTCGCGCCGTGGTCAGGGTGGCTGATGATCTTCCAGTGCCTAAGGAAGAACGGCTCCAACAGCAAGCGACAACAGCATCTGTTGCAAAAACGGCATCCATGGCGGAAAACGTGTTATCAGGTGCAGTTAAGGCGGCCTCTTCCGCGACTGCGGGCGGGGAGTCCCATGGCGGCGACAGGCCCATGTCCGATCAAGTGCTAAATGGTCAGCCAACCCAAGTTTTACAGCAGCATGTAAAAACAGAAAATGCCGTGGCACCCGGCAGTTCTGCTGCACCGCTTCAAGACGTTACGACTCGATCTGCTGTTTCCGAACATGTAGCAAGACAGGTCGGAGAGCATCTTGCCAACCGAGACATCAAGGCAGGCAGCGAGCAGATAGTCATCAGGCTCTCTCCGGAACATCTCGGCGACCTCACGCTGAACATGAGGATGGAGAACCAGCGGCTCAGCGTTGAAATCTTGACGGATAACCGCATGGTGCGGGATGCCCTTCTTCAGAATTCCGACACACTCAAGGATTCGTTGGCCAAGCAGAATATCAAGATGGATTCGTTTGACGTGTCAACAGGCGGCAACAACGGTGGGTCTGCGGGGCGCGATCAGGGTGACTGGCGCGAACTGGCCAGGCAACGTCAAAACAATGCCTGGATGCCTGCCGGTGGCTACCGTCTGCCGGACAGGGCCGCAATCTCCACTCCTCCGGCCTATCTGGCAAAATCGACTCACAAGATGGTAGATCTCCACTTTTGAAAGCGAGGTGATTTTAAGTGGTAAACGCAGTAGGTTCAACAACCGATACAACCGCGGCGGCCGCTGCAATGAAAAAGTCCGCCGGCATGAACAAGGATGATTTCCTGAAACTGTTTGTTGCCCAACTGCAAAACCAGGACCCCCTGGCGCCGCAGGACCCGACCGAGTTTCTCGGTCAGCTTGCCCAGCTTACCCAGGTGGAGCAGGCCTACAACACCACTACCGCACTGCAGAATCTGCTGACGGCACAGAACAATTCCTCGGCCATGAACTCGGTCTCGTTCATCGGAGGAACCATCAAGGCAAATGGCAACACTGCCGCTTTTGATGGCAGCGCGCCGGCTTCATTGCAGTTCAGCATGCCAGTGCCGACCTCTTCGGCAACGGTCACAATCTCCGATACCAGCGGAAGAGTGGTCAGGACAGCCACACTTGGCCCATCGGCGGCGGGCGACGGCACCTTTGCCTGGGATGGCCGCGACAACAGCGGCGCACTCCTCCCGACCGGGGCATACAGCTTCAACGTCAATGGGACCTCAGCCAGCGGAGCCGGAGTGGCCGCGACAACCTATACCACCGGGCGTGTTGACGGGGTAACATTCAACAACGGTTCGCCGCTGTTGACCATAGGGGCCGCTTCCGTGGCGCTGTCGGACGTCGTCAGTGTGAAGGGGGTGTAATCGAAAATGGTAGATCAGGTCTTTTTTCCAAATCCAGTCCAGCCGGTCAGGACGAATCGGCCTCAACCCCAGAAACCGGCCAATACCGGGCAGACGTCCGGCCCGTCGTTCGCCACGGTGCTGGACACGAAGCTTCCGGCGCAGGGGGTGAAATTCTCGCAGCATGCCCAGGATCGCCTCAAGGCCCGCAACATCACCCTCTCCGCCAACGACCTCGCCAAACTGGAAGGGGCGGTCAACAGTGTCGCCCAAAAAGGGGGCAAGGAATCGCTGGTCATGATGGGGGACGCGGCGCTGGTGGTCAGCATCAGGAACCGCACCGTCGTCACCGCTCTGGACAAGGCGCAGATGCAGGGCAACGTATTCACCAACATCGATTCAGCGGTAATCATTTAATCCGGAAACAGAAACTTATGCAGGGCTGGCCCTCCTTGAGGAAGCCCATGAAGCGCCGACCGATTGACGCGCTTCAACAAAAACTCAAAAAATTGGAGGCAATACCATGAGTATCACATCAGCAATGTTTACCGGCGTCAGCGGCCTGCTGTCCAATGCAGAGGGGATCAACGTCATCGGCAACAACCTCTCCAACGTCAACACCATAGGCTTCAAGGGGAGCCGCATGCTGTTTTCCGACATGTTGTCAACCAGCATCGGCAACGGCTCCCAGATCGGCCGCGGCACCCAGATCCAGAAAGCGGACAACATCTTCAGCCAGGGGTCGTTCGAGAACACGGAGAGCGTGACCGACCTCGCCATTCAGGGGAACAGCTTTTTCGCCTTGGGCAAGCCTGAAGGCAATGCACAGGTTGCCGCGCAGAGCTCCGCCTTCCTGTCGCGGGCAGGCACCTTCAGGGTTGACGGCAGCTTTCACCTGGTTAACCCGGAAGGCTATCAGGTCCTAGATACCGCCGGAAATCCAATTCTATTCCAAAATTCTGCCACTATGGATCAGGCCGGCGATTTTGCCAAGGTAACAACGATCGAAAGCAGCGGCCAGATCACCTATGTCGACGTGTTGGGAGACACGTACTACTATGCCGGTAGCGGTGTTGCCGGTGTCGCTACTTCCGGCGGGGTGCCTGCTCCAGCTGACGGAAACAGGATCGCCGTGATCAACCCTCCCAACGCCGGTGCACTTGACAAGATCGGCGGGTCCCTGTTCCAGAATGCGGCCGGCTCGGGTATTCCGGCGGCGGCCTTTACCTCTGTCTCCAACACCGCTAACGGGACGACGGAGAAGATGTTCTCCAACTCCCTGGAGCAGAGCAACGTGGACATGGCGTCGCAGTTCGTCAAGATGATCCAGACCCAGCGCGCCTATTCCGCCAACTCCAAGACCATCACCGCGGCGGACCAGATGACCCAGGAGCTGCTGAACCTCGTGCGCTGATCCACACGTAATCGGGTAGACGGTGCGGAGGCGTGTCTCTCGTTATGCGGGGCACGTCTCCGTATCCGTTTAAATCGTTGCATAACCAGTGATTTTGGTTTAAATTTTGCAATAAACATCAATTCATTGAATTCATTATCCATCAGCGGAGGGAAACGTCATGGCCAAGGACGATCAGTCAGCCGCCGAAACCGAAGACGGGGGCGGCAAGAAGAAAAAGCTTATCATAATCGGTGCCGGCGTGGTCGTGGCCGTTATTCTGGGCGTTGTGGTCTTCATGATGATGGGCAAGGGCGACAAGAAGGAAAAGGCGAAGGAGGAGGCCAAGACCGAGACCAAGGCCGAAGGGGGCGGCGGTCATGGTGGCGCCGGGGGCGGCAAGGAAGGCGTCGGCGGTGCCGCCAACATCTATCCCCTGGAACCGTTCATAGTCAACATCTACGACGGACAGGAGCTGCGCTACCTGAAGGTCAAGGTGGAACTGGAGATGGCCGGCCCGGCGATAAAAGGGGAGCTGGATGCCCGCATGGCGCCGATTCGTGACGCCATACTGGTACTGCTCAGCACCAAGACCATGCAGGACATCCAGGACATCCAGGGCAAGACCCAACTCAAGGAAGAAATCCTGGGGGCTGTCAACAAACAGCTGCCACCGGGCAAGGTCGTCAAGGTCTATTTTACCGATTTCGTTGTCCAGTAGGGAGTATCCCGGCCGATATGGAAAAGATCCTCACCAAAGCAGAGATAGAGGCGCTTCTCAACGCCGTTTTCGACGGACGGATAGAGCCGGAGAAGGAACTGGCCAAAACCGAGGGGAGTGCAGTTGCCTACGATCTTTTCAACTCCGAGGCCCACAAGGGACTGGTTCCCAACCTGGACATCATCTACGACAGCTTCATCCGCTACAACCGCGTCAACCTGTCCAACCGGTTGCGCAAGGTGGTGGAGATCAAGAAGGTCGGAGCGCGCTCCTACAAGTTCGATGACTTCCTGCAAACCCTGCCGTCACCGGTCTGCATGGCCATCTTCAAGATCGATCCGCTCAAGGGCGCAGCCCTTCTCTCCTTTGACAGCAGCCTGGTGCTGACGCTGGTGGACAGCCTCCTGGGTGGCTCCGGTTCGGCCAAGGTCTCCATGGCCAACCGTTTGTTTACCAGCATCGAACTGCGCCTGATGGAGAAGATTGTCAAGGACATCCTCCAGGACCTGGAAAGGGCCTGGGCGCCGCTTTATGCCACCCGTATGAACCTGTTGCGCATGGAGATGAACCCCCGCCTGGTCAATATCGTCCCTCCCGAGTACCAGATCGTGACCATGTCCCTCAAGATTCAGATCGAGGAGATGTCCGGCAACATGGTCTTTGCCGTTCCGTACATGACCATCGATCCGATACGGGACAAACTCAAGACGGGGATGCAGTTCGACCTGATGGCCATCGACCCGCAATGGTCCTTCCGTCTGTCATCGGAGATCCTGGAAGCGCCGCTTCAGCTTGCCGTGGAGATGGGTAACTCCGGCATAACCCTGCGTGAACTGTTGGAGCTGGCGCCGGGTGACACCATCATGCTCGACAAACCCTGTTCCAGTGATCTGTTGATCAAGGTGGAGGGGGTTCCGAAATATTATGGCGTTCCGGGCATACGCCACGGTAACAAGGCCGTACAGGTCAGCAAGATATTCGGTAAAGGGGGCGCCAGTGATTGACAAGCCTGAATTGAACGAGACGGAACAGGACAGGAAGAACCTCGACTTCATCCTTGACATTCCCCTGCAGGTGACTGTGGAGTTGGGTAGGGCCAAGCTGCTGGTCAAGGATATCCTCCAGCTCAATCAGGGCGCTGTTGTCGAGTTGACCAAACTGGCCGGAGAGCCTCTTGACATCTTTGTCAACTCCAAGCTGGTGGCACGCGGCGAAGCGGTTGTGGTGAACGAGAAGTTCGGCGTGCGCCTGGTGGATATCGTCAGCCCCAATGAAAGGGTGGAGAAGATCCTGTGAAGGGGGCCGTAGCGACCCTGCTCCTCTGCCTCCCCACACTCGCCCGCGCCGAAGGAACTACCAGCCAGGGATTCAGCTTCCTTACCAGCTTTCTCCAGATGATCGCCGCCCTGACCATAGTGGTCGGGCTCATCCTGCTGACACGGCATTTTTCCAGCAAGCTTTTCGGCGGGACGCCCACGGCCCGATTCGCCTCGAAGCACATCCGTCTTGTGGAGACCCGCTATATTGCGCCCAAGAAGGCGCTGATCCTGATTGAGGTGGCTGGAGAGTACCTGTTGCTCTCCAGCACGGAAGACGGCCTCACCCTCATCAAACAGGTGAACGTGCTTGAAGAGATCGAGGTGCTTGAAGACGCCGGCCTGGTTCGCGGGCGCTTGTTTGGCCTGTTTCGCAGGGATGCGGACGGGCGGAAAGGTTGACATGCGGTTTGTTGTTCGTTACAGATGGGTGCTGTTTGCGGTTTTACCCCTGCTGCTGGTGCTGCTGGCGGCGTTTCCGGCCCAGGCCGAGCCGTTGCCGTTGCCATCGCTGAATATCGGCGTAGGGACCGCCTCAAAGCCGGGAGATGTGGCGGTTACCGTTCAGATATTCCTGCTGCTGACCATCCTTTCGCTGGCGCCCGGCCTGTTGATCATGACCACCTCATTCACCCGCATCGTGGTGGTGCTTTCCTTTCTGCGCACCGCCATGGGCACACAGCAGGCGCCATCCAACCAGATCATTCTGGCGCTTGCCATGTTTCTGACCTTTTTCATCATGAACCCGGTCTGGCAGCAGATCAGCAAGGAGGCCTACCAACCATGGAAGGCCCAGCAGATCACCCAGGAACTGGCCGTGGAACTAGCCCTCAAGCCGGTGCGCAAGTTCATGCTCTCCCAGACCAGGGAAAAGGACCTGGCGTTGTTCGTCACCCTTTCCAAACTGCCACGTCCCAAAAACGCCGACGACATTCCCACCCTGACCCTCATCCCGGCCTTCATGATCTCGGAGCTGCGCACCGCCTTTCAGATCGGGTTTCTGATCTACATCCCTTTCATCGTGGTCGACATGGTGGTGGCCTCGGTGCTGATGTCCATGGGGATGATGATGCTGCCGCCGGTAATGATCTCGCTGCCGTTCAAGATCCTGCTGTTCGTGCTGGTGGACGGCTGGGAGTTGGTGATCGGTTCGCTGGTGAAGAGCTTCGGCTAGTGGAATTAGGAGAAAGTGTATGACCCCTGAACTTGTCGTACAACTAGCCCGGCGCAGCTTCGAGGCGACGCTGCTCCTGTCGGCCCCGCTGCTGATATTCAGCCTGGTGGTGGGTCTGCTCATCAGCGTGTTCCAGGCGGTGACATCCATCAACGAAGCCACCCTGGCCTTTGCCCCCAAGATCATTGCCGTAATGGTCGCCATGATCATCTTTTTTCCCTGGATGATGACCTATATGAGCGATTTTACTCGCGAAATATACTCATTCATTGCCACCATGAGACGATAGCCGATGCGGCTTTCCAAGCGCACAGGACGCTAGCCGATGTTCCCCCTGCTCCCCTTTCCCTCTCCGCGGGAAGTGATCATCTTTGCCCTGGTGCTCTCCCGCGTGGCGGGCATTTTCGCCGCGCTGCCGGTTTTCGGCGGCCGGAGCCTGCCGCTGCGGATCAAGATGCTTGCCATAGCGATGATCACGCTGGTCAGTTTTCCCGCCCTCAGCATCACCCCGCCCCCCATGCCGACCGATGTCTTCTCCCTGGGGGTGCTGCTCCTGCGCGAGGCGGCGGTCGGCCTGACCCTGGCATTCATCACCCAGATCATCTTCGCGGCGGTTGAATTCAGCGGCCAGATCATCGGCATGCAGATGGGCTTCACCATCTCCCAGATCATTGATCCGACCCATGGAAACCAGACCCAGATCATGTCAGTGCTGCAGACACTCTTGGCCACGCTGCTGTTTCTCTCCATGAACATCCATCACCTCTTCATCCGCACCATCGTGGACAGCTTCAGCATTATCCCTATCGGCGGCATGCACCTGAGCGGCGAAATCATCACCTTCCTCGTCAAGCGGACCATGGACATCTTCGTCATCGGCGTCAGGCTGGCGGCTCCGGTGATGGTGTCGCTCCTGCTGGCCAGCGTGGCCCTGGGGATCATGGCGCGGGCCTTTCCCCAGATGAACATCTTCATGATCAGCCTGCCGCTCAACATCGGCATCGGGTTTATCGTGCTGGGTATGACCCTGCTGGTATTCTTTCATGTCCTGGAGGTTTCGTTCGGGCAGGTCAAGGGGCAGATCGACACCCTCTTCGGGTTGCTGGCAAAGGGGGGATGATCTCTGGCTGAAGATGTAGACAAGCATTCCAAAACCGAGCAGCCGACCGGAAAAAAACTCAGTGAGGCCCGTAAAAAGGGTGCGCCCCCCCAGAGCCAGGTTCTCTCCTCGTCCCTCACCCTGCTGAGCGGGATAGTCTGTCTCTACATCTTCGGCGGTTACATGGTGGATGGCCTCAAGAAGCAGGCGACTGCCATCTTCACCACGATGGGGAGCTTTGAGCTGACCGAGGCCAACATGTACTCGCTCTCGCTCAAGCTGTTTACCCTGATCGTCGTGTTGCTGGCCCCGCTGGTGGTGACCATCGTCCTGACCGCGTTTCTGACCAAAATTGTTCAGGACAACGGCCAACTGGAATTTAATCTGGAGCGGATCAGTCTTGATTTAGGCAAGCTCAGCCCCCTCTCCGGTTTCGGCAAGCTTTTCAACAAGGATGCCCTGCTGGAGATGCTCAAGTCGCTGCTCAAACTCGCGGTGGTGGCCTACATCGCCTACCGGGTGATGAAGGACGAGACCGAGAACATCGCCTTCCTGGCGGAAGCCGACATCGAGACCATCATCGGCTATGTAGGGCACATCGCCTTCAAGATCGTCACCCATACCTGCGGGGTGCTGATCATCCTCGGTATCCTCGACCTGATATACGTCAAGTGGCGTTACATCGAGAACCTCAAGATGACCAAGCAGGAGGTCAAGGACGAGCACAAGGATCAGGAGGGGAACCCGGAGATCAAGGGTAAGATCAAGAAGTTGCAGTTCCAGGCGGCCAGGAGGCGGATGATAAAGATCATCCCCACGGCCGATGTGGTCATCACAAACCCGACTCACTTTGCCGTGGCACTCAAGTACGATCGCGAGCGGATGGTTGCCCCCGTGGTGATCGCCAAAGGGGCCGACGAAATGGCCCAGGCCATCAAGAAAATCGCCCGGGAACACACGATAACACTGGTGGAGAACCGTTTTCTGGCGCGGGAGCTTTATGACCAGGTGGATGAAAACGAGGCGATCCCCGAGTCGCTTTACGCGGCCGTGGCCGAGGTGCTGGCCTATGTCTACCGCTTGAAGGGAAAGGTCTGAAAATAAGTTTTGAGTTTCGAGTTGATTTAATGCTTGAAATCGGCAGTGTTGTCAATATTTCGACTCTGTTCAATAGTTTGACGATGCAGTCTGGGCCGGTATGGCAGGATTGTGTTGTAATAGCGATGGTAAAAGGCACGTTCCGCGAACTCCAGTGGACATCGCCGAGTCGCGGATATACTGAAGCCGGCGGCATGAGAAATGCATAAAATATGCTGCTTTTTCAAATAAACCAACACAAGGGCAGAAACTAAACAAACGATGGCCAACGGTACGGTTGAAGCAATAGAGTTGAGCGGTTACCGCAAGAACTCCGATATCTACGTGGCGCTGGCGCTGATCGGCGTGCTGGCGCTGATGATCATCCCGCTCCCGGCCTTTTTTCTGGACATCTTCCTGGCTGCCAACATCACCATTGCCCTCTGCATCCTGCTGATCTGCCTCTACACCCAGCACCCCCTCGATTTCTCCGTTTTCCCCTCGGTCCTGCTGGTAACCACCCTCTTTCGCTTGGCGCTCAACATCGCCTCCACACGCCTGATCCTGCTGCACGGCAGTGAAGGCGTGGAGGCGGCCGGCGCCGTCATCAAGGCATTCGGTCAATTCGTGGTCGGCGGAAACTACGTGGTCGGCGCGGTCATCTTCCTGATCCTGGTGATCATCAACTTCGTGGTCATCACGAAGGGCGCCGGCCGGGTGGCCGAGGTCACTGCCCGCTTCACCCTCGACGCCATGCCGGGAAAACAGATGGCCATCGATGCCGACCTCTCCGCCGGCATGATCACCGAAAAAGAGGCCAGGGCCCGTCGTCTCAAGATTTCACGAGAGGCCGATTTCTACGGTTCCATGGACGGTGCCAGCAAGTTCGTTCGCGGCGATGCGGTGGCCGGCATCCTGATCGTGCTGGTCAATATCTTCGGTGGCCTGATCATCGGGATATGGCAACAGGGGATGCCGATAGAGGCCGCCCTGACCAACTACACCCTGCTCACCATCGGTGAGGGCCTGGTGGCCCAGATCCCGGCCCTGATCATCTCCACCGCCGCTGGTATCATCGTCACACGATCGGCCGACGAGAACAGCTTCGGCCATGAGATCACCGGCCAGTTCCTCAATTACCCCAAGGCGTTCTATGTCTCATCCGGGGTGTTGTTCCTGTTCGCCCTGATCCCAGGTCTGCCGCATTTCGCCTTTCTGCTGCTCTCGGGCGTGACCTTCCTGGCGGGCAAGCTGGCGCGCGAGAAGGCCCAGGTGGTGGAGGAAGCCGCCCTTCCCGAGGCCGCTGCCGGCGAAGACGCCATTGACCAGGCCTCGGCCATCCGTCCACTGGATGTGCTGGAGTTGGAGGTGGGCTACGGCCTGGTGCCGATGGTGGATGCGTCCCAGGATGGCGAGCTTTTGGAGCGCATCCGTTCCATTCGCCGCCAATACGCACAAAAGCTGGGCTTTGTGGTACCACCCATCCATATCCACGACAATCTGCAGCTCAAGCCCTACGAATACAACCTGCTCATCCGCGGCGCCCGTGTGGGAGGCAGCGAGCTGATCGGCCAGTACCTGGCCATGGACTCAGGCGCGGTGACGGCCGGTATCGAGGGGGTAAACATCAAGGAGCCGGTCTTTGGACTGCCGGCCGTCTGGATCAGCTCGGAGGGGCGGGACAATGCCCAAATCAACGGATACACCGTGGTGGACAGCACCACCGTGGTGGCCACGCACATCAGCGAGATCATCAAGCGTCACGCCCACGAACTGGTCGGCAGACAGGAAATTCAACAGCTGTTGGACAACGTAGCGGTTTCGGCTCCCAAGGTGGTGGAGGAGTTGATCCCCAACCTGCTCAACCTGGGCACCGTGCTGCGGGTGGTAAAGAACCTCCTCAAGGAGGGGGTCTCCATCCGCGACATGCGCACCATCCTGGAGGCCCTGGCAGATTATGCCTCGCTCACCAAGGATCCGGACGTGCTAACCGAGTTTGTCCGCCAGGGACTGGGGCGCTTCATCGTCGACCAGTACAAGCTGGAGGACGATAAACTCTGTCTGATCACCCTCGATCGCGAGGTGGAGGACATCGTCGCCGACGCGATTCAGCCCTCGGATCAGGGGAGTTTTCTGGCCATCGAGCCGAATACGGCCCAGCAGATCATCACCGCCATCCGTTCCATGTCCGAACGCTGCGGCACGAGCGGAGCCCAGCCGGTGCTCCTGGCATCCCCATCCATCCGTCGGCACGTCAGAAAGCTGATCGAGCGCTTCATGCCGCATCTGGCGGTCCTGTCACACAACGAAATTCCGCAGAATGTAAAAATCCAGTCACTTGGGGTGGTGAGCATCAATGCTGGTTAAGACCTTTCAGGCAGCAAGCATGGCGGAGGCCCTGCGCATGGTCAAGGCCGAACTCGGCCCCGACGCCATGATCCTCTCGACCAAGAAGGACAAGGCCGGGGGGATATTCGGCTTCTTCAGCAAACAGGTTTACCGGGTAACGGCGGCCCTTGACCCCGCCCGTAAGCCGGCCCCTCCGGCGCCCCCGGCCCCTTACCGTGAGAGCCCGATGCGGGAGCGCACCGCCAAGGAGGAGTTGGAGAACTCCATGCTGGCCCCCCTGGCGCGTGAACTCAAGGAATTGCGCGACAAGGTCGAGGCGCTTTCCCGGCGTGAGGAGGGGTCGCGCAAGGAGGAGAATCCTGATGATGGGACGAGGCCGGCCGGACAGCAGGAGAGCGGCTTCAACCTGAAAAACATTCCCCGCAGCGACCTGGAGGAGATCAAGAAGCTCCTGCTCAATACACTGGCCAAGAGCCAGGAGGGGGGCGTCAGGACCGTGCAATGGCCGAATGCGTTGGACGAGCCGGTCTCGGGGGGGCAGTCCGGTGAGGAGATCCTCCCGGAAGACTCACCCCTGGCCCGGGAACTGGTAAAGAGCGGTGTCTCCACCGAGCTGATCAGAAAAATCCTGGACACCCTCAATACCTTGCCGGTGGAGGGGGGCAACCAGACCCTCAGGAACCGCCTCGGCGAGACTCTGGGCCGCTTGATCAGGTTCGCCGGCACGCTCAAGTTGCGGAAGAATTCGCCGCGCATCATCGCACTGGTGGGACCGACCGGCGTCGGCAAGACCACCACCACCGCCAAGCTGGCCGCCATGTATGCCCTGAACCGCGGCAACAAGGTGGCCTTGATCACCATGGACATCTTCCGGGTGGGTGCGGTGGAGCAGCTCAAGACCTATTCCCGCATAATGGGCATACCCCTGGAGGTGGCATCCACCCCCAAGGAGTTGGAGAAGGCGGTGGAAAAACATTCCGCCTGCGACCTGATCTTCATCGACACGGCCGGCCGCAGCCACAAGGACAAGGAAAAACTGGACGAGATGAAGAACTTCCTCGATAACAGGATACCGATCGAGGTCTATCTCTGTCTCTCCGCTACCACCAAGGACCGCGAACTGGAAGAGATCCTTTCCCGGTTCAGCATCTTCCAGGTAAGCAAGGTGGTCTTCACCAAGATCGACGAGAGTGAGAGCTTCGGCAACATGGTCAACCTATTGATGAGAGACAATCTGCAGATCGCCTATTTCACGACAGGGCAGCGGGTACCAGAGGATATCGAAGTGGCAACCTCCTCCAAACTGGCTGACATGATTCTCAGGGAGGAGGCCGAATGAGTGCTATTACCGGAACGGGTGACCAGGCCGACACCCTGCGTCAGATGGCTCGAAAAGCCCGCAAGGACCAGCAGCCTGACGTGTCGCAGACGGGCGCCATCACCGACCGGCAGGGGATACGGGTCATCTCGGTGACCAGCGGCAAGGGGGGCGTGGGTAAGAGTAACGTGGTCTCCAACCTGGCCATAGCCATGTCGTCGCAGGGGAAGAAGGTGCTGATCATCGACGCCGACCTGGGGCTGGGCAACCTGGACGTGCTGTTGGGCCTTTCCCCGGCCTACAATCTGAATCACGTGCTGAATGGAGAGAAGAGCCTCTCCGAAATCATCATCGACGGACCGGCCGGCATCAAGATCATCCCGGCCGGCTCCGGCATCCAGGAGTTCACCAGCCTGGGCCAGCATGAAAAACTGAAGCTTCTGGACGAACTGGACATGCTGGAGGAGCAGTTCGACATCATGATCGTCGATACCGAGGCCGGCATCTCCGAGAACGTGACCTACTTCACGGTGGCGGCCCAGGAGATCATCGTGGTGGTTACCCCCGAGCCGACCTCCATCACCGATGTCTACGCCCTGATCAAGCTTTTGGCCACGCGCTACGCGGAACACCATTTCAAGGTGCTGGTCAATATGGCCAAGGACAGCGAAGATGCCCTTGAGGTGTTCCGCAAACTGGCCAATGTGGCCGGCCGCTTCCTGGACATCTCCCTGGATTACCTGGGATGCGTGGTCAAGGACGAAAAGGTGGTCGAGGCGGTCAAACGGCAGAAGGCGGTTTCCGAGCTGTTTCCCGAGTCGGAGGCGGCCACCTGCTTTACCACTCTGGCCAAACGGGTCATTGAGAACAGCCGTCAGACGCGTCTCAAGGGGAATATCCAGTTCTTCTTCCGGCGCTTCCTCGATAACCCCAGTGGTAATTGAGCCGTGTGTGCCCTGAAGGCAAAGCGTCAATTCATCGGCAATAGCCCGCCAAGCCGCGACGAGTTGATCATCGAGCATCTGCCGCTGGTCAAGTATCTGGTCGGGAGAATAGCCCCCCAGCTCCCGCCGCACGTGGACCCGCAGGACCTGATGAGTGCCGCGATGATTGGCCTGATAAATGCAGCAGACCGTTATGACCCTGCCAGGGGCGTGCTCTTTAAGACCTTTGCCGAGCAGCACGTGCGCGGCACGATTATCGATGAGTTGCGTTCCCGCGACGTTCTCAGCCGCTCAATGCGCGAGAAATACAAACGCCTGGAACGGGAGGTTGCCAGTCTGGAGCATCGTCTGGGACGCAATCCAACCGGCGAAGAGGTCGCGGATGCCCTCAACATCGGGCTGGACGACTACTACGAGATGCTCGATGACGTCCACGTTTTCACCTTTATCAGCATCGACGACAGCTGGGAGGACAATGAAGGCAACCCGCTCTGTCTGGCGGACGTGTTGTGCGAGAGCGAGGACAAGAGCCCGCAGCAGCAGGTGATGATGAAGCAACTGGCCGAGGCGTTGGGGGTGGCCATCGAGACCCTGCCCGAAAAGGAGCGTCTGGCGGTAACGCTCTACTACAGCGAAGACCTCAACCTCAAGGAGATCGGCGAGGCGCTTGGGCTTACCGAATCCCGTATCTCGCAACTGCTCAGCCAGGCCATGGTCAGACTGCGGGGCAAGCTGAAGCTGCACAAGGCATAAAGGAGACAACCTATGAACAGCGGCATGTATTCGGCACTGTCGGGCAACATCGCGGCAATGAAGCGCCTGGATATCATCAGCAACAACCTGGCCAACGCCAATACCCCCGGCTTCAAGAAGGACAAGATGCTTTTCGAGAGCATGCTGGCCGGGAGCGCAAACCCGCCTGCGGTTCCCCCGGGCGGCACAGCCGATCCCATCCTGCATAAGGACAATGTCTTTATCGATTACGAGCGGGGTCCGGTGGCCCAGACCGGCAATACCTTTGACCTGGCCATCGACGGGGACGGTTTCTTCACGGTCAGCACCCCCGACGGGCCGGCCTACACCCGCCAGGGGAACTTTCGCCTGGCCGCCGATGGGACCCTGGTGACGGTGGACGGTTTCCCGGTCATGGGGCAGGGGGGCGCGATCCGCATCCAGGGAAGCAGGGTCGAGATCGATGCCAGGGGGGAGGTGAGCGTTGACGGCAATCCGGCCGGCGCCATCAGCGTAGTGGACTTTCCCAAGCCCTACAGCCTGACCAAGAGTGCCGGGACGCTGTTGCTCCCGGCAAATCCGCAGGCAACTCCGCAGCCAGCCAAAGCCGAAATCCGCCAGGGGCATCTGGAGGGTTCCAACGTCGACAGCATCACCGAGATGGTGCAAATGATAGAGACCAACCGTTACTTCGAGGCCTGCCAACGGACAATCAGGAGCTTCGATGAGATGGCCGCCAAGGCGGTCAATGACCTGGGACGGCTGTAAACAAATCATATCCGAAAAGGAGCTGAAAGATGATACGCGCGTTATGGACGGCGGCATCGGGGATGCAGTCGCAACAGAAGAACATCGACGTGGTGGCCAACAACCTGGCCAACGTCAACACGGCCGGCTTCAAGAAGAGCCGGGCCGATTTCCAGGACCTGATGTACCAGAACCTGAAGACTACCGGGGCCCCCTCCACCAATGCCACCCAGATACCGACAGGCATCCAGATCGGTCTCGGGTCGCGACTGGCGGCGGTAACCAAGATATTCACCGCCGGCGACTTTTCCCAGACCGGCAACGAACTGGACATGGCCATCGAGGGGGACGGATTCTTCCAGATCCAGCTTCCCGACGGCTCCACCGCTTACAGCCGCTCGGGGACCTTCAAAAAGGACAGTCAGGGGCGGATGGTGACCTCCGACGGTTATCCGCTGCTGCCCGAGGTGGTCCTGCCGAGCAATGCCACCAAGGTCAATGTCGGAAACGACGGCACGGTATCGGTAATGCAGGCCGGCCAGACCACGCCGACCAGCGTGGGGAACATCCAGTTGGCGTCGTTCCCCAACCCGTCGGGCCTTTCGGCCCAGGGTAAAAACCTCTTCATTCCGACCGACGCCTCCGGGGCGGCCACGACCGGCACCCCCGGTCAGACCGGCTTGGGCAGCATAGCCCAGGGTTTCCTGGAGATGAGCAACGTCAGCGTGATGGAGGAGATGGTCAGCATGATCACGGGGCAACGGGCCTACGAGATCAACTCCAAGGCGTTGCAGGCATCGGACGAGATGCTGCAGCAGGCGAACAACCTGAAAAGGTAAATGATGTTACGCATTGTATTCATAGCATGTCTGTGCACATTCTTTTCAGCGGCGTTCTGTCAGGCGGCCCAGACGCCGGCGCAGTTCAACCGTGACGCGGAGGTCCGCGCGGCGGTGACGGCCTACGTCCAGCAGAAAACTGCCGGCCTGGGCTGGGAAATCCGCCTCAGGCGGATCTCCGTCAACGGCACTCCCCGGCTGCCGGAAGGGGAGCTGCAGTACGAGGTGCTGGCCCCCCGGCAGTGGGAAGGGTGGGGAGCGGCCAGCCTGGCGGTCGTGGCGCGGCAGAACGAGCGGGTGGTGGGCAACATCCCGGTGCAGGTGGATGTCGAAGCACTGGCCGACATGGTAGTGACGCTTCGCCAACTCGATCACGGTACGACCATCACCGCCGCTGATATTGCCGTTCAGAGGCGTGACGTTGCCGCGGTGGCGGGCAAGTTTACCCTGAATCCGGGCGATCTCACCGGCAAGCGGGCGCGGTCGACGATCAAGGCCAATGCGGCGGTCAGGCTGGACCAGGTGGAAAAGGTCCCGCTCATCAAATCCGGCCAGATGGTCACAATAGTGGCCGAGAACGAGGTCTTGAAGATAACTGTTGCTGGAAGGGCGAGGAGCGCCGGTGCCGTGGGGGACGTCATCATGGTGCAGAACCTCAATTCCCAGAAGGAAATCCCGGCCCGCGTCGTCAACGCAACCACGGTGCAGGTCAGTTTTTAGGGATGCACAGGGACTAAGGATTATCTATGAAACGCGCCATATACATACTTTCCCTGCTGTTCATGGCGGGCTGTGCGGTGCAGAAGACGGAAGTGAAGACCGCCGGTCTCGACGAACAGTTGCAGCGGCCCCCGGCGGATTACTCCAGCGGTTCCATCTGGCAGGCATCATCGGCGGGTGTCACCGAGGACTTCAAGGCGCGCCGCAAGGGCGACATCATCACCATCGTCATCTCCGAGACCGCCAGCGCCTCCAAGGAGGCCAAGACCGACACGTCGCGCGGGTCGAGCGTCAACGCCGGCATCCCCAATTTCATGGGGCTGGAGAAGGTAGGACTGTTCAAGAACAACATCGGTGACCTCTCCAAGCTGATCAATGCCAATGTCGACTCCAAGTTCCAGGGTTCCGGCTCCACCTCGCGCCAGGAGAACCTCAGGGCAACTATAACCGCCCGTGTGATCGAGGTGCTTCCCAACGGCAACCTGATGATCGAGGGACGCCGCAACATCAAGGTAAACAACGAGGACCAGGAAATCGTTCTCGAAGGGACCGTACGGCCGCGTGACGTCGGCACCGACAATACCGTGAACTCCATCTTTGTGGCCGATGCCAGGATCTCCTACTCCGGCAGGGGGATCATCTCCGACCGCCAGAGTCCGGGCTGGCTGATGAACATCGTCGATAAGGTCTGGCCGTTTTGAAAAACGGTTTTCCCGGCATAAAAGGCATATCCATGAAAAGAATCCTTGCATTGTGCATCCTGCTACTGCTGGCATCCAACGCCCATGCCGTCCGGATCAAGGACATCGCCTCCTTTGAAGGGGTGCGGGACAACCAGTTGGTGGGCTACGGCCTGGTGGTGGGATTGAATGGCAGCGGCGACAGCGACCAGACCCGTTTTCCGGTGCAGTCGGTGGTCAACATGCTGGAGCGGATGGGGATCAGCGTCAACCGTAGTGACATAACGGTCAAGAACGTGGCGGCCGTAATGGTTACCGCCACGCTCCCTCCGTTCGCCAAACAGGGCAATCGTCTGGATGTGACGGTCTCGTCCCTGGGCGATTCGAAAAGCATCGCCGGCGGGACGTTGATCATGACGCCCCTCAGAGGCGCCGACAACCAGGTCTACGCCGTTGCCCAGGGATCGGTGCTGACCAACTCGTTCGCCTTTGGCGGCCAGGCGGCCAGTGCCCAGAAGAATCACCCCACCGCCGGCCGTGTACCCAACGGAGGGCTGGTGGAGCGGGAGCTGCCCAACGTGCTGGCGGGCAAGTCGAGCCTGCGGCTCAACCTCGGCCAGGCCGATTTCACCACCGCCGCCCGCATAACCGCCGTCATCAACGACAAGTTCAGGTCCCCGGTGGCTGCAACGATAGACCCCGGGACGGTCTTGCTTCGTATCCCCGAGGGGTACGCCGATCGCACCGTAGAATTCGTGGCCGCACTGGAAACCCTGGAGGTGAAGCCGGATATTCAGGCCAGGGTAGTGCTGAACGAGCGCACCGGGACCATCGTGATGGGCGACAACGTACGAATCTCTACCGTGGCGGTCTCCCACGGCAATCTCTCGCTGGTGATCAAGGAGACGCCCCAGGTCTCCCAACCGGCCCCGCTCAGCAGGACCGGCGAAACCGTGGTCGTTCCCAGGACCGAGATGAAGGTCGAGGAGGAATCGCGCCGGCTGACGGTGATGCCCGAAGGGGCCAGCATAGGTGACGTGGTCCGGGCGCTCAACCTGCTGGGGGTGACCCCCCGCGACCTGATCGGGATACTGCAGGCCATCAAGGCCTCCGGCGCGTTGCAGGCCGAGCTCGCGATCATTTAAATCCAGCTGCCGGCTCAAGAAGCGCGGCATTACGGCGATAAGAAGGATAGGCCCATGGACATCGGTATCCCCCAGAACATGCCCTCTTCGGGAGACGGTGCAGCCGAGAAGGCGCGCCAGTTGCAACGCCAGGGAGGCGCGGCTGGGCTCGGCGAGAAGCAGCGACTTCAGGCCAGGAAGGTCTCCCAGGACTTCGAAGGGCTCTTTGTCGGCATGATGATGAAATCCATGCGTTCCACGGTGCCGCAGGACAAGATGACCGGCGGCGGACACGGCGAGGAGGTCTACCGCTCGCTGCTGGACCAGGAGTACTCCACGGCAGCCGTGAAACGGGGCGGGTTGGGGCTGGCACAGCAGATAGAAAAGGAGATCGTCCGCCAGGAGACGCGTAACAGCGGCAGGCAGACCGGCCGGTGGGAACACCCTGCCAAGCCGGTTGAGGAGATGGATGAATGAAGATAAAAATACTAACGGAAACGCTTTCTGAGCAGCAGAAGCTGCTGGAAGAGCTGCTCGCCCTCTTGGTACGGGAGACAGGCGAGCTGACGGGGTTGCACATTGATGCCATGGCCGAGATAAACGGCCTGAAAGAGGACGTTGCGGCACGCATCGAAGCGCATACCACGCAACTTCGTCAAGTGATCGGGGAGGCACTCGCAGGTGCGGGGCTCCCGCCGGGCGCTACCCTGGGGGATTTGGCCGCCCTGATGAAAAAACAGGGGGATACCGGGATTCCGCGTCTGCACGTGGAGTTGAACATGTTGGCGGAGCGGGTACGACAGGCGGCAGCGATGAATCGCGAGATCGCGGAACGTTTTGCGGCAACGGTGAACCAGTCACTCGGTTTTTTGGCGCGGATACTCAACCAATCGAACTTATATGGCGTATCCGGCGGTTATCAGCAACGACCTGCCGGTGCCGTCATGATCAACATGGAGGCATGACATGAGTCTCTCCGCTGCATTGGAGATCGGCAAGAACGGCCTCAGGATCTTTCAGTTGGCCAACGAGGTGACGAGCGAGAACATCGCCAATGTCAACACCCCGGGTTATTCCCGTCAGCGGGTGGTCCTGGAATCCGCCCCGCCGACAACGGCAAACGGTTTTCCGCTGGGTACCGGGGTACAAATAGCAGCGGTAGAACGCTATTACGACGGCCTTCTGCAGCAGCAGTTGGTTAACGCCGAAACCACCCTGGGCTTTGACACGGCCAAGTCCCAGGTGCTTCAACAGATCGAACCGGCATTCAATGAGGTCACCAATGACGGCATCGGTACGGCGATAACCAATTTTTTCGGTGCATGGCAGGACCTGACCCTTAATCCGGCCGGTTACCTGGAAAGACAGGCCGTCATCACCCGTGCCAACACGATGGTTGACAACTTCAATTTCGTCAGCACGACCCTGAACAATTCCATCACCACGCAGAACGCCGCGCTTACCCCTATGACTGACAGCCTGAACGCGATCCTGAAGAATATCGCCCAACTCAACGGCCAGATCAAGACCACCGAACTGGTGAACGGCAACGCCAACGAGATGAGGGACCAGCGGGATCAGCTTATCCGGGAGATGTCCCAGGAGATCGGCATCAGTTACAAGGAGTACGGCGACGGCACCACGGATGTAAGCTTCACGGACGCCAACGGCACCTATGACCTCGTCAAAGGTTCGACTGCGGGGGCCTTTTCCATCGACAAGACAGACCCGGTCAGTTTCGTCGTCCAACTGACTCCCGCTGGTGGCGCCTTGACCACGATCAGCCCGACTACAGGCAAGCTGGGGGCGATACTGGCCATGCGCGACACGATCATCCCCGACTATCTGACCCAGGTGGACATACTGGCCAAAGCGGTGGTGGATGCCGTAAACGCCAGCCACTCCACCGGATACAATCCGACCGGAGACCCCCCGGGACAGAACTTCTTCACAACGCTGGCGGCCGTTCCGGGCGCTGCGGCGAACATTGCGCTCGACCCCGGACTCAACGTGAACACGATTGCGGCGTCGTCAAGCGCAGCATTGCCTGGCGACAATCGCAAGGCACTCGAAATTGCCCACCTGGCGAGCTCCAAGAATGTGCCGTTCGGCGCTGCCGCTACCGCAACCTTCAACAATTACTACAGCAGCCTGGTGAGCAAGGTCGGCCTGGATGTCCAGTCGGCCAAAAACACCGTTGCCCATGACGAGGCCTTCAGCAAGCAGTTGTCCGCCCTGCGCGAGTCGAATTCGGGCGTATCCCTGGATGAGGAGCTGACCAACCTCATCAGGTACCAGAGGTCCTACCAGGCCTCGGCCAAACTGATTACCGCCACCAGCGAGATGATGGACGTCGCAATCGGTCTCATACGTTAGGAGAGAATTTCATGCGCATCACACCAAACACCACCTCGGCCAATGCACTGTACAACATCCAGCAGGGACGCGAAAAACTCGACAGACTGCAGGAATTGACCTCCTCGGGGCAGAAGGTAAACCGGCCCAGCGACAAGCCGATTTCAGCCGGAGTACTTCTGGATATCGGCGACAGGCTCAAGACGACGGACCAGTTCTCCAGCAATATCAGCAAGGCCAAGACCTGGGTGAACTTCAGCAGTACGGCCCTGACGGGAATAACCGATATCCTCAACGAGGTCGGCAAGATCCTCAATACAATGAGCGGCAGCAGCGATCCGAGCCAGCGCCAGAACGCCAAAGAGCAGCTTGGCGACCTCAAAAAGCAGATCGTGGAAATGGCGAACTCCAGGATGGGAGACCAGTTCATCTTTGGCGGCGCCATCAATAATATAGAACCATTCAACAAAACAAACAACGATTACGCCGGCGACAGCACCCAGCTCACGATCGAGATCGCACCGGGCATCACACAGGCCATGAGCATTACCGGAGACCGGCTCATCTTGGGTAAGACCACTCCACCGGCTGTAGCCGATGAACTCCCGGATTATGGCGACACTGACATCCTGAAAACCATTGATGATCTGATTATCGCTGTTGGAGACGACACAACCCCGAGCGATGCTGCGGGTATTACGCAGGGCAGGTTGGCTATCCAGGACGGCATCAAACAGGTAAACTATGCAATCAGCGACAACCTGTCGCGGCTTACCCGTCTCGACAACATGTCCAAGCTGAATGAAAATAACAAAAATACGTTACAGTCCATAGTAGGCGACATCCAAAATGTTGATTATGCGCAACTTGGGGTCGAGTTGAACAATCAGAAGAATGCCTTCGAGGCATCGCTGGCGGCTACCGCCAAGATATCGCAACTTTCGATGCTGGATTTCATGTGATGATCTCTCCGCCATTGCCTGCAAAAAGGGCGGCGCCGTATGGCCCCGCCCTTTTTTTTCGCCGCAATGGTTTGACCTTCCAAGGATACCGCATTTAACATCCCGACATTGATCAGGTTTATTGCCGGAAAGGCATCCGAACACAGACCGGTGCTGTGAAAGCCCAGCCGCTTGTTGGCTGCGGCCCAGCGCGTCTATGAACCTGGGAGGGTGTGGCACACGGTGCCCGTCGCAGCATGGTTTTCGTCGTAGCTCCGTTCCATGAAGGTGATGCGGTTTTCACGGTCGATGAGGACGATGCTGGAGGAGCGGGTGCCGTAGTCGGAGCCCGCGATGAACAGGGAGGAGAGCAGGCGCTCCCGCTCCGGACCGACCCCGGTGTCTGGCAGCAGTTGATCGGGAAAGGTGGCGGTATCGGAGAGGAGTGCGAACAGTGCCTCCGGCTCTGGTGTATCATCCCGCAGCAGGCGCTGTAGACGCTCCCTGGCGGCAACCACCTTCGGCCAGGGGGTGTCGAGCAGATGATTGCTCAGGCCATGGATGCCCGGGGAGATCCGCGAAGGGGCAACGCCCCGGTTGGAGTAATAGAACAGCCCCTCCCTGTCGCCGACTATCAGGTTGAATCCGCCGTACTGTTCGCCCTGACCACGGATCGTTTCCAGGTATGCCTGCGGCGGTATGTTCCCCGCCAGAAAATCCGTCACCATCCTGCCCCGCGACCTGCGGTGTTGTCCGTGCCTCTGCGGCTCCCGGTAATTGGTGACCGCCGCCAGACGCCCCTCCGTGGAGACGCCGAGCCAACTCCCTCCGGCTTGCAGGTCGCGCCCCGCCAGGAGCTGCGGGGCATCTTCCCAAAACGAGGCCGGAGCGGTCGGACGCTGAAAATACTCGTCCCGGTTGGCCGCCAGGATCAGGCGGTAGCGGCTGTGGCTATCCAGCGCAATTGCCATCAGGCACATGGTGCGTGATACCCCTTAGTATGCAACTATTCAAATCAATAGACTGAAACCTGGTGGAATGCAGGACAGAATAGGGTGCGTCGTGCGCACCGAACCGGCTATGCCTTCCATTTCTCGTAAAAAACGATCTCGTCCAGAGGTTTTCTCTTGGGAGCACCCTTTCCCTCCTCCAGCGGATAACCGATGGGGAAGAGCCCGACGATACGGATCTCCGGGGGGATGTCCAGAAGTTCGCCCACACCTTCCTCGTCGAAAACACCCACGAAAACGCTCCCCAGCCCCTGGGCGTGGGCGGCTAGCATGATGTTCTCCGCGGCGATGCCCACATCGGCCATGTAGTACTGCTGGCCCCGCAGGTCACCCGAATGGGTGGGCTCGGCGCAGGCGACAACAACCAGCGGCGCTTCGGCAAGGGCCTTCTGAGCGGGATTCGTCCTGTATCCCTTTGGCGCGAAGAACACCTCCACGTACGATAACTCGCTGATCTTCTCCTTCACTGCCGAATCCTGCACCACCACGAACCGCCAGCACTGCATGTTCGCCCAGGAAGGGGCCAGTTGCGCCGCTTCCAGCACCGCCTGCAGCTTCTCCGGTTCCACCGGCCTGTCGGAGAATTTACGCACGCTTCGCCTGGTCTTGATCGCCTCGAGAGCATCCATCGGTGTTGCCTCCTTTGTGGCGCGGTATGACCGCAGCCGGTTAATGCGGAGAAATAGACTTCATGGTCTGGTAAGTCCAGCTTGTATACCAAGCATATCATACCTGCTCCGCTCCCTTGACAATCGGGCAAGTCAAGGTAGCATTTCCCCAGAAAACTTAGAATACCCTGATCTCGTCCCGACGGCAAGTGGACCGCGATGCCGGCGCATGAACGGGACAACCATCCGTCCAAAGGTCTCTGGAGCCGGTCCGAGAATTTTGTCAGGGTAAACTGGTCGCGCTAGCCCCGGTTCTCTCCATACGGCTCGCCACGCAGCTCTCCTTTAATGAGGCAGGTATGAGCATCCTCTTCTGGCTCGGGTTGGCCATCCTGATTGTCTATGCCATTCTGGGGCTCGACCTGGTGATCGGCAACCGCTCGGTGCGTTTGCTGCGCGAAGTCACCCCCGATCCGGACGACACCCTGCCGCGGGTCTCGATTATCGTGGCGGCCCGCAATGAGGAACGCAAGATACTCGAAGCCCTGAATTCGCTGCTCAGCCTGACCTACCCCGACTATGAAATGATCGTGGTGGACGACCGCTCCGAGGACCGCACCGGTCCTTTCCTGGACGGCCTGGCCACGATCGTGCCGCGGCTGCGGGTGATCCACGTCGACCAGCTCCCCCACGGCTGGCTGGGCAAGAACCACGCCCAGTGGCTTGGCAGCCATCGGGCCAGCGGAGAGTTATTGCTCTTCACCGATGCCGACATCATCATGGAACCGACCGTCCTGACCCGGGCCGTCACCTTGCTGGAGGCAGAGCGGCTCGATCACCTGGCCGCTACCCCCGCCATGCGCATGCCGACCACCTTCCTGGCCATGTTCGGCGCCTCATTCATCATCTTTTTCTCTCTCTTCACCCGCCCCTGGAAGGCCAGAGACCCAAACAGCCGCCGCCACATAGGGATCGGCGCCTTCAATTTGGTGCGGGCAGAGGTCTATCGGCAGGTGGGGGGGCACGAGACCATCCGTATGCGTCCCGACGACGATCTCAAGCTGGGCAAGATCATCAAGCGGGCCGGCTTCCGCCAGGACGTTGCATTTGCCCCCGAGTTTCTCTCCGTGGAGTGGTACTCCTCCCTGCCGGATGTCATCCGGGGGCTAGAGAAGAACGCCTTCTCCGGAGCCGATTACAACGTGGCCCTGGTCCTGTTCGGGGCGTTCTTTCATGCAACCTGCAGCGTCTGGCCGTATGTCGCCATCTTCGTCACGAGCGGCGCGACCCGTGCCCTCTACGCCGCCGTGGTCTGCCTGATCGCCCTGCTCTTCATGGACTGCGCCCGCTTCCACAAGGCCAAACCATGGCACGCCGTGGGTTATCCCCTGACCGCGGCCCTGTTCATCTACATCCTGCTGCGCACGATGATCCTCAACCTGGTGCAGGGGGGCATTTCCTGGCGCGGCACGTTCTATCCGCTCCGGGAGCTGAAGAAGAACAGGGTCTGAGCATCACACCACTGCGGCGAAAGCTTCTGTATTTCAGACCGCATCTTTCATCCGCTTCTTCGCGCTGAAATTGAAACACTGGAAGTAGGTCAGGCAGGTCAGCAGGAAGGCGAAGATGGTGATGGAGAGCACCAGCGGGGCGACGGCGGCCTTCTTGACGTCCGGCGCCAGGGCCACGAAGGTGACGAAAAAGGCAACGACGCAGAATTTCCACAGATCGCCCAATAGCCGCTTCTTGCGCAAGGCCGCCAGTTGCTCCGTGGATATGCCGACCGCACACCCCTCAACCTCGATGCCGGCATCGCGCCAGGCCAGCCTGTAGACCGGATACACCAGGATCAACTGGCAGACGATGGCGGAGATGATGCTGGTCATGAACCGCTCCGGCCTGCCCAGCAGGGCGAAGAGCTGCTGGAAATTGTACGCCATGAAGAGCAACAGCCCCACCAGCATGGCCTGGACAACGCGATAGATCATCAGGGTGCGCTTCAGTCGCTTGAAATCGAATACGGGCATGTCATACTCTCCGCTGTAACTCTCTGATTGCACTGGAAGCGCCCAGCGGTTATAACAGAGCAGTCGGACAAAAAACAAGCATCAATTGGGAGTGGCAAGGCGTGTCTTTCAATCCGGCCGGGTTCATCCGGCACCGCGCATGAAACTTATCCGCAGGATATTCCACCCGGTCATGGCCCTGATTGCCATCCAGTTGGTCTGGATCACCCTTGTGGTCTTCTGGATCTATTGGTTTGTGGGGAAGCACCGTGAATTCCGGGAGTTGGCGGAGAAATACCGCCCCGAGCTCCTCGGACAGGGGTTCAACTGGGTGGTGATGGTCGAGGGGCTGGTGATGCTGGCGGTCATCTTGGCCGGGGTCTACGTCATCTTCCTCTACTGGAACCGGCAGAACGCCCTCTACCAGCAGCAGCGCGGCATCATCTCCCAGGTGACCCACGAGCTCAAATCTCCCCTGGCCTCGATCCAACTCCACCTGGAGACCATCCGCCTGCGCCACCCGCCGGAGGAAAAACTGGACGCCTTTGTCGACACCATGCTGTCCGACACGGACCGGTTGCACTACCTGATCAACAACCTGCTCATGGCCGCGCGTCTGGAGCAGCGCCGCAAGCCGGCCGAGAGGCGTCTGACCGACATCTCGGCCCTGCTGGCCGAGCACGTGGAACGCGAGCGGGCCAGGCTCCCCCAGGGTGGGGGCATCTCCCTGGAGGCCGAGGCGGGGATCAAGGTGGTCGTAGACCCAGAAGAGATGGGCATGGTGCTACGCAACCTCTTCGAAAACGCCACCCTCTATTCCCCCGAGAGCCCGGACATCGCCGTGAGGCTCGAAAGGCTCGGAGGGACGGTGCGCCTTTCGGTCCGGGACCGTGGGCGCGGGCTGGAACGGAGGGAGCTGCAGAAGGTCTTCGGCATGTTCTACCGCGTTCACCCCGCGGGTGAGAACGTGCGGGGAACCGGCCTGGGGCTGTACATCGTCCAGACCATCGTGCGCGGATACGGCGGGACCGTGAGCGTGGAGAGCGAGGGACTTGGCAAGGGGAGCACCTTCACCATCACCCTTCCGGCGGCTTAAAACCGGTTCTAAGTCCAATGTTCAAAGTTCTGGGTTAACCTCGAACCTTGAACCTCGAACCTCGAACCTTGAACCTTGAACCTTGAACCTTATGCCCAACGACAAACCCCACATAATGCTGGTCGAGGACGAGATCCACCTGGCGCGCGGTATCTGTTTCAACCTGGAGCAGGAGGGGTGCCGGGTCAGCCATTTCGAGTCGGGCGAAAAGGCGCTGCATGTGCTGGAGGTTGAACACTTCGACCTGATCATCCTCGATGTGATGCTGCCCGGCATGGACGGTTTCCAGGTCTGCCGCGCCGTGCGCAGGCTCGATCCGCGGGTGCCGGTGCTGATGCTGACCGCCCGCTCCGAGGACGCCGACCGGGTGGAGGGGCTGGAGAACGGCGCCGACGACTACCTCACCAAGCCCTTCAACCTGATGGAGTTCCTGCTGCGGGTCAAGGGGATGCTCAGGCGCTCGTCGTGGTACCGCCCCGAACCGGTGGAGGAGGCCTACCGCTTCGGAGCCAACGAGGTGTTCCTGCTCTCCTATCGCGCCAGGACGGCCCAGGGGGAGATCGACCTGACCGAGATGGAGGTGCGCGTGCTCGCGCTCTTCTTCCAGAAGGAGGGGGAGATCATCCCGCGCGGCGAGTTGCTCCACTCGGTGTGGGGCTACACCTCTGACACCGAGACCAGGACCCTGGACAACTTCATCGTCCGCCTGCGGCGCTACTTCGAACCCGACCCTGGCAAGCCGGTCCACTTCCAGACCGTGCGCGGGGTGGGATACCGGTTCAGCCGGAAGGGGTGATCATGGAACGCTACCATCTGCCGTTGTTTCTACTGAACACCCTGCTGGTGCTGGTGGATGTATCCCTTGGGTATCACCTTACACCCCGGTTGTTGTCCGGCAATGCGGAGTCCGTGGCGGCCGGGGCTGCGCTACGGGCCACACGGGGCCTGCTGCCGGCCATCGTGGCGCTCTACATGTTTTTCAATTGCCTGGGATACTTCCAGGCCCGCACCCCCTTTCTCATAACGGTCGCTTGCCTGGTGCTGGCGGACCTGGGTTTGCAGGTCTGGCTGCGGCGCAGGAAACGGAGGGATGACAGCAACGAGGAGCGTGAAGAAGATTGACATATCGGATATGCAAGAAAAAGGTTGCATTATTTTGTGACCACACTATGATTCAAATCAACAACACCCCCCACGCATCCCGTAAGATCTGCGCACCAGGGGGGTTACTTGTTTTTGGGCCATGGGAGTTTGAGTTTCCAGAGGAATGGACAAAAGACAGTTGAGATAATTTTCAGCGCATGGGACTGGATTTCGATTCTGTCCTTTTTTTGTTCCTTCTCCCCCACAGTGACAGGTGCACGAAGGATAGATGATTATTATCAAAGCACACCTTGCGGTAGGAAGACTTATGGGATATAAACGAAACAATTTTATGCCCTTCCCGGAGTCCCATGAAAACCGAGAAGCAGACCAGACAGGAACTCATCGACAAAAGACTTGCCCTGGCCGGATGGAACGTCCGCGATCCGTCCCAAGTCACGGAAGAGCTTGATATTGACCTGTCAGCCGCTGGGCGCGAAAGGGTTTCCGAACCAGTATCCCCGTATGACGGTCATCGTTTCGCCGACTACGCCCTGTTGAGGCACGGAAAACCTGTTGCGGTTGTTGAGGCAAAGAAAGCTTCCCGTGATGCCGCTCTCGGCCAGGAACAGGCCCTCCAATACGCCACCAACCTTCAGGAAATCCACGGCGGTCATGTTCCCTTCGTCTTCTACAGTAACGGTTATGACACGTTCTATTGGGAATCCGATTTCTATCCGCCGGAAAAGGTCCCCGGTTTTCCAACCAACGGGGAACTGGAGTGGCTCGATCAGCGTCGCCAGACGAGAAAACCCCTTTCGGTCGAATTGATCAACACCGACATCGCCGGGCGGGACTACCAGATTGCCGCTATCCGTTCCATCCTGGAAGGGATCGAGGCAAAGAGACGTAAATTCCTGCTGGTGATGGCCACCGGCACCGGCAAAACCAGGACCGCCACGGCCCTGATCGATGTACTGCTTCGCGCCCGCTGGGCCAAACGGGTGCTGTTCCTCGTGGATCGGATCGCTTTGCAGGAACAGGCCATTGAGGCATTCAAGGAGTATCTCCCCGCGGAGCCGGTCTGGCCGCGTTCAAAAGAGAAGACATTCTCCCGTGACCGCCGCCTCTATGTCACCACCTACCCGACCATGCTCAACCTGATCCAGAACGGCGCCGCCCCAGCCACCTGGATTTCCCCTTTCTTCTTCGACCTGATCATTGCTGACGAGAGCCACCGCAGCATCTACAACATCTACCAACAGGTGCTGGGCTATTTCTCCGGAGTCAAACTCGGCCTCACCGCCACACCCAGGGATCATATCGACCACGACACCTTTGATCTCTTTGAATGCAATACCCATGACCCCAGCTTTGCCTACACCTACGAAGAGGCGGTTAACCACGAACCTCCTTTTCTGAGCGACTTCGAGGTCCTCAAGGTGCGATCCAAGTTCCAACTGGAAGGGATCAAGGGAGGCACGCTGCCGCCGGCGGTGCGCAAACGGCTGATCGCGGAGGGAAAGGATGTTGACAGCATCGACTTCGAGGGGAGCGACCTGGAACGCCGTGTGACCAACTCCGGCACCAACGCCCTGATTGTTCGGGAATTCATGGAGGAGAGTATCAAGGACCCCTGCGGCACGCTTCCCGGCAAAAGCATCATCTTCGCCATTTCCATGGGACATGCCCGCCGCTTGCAGGACCTTTTCGATACCCTCTACCCCGAGCATAAGGGACGGCTGGCGCGGGTGCTGGTTTCCGAGGACCGCTACGTCTACGGCAAAGGAGGATTGCTGGACCAGTTCAAGCACAGCGACATGCCGCGCGTCGCTATCTCGGTGGACATGCTCGATACCGGCGTGGATGTGCCCGAGGTAGTCAACTTGGTCTTTGCCAAGCCGGTCTTTTCCTACACCAAGTTCTGGCAGATGATCGGCCGGGGTACTCGGGTGCTCCAGGCGGAACCGCACAAGCGCAAACCGTGGTGCCTGGCAAAGAACAAGTTCCTGATCATCGACTGCTGGGGGAATTTCGATTTTTTCAAGATGAAGCCGAAGGGCAAGGAGCCGGGTCAACAGGTGCCGTTGCCGGTCGTACTCTTCAAGGCTCGCCTGGACAAGCTGGAGGTAGCCTTGGCTGCCGTGCGGCCGGATATCGTGGAAAGTGTCAAGACCGATCTACAGGCGGATCTCAAGGCATTGCCTAGCAACAATATTATCGTGGCCGACAATCTGAAAATCCTGGCCACGGTGGAGCCTGAACAATTCTGGGAACGCCTCGCGGCCGAGGATATCGGCTATCTGCGGGCCCATGTCGCCCCGGTACTGCGCGCCCGTTCCGAATTGGACATAAAGGCCGTCCGCTTCGAGACCGACGTGGTTGAGCTATCCACGGCATTCTTAGCGGATAACAAGGAAGCCTTCGAGGCTATCCGGGAATGCATCATAATCCAGATCAACGAACTGCCACTGACGGTCAACCTGGTCGCCAGGGAACAGGAATTCATCGAAACGGTGCTGCAACCATTATGGTGGTCTGCTCCCACGGAGGATAAACTTGCCCAACTGGTAAAACGCCTGGCACCTCTGATGCGCTTTCGCCAGAAACGGCGCGATCCGATGATGAAGCTGCAACTCAAGGACCTCACGGTGATCAAGGAGTGGGTCGAGTTCGGTCCGGAGCACGAGCGCATGACCTCCAAGGCTTACCGTGAGCGGGTCGAGGCATACATCCGGTCTCTGGTGGATGAAAATCCGGTACTCCGGCGCATTCAGGCCGGGGAGCAGGTCAGCGATGCAGAGGTTATGGCCCTGGCGCGCCTGCTCCAGAGCCAAGACCCGTATGTGACCGTGGGATTGTTGCGCAAGGTGTACGATCACAAGACTGCTCGTTTCATCCAATTCATCCGTCACATCCTGGGGCTGGCAAAGCTGGACTCCTGGTCCGAGACCGTTGCCAGGGCCTTCGACGACTTCATTGCCCGCCATTCAACCTTCACCGCCCTGCAAATCCAGTTTCTCCAGACGTTGCGCACCTTCATCCTGCAAACCGGTACGGTGGAAAAGAAGGACCTGATCAACGCCCCCTTCACCAGGCTGCACCCCGAGGGGATTCGCGGAGTGTTCCGGCCCGTAGAGATCGAGGAGATACTTCAATTTACCGGACGGCTGGTGGCATGATGAATGTTTTCCTATCAACATGGGCCATCGAGGTACACGCGGCTGACAGTGTCTATATGCGAGGGAGGATATGACGGTAGATCGAACAACGGAATACCTCCGCGGGCTTCTGCGGGAATTATGCGCTCTTCCCAAGGAAACCGAGTGGGTTGAGTTCAAAGAGAACAATGATGACCCGCAGGAAATCGGCGAATACATTTCAGCACTGAGCAATTCCTCCGCCTTATGCGGCAAGGCGGCCGCGTATCTCGATAGAGATACATACGGTTCCGGTTGTGATCCTTGAAATTGCCAGGGCATCCAGCAAACCGGTCCAATTCCAGGGGCAGGAGTTCATCAGGGTCGGCTCCTACAAGAAAAAACTCAAGGATTACCCGGAAAAAGAGCGCGAACTATGGCGCATCTTTGACCAGGTACCGTTTGAAGACCTGCTTGCGGCAGAGCATATCTCCAGCGAAGATGTCCTGAAACGGCTTGATTATCCAGCCTTCTTTGACCTGCTCGGGCTTGATCTTCCGGAAGGCCGCACCGGGATTCTGCAACGCCTTGCGGACGAGTCGATGATTACGCCATGCGAGGCAGGCGGCTGGAACATTACCAACCTGGGGGCTATTCTTTGTGCAAAGCGGCTGGATGACTTCTAGCACCTAAAACGCAAGGCTGTCAGGGTCATAGTGTACAAAGGGCAGAGCAGGGTCGAAACCCTGCACGAACAGATCGGAGCAAAGGGGTACGCGAACGGTTTTGAAGGGTTGATCGGGTTTATCAAAAACCTCCTGCCGGCCAACGAAGCTATCGGGCAGGCCTTGCGCAAGGAAGTGCCCATGTACCCCGAACTGGCGGTTCGTGAGCTTGTGGCGAATGCCATAATTCACCAGGACCTGTTTGTTCGCGGCGCAGGTCCCATGATCGAAATCTTTCCTGATCGCATGGAGATCACGAATCCCGGAACACCACTGGTAAAAACCGAGCGCTTTCTGGACAGCCCTCCCAAGTCCCGCAACGAGGCATTGGCATCGATCATGCGCCGGGTCGGCATCTGCGAAGAGCGCGGCAGCGGCGTTGACAAGGTCGTTTTCCAATCAGAGCTTTACCAGCTTCCGGCCCCGCTTTTCGAGGTAATCGAGGATCACACCAGGGCGACCCTTTTCAGCTATCGCCCCTATGCCGAGATGGACAGACCTGAACGAAGCAGGGCCTGTTACCTCCACGCATGCCTGAAACGGGTCAACCGCGATTTCATGACCAATGCCTCGCTTCGAGAACGTTTCGGTATCGATGCCGCTAATCGCGCCATGGTCTCCCGCATCATCCGTGACACCCTGGCGGAAGGCCTGATCAAACCGGCCGACCCGGAAAGCGATTCCCGGCGGCACGCCAGGTATCTGCCGTTCTGGGCCTGAACTTCTTATTTGACCGTTATTTGACTGGAAGGTCGAAACATGACCTGCAACGGCAGCGGCGAAGAATGCATAACTGTTATGTAACACATAGTTAGCGTTGCGTAACGTTTGTTTTTCCATTTGACCGTTATTTGATCGCAGATAAAAACGCCGAAACAGCGAAACGACTCTCAGCAGAAAAGGATCAGTAGTGCTCTCCAAAACTCTCCGCTCGAAAATAGACTCTCTCTGGGACAAATTCTGGTCCGGTGGCATCGCCAATCCGCTGACCGCCATGGAACAGATCAGCTATCTGCTCTTCATGCGCCGCCTGGACGCGGTTGACCGCAAACGTCAGGAAGATGCCGCATGGCTCGGCCAAAAATACACTTCCATATTCGAAGGGCATGAGGATTACCGCTGGAGCCATTTCCGCCACCTGTCCGGCGAGGAGATGCTCCCCCATGTCCGCGACAAGGTCTTTCCCTTCCTCAAGACCATCAAGAACGGCGGCCAGGTATTCACCCTTTCCATGCAGGACGCCATTTTCATCATCCCCAAGCCGACGCTGCTGGTAGAGGCGGTCGGCATCATCGACGAGATTTACGACGAGATCGAACGGGAGCGCCAGGAGGAGGGGCAGACCTTCCACGATACCCAGGGTGACCTGTACGAACACCTGCTGGCCGAAATCTCCAGCGCTGGCAAGAACGGCCAGTTCCGCACCCCGCGCCACATCATCCAGATGATCTGCCACCTCGTGAATCCGCGGCTGGGAGACGAGGTGTGCGATCCAGCCTGCGGTACCTCAGGTTTCCTGCTGGGGGCCTTTCAGCACATCCTCACCCAGCACACCACTCCGGAAAATCGGCACCTGGACGAAAACGGCCTGGAGCGGGGTGAACTGGGGGACATGCTCACCGACGAGCGACAGTGGCAGGTGCTGCGGGAGAGGACATTCCACGGCTACGACTTCGACACCACCATGGTCCGCATCGGCCTGATGAATCTGCTCCTCCACGGCATTGATCATCCGCGGATCAACTACAGGGACACCCTCTCCAAGAAGTTCGACGAGCAGGATTGCTATGACGTGGTCCTGGCCAACCCGCCCTTCAAGGGGAGCATCGACAAGGGGGACATCAACGAGGATCTGAAGCTCCAGACCACCAAGACGGAACTGCTCTTCGTCAACCGGATCATCAATTTGCTGCGCATCGGCGGCCGGGCCGGGGTGATCGTCCCGGATGGCGTATTGTTCGGCTCCAGCAAGGCCCACCAGGACCTGCGGCGGATGCTGTTGGACAACTGCGAGCTGCAAGGGGTGGTCTCCATGCCCTCCGGGGTGTTCAAGCCTTACGCCGGGGTGAGCACGGCGGTGTTGGTCTTTGTCAAGGGAGGCAAGACTGAGCATGTCTGGTTCTACGACATGCAGGCCGACGGCTATTCCTTGGACGACAAGCGGGCCAAGGTAGAGGCCAACGATATTCCCGATGTGATCCGGCGCTGGAAGGCACGCAGCCCGAAGAAGGATACCGACCGCACGGCCAAGGCGTTCTGCGTGCCGGTGGAGGAGATCAGGGGGAACAAGTACGACCTCTCCATCAACCGCTACAAGGAGACGCAGTACGAGGAGGTGCAGTACGAACCGCCGAAGGTGATTTTGGCGAAGCTGAAGGCATTGGAAACCGAAATCCAGCGTGACCTTGCGGAGTTGGAGGGGATGCTGGGATGAGCACAACCATGCATGAACTTGGTTCCGTTGCTGAAGTTTTTAACGGAAAAACACCATCAAAAACGGAACAACGAGATTCAGGCCACCCAGTCCTGAAAATAAAGGACGTGACAGAAAACGGGAATTTCAAAAAAAGATTTGAGTCATTTGTTGAAGCTAAACTCATCTCAAAATTAAAGAAAAAACTGGTCGCTGCGGGTGATATTCTAATCCTCAATGCGGCTCATAATGCCGATTATGTTGGTTCAAAAGTTTACCGTGCTGAGGAAAGTGTTGTTGGTTCTCTTGCGACCGGAGAATGGCTTATTGTGAGACCAGACGCAACACTTCTCAATCCTGATTTCGCATACTTCTGGATCATTGATGGCAAAACAAAAAAGGACATACGCGAGCTTGTAAAAGGTATTCATCTGTATCCAAAAGACGTTGAAGGGCTTCGCATCCCTCTCCCCCCTCTCCCCGAACAACGCCGCATCGCTGACATTCTCGACAAGGCCGACGCCATCCGCCGCAAGCGGCAGGAAGCCGTCCGACTGACGGATGAACTCCTTTGTTCGGCGTTTCTGGAGAAATTTGGTGATCCGGTGACGAATCCGAAGGGGTGGGAAACAAAGTCACTGGGAGCACTGTCCTTACGATTTTCTGATGGGCCGTTTGGCTCAAATCTCAAATCATCGCATTATGTTGACTCCGGTGTTCGCGTCATCAGGTTGCAGAATATTGGTATTGGTGAGTTTATTGACAAAGACAAAGCCTATATTTCCGAAAAGCATTTCATCTCACTTCGTAAACATGAATGTTTGCCTGGAGATGTTCTCATCGGTACGATGGGCGATCCTAATCTAAGAGCTTGCATTTTACCTGAGACCATTAACATGGCCCTCAATAAAGCAGATTGCGTTCAAATGCGAGTTGATCCCAGCATTTGCACTCCAGAATATATTAGCTTCATGCTGAACCAACCGGGGACTCTCGCTTTGGCCGCTCATATGTTGCATGGGCAAACAAGAGTACGGATTAGTATGGGTACCTTGCGGGAACTGGCCGTGCCTGTCCCCCCGCTCAAGCTTCAAAATGAATTTTCCGGGATCGTTTCTCGCATGCAGAAAATTATTAGCAAACAGAAGCGGTTTGAAGAGCTTTCAGATAAAAAATTCAACTCCCTCATCCAACGCGCTTTCCGGGGCGAACTGACAAATCTCGACGAAAGCATCGAACCCGTAATCCCACTGCCCAGGCCATTTCATGCCCAGCGTACCTATTCAGGCAAGGTCGTGCCGCTGAAGAGGGCGAAAAAGGAGCGGGAGGAATCGGCACCTGCCGAAGCGAAACGCCATGCCGGGCACGACATGTACAACAAGGCCGCACTGGCGGCCTACATCGTGCACAAATGCCATGACCCGGCTGAACCGATGGGGCGGGTCAAGCTGGCAAAGCTCTTCTACCTTGTCCAGCGCAAGGTTGACCTGACCCTGACGGAAACCTTCACCCGTCGTGCCGCCGGGCCTTTGGATGATGCCATCTTCAAGTTTCTGAATATAGCCGTTAAACGGAGCTGGCTAAGGCTGCTTCCCCAGGAAGGCAAGAAAAAGCCAGTTGCGCCGGACAACTCCTGCGAAACGGCCGTGCAACAGGCGGTGAAATATCTTGGCGAGAGACGCCAAGCTGTAGATGAGGTGTTGAGTTCTCTAAAGGCGATGCAGTGGTATGACCTGGAGTGCTGGGCCACCGTGGATGCCGTTGCCGAAGAACTTGCCGCGTCGGGAAAATCCCTGACAGTGCGGAACATCTTGCAGGCCCTCGCCGCCAGCCCCGAATGGCGGCAAAAACTGGAGAAACCGGCATTTTCCGAACTGGGAATTACATCGGCCCTGCTGGGGTTGCGGAAGTTGGAATTTATTAAAAACTGAGGAGATAATAAACTCCCATGAAACATCTCATCCTCGGCACCGCCGGCCATATCGACCACGGCAAGACCTCGCTGGTCAAGGCCCTGACCGGCATCGACACCGACCGCCTCAAGGAGGAGAAGGCGCGCGGCATCACCATCGAGCTCGGTTTTGCCCACCTGGAACTGCCGGGGGGTATCCGCTTCGGCATCGTCGATGTCCCGGGGCATGAGCGCTTCGTGCGCACCATGGTGGCAGGCGTGGGGGGGATGGACCTGGTGATGCTGGTGATCGCCGCCGACGAGGGGATCATGCCTCAGACGCGAGAGCATCTGGACATCCTGCGCCTCCTGGGGGTCAAGAGCGGGTTGGTGGCCCTGACCAAGCGCGACATGGTGGAAAGGGAATGGCTGGAATTGGTCACCGAGGAGGTGCGCGAGTTCACGGCCGGCAGTTTCCTGGAAGGGGCTCCGATTGTGGCGGTCTCGTCGCGCAGCGGCGAAGGGTTGGACGAACTGAAGCTTCAGCTTGCCCGACTGGCGGAGCAGGCCGCGGAGAAGAGGCGCGAGGGGAGCTTCCGCCTGCCGGTGGATCGGGTATTCACCGTGGCCGGGTTCGGCACCGTGGTGACCGGCACGCTGCTCTCCGGCGAGATCCGGGTGGGGGACGAACTGGAACTGCTACCCTCTGGCAGGGAGGGCAAGGTGCGCGGCATCCAGGCCCATGGCGCCAAGGCCGACAAGGGATTGGCCGGGCAGCGCCTGGCGGTCAACCTGCAAGGGATCGATCTCGACCAGGTGCGGCGCGGCGACGTGGTCGTGCCGCGCGGCGTGTTCCGGGCCACCCGGGCGGTGGACGTGCGCCTGGACTACCTGGCCTCGGCCCCGCGCGAATTGAAACACCGCGCCACGGTGCGTCTGCACTCGGCCACCTACGAGGTGCCCGCCCAGGTGATCCTGCTGGACCGCGACACGCTGCAACCCGGGGAGAGCGCCCATGTGCAGTTGCGCCTGAAGGCCCCGGCCCTGCTCCTCTCCGGGGACAGCTACATCCTGCGCGCCTTCTCCCCGCAGATCACCATCGGCGGCGGCGTGACCCTCGATCCGTTCCCCCCCCGCCGCAGAAGGAGGGGCACAGAGGCGCTGCAACTGCTGGAGGCGCTCGGCTCCGGCGACCAGCAGGCCAGCGTGGCCCTGATCATCTCCGAGAGCCTCCTCTCCGGCATCGCCTTCGACGACATCCTGCTGCGCTGCGGCATCCCCCGCAAGGCGCTGGAGGCGGCCCTGGCGGCGCTGCTGGCAACGGGCGAGATCATCCAGATGACCCGCGAGCCGAGGCTGTTCCTGGCGAAGGAGGCCTTTGAGACCTTGAAGCGCGGGTTGCTGAACGAATTGAAGGCCTTCATGGCGGCCAACCCGCTCAAGGACGGCATGGGAAAAGAGGAACTCAAGACCCGCCTCCCCAGGCGCAGCGACCAGCGTTTCTTCACCCCGCTGCTGACGGCCATGGAGAAGGCCGGCCTGGTCGTGCCTGACCGTGACATTGTCCGGCCGGTTGGGAGAGCTGCCCGCCCGGACGCGACGGCCGACGGCCTGGGTGGGAGGATGGCCGCCTTCATAGCGGAAGGGGGGGACGAGCCCCCCACGGTCAAGGAGATCATGGAGCGTTTCCGCTGTGGAGAGAAGGGCGTACGCGACAATCTGGCGCTGTTGACCAGAAACGGCCAGGTGGCGCGCATTTCCGCCGACCTGTTCTACAGTGCAGCCGCACTGGACGGCCTGCGGGAAAAGCTGGTCGCCCTGCTGCGGGAAAAGGGGGAGATCATCCCGACCGATTTCCGCGAGCTGACCGGCCTGTCGCGCAAGTTCCTGATACCGCTTTTGGAGCACTTCGACAGCGAGAAGATTACTATTAGGGTTGGGGATAAGCGGGTGCTGCGGAGGAAGTAGAAAAAGGCTAAGCCCCCCTCACCTCCACCGCCGCATCGTACAAGGTACTCCCCCTGCCGCCGTCGGTCAGACGCTGCGACGTCAGGGCGTTCACCCCCCGACCGCCGGGAACGAACTCGCCCCACCAGACCCCTTCCGTGACCACCGTTCCCACCGGCACCCTCTCCGTGACCTTGAGTGTGAAGCCGACCTCGCCGAGCCCGTTGTACGCCGTCACCTGCTCCCCGTCCGCCAGGCCGCGCGCCGCGGCATCCAGCGGGTTCATCATCAGCGCCTGTCCCTGTTGCCGGGTCCGCAGCTCGTCCTGCTCGTAGAAGGAGGAGTTGAGGGCGTAGGGGGTGGCGGACGGTTGCAGCCGCAGCGGGAAGCCGTCCCCCTCGGCATGGGTGGGAAGCGGGCGCGGCAGCGGCTCCCCCTCGCGCTCGTTCAGGATCTCGATCCGCCCCGACGGGGTCTGCCAGACACTTTTCGGATCGGTGGGAGGCGCCAGGAAGACCGGCTCGCCACGCCGGAGCCGCTCCGTGACAGCCGCATCCCGCCAGGGGGTCTCGTACCCGATCAGCTGTTCCACCAGTTCCTCGGCGGACTGGCGGAAAAACGGCTCGTCCCACCCCATTCTCCGGGCGAGCAGGCTGAAGACCTCCCAGTTGCTCTTCGACTCACCCACCGGCGGTATGGCGGCGGCGCAGCGCTGGCTGTGGTAGCCGCCGTAGCAGCGGTACAGGTCGGCATGCTCCAGCGAGCTGGTAGCGGGCAGGACGATGTCGGCATAGCGGGCGGTATCGGTCATGAAGCGCTCGTGCACCACGGTGAACAGGTCATTGCGTCCCAGACCGCGGATGACCGCGTTCTGGTCGGGGGTTACGGCGGCCGGGTTGGAGTGGTAGACATACAGGGACATGACCGGAGGGCCGTCCAGCTCGTTGAGCGCCGCACCCAGCTGGTTCATGCTGACGATGCGGGTCGGTCGCGCCATGAAATCCTCGCGCAGCACCTTGTGCATCGGGAAGGCCGGCCCGGTGGAGCTGCCGGTGAGGATGCCGCCTCCCTGGCGCTGCCAGGCGCCGGTCACGGCAGGTAGGCATGAAATGGTGCGGACGGTCATGGCTCCGTTTGCGTAGCGGGTCAGGCCGCTCCCCAGGCGGATGAAGGGGGCGCGGGCCCGGGCGTACTCCCGCGCCATCCGCTCGATGGTCTCCGCCGGCAGGCCACAGAGCGGGGCCATCCGCTCCGGACCGCAGTCCGGCAGCACCCGTTCGGCAAATTCGTCGAAGCCTGACACGTTTGCGGCGAGAAACGCCCGGTCCGCCAACCCCTCCCGCACGATGCAGTGCAGCATCCCCAGGGCCAGCGCCCCGTCGCCGCCGGGGCGGACGATGAACGCCTCGTCCACCGCCTGCATGGTGGGGGTGAGGTAGGTGTCAACGGCCCAGAGCCGGGCGCCGCGGTGCCGCGCCGTCTGGGCGTCGCGCATGGCGTGGATGCTGGTGGCGGCGGCGTTGATCCCCCACAGGATGATCAGGTCGCTTGCCTGCATCTCGGCCGGGTCCATGGCCGGGGTCTCCCCCATGACCTGCTTCCAGCCCGCGTCCTTGGCCGGGGAGCAGATGGTCCGCTCCAGCCGCGAGGCGCCCATGTGGTGAAAGAAGGGGTGGCCGCTGTTCCTCTGCACCAGCCCCATGGTGCCGCCATAGGAGTAGGGGAGGATGCATTCCCCGCCGTAGTCGGCGACCAGTTCCCGCCAGCAGAAGCAGATGCGTTCGACCGCCTCCGTCCAGGTGATCGGCGCAAAGGCCCCCTCACCCTTGGCGCCGGTCCGCAGGAGCGGCCGGGTCAGGCGACGGGGGGAATGCACGCTCCTCTCGTAGCGGTTCATCTTGGGACAGAGCAGCCCGCGGGTGACGGGGTGATCGGGATCGCCGCTCACCCGCACGGCGCGGCCATCATTTACCTCCACCAGCATGCCGCAGGTATCGGGACAGTCGAAGGGACAGACGGAACGAACTATGGTTGTGCTCATGCCCTGCATCCTCTCTCCTCTTGATAAAAACCTGACAGGTGCGATATAGTGACTTTTCGGGTCTCTGTGAACCTGTTTGCATCGGCAGTATACTACGGCCGTTCCAAAAAACAATTGCGGATAAAATCGAGTGGCAGGAACCTGTCCTCTGGGGGCTTGAATGACGCATCAGCCTGACATCCAGCATTACGCCGTCTCCGTGGTCGGCAAGGACCGGCCGGGGATCGTGGCCGGCATCACCGAGGTGCTCTTCCGTCTCGGCTGCAACATCGCCGACTCCAGCTGCACCATGCTGGCCGGCGAGTTCGCCATGATCCTGATCGTCTCCCATCCAAGGCCGTTCGGCAAGGGGCGCCTGTTCGAGGAGCTGAAACCGGTCTGCGAGGGGCTGGGCATGTCCCTGGCCGTGCGTACCCTGCACGCTGACGAGACGGAGCGTCAGGAGGCGGGCGGGGAGATCTGCATGGTCTCGGTCTACGGCGCCGACCAGCCTGGTATCGTCTACCGTGTGACCCGCGAACTGGCCGGACTGGGGATCAACATCACGGACCTCAACACCAAGCTGATCGGGACCGAGGCAGAACCGGTGTACGTGATGATGCTTGAGGCGGCCCTGCCGGACGGCCAGACCCCGGAGGGGCTCGAAGCGCTGCTGGGCGACCTGAAGAAGGAGCTGAACGTGGAGATCGGCGTGCGGGTCATTACGCCGGTCTCGCTCTGAGCCATGCCGGTCCGAACGATCCTCAGCTATCCCCACCCGCTGCTGAAACAGGTCTGCCAGGCCGTGGAGACGATTGAAGGCGACATACACGCCCTCGTCGCGGACCTGCTCGACACGATGCTTGCCGGCCCCGGCTCGGTAGGTGTGGCCGCCCCCCAGATCGGCGTCGCGTTGCGTGTCTGCGTGGTGGACGTATCGGCCAGCCGCCACGGCAAGGGGAACAACCACGGCCTGCTCTGCATGATCAACCCCGTGATCATGCAGAGCAGCGGGGCCGCCGTCATGCGCGAGGGATGCATGAGCGTGCCGGACTACACCGGCGACGTGGAGCGCTCGCAGGAGATCACGGTCCGTTTCCTGGAACCGGCCGGAAACGAACGGGAGATCAGCGCGACCGGCTTCGAGGCGGTTGCCATCCAGCACGAGATGGACCACTTGGACGGGGTGCTCTTCCTGGACCGGATCACCTGCCTCAAGACCGGGCTGTTCCGGAGAAAGAATTACCGGTAGGGGCTGGTCTTGTGCCTGCCCCCGATACAGGCGCACACAAGTGGTGCCCTTACAAAGCGAGGAAAACATGGCCGAACTACTTACCAAAAAGGAACAGCGGGAGCTTTTGAAGATCGCCCGCAACACCATCGTCACCTCAGTCACCAGCGGCAAACTCCCCCCTGTCGAGACCGCATCCGAAGCCCTCAATGCCGAAAGGGGCTGCTTCGTGACCATCAAGCAGCAGGGGCGGCTGCGGGGGTGCATCGGCAACTTCGTCTCCGAGCAGCCGCTCTACTGCCTGGTGCAGGAGATGGCGGTCTCCGCCGCGACCCGCGACCCGCGCTTCTATCCCATGAAGCCGCACGACCTGGACGATTTCCACCTGGAGATATCGGTGCTCTCGCCGCTGAAGAAGATCGACACCGTGGAGGAGATCCAGGTCGGCAGGCACGGCCTCTATCTCGTCAAGAACAGTTACCGCGGCGTGCTGCTCCCCCAGGTGGCCACGGAATACGGCTGGGACCGGGAAACATTCCTGAAGCACACCTGTCTCAAGGCCGGCCTGCCCGAGAACGCCTGGCAGAGGGAGTGCGACATCTTCATCTTCAGCGCGCTGGTGTTCGGGGAGGCGTGATTTGGCCGCTGGACAGGGTGGCGATGTGGAATCGGCAAAACGAGAGCGGCAGCAATGCCGCTCTCGTTTTGTTTGTGTGGCATTTGACGGGCTGGGGTCAAAGCGTCGCACCGAAATGTTGCGGCGTTTTTTGTTTTACTTCTAAAATGCTGAAAAATCCTTTATTATTTGCGGCGGTTTCAACTGCGAACTGGTTCCATATGATTTCAGGGCTTGACAGGAGACAATTATGGGCGAACTGGACAAACAGCTTGTTGAAGAGCTGAAACGGCGGCTGCCGCCGGACGTGCAGCAACATATCCGACGGATGATCATGTACGGTTCACGGTCGAGGGGGGACGCCGCCGAGGATTCCGATCTCGACCTGGTGGCGCTGGTGGACGAGAATACCCCCGAGCTTGAGCGAACCCTTGATGAAATCGCCTATAACGTCATGTGGGATCACGATTTCAAGCCGATAATCTCGCTCAAGGTGTTTGCCGAGGAACGCTTCCGCAGCGCCGTAGCCAGGGGCTTTTCCTACTACCGCAATGTTGAGCGCGAAGGGGTTACGGTATGATCGACGAAGTCAGGCGATATCTGGACAAAGCGGACCACGCACTTATCGTGGCTGAGGATCTGATGGGGCAAGGACATGCGCCGGATGCGGCCAGCAAGATTTATTACGCCATGTTTTACGCGACCAAGGCCCTTTTGGTTTCGGAAGGTATTGATGTAGTCAAGCATTCGGCGGTGGAGTCGGCCTTCGGCTACCAGTTCGCAAAGCCGGGCAGAATCGATGCCAGGTATCATAAAATGCTGATGAATGCCCGTAAGATCCGGGAAATTGCAGATTACGACATCGATGAAGAGATCGTCGAGCCGGTTGCATCCCTGAAGATAGAGGAAGGCCGGCATTTCTGGCGGAGATCAAGCGGTTTCTCGGTGTAGCGTAAAGATTGCCAAATCACGCTGAAAGAGTTGCCAGAAAGAACGGCGCGTCAGGCTTGTATATGGGTTTGGGTTTGTTGAATTTGGGCACGCCCAAATGAACGCCCAAATAAAAAACACCATGTAATTATGACAACGTTCAACCTCACCACATCCTACATCCCCCGCGGCGACCAGCCCCAGGCCATCGACGAACTGGTCGCGGGGGTCGAGCGCGGCGACCGGCACCAGGTGCTCCTGGGCGTCACCGGCTCGGGCAAGACCTTCACCGTGGCCAACGTCATCGCCCGCACCGGCCGGCCGGCCCTGGTGCTGGCCCCCAACAAGACCCTGGCGGCCCAGCTCTACGGGGAATTCAAGGAACTCTTTCCCGAGAACGCCGTGGAGTACTTCGTCTCCTACTACGACTACTACCAGCCCGAGGCCTACCTCCCCACCACCGACACCTTCATCGAGAAGGACTCCTCGATCAACGACGAGATCGACAAGATGCGCCACTCGGCCACCCGCAGCCTGCTGACGCGGCGGGACACGATCATCGTGGCCTCGGTCTCCTGCATCTACGGCATCGGTTCGCCCGAGGCCTACGCCAGCCTGCACATCTTCTTCCACCAGGGGGAGGATTTCGGCCGCGACACCCTGCTCAGGAAGCTGGTGGAGATCCAGTATGAACGCAACGACACCAACTTCCACCGCGGGACGTTCCGGGTGCGGGGGGACGTGATCGAGGTCTTCCCGGCCTACGACAGTGAAAAGGCCCTCAGGATCGAGTTCTTCGGCGACGAGGTCGAGGCGATCAGCGAGATCGACCCGCTGCGCGGCGTGGTCCTGCAGCGCCTGTCCAAATGCGCCATCTATCCCGCCTCCCACTACGTCTCCACCCGCGAGACCCTGGAGCGGGCCGTGGAACAGATCCGGGTGGACCTGGGGGAGCGCATCAGGTATTTCCGCGAGCAAAACATGCTCCTGGAGGCGCAGCGCATCGAACAGCGCACCTTCTACGACATCGAGATGATGGAGGAGATGGGCTTCTGCCAGGGGATCGAGAACTACTCGCGCTACTTCGACGGACGGGCGCCGGGCGAGCCACCCTACACCCTGATCGACTACTTCCCCGAGGACTTCGTGCTCTTCGTGGACGAGTCCCACATCACCATCCCCCAGGTGGGGGGGATGTACCGCGGCGACCGTTCGCGCAAGGAGACGCTGGTAAATTACGGCTTCCGCCTGCCGGCGGCCCTGGACAACCGGCCGCTCAACTTCCGGGAGTTCGAGGCGCGCATCCGCCAGGCGGTCTACGTCTCGGCCACACCGGCCGACTTCGAGATGGAGCGGGCTGGCGGGGTGTTCGTGGAGCAGGTCATCCGCCCCACCGGCCTGGTGGACCCGGTGATCGAGGTCAGGGCGGCGACCGGCCAAGTGGACGACCTGCTGCACGAGGTCCGGCTGACCGTGGCCAGGGGCGAGCGGGTGTTGGTGACGACGCTGACCAAACGCATGGCCGAGGAGTTGACCAACTACTACCGCGATCTGGGGGTACGCGTGCGCTATCTGCACTCCGACATCGTCACCATCGAGCGGATGGAGATCCTGCGCTCCTTAAGGCTGGGGGAGTTCGACGTGCTGGTGGGGATCAACCTGCTGCGCGAGGGGCTGGATCTGCCGGAGGTCTCGCTGGTGGCCATCCTGGACGCCGACAAGGAGGGTTTTCTGCGCTCGGCCCGCTCCCTGATCCAGACCTGCGGCCGCGCCGCCCGCAACGTGAGCGGCCGGGTGCTGATGTACGCCGACACGGTGACCCGCTCGATGAGGGAGTGTATCGACGAAACCGAGCGGCGCCGCGTCAAGCAGCTGGCCTGGAACGAGGAGCACGGCATTACACCGGAGACGGTCAAGAAGGGGCTGCGCACCATCCTGGAGTCTATCGAGGAGAAGGACTACTTCACCCCGTCCACTGTGGCCGAGACACCCGAGGAGTACGGCGTTGCGGCGAAAGACCTTCCCAAGCTGATCAAGAGGCTGCGCAAGGAGATGCTGGAGGCGGCGAAGGATCTGGAGTTCGAACGGGCGGCGGAGTTGCGGGACAGGGTCAAGCGGTTGGAAGAGATGGAGCTGGCGCTGCGGTAATTGAAAATCCTTGTCCATGCAGCAGCGTTCATGTAAAATTAACTGCTTGTACAGAACCATACCCGATGGAGGATGCTGACGAATGAAACAACTCAAAAACCGGCACGGCTTTACCCTGATAGAGATCATGGTGGTGATAGTCATCCTGGCACTCCTGGCGGCGCTGGTTGGCCCCAAGCTGATGGGGCGCACCGATGACGCCAAGATCACCGACGCCAAGGTACAGATCAAGAACATCGAGACGGCGCTCAAACTCTACAAGCTCGACAACGGCGCCTACCCGGCCACCGAGCAGGGGCTGAACTCCCTGGTGGAAAAACCGACCGTCGGCATCATCCCGAAGAACTACAAGGAGGGTGGTTACCTGGAGAGCAGGAAGGTGCCCAAGGACCCCTGGGGCAACGATTATGTCTACGTCTCACCCGGCGAGCACGGAGACTATGACCTGTCGTCCTTGGGACTCGACGGTGCCAAGGGGGGCGAGGGGAAGAACGCCGACATCACCAGTTGGGACCTGAAATAGGGGGCCATTTCCCAGAATTCAGTTGAAATTTTTAAATATTGCGTTATAGTGAGTGCCTCTAACCCATTATTTTTATTATGAATAAACGTTTTTAGTCAGTGTAAACGCTAAGACGTAATCACCAATGAGGAGGCAGCACAAATGGCGCAGAAGTTCGTGTATTTCTTTGGCAATGGCCAGGCCGAGGGGCGGGCCGACATGAAGAACCTGCTGGGGGGCAAAGGGGCCAACCTGGCCGAGATGACCAGCATCGCCCTGCCGGTCCCTCCCGGCTTCTCCATCACCACCGAGGTTTGCACCGAATTCTACAAGAACGACCGGCAGTATCCCGCATCCCTGGCCGCCGAAGTGTCCGCCAACCTGAGACGGGTTGAGGAACTGATGGGCAAGCGGTTCGGCGATCCCCAAAATCCATTGCTCGTCTCCGTCCGTTCCGGGGCCCGCGCCTCCATGCCGGGCATGATGGATACCATCCTCAACCTCGGCCTCAACGACGCCACCGTGCAGGGGATCATCGCCCAGAGCGGCGACGAGCGCTTCGCCTACGACGCCTACCGCCGCTTCGTGCAGATGTACTCCGACGTGGTCATGGGGATGGAGAAGAACATCCTTGAGCACCTGCTGGAGCAGAAAAAGGAGGATCGCCGCGTCCACCTGGATACAGACCTGACCGCAGCCGACTGGAAGGAGTTGGTCGGGGCATTCAAGGCAAAGATCAAGGAGGTGCTCGGCCAGGAATTCCCCGAGGACCCCGAGGCGCAGCTGTGGGGCGCCATCGGCGCGGTGTTCGGCTCCTGGATGAACCAGCGCGCCATCACCTACCGCAAGCTGAACAACATACCGGCCGACTGGGGCACCGCCGTCAACGTCCAATCCATGGTCTTCGGCAACATGGGCAGCGACTGCGCCACCGGCGTGGCCTTCACCCGCGACCCCTCCACCGGCGAGAACTACTTCTTCGGTGAATTCCTGGTCAACGCCCAGGGCGAGGACGTGGTGGCGGGTATCCGCACCCCCCAGCCGATCAACCGTGTCAAGGACAAGGACGGCAAGCTCCCCTCGATGGAAGAGGTGCTCCCCGAATGCTACCGGCAGTTGGTCCAGATCCGCGACATCCTTGAAAGGCATTACAAGGACATGCAGGACATCGAGTTCACCATCGAGAAGGGTAAACTCTTCATGTTGCAGACCCGCAACGGCAAGCGCACAGCCCCGGCGGCCATCAAGATCGCCGTGGATATGGTGAACGAAGGGCTGATCGACAAGAAGACCGCTGTCCTGCGTGTGGCCCCCAACCAACTCGACCAGCTTCTGCACCCCTGTCTTGATCCCAAGGCCGAAAAACAGATCATCGCCAAGGGCTTGCCCGCCTCGCCCGGGGCCGTCTCCGGCGAAGTGGTCTTTACCGCCGACGAGGCCGAGGCCGAGGCCAAAATGGGGCGAAAGGTCATCCTGGTGCGCATCGAGACATCCCCCGAGGACATCCACGGCATGCACGCCGCCCAGGGTATCCTCACCGCCCGCGGCGGCATGACCTCGCATGCGGCGGTTGTGGCGCGCGGCATGGGCAAATGCTGCGTGGCCGGCTGCGGCGACATCAAGGTGGATTATACCGGCGAGACCCTCACCGCCCGCAATGGCCTGGTGGTGAAGAAGGGCGACATCATCACCCTGAACGGTTCCTGCGGCGAGGTGATGCTGGGAGCGGTCCCGACCATCCCGGTCCAACTGACCGGTGACTTCGGCACGCTGATGGGGTGGGTGGACAGCTTCCGCACCATGAAGGTGCGCGCCAATGCCGACACGCCCCACGACTCCAAGGTTGCCCGCGATTTCGGGGCCGAGGGGATCGGCCTGTGCCGTACCGAACATATGTTCTTCGATGCCGAGCGGATCGCCGCCGTGCGTGAGATGATCCTGTCCGAGGAGCTGGAGGGACGCGAGCTGGCGCTGGCAAAGATTCTCCCCATGCAGCGGGGTGATTTCACCGGCATATTCCGAGAGATGAAGGGGCTGCCGGTCACCATCCGCCTGCTCGACCCGCCGCTGCACGAGTTCCTCCCCCAGGAGGAGAAGGACATCGAGGATCTGGCCCGAACCATGAAGGTTTCGGTCAATGCCCTGAAGCACAAGGTGGAGTTCCTGCACGAGTTCAACCCCATGCTCGGCCACCGCGGCTGCCGCCTGGGGATCACCTTCCCCGAGATCTACGACATGCAGGTGCGGGCCATCATGGAAGCGGCCTGCGGACTGGTCAAGGACGAGGGCTTCACCATCGTGCCGGAGATCATGATCCCCTTGATCGCCACGGCCAAGGAGTTGCAGGTCCTCAAGCAGAACGCCGTTGCGATCTGCGAGGAGGTCATCGCCAGCTACGGCGTCAAGGTGGAGTACCTGATCGGCACCATGATCGAGCTTCCGCGCGCGGCCCTGACCGCCGACGAGATCGCCGGCGAGGCCGAGTTCTTCTCCTTCGGCACCAACGACCTGACCCAGACCACCTTCGGCCTTTCCCGCGACGATGCCGGCAAGTTCCTCCCCTTCTACGTGGACAACGGCATCCTGCCGGAGGATCCCTTCGTGTCGCTGGACCAGGAGGGGGTCGGCCAGCTGGTGAAGATCGCCTGCCAAAAGGGGCGCACCACCCGCCAGGGGATCAAGCTCGGCATCTGCGGCGAGCACGGCGGCGATCCGGCCTCGGTCATCTTCTGCCATAACATCGGGCTGGACTACGTCTCCTGCTCCCCCTTCCGGGTGCCCATCGCCCGCCTGGCGGCGGCGCACGCGGCGCTGGCCTCGTAGCATCCTGAAATTCTGCATTCGCAAACAAAAAGGGATGGGTCTTGACGACCCATCCCTTTTTGTTTGGCTTATCTCGCTATGGAATCAAAACCGGAAAAACTTAGGGACGTGGAATAAACGGATATTTGTTTGTTCCGAGTCCCTTAAGCCAGTTTGAAGCGGTTCACCATCTGCTGGAGCTCGGTGGCCGACCTGGAGAGCTCCGCCGCCGCCTGCTCCGTCCTTTGTGCCCCATTGGCGGCGTCGTTGATCACGTCCGAGATGCGGCGCATGCTCTCGGTAATGTTCATGCTGGTGGCTGACTGTTCTTCCGCTGCCGTGGCCACCTGGGAGACATGCTCGATCAGGGGGGCGATGTGCGCCTTGATGGCGCCGATGGCCTGGCTGGAGAGTTGGACATCCTTGGTGCCGCTGCGGACGCTGTTTGCGCTTTGCTCCATCGAGGTGACCACGTTCTTGACGTCCCCCTGAAGGGAGGCGATGATGGACTGGACTTCCCGCGTGGCCTTGGTCGTACGCTCGGCAAGGCTGCGGACCTCATCGGCGACAACCGCGAAACCACGCCCCTGATCTCCGGCCCTGGCGGCCTCAATGGCGGCATTCAGGGCAAGGAGGTTGGTCTGATCGGCGATATCCCCGATTGCGACCACAATGTCGCCGATACGTTCGGAGTTGGCGCCCAGCGCCTTGACGGCCTCCATGGTGCCGATCACCATCCGCTCGATCTCCCCCATCATGGAGGTCATGCTGGAAATGGTTGCTTCACCGCTCTTGGTCGCACTGTTGGTACCGGATGCCTTGTCCGCCATCTCCTGGCAGCTGTGCGAGATGGTGGCGCTGACGGATGCCATTTCATCCACCGCAGTGGTTATGGCAACGGATTGGCTGGAGGCGTTCCCGGTTCCATCGGCGATCTGCGCCGATGTGGTGCTCAAAAGTTCGGAAGCGGAGGTGAGATGGCCCGCCGTACCCTGGATTCCGGCTATCATGCTGCGCATGGAACCTTGCAGCTCCTTCATGGCGGAGAGCATCTTACTGAATTCGTTCCGGCGGAGTATGGTGATCTCCTCGCTCAGGTCGCCGCCGGCCATGGTCTGCAGATACGCGATGGCCCTCTGGATCGGCCTGTTGATCGACCAGATGTTGATCCAGCCGAAGATCGCACCGAGGATAATGAAGAGCGGCGTGGAACCGTACTTGATCAGCGGTGACTCGAACTGGGCGGTGAAGCCCGCTGCGAGGATGCAGAGACTGTAACAGAAACAGAGGGTGGAGAGGCGGAATTTGATGGAACAGTTGAGATACATATTCCAGAGCGCGTTCATTGTAAGCTCCTCGCAATAGAGTGCAGGTGAAATTCCCCCCAAAACGCCTTCATTAGCCGCAACGCAATATAACAAATCCTATGATGCTATGCAATAAATCCATCTTTCGAGTGCACATTATTGTTTTATCACAAACTAGATATGCCGGCGCATTGCCTCAGCAGGTTGAGGCATGCTCCAGCGCCCGATGAACCCTCCGGACGGTCTCAGCGCTACCAAGCGTCTCGATGATCTCGCCGATACCGGGCGCCTGGGTGCCACCCGAAAGGGCGATGCGCAGCGGCTGACCCAACTGGGGCATCTTCCACCCCTTCTCGGCGCAAAGATCCTTGAGCAGGGCATCGAACTCGGCTGCCGTACGGGCGGACGTGGTAGCCAGCCTCTCCGCAACCGTCGCGTAGACAGCCAGCAGGTGCCCCTTTTCGAACTTGGCCATGGCGGTCTCGTCGTAAGCCTCAGGCGCAAGGTAGTAAAAAAGGGCGCCCTCGGCCATTTCTATCAGGGTGCGGGCACGTTCCTGCAGGGTCTTGACCACTGCGGCGAGCTGCGGTCCGCCGGCACTCGGATCGGCGCCCCGTTCCGCCAGGAACGGGGCCAGCAGCCCGGCAAGGCGCTGCGGGTCGCCGGTCTTGATGTAGTGCGCGTTCAGCCACAAGAGCTTGTCCGGATTGAAAACGCTGGCAGAGCGGCCGACCTGGGCGATGTCGAAGGAGGCGATCATCTCCTCGCGCGAGAAGATCTCCTGATCGCCATGACTCCACCCCAGTCGCACCAGGTAATTGACCAGCGCCTCGGGGAGAAGACCCATGTCGCGGTAGGCGATCACGCTGGTCGCGCCATGGCGCTTGGAGAGGCGGGCCTTGTCGGCCCCCAGGATCATGGGGACGTGGGCGAACAAGGGAACCGGGAAGCCGAGCGCCTGGTAGAGCAGGATCTGGCGCGGTGTGTTGTTGACGTGGTCGTCGCCGCGGATGACGTGGGTGATGCGCATGACGGCATCGTCGATCACCACGCAGAAGTTGTAGGTGGGGGTGCCGTCGCTGCGCTGGATGATCAGGTCGTCCAGTTCCTCGTTGGGAAAGGTGATGGTCCCCTTGATCTGGTCGTCGAAGGAGGTCGAGCCATCCTGCGGCGCACGGAAACGGACCACGAAGGGCCTGTCCCCCGGCTGTTCGGTCAGGGTGCGGCACCTGCCGTCGTACTTGGGCTTGCGCCCCTCCCGCATGGCCAGCTCGCGCCTGGCCTCCAACTCATCGGCCGTGCAGTAGCAACGGTAGGCCTTGTCCAGGTCCACGAGTTTCTGGACATAATCCTTGTAGAGCGGAAAGTTTGCCGACTGGTAGAATGGCCCCTCGTCCCAATCCAGCCCGAGCCACTCCATCCCCTGCAGGATGGCGTCCACGGATTCACTGGTGGAGCGCTCCACGTCGGTGTCCTCGATGCGCAAAATGAATACGCCGCCATGTTTTCTGGCCATCAACCAGTTGAACAGGGCGGTGCGGGCGCCCCCAACGTGGAGGTAACCGGTGGGGCTGGGGGCGAAGCGGACGCGAATCCCGGACATGCAGCACTCCTTCTTTATTCCAATGGATGATATAATGAATTTGTATCCAATCACTATAGCATTGCCGGCTGTTCCGAAAAAGCACTTTCTGCTGCCTGACGCGCCCGCTTCAGGTGTGGACAAGCGCAGCGACGGCATGGTAGAAGCTGCAATGCGGAAAGGGCGGGAGGGTATATGCATACCATCGACTCACTCATCAGGGAGAGTTGCGGAAGGTACAGCGACAAGGCGGCGTTGCGCCACAAGGTAAACGGCGTCTGGCAGGATGTCACCTACGGTGACCTGTGGCTGTTGTCGGACCGCATTGCCGCCGGGCTGATCCGAGCCGGCTTCAAAGCCGGCAACCATGCGGCGCTGCTGGCCCCCTCCTCACCCTACTGGGTTGCCGCCTACCTGGGCATCCTCAAGTCCGGTGGGGTTGTGGTACCCATCGACAAGGAGCTCAAAAGCGGCGAGTTGCGCCATATCCTGACCGACAGCGATACACGGGTCGTCTTTAGCGCCCCTCCCTGTCTCGACCTGCTGCTGGAGATCATCGCGGACATCCCCGCCCTGGAAAAGGTCGTCATGCTGACCCCAGCCGTCGCCGGCGCCATCGATCCTCAGATGTCGCGGGCAATGGAGGCGCTGCTGGAAGAGTGGCGCGACCTGGCAGTCTCTCTCAAGGTGCCTCCGAAACGGACAGAGCGCATCGAGGCGCTGGCGCGCCAGGTGCACCGGCTGTACAGCGCATCGGCCGCCAAGGGGGAAGAGCGGGAGGCCGTCGACCCCTTCGCCTCCATCGAGACGGTTCGCAAGCAGCTCACCCGCGAGGGAAGGCTTCTGGCGCTGGACGCCTTCTGCCACAGCGCCCCGCTGCCCGAAAAACCCAGGCAGCCGCAGGATACGGCGGTGATCCTCTATACCTCCGGCACCACGGGGCGTTCCAAGGGCGCCATGTTGAGCCACGCCAACATCGTCTCCAACATCCAGGGTGCCATCGGCCACCTGGGCTTGGACGCATCTATTCACACCCTCTCGTTTCTGCCGATCAATCACGTCTTCGAGCAGGTCTGCGGTGTCCTCTTGCCGCTCGTACTGGGTGGCACGGTCTCGTTTTGCGAATCCCTGAAAAAGCTGGGAGAGAACCTGGCCGAGGTCCGGCCGACCTTCCTGCTGGGGGTGCCGGCGGTCTACCGCATGGTGCTTGACCGGATCATGAAAGGGATTGGCGCGCGGAGGCTCTCCCGCATTCTCTTCTCCCTCCCGCTGACGCGCCCCCTGGTAACCGCCAAGGTGCGCCGGGCCTTCGGCTCGGGCACGATCTTCATCAGCGGCGGGGCCGCCCTGGACCCGGCCATCGCCGAGGGTCTGACCAGGCTTGGTCTGACAATCTACCAGGGGTACGGCATCACCGAGACGTCTCCCATCATCAGCGCCGAACAGCCCGGGGCCACGCGGCCGGGCAGCGTGGGACGTCTGCTGCATGGCGTAGAGGTGCGGATCGACAGCCCCAACGAGGAGCAGGTGGGAGAGATCCTGGTCAAGGGGCCGAACGTCATGCAGGGGTACTACAAGAAACCCCAAGCCACGGCAGAGGTGCTGGCGGAGGGGTGGTACCGCAGCGGCGACCTGGGCAGGCTCGACGCTGACGGTTTCCTGACGATCTGCGGCCGGGTCAAGAACCTGATCGTCACCCCCAACGGCAAGAACGTCTACCCGGAGGAGGTGGAGAACGAGCTGCTGAAGAGCCCCTTCATCGCCGAGGTCATGGTCTACGGCCACAGGATAGGTCCGGCGGCCGAGGAGGTGCATGCGATCATCTATCCCGACCAGGAGGCGCTGGATAACTACTGCCGCAGCCGGGGGGCCTGCCCCATGAACGAGGGGGACGTGGAGGCGCTGTTGCGGGCTGAGGTCCAGGCGGCCTGCGGCGCGCTGGCCGATTACAAACGGGTGCGCCGCTTCACAGTCCGCGAGGACGAGTTCCCCAAGACCACCACCCGCAAGATCAAGCGCTTCGAGGTGGAGGCGAGCATATCCACCGGGAATTGATCAACTACCCCACCCGGCACCCCTGCCAGGTACCCCGTCTTGTCAATTCGTTGACTATCGCAAACCACATCTGGTTGTTCTTCAGCCCCCACTGGGGCGCCACGCGGATCGCCAGCGGGGCCGAACCGTAAAGGCGCTGGACGGTGATCCGCGCCGGGAGGCGCTCCAGGAAGTCGGCCGCGACCGCCACGTACTCCGGAAGCGTCAGCGGCGTGAACCCGCCGTGTCGGTGCATCTCGGCCAGCCCGGTCCCCTCCACGGCGTGCAACTGGTGCAGCTTGACCGAGTCGATCGCTAGGGAGGCGAGAAGGTCCGCCGTCTTCAGGAACTCCGTTGCGGTCTCGCCGGGGAAGCCGTAGATCAGGTGCGCGCAGATGTCAATATTCCGACCCGCCGCCCGCTCCACGGCCGACACGAAATCCTCCAGGGTGTGCCCGCGGTTGATGCGCGTCAATATATCGTCGTCCATGGACTGCAACCCCAGCTCCAGGCAGACGTAATGCGTCCGGGCGATCTCCGTCAACAGCTCCAGGGCCTCGTCGGAGAGGGCGTCGGGGCGGGTGCCGACCGAGATGCCGAGCACGTCCGGGTGGTCCAGGGCGCGGCGGTAGAGCCCGGACAGGTGTTCCACCGAGCCATAGGTGTTGGTGTACTTCTGGAAGTAGATGATGAATTTCTGCGAGCCGAGTCGCCGGCGGTGGTAGGCCATCCCTGCTGCCATCTGCTCTTCAATGGGTATGACCGGCTGGGTCTCCCTGGGGGAAAAAGAGACGTTGTTGCAGTAGATGCAGCCGCCGGTCCCCTTGCTGCCGTCGCGGTTGGGGCAGGTGAAACCGGCGTCCACGTTGACCTTGCTGACCCGGCAGCCGAAACGGCGGCGCAGGTAGTGGCCGTAGGAGTGGATGCGCAGTTGTGGATGGATGGTCTCGTCAGGGATTGATGGCATGCTCTTCAATGGCTCGAAGCAGGGATTGGGCGGCGGCCCGCGGGTCGGGGACCGCCATGACGGCCGAGATCAGGGCGATGCCGCTGGCCCCTGCCGCCATGACCGCGGCGATATTGTCCCGTTTTATCCCCCCCAGGGCGAAGACCGGGATGGCCAGGGCCGCAGCGGCCGCCCGCAGCGCTTCCGGGCCGAGCGGCGCGCCGTAGGCCGCCTTGGATGGGGTGTAATAAACAGGGCCGAAGGTGACGAAGTCAGCGCCGTCCGCCTCGGCCCGCACGGCCTCGTCTACGGCGTGGGCCGAGTAGCCGATCAGGTGCCGCGGACCCAGCAGCCGGCGCGCCGCGGCCACCGGCAGGCCGTCCTTGCCGAGATGTACGCCGTCGGCCTCCACGGCCAGGGCGATGTCCGGGCGGTCGTTGATGATGAGCCGCGCCCCGTACTCACGGGTGATGCGCCGCAGTTCCGCGGCCAGGGCGTAAAGCTCGCCGCCGGGGAGGTCCTTTTCCCTGAGTTGCAGCGCCCGCACGCCCCCTTCCAGGGCTTGTCGCACGACCGACTGCAGGGGACGACCGCCGGTCTGGCGGCGGTCAGTGATCAGGTAGATGGGAAAATCTATAGTCGGCATGTTTTGGACACGCAGGGGGGAGGCGCTGCCTCGCCCGCAGGTGGCTGCCCCATCAGGCCAGCAGCCCCTCTATGGGGCTGGATGCGTTGGCGTAGAGCTTCCTCGGGATGCGGCCGGCCTTATAGGAGAGGCGGCCGGCGATGATTGCCAGCTTCATGGCCTCTGCCATGGCGATCGGGTCCCGGGCGCCGGCGATGGCGGTATTCATCAGCACACCGTCGCAGCCGAGCTCCATGGCGATGGCCGCGTCGGAGGCGGAACCGACGCCGGCGTCCACGATGACCGGCACCTTGACCGTCTCCAGGATGATCCTGATGTTGTAGGGGTTGCGGATGCCGAGACCGCTGCCGATGGGCGCGCCCAGCGGCATCACCGCCGCGCAGCCGATGTCCTCCAGCTTGCGGCACATGATCACGTCGTCGCTGGTGTAGGGAAGCACGGTGAAGCCCTCCTTGACCAGTATTCTGGCCGCCTTGAGCAGTTCCTCGTTGTCAGGGAAGAGGGTCTTTTCGTCTCCCAGGACCTCCAGCTTGACGAAATCCGAGAGCCCGGCCTCGCGTGCCAGGCGGCAGGTGCGCACGGCGTCGTCGGCCGTGTAGCAGCCGGCGGTATTGGGGAGCAGGGTGTAGCGCTTGGGGTCGATGTAATCCAGAAGCGACTCTTGGCTTCGGTCGGAGATATTGACCCGCCGCACGGCCACGGTGATGATCTCGGCCCCCGAGACCTCCAGGGCCTGGGCCATCTGCTGGAAGCTGGCGTACTTGCCGGTTCCCACCATCAGGCGGGAGTTGAATTCACGCCCGGCGATGATCAGTTTGTCGTTTTGGATGGACATATCGTGATTATCTCCTCTACAGTTTTGTGCCCACAGGTTAACATCAAGGTTGAGGGTAAGGTTGAGGTTGAGAAATGGCCTTCAGGACGCTTATTCTTGACCTTAACCCCAGCCTCAACCTGTTTCTCATCCTCCGCCCACAAAGTGGACGATCTCGATCCTGTCCCCCGCTGAGAGGACGTGGGTTTCATGGGCCGCTTTCGGGACGATGTCGAGGTTCCCCTCCACCGACGGTACTGTTGTCCCTGATATCGGCGGCGTCACCATTCAGTCTGACCAGCATGTCTGCCTCCACAAACGGAAAAAGCCGCGAAAGCGGCTTGTGAATGTTCGTCGGTTGCGCTTCCCTACGCCGGCATTACCCGGATCAGGTACTAAGGGTCGCGGCCATGATGCCGCTCTCAGTCGAAACTCCCCCAGCGTTTTCTTTCTAGATAACCTAGATTATTAACTTCACCCTGTCAATCGAATTTATCCGGCGGCAAGGGCGGCTGGATGTAAAGATTGCATGCCGTAATCAAAATCCTTATCGTTTGACGGGTCTTTGTGGTATAGTTCTCGCATTCTTTTCAAATGCGCTTCTTGGCGCCCATGCCGCCGAATCGGCCTTTAATCCGGTGCGGACCATTTCCAGCGTTGTCTCAGGTGAATATTCGCCAGGGATATCATCCAGGCCTGTGAGGTGCTGAAATCAGAATGTGCAAGAAGATCTTCATCGCCGCCACCGGCCAGAACTGCGGCAAGACCACAGTCAGCCTGTCGCTGATGCACCTTGCGGCCAAAAAATACAAACGGGTCGGGTTCATGAAGCCGATCGGTCCAAAGTGCGTCGAATTCAACGGACATCTCGTCGACAAGGACGCCGCCATGTTCGCCAGCGTCTTTGGCGCTGAGGAGGATGTGGCGCTCATGTCCCCCATGACACTGACTACAGGCACGACCTGCCGCTTCCTGGACGGGGAGGTCGATCTGGCCGCGCCCCGCAAGGCGATCCTGGCGGCTTGCGCGGAATTGGAGCGTAAATACGACTTCCTGATCATCGAGGGGGCCGGACATGGCGGCGTCGGCGCGGTGGTCGGGGCCAATAACGCCAAGGTAGCCAAGATGCTGGACGCCCCCGTGCTGATGGTTTCCGGCGGCGGCATCGGCAACGTGATCGATGCCGTTGAACTCAACCTGGCCCTGTACGAGCGTGAAAAGGCCGAGGTTAGGGTCATCATGGCCAACAAGCTGGTAGCCGCCAAGCGGGAACACTCGCTAGGCTATCTCGGGAAGGCCTTTTCCGGCAGCGGCATCCTGGTAACCAGCGCCTTCGATTATACGCCCGTCCTGGCCGACCCGACCCTGCAGCACGTGGCCGACCTGCTCGGGTTGCCGCTGCGCGGCGATCAGAGCGAACGAAGCCGCATCTGCCACACCATTCAACTTGGGGCGGCCTCATCCCAGAGGGTCATCGACAGCCTGGAGGACTCCACGCTCCTGATTGTCACCAGTTCCCGTGACGAGCTGCTGGTGACCGCCTCGTCGCTGCACCATATCCCGGAATTCAGAAGGCGGCTGGCAGGCATGGTCATTGCCGGACACGTAGCGGTCTCCGAGATCACCCAACGGATCATCGACGACAGCAACATCCCCTATATCCGTATCGAGGAGACATCATCGGTGATATTCTCCCGTCTGAAGGAGCACGTCTCCAAGATCGGGCCGGATGATGAGGAAAAGATAGCACTGATCAACTCCATGGCCGAGCATTACATCGATTTCGCGGCTATCGACGCCATGCTCTGAGATCCCCCTTAGCGGGTCAAGGGGAGAAAATGGCAAATTTTTCTTGACCTTACGTCTTTTTTGCTATTTATAGGCAGATATTCGGTTTTCCAAGGTGACTGCATGATTTTTCTAACTCGCATGGACAAACAGCAGATGTACATCAACCCCGACCACATCGTCAGTGTCGAAGAGACCCCCGACACCGTCATCACCCTCTTTAACGGCCATCACTTCATCGTACGGGAGCGGGCCGAGGTGATCATCGCCAGGATAGTAGCCTTCCGCGCCAGGGTCATCCGCCGTGCAGGGGTTCAGACGGGCAGAAAATACCTCGCCAGGCCCAAGCGGAGCCTGTTCGCCGAGGTTACGCGCGACCATGAGGGATCGTGTCCGGTTGGACGCGACAAACAGCTCCATGCGCCATTTCATGCCCAGGACCTCTAGCAGATGGATATAGCGACCATAATAGGCATTGTCATGGGCTTCGGCGCCATCTTCGGCGGCGCCGCGCTCGAAGGTCTGCACATCACGGCACTTATCCAGCCAACCGCGGCCATGATCGTGCTCGGCGGCACCTTCGGCGCCACCTTCATCAGCTTCCCCCTCCCCGCCGTCATCAAGGCCTTCAAGGACTTCAAAATCGCCGTCCTCCCCCCCATGGTCGATCACGAGGCGGTGGTCAAGGACATCATCAACTACGCCACCAAGGCCCGCCGTAACGGCCTCATCTCCCTGGAGCAGGAGGCCCAGTCGGCCAAGGACCCCTTCATAAAGAAGGGGATCTCGCTGGTGGTGGACGGCATCGACCCCCAGAAGCTGCGGGAGACGCTGGAGGCCGACATCATGGCCTACGAGGATCACGCCAAGCACTCGGTCGAGTTCTACGAGTGCGCCGGGGGGTATGCCCCCACGATTGGTATCATCGGCGCGGTACTCGGCCTGATCCACGTCATGAGCAACCTGTCCGATACCTCCAAGCTGGGGGCAGGCATCGCCGTGGCCTTCGTGGCCACCATCTACGGCCTGATGACCGCCAATATCATCTGTCTCCCTGTCGGCAGCAAGCTGAAGATCCGCATGAAGGAGGAGATCCTCCGGCGGGTCATGATCCTGGAGGGGCTGATCGCCATCCAGAACGGCGAGAATCCCCACTTCATCGAGCAGAAGCTCAAGGCCTTCGTGGGCGGCCACTGATACCTTGCCATGGCACTGAAAAGAGAACCTGAAAAACATGCCAATCACGAGCGCTGGCTCGTTTCCTACGCCGACTTCATCACCCTGCTGTTCGCCGTGTTCACCACCCTGTATGCCATGTCCCAGACCGACAAGAAGAAGGTCGAGGAGATCATGGAGTCGCTGCGGGATTCCTTCGGCTATTCAAAGGCCAGCGCCGCCCCGCGCATCAACGTGATCGAGTCGAGGGACATGCGCATCGTGCCCGCCATCAGGCCCGACATATCGATCTCGGCTCCCAGCCGAACCGGAGTGCGCGGCGGTCCCGCAAAATCCAGGGCGGAAGAAAAGGATTTCCGCCAGATCAAATCCTCCATCGAGGCCTACCTGATCAAGCAGGGCGCCCAGAACAAGGTTTCCCTGACAATCACCCGCCGCGGCCTGATCGTCAGCCTCAAGGAGGCCGGCTTCTTCGATTCCGGCCAGGCGCAGATAAAGCCGGAGGCTTACGAACTGATCAACACCATTGCCGAGGCCATGACCAAGTACAACAACCCGCTGCGGGTCGAGGGTCACACCGACAACATCCCCATCAGTACCTCGCAGTTCCCCTCCAACTGGGAGCTTTCGGCCGCCCGCGCCACCAACGGCCTCAAGTATCTTCTTAAGCACTTCGACGTCGATCCCGACAAAATATCGGCTACCGGTTACGGCGAATTCCGGCCGGTTTCCGAAAACACCACCCCGGATGGACGCGCCAAGAACCGGCGCGTCGATCTGGTCATGCTCTCCGGCGAGGCCGAACGCGGCGAGCCGTGATCCCCCGAATTCCCCTTGTATTCCCCACCGATCCTCATGTTCACCAATGGGGACGGATGCCTGCCGGGAACCGCGTATAATCGGTACAGGCTTTTTCATAGTTCACACCACTGCCTTTTTTCTCTTTCTCAAAATATCAGGCGACTTATTCTGTCACACTCATCTGTTATGCTCCTCGCAACATACATACACGGGGGGGACATGACATGGAGGCTGTGATGATCGCGGGGCTGGCGGTGGTGGCTGTCGGCGGGTACTATTCGCTGCGGGATCTTCTGGATGACCTGGGGCTGGGAGCAAAAAGGGCAAAAAAGGGCAAGCGCGACAGCGGAAACTCAACTCTAGCCGGCAAGGGTGTCCTGACGGCGCAGGGACGGGTCAAGGAGATGGCGGGGATGAACGTTTGAGATCGCCTTCAGCAGGCTGCTCTTGACGTGCGGGATATCCTGCTCCAACTCCTTCAGCAGGCGTTTCATCCGCTTGCGCTGCAGGTCGGCGGTGCCGCAGACCGGGCAGCGGCAGCAGACCACCGGCAGGGCTGCCTGTTGCGAGAAGGCAATGATGTCGGCCTCGGCCACGTACACCAGCGGCCGGATGACCGTGGTCACGCCGTTGTCGGCCAGCATGGAGGCCGACATCGCCTTGAGCGAGCCGACAAAGAACTGGTTCAGCAGCAGGGTCTCGATGAAGTCGTCAGCGTGGTGCCCCAGGGCCAGCTTGTTGCAGCCCAGTTCCTGGGCGGCGGTATAGAGTGCGCCACGCTTGAACCGCGCGCAGATTGAGCAGTAGGACGAGCCTGGGCGGCGTTTTTCCTGGATGATGGCGTAGTGCTCGGTCGGCACCATGCGGCAGCTGAAGCCGTTGTCGCGCAGGAACCCCTCGATCACGGCAGTCTGGTAGCCGGGATACCCCGAATCGATGTTGACCGCCACGAGCTCGAACGAGATAGGCGCCCGCCGGCGCAGTTCCTCCAGGAGGAGCAGCAGCGTGTAGGAATCCTTCCCCCCCGAGACCGCCACCGCGATACGGTCCCCCTCCGCGATCAGGCCGAAGTCCGCAACCGCCCGGCCAACCTGGTGCCGTAGTTTTCTGAAGAGCGGATCGCCTTTAAGTTCATTCAACAGATTCGACATGTATTAACCTGAATCCTGCACACCTCACCACAGAGTCACAGAGGGCACAGAGAAAAGTTTTTTAGTTACAATGCATTGGAATGCATTTCACAGATTATGCTATTCACCCTTCTGGTGATGAGTCTATATGAAAAACTCTGTGATTCCTCTGTGTTCTCTGTGACTCTGTGGTGGAAGTGCGGTTATAGATTTACCGGAACTCCCCGCGCTCCGCGCGGCCGAGAAACGAACGCACCATGGGCGCAAAGGTCTCGTGCTCCAGCAGAAAGGCGTCATGGCCGTAGGCGGAGCGGATCAGATGGTATTCCGCAGGCCGGCCCAGCTCCCGCAGACAGTCGACCATCTCCTCGCACTGGTAGGGGGGATAGAGCCAATCGGAGCTGAAGGCAAAGAACTGGAGCGGCGCGGTGACCCGGCTGAAGGCCTCGGCCATGGACTCGTAGCCCCAGGCCACGTCGTACAGGTCCAGGGCCTTGGCCAGGTAGAGGAAGGAGTTGGCATCGAAACGGTCAACGAAGTTGTAGCCGTTGTAGGAGAGGTAACGCTCCACCTCGAACTGCCCGAAGAAGTCGAACTGGCCGTCCTTGGCGGAAAAGCGCCGGCCGAACTTGGCGTTCATCGACTCGTCCGACAGAAAGGTGATATGGCCGATGCCGCGGGCCAGGGCCAGTCCGTCCTTGGGGTTGTGCTTGTACTCCCCTTTGCGCCAGGTGGGATCGTTGAAGATGGCCCAGCGGGCTACGGCGTTGAGGGAGATGGCCTGCGGCGATGGCCGCGGGGTGGCGGCCAGCACGATGGCCGAAGCAATGCTGTCGGGGTACTGGGTGGCCCACTCCAGGGCCTGCATCCCCCCCATGCTCCCCCCCATGACACAGTGCAGCCTTTCGATCCCGAGGGCATCCGTCAAGAGCTTCTGGGCGCGGACCATGTCGCGCACGGTGATGACCGGAAAGGAAAGGTTGTAGCGCTTGCCGGTCCTGGGATTGATCGATGCGGGACCGGTGGAGCCGTAACATGAGCCGATCACGTTGGAACAGATCACGAAGTAGCGGTCGGTGTCCAGGAGCCGGCCGGGCCCGACGATGGCGTCCCACCACCCGGGCTTGGCGTCCTCCGGTCTGCGCTTGCCTGCCAGGTGGGCATCGCCGGTCCAGGCGTGTTCCACCATGATGGCATTGGAGACGGTTTCGTTAAGCGTTCCGTAGCACTCGTAGACCAGCGTGATCGGGGCCAGAATACGGCCGCTATCCAGCCGGATGCCCTTCTCGAAGGTTATGGAGTGTTCCGTGACGATGCCTACGGACATGAAAAAGCCCCTTCTCAAAAAATGATGAAAAGGGGCTGAAACTAGACGTTCACAGCGCACCCCTCATCTTTGCCTTTCGGCAGGAATTAGCACCTGACGCCATTACTGACCGGTTGCTGTGGCTTCACAGGGCCTTTCCCTCCACCACTCTAGATAAGCAGGTTGTATGTCGTCGAGAATACGAGAGAAGCGGTCGCTTGTCAATAAATTATGCTCCCTGCGGGTGGGGAGCGTACTGCGGCAATTTATGTGGAAAATGGGGTGGGCATCTGCTATAAACAGCTCCGTGAAACCAGGGGTGTCAAGATGGCATGAGGAGGTTGGAATGAAACGTTTGCTGTTGCTGCCACTATTGCTGCTGAGCTTTGGGTGCGCCCGGAACCACTTCAATGTCCCCGCGGAGAACTTCGCCGGCAAGGTGAAGGTTCTCGGCGTCGCGCCGATCATCGTCGATGCCGACTCCGACATCAGGCATCCGCAAAAGGACCTACTGATGCCCGTGCTAGCGGAGATGAACCGCCAACATGAGCAGCAACTCGTCCGCAAGCTCAAGGAAAGCGGCAACTTTTACACGGTGGCGCTCTTGGACGGCGATCCCCGGCGCATCTTCGGCGACCTGTTTTTCCGCCGCGAGAGGCGCGATGACGCCACCATCCAGTACAACAAATACTTCTGGAAGAGCGAGGAACTGCGGGATTACCTGCGCAGGAACCACCTGGATGCGGTCATGCTGATCGTGGTCAGCGGCCTGGGCAGGACGGAAAGGATCTACGCCGACAACCTGCTCGCCTCCATGACCAGCGAGTACAACTACCTGATCATGACAGCCCAGATCCTCGACGCCAACGGCACCATACTGTGGGAATACCCCAACTTCCGCCGCCGTCTCCTGACCTACTACCCCATGATCAACCTGCAGTATCCCGACTTCAGCGAGGCGGATGCCAATCTCTCCACCTCCGCCAACGTCAAGTTCAAGACCATCGAGGGGATCACGCGGGCCCTTGGCAAGAAGCGCAAGGACCTGCTGTTGCGGGAGACACAGGAATCCGAGGTCTACGGCAAGCAGTTCGACGAGATGGTCTCGCTCCTCAAATACGACCCTGACGGTAAGAAGAAGGAGACCCCGCCGCCAACGGAGAAATCGCCCAAGGCCCAGGAGATTAAGCCTTCACCCTTGGAACCCCCGGCTGCCGCGCCCGCCAGGCCACAGGCTGACGAGCGCCTCCCCGCCAAAGGGGGCACCCCCTGAACCGGGAAAATTCAAAGACCGCAGCAACGAAAGCGCCCTTCCGGTGATCCCGGAAGGGCGCTTTTTCATGTGGTGAAGCACAATACTTACGGTGAACACCTGACGATCATCAGCGACAGGTAATCCGGCGAATGGGCCGCGATCTCGGCATAATCGGTAAGCACCTTCTGCCGCCCGCTCCCGACCCGCTCGACAAACACGGCGCCCCGTTCGCGCCCCGTCCGCCGCAGCAGTTCCAGTATCTCCGCGAAGAGCGGCTTGACCTTGAGCAGCACCACCGTCTCGTGTCCGGCCAGGGCACTGGCGATCTTGTCCATGCCGGCGGTTGCCGGTATGACGATCATGCGTTCATCCCCCTCGGCCAGTGGGGTCAGGGCCTCGGCAGCCGAGGCATTCACGCTGGAGATGCCGGGGACGACCTCGACCGGGATCTGCGGGTAGGCTTCGCGGAAGATGCGCAGCAGGTAGATGAAGGTGGAGTAGAAAAGCGGGTCGCCGATGGTGATGAAGGCCACGTTCCGTCCCGCCTCGACGCGGGACGCGATCAGTGCGGCGGCGCCCTGCCAGGCGAAGAGCAGCCGGGTCTTGTCGGAGGTCATGGGGAACTGGTGGACGATGACCTCCTGGCGGGCCTCGTCCAGAAACTGCCGCACCGTCTCCAGGGCCACGCTCGCCTCTGCAGGGTTGGATACCGGCGCCACGATCACATCCGCATCGCGCAGGATGCGTTCGGCCTTGCGCGTCAGCAGCTCCGGATCGCCGGGACCGACCCCTACCGCGTAGAAGCGGCCCACTATGCCTCCGCCCGCCAGGCGGTGATCACGTAGACCGGGTTCTGGGCCTCGAACATCTTGTACTCGGTCAGGTTGCGGGTCTTGGCGATGTTGACGCAGGTGGCCTCCACGCTGAATCCGTGGTCCTCCAGGAACTCCACCCCCCTGGTGAGGGTGTCCAGCGTCACGGCGTTGATAACAACCACCCCTTCCGGTTTCAGGCGCTGCGCAATCGTGTCAATGACCTCGTCCAGCATGCCGCCGGCCCCGCCGATGAAGACCCGGTCCGGATCGGGCAGCTCATCCAGCCCCTCGGGGGCGTAGGCCTCGACCAGCTTGATGTTGCGGGCGCAGAACTTCTTCAGGTTCTCTGTTATGAAAGCGATGCACTGCGGGTTCTTTTCCACGGCAAAGATGCGGCCGTTGGGCATCAGGTTGGAGGCCTCGATGGAGACCGAGCAACTCCCCGCACCGATGTCCCACAGCACCAGGTCGTCCTGCAACTGGAGCTTGGCCAGGGTGACGGCCCGCACCTCCTTCTTGGTGATCAGCTTCTTGGAGGTGTGGAACTCCTCGTCGTCGATGCCGATCAGCGGGTACTGGACCAAGTTGGGCTCGTAGGTCCTGATCAGGATCAGGGTATTCAGGTCGGAAGGCTTCATCTCCAGCAGGCCGCGCACCGTGGTCTTGGTGAACTTCTCGCCCGGCAGGCCCAGGTCCTCGCAGAGCCAGGCCTCGTACCCCTCGGCGCCGCGCTCGATCAGTTCCCGCGCGATGGCGGCCGGGGTGTTGACCTTGTCGGTCAGGATACAGGCCTTCTCGGCCGCTATGATCTTGTCCACCGCCGCGTGCATCCCCCGGCCGTGGACCGAGACGAAGATGGCGTCGTCCCACGGTTCCTTGATGCTGGCAAAGGCGTACTGCATGCTGGTGACGTTGGCGATGATCTCGATGCGCTCCTTGGGGAGGTTGCGCAGCAGGAAGCGGGATATGCCGAAAAAGGCGGGATCACCCGAGGCGAGCAACACCACCCGCTTTTCCGTTTTCTTGAGGAACTCCAGCAGCTCGGGCAGGTCGCCCAGGGGCATCTTCTCGCCGGCGAAATCGGGGAAGATATCCAGGTGCCGCTGGTGGCCGATCATCACCTCTGCCTTGGCGATGATCTCCAGCGCCTTGGAGCCGAAGCCTTCCCACCCCTCGATACCGGCGCCTACCAGATAGATCTTCTGTTGTCTCATAACAGTCTCCCGCAACGGATTCCAGGCTGCCCTAACGCTTTCATGCTTTCGGGGAGCAACTATACCATTGCGCCGGACAAAAATCATCTCTTTATCCGTTTCAGCCGGGAGGGAAGTTTCGGCAAAGGACTGAGAAAAATCGTCATTCCACGTGACAGGATTCGTCACCCCAATTGTCGCCGTTGACAAAATAGGTTTGAATTTCGGATAGATATCCGGTAAAGGTGTCAAGGCACGCTTTGTGCTTTACAGAATGAACACAAAATAGCGGGATACACGAAAATACTAAACCACCCGCGAGGGTGGGACGGAAAGCCCACAGGGTCTCCCCGAGACAGCCGGGTCGCCGAAATATCTCTTCACCGAGAGCGGCGGCCCGGTTTTATTTTGCGCGGGCCACGCGCCTGCCGGACACCACCGGCAGAAAGGGGAAGACCATGATCGTCCGGAACGCCGCACCTCGCCGCAGTCTCGCTGTCGCCCTTCTTTGGGCCCTGCTGCTTCTCGCCCCCCTCACTGCCCTGGCCGATCCTTTGTATCTCGTACGCACTGCGGCTGAGGTCCCTTCGCAGCCGAGCCCGCTGAAAAACGGCAGCAAGCGCCCCGTGGTCGTCGCCCTGGACAATAAAGGAGACATGGTGATCTGCTGTCCTTACTTCAACGTCACCCTGGCATATGCCCCTCCCGAGGACACGCTCAAGCCCCAGGAACGGATGAACGTGGCCATGATGCGGGAGAACCCGGCCATCAACGGCATCAGCATGAGGTTCAGCTTTGCTTTCTGAATCGGTTTATTGAGATTCGGTCACAAAAAAAGCCGGGACGCGTGTCCCGGCTTTTTTTGTGTGCTTGAGAAGATGGATTCAAGTCTATCCCTTGGCGGCCCGCTTCCGTTTGGTCGGGTCCAGCTCCTTCTTGCGCAGGCGGATCGACTTGGGGGTGACCTCCACCAGTTCGTCGTCGTCGATGAACTCCAACGCCTGCTCCAGGGTCAGCACACGCGGCGGGGTGAGCTTGATGGCGTCGTCAGAGCCGGAGGCGCGCACGTTGGTCAGCTTCTTCCCCTTGCAGGGGTTGACGTCCAGGTCGTTGTCCTTGGCGTGCTGGCCGATGATCATGCCGCCGTAGACCTCGACGCCGGCGCCGATGAAGAGTGTCCCGCGCGGCTGGAGGGCGTCCAGCGAGTAGGCCGTGGTCTCGCCGAGCTCCATGGCCATCAGCACGCCGTTCTTGCGGCCGGGGATGTCACCATTGTAGGGGGCGTATTCGTGGAAGGTGTGGGTCATGACCGCCGTGCCGCGGGTGTCGGTCAGCACCTCGCCCCGCAGGCCGATCAGGCCGCGCGCCGGGATGACGAATTCCAGCCTGACCATCTCGCCCATGGGGGCCATGGCCACCATCTCCCCCTTGCGCGGCCCCATCTTCTCGATGATCGCCCCCTGGAACTCGGAGGCCACGTCCACCACCAGGTATTCCATCGGCTCCTGCTTGACGCCGTTCTTCTCGCGGATGATCACCTCCGGCTTGGAGACGGCCAGTTCGAACCCCTCGCGGCGCATGTTCTCGATCAGGATCGACAGGTGCAGCTCGCCTCTGCCCGAGACCTTGAAGGTATCCGGGGAGTCGGTGTCCTCCACCCTGAGCGACACGTTGGTGCGCAACTCCCTGGTCAGACGTTCGCGGATGTTGCGCGAGGTGACCCATTTCCCTTCGCGGCCGGCAAAGGGGGAGGTGTTGACGATGAAGTTCATCGCCAGGGTCGGTTCGTCGATGGAGACGTACGGCACGGCGATGGGGTTCTCGGCCGAGGCCAGGGTCTCGCCGATGCTCACGTCCTCGAAGCCGGCCACTGTGACGATATCGCCGGTGCCCGCCTCCTCGATATCCACCTGTTTGAGCCCCTCATAACCGAGCAGCTTGGTGATGCGGCCCCGTGAAACCGTGCCGTCGCACTTGATCATGGCCACGGTCTCGCCGGACCGGACCCGGCCGTTGAAGATGCGGCCGGTGGCCATGCGGCCGATGTAGTCGTTGTAATCTATGTTGGCGATCAGCATCTGGAAGGGGGCGTTGGCGTCACCCTTGGGGGGGCGGACGTTGGCCTCCACCACGGCAAAGAGCGGCTCCATGCTGGTTGACTCGATGGTGATGTCCAGTTTGGCGTACCCCAGCTTGGCGCTGGTGTAGACTACCGGGAAATCCAACTGGTCGTCCGAGGCGTTCAGTTCGCAGAACAGGTCGAATACCATGTTGAGCACCTCGTCGGGGCGCGAGCCGGGACGGTCGATCTTGTTGATGACCACGATCGGCTTCAGCCCCAGGTCGAGGGACTTCTTCAGCACGAAGCGGGTCTGGGGCATGGGGCCGTCCAGGGCGTCAACCAGCAGCAGCACCGAGTCGACCATCTTCAACACCCGCTCCACCTCCCCGCCGAAGTCGGCATGACCGGGTGTATCGACGATGTTGATCTTGTATTGGCCGTGGTGGATGGAGAGGTTCTTGGCCAGGATGGTGATGCCGCGTTCCTTCTCCAGGTCGTTCGAGTCCATGACGCGCTCGGTGATGGCCTCGTTCTCGCGGTAGACCCCGGCGTGTTTGAGCATGGCGTCAACGAGCGTGGTCTTGCCGTGGTCGACATGGGCGATGATGGCGATGTTTCTGATTCTTTCCTGCATGGTAAAAAGCTCCCCGATCTCTCTCAAAATAAAAGGACGGGCAAGAAGGCCCGTCCAGAAGTAGTCGTACTATGGCAGTTTTTATCCGAGAAGACAAGTAAATAACGTGTTACGGCCCTGTTCCTCTTTCACGCACCCGTGCCGCTCGATAAAACCCTCATGCCGCTTTCTTGAGGGTCTTCTGGCAATAGCTGTTGAGACTTTCGCCCTCCCGCAGGGCACGGATGGCAAGCGCCTGGTGCAGTTCTTTCCCCACCCGCAGCACGAAGCGTCCCGAATAGTTCTTGTTGACCGTAGCGGGCGGTAATGGCTTGCCGTCGGTGCGGTACAGTTCGACGGCCTCCTCCACTACCCCGTACAAATCCCGGTATACCGCCGCTTAGTCATCGCCAGGTACCCCGCCCCGCACCAGGCCGGGGCAGGTGCCCACATAGCAGCCATCCTCCTCGGACCACTGGACGATCTTGAGATAGTTGTCGCTCGGTTTCATTTCCCGCTCTCCTCGATGGCTTCCTTTCCTACCCCGATCTGCAAAAACCAGCCTTCTTCAGTTCGGCGATCTGAGGTGGCCGAGTTGACAATGATACAGCCGTCAATGATACTGCCGAAAGTTAGGATACAATTGTTCCCGATAAATCGGACTTGTGAGACTACCGCAAGGTAGCAGCCACTCTGCACTGCGATGACAAGCCGCCTAGGGACTTGGATTCGGCCTCATGCTTCACGGCATGGGGCTTTTGTCGTTATAGGCGCCGGCCCCTTCCGCAAAAATCACTTTTTCATCCATTATTTTCAATGCCTTCTGTTCCAACTCGTATGCCTCAAAACGCTTGCGATTCGCCTCGAGTACTTTGTCATTGATTGTTTTTTGAATGTTAGTGTCTTGGAGAAACGGAAACGGAACTGCGGCAACGTGAAAGTCGTCAATCTCGTCAACCACAGCACCGTAGGTGAATCGGTGTATCAAAGGGTAGGCATAATCACTGGCAAGCCAAGCGTATGTATATCCGGCAATTGAGGCGTTAGCCGGAATAACACGAATAATATGTTCGTTTGGTATCCAGCCTTTCCAGTGCTTGGGAGCAATGTTTATTTTTCCGATTGTGCCGCTACGAGTTACCAAAATTGTATTTTCGAGAATTGTGAGTTGTTCCGTTATCCGCTTACCATGCTGTTTTGATGACAAATACTTCTTGGTTGACGGGTCAAGCTCAAGAATCTGCTTGCCACCGAAGAACGTCACCCCTTGCCCTTCCTCAACATACACCCGTTTGAAGCGTCCCGGCAGGATAATTGCCTTGCTGACGCGAGAATCTCCTACCGTAACAACCTCTTTTGCATTGGCGGCAAGCAACCGCTGGATGCTGTCAACAATAGGCAGATGATAGGATGCCTCCAGCCGTCCATCCAGGCATGACAGGCTGACGCTATAATTTCGCAGATCAGCCGATGAGTCAAAATACTTCGGCTTGATGTCGTCGATGTCAGGCAGTTTCAGCGCCGCCTTCAACAGCTTTTGTGCTTCATTCATCAGGGCGTTAGATTCATCCCGCAACCGGAACGACGCCATAATGAAGTCATGAATCTGTTGTTTGAGGATCGGCGACGGGTCGGGAATGTGGACTTCCGTAAGATGCTCTGGCTCCACCTGACTAACAACAGCGCCGTAGGTATTTGTTTCAACTAGAAGACGACCAGTATGTGTCCTTAAATAAGCATAAACATAGCCAGGCTTATCTTTGCAGTTCAAACGTATAGCATGTTCACTTACAAGAAAATTTGAAAGCGTTTTACTGATATAGGTTACATTTCCAATAGTTCCAGATCTTGAAAGAAGAATTTGTCCTTCGCTGACAGCTAATTCATGGTTATGAACCATGAATTTTACTGGTTCAGGATTTATTGCTAACATTTCTGAGCTTCCAATAAACCCAACTGCACCTGAATCATTATTTTTGATGTAACTGCGCTTGAAACGTCCTGGATAATATGCCGAAGTAAGGAAATCCTTCAGCAAACTTTTCACCGGCCACTTGCATCGATGTAACGTCTCCCGCGCTTGTCTCCCTTCAATATTGAAAACGCTGGCCTCCAGCCTACCGCCTGCGCCAAGCACTTCTGTAAGAGAAACGGTTGACCATTTGAAAGGCTGGGGTGCCAGTTCTGGCAATACCGTCGCTTGATCATTGCGTTTGATGGCTTGCGGTACTACCATGTGATCCCCTCACGTTGTTTCCATTCGGCAAAGACCCTTGGCACATACACCGATTGATCATCTATCAATTTTTGCAGCGATTGTGTCTTGGCGGTGGCCGTGCCATCGGCCGTTCTACCAAGCTCAACAACCTTTCGATGTTCCGGCACCCAAATATCATTGCCGTGAATATCTCGTTTAATAACAGGATTGCCTCGCTTGTCGTGGCCTACTCGTTCGATCATTGCCATGAAGATGTTGTAGGGGCGCATCTGGCCAGTACGAATCTCCTCTTGCCGTTCTTCTTCAGTCTTTTTTTGTAGGATTACGATTGATGTTTGGACACCAGTCCGAGGCTGGAAAGTATCACAATGCAGGTCAATGCTGGCAATAACGCGTGCTTGCTCAAGAATCCATTGCCGCATATAACCCAAGGCCGGATTCCCTAGGATGGAATCAGGCAGAACTATTGCTATGCGTCCGCCCGGCTTGAGGAATTGCAGGCAGCGTTCCACAAAGAGTTGTTCCGGCGGCACGGAGCCTTGCAATCGGCTGGTCTTTATCCAGCGTCCACCTTTGACCTTCGGCTTGTTCCAGGCATGCCCCACGTCATACTGAGCCAGAATATGCGGGTCTTTAATAGGTATTTTGCTGCCGAATGGGGGGTTGGTAACGATCACATCGGCAAAGGCAATGGTGGCGTGATTAGCCAATGTAATGGCCGGTTCTGCAAGGGCTGTTTTCAAAAAGTCACGAAAACCAGGATAGTTTATGTCCCATTCGTGGGGCGGCAAGAGAGTATCGCATTGCGAGATGTTGCCGCTGCCGTCGTTATTCATCACCATGTTCATCTTGGTGGCCTTGACCAAATCCGGAGCAATGTCAAAACCGAAATAATTGCTTCCAGCTACTTCCCGTATTTTCTCCATCAGCAGGCGTTTTGTGTCATCATCCCACTGCTCTTGCGGTGCGCCCACTTCTTTCTCCAGGGCAGTTGTTAAATCAGCAATAACATGATTCATGGCGATCACCAGAAAACCACCGGTGCCGCACGATTGATCAAGTACCCGCTCGTGTGGTTTTGGATTGAGCATGGAAACAGCCATATGCATGATGTTACGAGGTGTGAAGAACTGTCCCTTGTCGCCTCGCAAATTGGCGCCGACGATCTCTTCGTAGGCTCGGCCTTTGATGTCAATGTCGGTGTTCAGCAGGCTGTATCCCTGCAATTCCGACACGACCCATGCCAAACTGCGGGGTTTCAGTTCAATGGTCGCATTTGCAGGAAATATCTGACAGAACTTGCGCTTAACCTGTTCAAAAATGTTGCCGATACGATTTTTGACAACAAGCTGGCCGTCTGGATTGGAGCGTTCAGATGACGTTGTATAGAACTCCAGCGGATTGGGCAAATTACGCTCGTCGGAGATCTTGCAGAAAATTACCTTCAGCAATTCAAAAAAGGCATCTTCTTTTTTCAGGCCGTCCACTGCATAAATGTGATTGTGGCAAGTTTTGAAAACAAACAACAAATTGTCTTCAACGGCGCTTATCAGCTTGCCCCGTTTTGGGCGTTCAACATCGTCAACGCTTCCCGTAGCGTCTGGGATGTCGTTGAATTCCTGGAACTCCCATTTCCCGCCTACCTGAGTCTTTCGATACACTACCCGATGTTTGCCATTCGTCCATAAACCCCATTCGCAGTTTACGCTTGCCGCCATGTAGGCCTGAAGCTGACCAATACCCTCTTTGGCGTTGCGTGGCTCGACCGCCTCTTTTTTACACTCGATGATGACGCGAATATTTCCTTGAGTATGGGCGGTATTTTTTTCAAATATGGCAAGGTCAACCCGCTTCTTGGCATCGCCGACTTTGATGGTGTACTCAACCTTGATACGATTTTTCGGGTATTTCAGTTCGTTGACCAGCCGCTTTTCAATGTTCTGTCGGACATACTCTTCCGGAGTATCGCCGCGGAATGAGTTGTCAATGTAGTCACAAATTTTCCCTTCAGGAACGGTGATCAGCTTGAGTTCTTGTGGCTGTGAACCAGTTGCGGTCATTGGGAATTAGCCTCCTGCTATAATTACCACATATAGTTGCTAAAAAGCATATTTAATACCACACATATGTGTGGTTTTCATAACAAAAATTACACATATAATTCCCAAATGGATAACTTGGTGGCACTTAAACGTCTTATTGGTAGAAATATTCGCGCCTTGCGAAAAACAAGGGGATGGAGCCAGGAGGTTTTAGGCGAGAGTGCTGATTTGAGTTATAAGTTTGTTGGCGAGATCGAGCGGGGAACTGTAAATCCAAGCCTTGATTCACTTATGAAAATTGCGAAAGCTTTGAATGTTGAAATTGCAGAGCTGTTTTTAACTGAAAAACTGTTTGTGCTTTCAGGCAAAGACATTGACAGTATCAAGACTGCCTTGACAATTCTCAACTCTATTTTGGGAAACTATAAAACCAGTTAACACGTTCGACTGAGATTCCTACCGAGCGCAATCAAGGAAATTACTCAAAATAACCAACTGGTTATGAACTTATAACGCCCCGTTAGGATTATCCCGGCGGGGCGTATTTGCTCTCTGATTTGGACAACCGTTTTACTCCCGTACCTGTACGTCCACATAGATGATGAACTTGGTGATGGTCAGGTCCTCCAGCCCCATCGGTCCGAAGGAGTGCGGCTTGGTGGTGAAGATGCCAACTTTGAAGAGATGAATGTCGCCCGCGCCCTGTACGTAGACATATAGGACCTGTTCGAATTCGCTCACCTTCAGGCGGGCGTGGTCAAGACCGAAGAGATAGAAAAGCTGCTGGAAGGGGCGGACGAGGAGAAGAAGCGGACGATCATGAAGATCATCCGGGCGGTGGTGCGGTGAGGTTCAATAAATCGGTATCTATTCCATTATGCCGAAATGCCTGATATAGTGACGTCAGGTTCCATCACAAATAACAAAGCGATTCAGACAATGGCAAGGAAACTGCCCAAAAAAATCGAACGGGTTCTGGCGGAGACAAAGGCCCAATTAAGCGCTTTGTATCCCCATCGCCTGAAGGATGTCATCCTGTTTGGCTCATATGCCCGTGGGGATTATACAACAGGGTCGGATATCGACCTGCTGCTGCTGCTCGACCAGGTGACAGACCCCGGTGCCGAGCGAGATCGCTATTTCCCAGCCATCTGTGACCTCTCACTTAAGTACGATACGGTAGTTTCAGTCATCCCCATGGACTATGAAACCTATCGTTCCAAGAAGACCCCCCTTATTCTGAACGCACAAAAGGAAGGGAAGCGGATATGACCGAGCCGGTCCGGGAGCTTCTGGACAAGGCAGCCCAAAGCATCAGCGCGGCTGAGTTGCTGCTGAAGGACGACTACACAGACTTTGCCGCAAGCAGAACCTACTATGCCATGTTCTACACTATCGAAGCCTTGCTGCTGAGCCGGGAATATTCCTTCTCCAAACATTCCGCCGTCATCTCCGCCTTCGGCAAGGAGTTCGTCAAGACGGGAATCTTTGACAGCCGCTTCCACCATTTCATCCTCAACGCTTTTGATTTGAGAAATGCCGGTGACTATGGCGCCATCCATGCCGTCAGTGAGGAGAAAGCACGGCAGACCATAGAAGAAGCCCGTGAATTGCTTGCCGCGATCTCGCAGTATCTTGAAGCCGAATAAGATTTGTTCAGCCAGCCAATTCATGCAAGGCGGCCAATTGGTCGCCTTTTCTGTTCTGTAAACTCCCTCGAAACCATGGAAAGCATTGCCCGAGCGCTTGAGGTGGAAATCAAGGACCTGTTCGAATTCGCTCACCTTCAGGCGGGCGGGGTCAAGGCCGAAGAGCTGGAAAAACTGCCGGAAGGAGCGGACGAGGAGAAAGATCGGACAAACATGAAGATCATCCGGGCGGTGGTGCGGTGAGGGTGGCAGGGCGTCAAGCCGGAAGGATCAATAATATTCAATAAAATGTTGCCAGATTGGCACCACAAATGTAATATCTTCCTTACGGAGGAATTACCATGCAAACGGCAAAAACCCGAAGAACATCAGCCAAGCCGGTGGCGGACGACCGGATTACGGCGCGCATACCCCGCGCCAACCGCCTGATCATCGAACGTGCCGCCGCCGTGTACGGCGCTACCCTCAACCAGTTCATCGTGCAGACCGCACTTGATCGTGCCGGTGAAATCCTTGAGCGTGAAGAGGCGTTGCGTCTATCCGAAAGAGACTCCCAAACCTTTCTCGCTGCCCTGGAAAACCCGCCTGAACCATCCGAAAAACTTATCGAAGCGATGAAAGCACACAACCGGCTGGTGAAATGCTGATCATCCGGCCTTTGGACCCGTCCCATGACCGCAAGGCCTTTGATTGCGGTGTTCCGGTCCTGAACGATTTCCTGCAAAAAACAGCCCGGCAACATCGGGACAAGGGGTTGTCCAACACCTTTGTGCTGCTCGACGAGGCTGCCCCGCAAGAGATACTCGGCTTTTTCACTCTCTCGTTTCTTGAGGTTGACGCAGCTACCCTTCACAGAGAATATTCCCGCCACCTTCCCAGATCGTCACGCCTGCCGTCTGCAAAGCTGGCGCGGCTTGCGGTTGACAAACGCTGCCATGGCAAAGGTTACGGCGAGCTGCTGATGGCGGATGCCGTTAAAAGGATCATGGCGACCATCAACGAGTCAGGAGGCATTACCGGATTCTTTGTGGATGCGAAAGATGAACATGCCCGACGGTTCTATCTCCGTTTCGGCTTTATTCCCCTTCAGGATGCCCCGCTCACGTTGTTTCTTCCGCTGCAAACGCTGCTGAAAGGTCTCGAGAAGTCAGCTGCCAACAGATGATCGAAGCGGAAATAAAGGGTCCATTCGCATTCGCTCACCTTCAGGCGGGCGGGTCAGAGTCGAAGAGCTGGAAAAACTGCCGGAAGGGGCGGACGAGGAGAAAAGGCGGACGATCATGAAGATCATCCGGGCGGTTGATACTCTTACTCGCGCACCTGGCCGTCGCCGTAGACGATGAGCCAGGTCCTCCAGCCCCATCGGACCGAAGGCGAACAACTTGCAGATTCCCCCCGGAATTCCCCGGGGCCGCGCTTCGTGCGTACAGGGGTCAGTGGCTGTCCCGCACCTGCTCGATGAACCTGCCGATGACCTCATGCACCTGGTCCGCGCCGCTGCCGGAAAGTATCCCGTGGCGTTCAAAATCGAACAGCCGGTACTCCTTGCGCTCAGAACCGATCCGCTCGAACAGCCGTTTCGAAGCGGCCGGGTCAACCACCGGATCACCCTTGGACTGGACCACCAGCGCCGGCACCTTGACCTCCGGCAGACGGGGCTCAAGGGCCTTCATGAAGCGCCCCAACTCCGCCACGCCGGCGACCGGCAGCCGCGTGTAGTTGATGTCGGGATGCTCGGAAACGGTCTGCACGCACTCCTTTTTCCCGTCCCTGAAGTTGATGTGGTCCATAAGCCGGTTCCAGACCGTAACGCTCGGGGCGAAGCGCGAGGAGAGGTCTTGCAGGCGCATGGGAGGACAGACCGCAAAGACCCCGGCGGTGTCGCCCAGTCGGGCCGCGCAGTCGAGGGCCAGGCCTCCGCCGAACGAGAAGCCGCCGACGACAACCCTCTTGCAGATATTCCTGATGGCGGCGTAACCGGCATCGACCGATTCCCGCCAATCCTCACCGCAACGGCGGACCAGGTCGTCAGGCGATGTGCCGTGCCCCTTCAGGCGTACCACGTACACCCACAACCCCAGACGTCCCAGGTATTCGGCCAGCTCCTGCATCTCGCGGGGCGCGGCCAGAAAGCCATGGACGAGCACCACCCCCAGTTCCCGGGAATTACCCTTGACGAGGATCGGTCTGCCGACCTCATGCCCCTTGGATTCGCCGTTGCGAAAGAAGAGCCGGTAGTCTGCCTCGAATTCCCGCTCCGCCTGGCGCAGCAGATGACGCGCGGTCAGGTAGCGCACCACCCGCTCCGGCAGCCAGGCAATAAGCAGTGCCTGCTTCTGCAGCTCCGCCAGCGGGATCACCTCGTTCGACACCACGCCGATCGGATTGTCGATCCTGGCCCGGTTAAAATCAAGGGGGGAAGAAAACTTCTTCGGTTCCTTGACCAGGACATCCCCCTCCTGGCGCACCACCCCTGATTCCAGGGCAATGGCGAGGAATTCCCGGTACTTGTTGAAACGGTCGTCCGTAAGGAGGGCGGCCTGTCCGAAATCAAGACTATGGTGGAGATTGATCCCGAGCGGCGCCAGCCTCTGGGCGAGGAGAAACGCCTTGCGGCGCAAATCCTCCGGCGATATCCGCCTGAACGGCATGGAGCGGAGCAGAGAGGCGAAGAGGTGATCGTGGTTGACGGTGGTCAGCTCATAGATGCCCGCCATGTAACGCTGCATGAGGCTGAACGCCTCCCGCCGCATGGCCTTGCGCGACGGCAGCCGGTCGTCAAAATCGATCCTCTTCGGCGAGAAGATGTCATGTTCGATGGTTTCGAAGCCAAGATGCCGCTCGATCTCGATGGGCCGACCGATGCGGATGTCGATGTCGACACCCTCCATGAGCATGGCCCCCTCCATCTGGAGCTCCTCGTGCAGGTTGGCCGGGATCTTGCCGAAAACGCGGTCGGCCAGGCGGCTCAGCATGTTTTCCCGTGCCCTGAGCGGATAGTAGGTTATGTTGATCGGGACTATCCTGGTTGTGCCGCTCAGGACCGGACACATGTCGTCGATCCCGAACAGCGCCTGCAGACGTTCCGTCTCGGCACTCTGTTCAACAGCCAGCTTGCGCAGGCGCCGCCGGTAGAATTCGGTCCTGAGCGCCAGGGTTGCCGCTCCGGTATGGGGGGGGCGCCGGTTGACGGCGTACGAAGCGGTAAAACGGGTGCGTTCCACGATTGCCTTGTCCTTGACCATGCGCCCCTCGGGAAAGATGATCCAGTTGGCTTCGCCGGTCAGGAGGCTCTTTACGATCAGGCGGTCCCGGTCCGGGGCACGGGTGGAGACCGCGCCGACCGTTTCGAGCAGGCCTCCCAGCGCCCCGTTGAACAGGGCGGAATCCGCCAACGACCAGACCGGCACGCCGGTTAACTGATACACGTGATATGGCAAAAGCAGCGTCTCGATCCGGGTGAAGTGATTCACCACGAAGATCAGGGAGCCTTCGGGGATGTTCTCCCGGCCATGGAGCCTCACGCGCACCTTGGAGAGGGTCTCCATAAAGGCGATGAGCTGGCCTGTGGCGAGGTAGGCGTAACGGTTCACTGCTGACCCCTTGCTGTAATTTCGGCCCTCATTCCGGCAGGTACCCGCGCGCCAAGGCCAGGAAATCGGCCACCTGCCGCTGCTGCCAGGCTTCGTCGCGCCCCAGTTCCTCAGCCATTAGCCGGGCCACGCCGGGCGCCATGGCCATGCTTGCCGCGGCGTCAAGGAAGAGCGCCCTGGTGCGGCGGGCAAGGACATCCTCGACGGTGCGCGCATATTCGTTGCGGACCGCCCAGACAACCTCGCAGGCCCGATAGGGGAGGGCCGGATGGAGCGGGTCTGTCCCGGCGGGGTACCCCAGGGCCAGTGCCCTCACACCTTCGGCATCGCAACCGTATCCCCCCCAGGGATCGGCTTCTCCCCCCTGGCGCCAGCCGTGGATCTCCTGGCTGGAGGAGGTTGAGGGCCTCGGCTCCAGCCCGGCAACCTCCGCTGCCCGATCGACCGTATCCTCCCCCATCTTCCGATAGGTGGTCCACTTGCCGCCGGTAACGGTGACCAGGCCCGATCCGCTGATGAGGATGGCGTGGTCACGGGAAAAGGCGGCGGTCTCCTGCTGTTCGGCGCCCTTCACGAGGGGTCGCAGTCCGGCGAAAACGCTCAGCACGTCAGCGCGGGAGGGGTGCCTCGTGAGGTAGCGGGCGGCGTGTTCCAGGAGGAACCCGATCTCCTCCTCCAAGGGGCGCGGTTCCGTGGAGATGCCGTTCACCGGCGTATCGGTCGTGCCGACAATCACCCGGCCGTGCCAGGGGACGGCAAAGAGAACCCTGCCATCGTCGGTGTGGGGGACCATTACGGCGCATTCACCGGGCAGGAACGACCGGTCGAGCACCAGGTGCACCCCCTGGCTCGGGGCAACGACCGCGGGCGCATCCGGGCAGTCCATCCGCCTCACGCGGTCTGCGAAGACTCCCGTGGCGTTGATCACCACCCGGCCGTGGAGCCGGTATTCCCGGCCTTCTTCGCGGTCGCGGACCGTCACCCCAGTAATCAGCCCGCCAGCCTTCGTCAGCCCGGTAACCTCCATGTAGTTAAGAGGGGTCCCCCCCAGGTCGGCCAGGGTCCGTGCCAGGCTGACGGCCAGCCGCGCGTCGTCGAACTGGGCGTCATGGTAGATGACACCCCCCCTCAGCCCGGCCGGCACCAGCGTCGGGATCAGTTCGAGGGTCTCCTCGCGGGTCAGGCGCCGGGAGGGGCCAAGGCCGAGCCGGCCGGCCAGCATGTCGTACAGCTTGAGCCCGATGCCGTAGAAGGGCCCTTCCCACCAGTCATAGAGGGGAACCACGAAGAGGAGGTTGTGCACCAGATGGGGGGCGTTACGGATCAGGAGCCCCCGCTCGTGGAGTGCATCCAGCACCAGCGCCAGGTTCCCCTGCTTCAGATAGCGTATCCCGCCATGGATCAGCTTCGTACTCCGGCTCGACGTCCCGGCGGCAAAGTCCTTCCGTTCCAGGAGCAGGGTGCGGTAGCCGCGGCCGGCTGCTTCCACCGCGGTTCCCAGGCCGGACGCCCCGCCGCCGATGACGATCATGTCCCACACATGGGGCGGGTCGTCAAGCTGTGCCAACAGTTCAGCGCGTGTCATGGTCCCCTGCACCCGGCTTCTCCCGCCCCTGCGGGACGATTCCGCGGTCATCGTGCGCGTCAACGAAAAAAGACGGGCACCCACCCGTCCTTTCGATACCGATCATATGGCAGCCCCTCAACCCCTGACCTGTCCGTCGCCGTAGACGATGAACTTGGTGGTGGTCAGGTCCTCCAGTCCCATGGGGCCGAAGGAGTGCAGTTTGGTGGTGGAGATGCCGATCTCGGCCCCCAGGCCGAGTTCGCCGCCGTCGGCGAAACGGGTCGAGGCGTTGACCAGCACGCAGGAGGAGTTGACCTCGCGGATGAAGCGCTGGGCCCGGGCGTAGTCGCTGGTGACGATCGCTTCGGTATGCAGCGAGCCGTAACGGTTGATGTGGGCAATGGCGGCGTCCATGTCCGCCACCACCCGGCAGGCCAGGATCAGCTCCAGGTATTCGGTCTGCCAGTCCTCTTCCGTGGCCGGCTTGGCGCTCGGGGCATAGCTGCGGAATTCCTCGTCGCCGCGCAGCTCGACCTTGAGCCCTGTCAGGGTGGCCGCGATGCGGGGGATGAACTCCGCCGCGACGTCCCTGTGGATCAGGAGCGTCTCCAGGGCGTTGCAGACGCCGGGGCGCTGGGTCTTGGCGTTGACGATGATCGCCTCCGCCTTTGCAAAATCGGCCGACTGGTCCACGAAGCAGTGGCAGACCCCCTTGTAGTGCTTGATGACCGGGATGCGCGAGTTCTCCACCACGAAACGGATCAGGCTCTCGCCGCCGCGGGGGATGATCAGGTCGATCGACTCCTCCTGCCTGAGCATCTCCAGCACCCCCTCACGCTCGGTGAATGGGATCAGGGACAGGGCTGCCGTCGGAATGCCCATCTCGGCCATCACTCCCTGCAGGCAGCCGGCAAGGGCGAGGTTGGAGTGGATCGCCTCGGAACCGCCCCGCAGGATGACGGCGTTGCCGGCCTTGAGGCAGAGCGCCGCCGCATCGGCGGTAACGTTGGGGCGCGCCTCGTAGATGATGCCGATCACCCCCAGCGGGATGCGCATCTTCCCCACCATCAGGTCGTTGGGGCGCCGCCACATCCGGATGACCTCACCCACCGGGTCCGGCAGCGCGGCCACCTCGCGCAGGGCGGAGGCGATGCCGGCGATGCGCCTTTCGTCCAGCATCAGGCGGTCGAGCATGGCCTCCGAGAGCCCCTTTTGCACACCGGCCTCCAGGTCCTTGCGGTTCTCGGCTATCAGCCGCGGCGCCTGGCGTTCCAGGCTCTCGGCCATTCTCATTAACATATCGTTCTTGACCGTGGTCCCCAAACGTGACATTATGAATGATGCTTGGCGGGCATCAGCGGCTATTCTCCGTACCTGTTCCCCTATGTTCATCCGATTTCCCCCGCATGTCGAATTCTCCGCAGATGGGTAGTTTACGGCAAATGTGTGGCCGCTTCAAGCAGAATTGAAGACCGGAACGAACCCAACTCATCGGCATTCCAGGCACCCGTTTCGACAAGGGATTCACCATGGCTGTCATACCTACGAGCCTGACAGGCAGAATCGTCGTCACCGTGATTTTCCTGTTTGTCACCCTCGCCCCATCCCTGACCTATCTCACGCTCAGCCACTACAAATCGCACCTGAAGCGGACGGTTGAACAGCAGCAGGCAGCCTCCCTTGCCCGACTGGCGAAGGATTTCGACAATCAGATCACCTCCACGCATAACGCGCTCATATACGTCTCCCGCCTGGTCACCGCCGACATCATCGCCTCACCCGACGCCGCCCTGAAATTTCTCAAGAACCGTGTCGGCATAACCGCATTCTTCGACAATGGCCTGTTTCTCTTCACCCCCACCGGCAGGATCATCGCCGAAGCGGGTGTCCCGAAGAGCCGCACCGGATATGACCTCTCGTACCGCGATTACATCAAGCAGACCATAGCCACCGGCAGACCCTATATCTCCAACCCCTACCTCTGTACCCACGAGCCGCACCACCCGGCCATCATGATGACCGTGCCGATATTCACCCCCGACGGCCGTTTGACGGCGATTTTCGGCGGCAGCATCGATCTTATGCGCCAAGGCAATTTTGTCGCCGACTTGGTACACGCCCCAATCGGCAAAAACGGAAATTACTGCATCTTCACCACCGAGCGCGTGATGGTCATGCACCCGGACCATTCGCGCATACTCAAGCGGGATGTCCCGCCGGGCGTCAACCCTATCTATGACCTGGCCATAAGCAGTGATCACGTCTCCGGCGAAACCGTCACCGAAAAGGGTGTTAAGGCACTGGTTGCCTATCAGAGGCTGTACACGGTCAACTGGATACTCGGGGCCACGCTTCCGCTCGATGAGGCGTATGCACCGATAAACGCGGCTGACGGCTCCATCTGGTGGGTGCTTTTCCTCTGTTGCATCCTGACGGCGCTTTTCATGTGGCTGGTAATGAGGCGTGTCACCTTGCCGCTCAAATCGCTCGCCCAGCAGATCGAGGGCGTTGATCCGCACAGCGAGATCGTCCAGCGCGTATCGGTGCCGTTCAGCGACGAAACCGGCAAGATCACCGACAACTTCAACAAGCTGATGGAGTTGCTGCACGACAGGACCCAGGAGTTGAAGAGGAAGCACGAGCAGTTCCAGACCCTCTCCGATTTCGCCTCCGACTGGATCTTCTGGCGGACAACCTCAGGCGAGATGATCTACGTCTCGCCGGCCTGTGAGACCATCACCGGCTACACCCCGGCCGAGCTCATGGACGACCCCGACATCATCGACCGCATGCTGCACCCGGAAGACCGCCAGGCGTGGGAGGAACACGCCCTGATCGCGCACGAGGACGACGTGCAGCACTCGCTCAAGCATATCGAGTACCGCATCATCACCAAGAGCGGCGCGACCCGCTGGATCAGCCATAGCTGCCGGCCGATCTACGACGGCAACGGCACCCTGATCGGCGTCCGCGGAAGCAACTGCGACATCAGTGAAAAAAAGGCCGTCGAAGAGGCGCTCTACCTGGCAATGGAACGGGCGGAGGCCGCCAACGTCGCCAAGAGCCAGTTTCTGGCCAACATGAGCCACGAGATCAGGACCCCGATGAACGGTGTGCTGGGGATGGCCGACCTGCTGGGCGAAACCGATCTGGACGAGGTGCAGCGCGGGTATGCGGAAATCATCCGGATCAGTGCGGAATCGCTCCTGGGGGTGATCAACGACATCCTAGACCACTCCAAGATCGAGGCCGGCAAGCTGGATCTCGAAATCATCGACTTCGACCTGCGCACGACCCTTGAGGATGTCGAGACCATGCTCTTCGTCAGGGCGCGTGACAAGGGGCTCGTCTTCCATTGCCGGATCGCGCCGAATGTCCCGGCCCTGGTATCCGGCGACCCCGGACGCCTGCGCCAAGTACTGATCAACCTGGCCGGCAATGCCATCAAATTCACCCACAAGGGGGAGGTAGGCATCCAGGTAAGTCTGGAACGGGAAATCGATGACTCCGCCAATGTCCGCTTCGAGGTCAGGGACACCGGCATCGGCATTCCCCGTGACCGCAAGAGGCTCCTGTTCCAGCGTTTCTCGCAACTCGACGCCTCGCGAAAACGGGTGTACGGCGGGACCGGTCTGGGACTTTGCATCTCCAGGCAACTGGTCGAGATGATGGGTGGCGACATCTCAGTGGAATCCGAAGAGGGCAAAGGTTCCACATTCAGCTTCTCCGTCGTGTTCGCTCTCCGGCCCGCGCCGGTTCAAGGTCAGGTTTCCGAGGGGGACATCAGGGGGAGCAGGATCCTTGTGGTTGACGAAGACGCCACCAATCGGCGCGTATTGCTGGAGCACCTTGCATCCTGGGGCTGCGTGACCGACGAGGCGGGCTCGGCCCTGGACGGCATCGAAAAGCTCAATCTGGCGGCCCGCGACGACATCCCTTACCGGATTGCCCTGGTCGATGTTGTCATGCCCGACTCCGGCGGTGAGGAGTTTGCCCGACTGGTCAGGGGGCGCGCCAACCTGAAGGGGACCACCCTTGTCGCCTGCAGTTCGGCGAGCCGTAAGGGCGCCGCGGCCGAACTGCATGCGGCCGGTTTTGCCGCCTTTCTTCCCAAACCGATCCGCCGCGCCGACCTGCACGATACGCTGACCATGCTCGTCCAGCGGCTTGCCGGCCGGGAGGAGGGGAGCAGCATCGGCCTGGTCACCCGACATGCCGCGGCGGAGGAGAGAAAGCGGCAGATACGTATCCTGGTGGCGGACGACAACGTGATCAACCAGAAGGTGGCGACCAGCATTCTGGCCAAGTTAGGCTACAGCGCCGAGACCGCGGCAAATGGCTGCGAAGTCCTGCGCGCCTTGGCGCTCGCCCGCTACGATCTCGTGCTGATGGATGTCCAGATGCCGGAGATGGACGGATTCGAGGCCACGGCCATGATCCGCCGGAAGGAGAGCGACACGGGTCAGCACCTGCCGATCATCGCCATGACCGCCAATGCCATGCAAGGGGATCGCGAACTCTGCATCGCGGCAGGAATGGATGATTATCTCCCCAAGCCGATCCAGTCGCAGGCCGTAATGGAGGTCCTTGAGCGTTTTCTGCACAAGAGGTCCACTGACGGGAAAACGGAGGGTGTCCCCCCTGTCTCCGCATTGCAGGTACTAGACAGGGAGGGTTTTATGGAGCGTATCGGGCAGGATCAGGAGATCTTTCTGGAACTGGCGGATCACATGCTGCGGGAAGCCCCCACATTACACGAAACGTTGGACAGGATACTTGCCAACGGCAACACGGATGAGATCCGGCAGTTCGCCCACCGGATCAAGGGGATAGCGGCCAACATGTCCGCCGAGGCCCTGCACGCCGCAGCCGCAGAACTCGAACATATCGATCCGACGCAGGCAGGCGCAAGCGGTGAGCGGGTACGCCATGAATTGAGCCGTTTCGTCGAGGCGCTGTCCGCATTTCAACAAACTGCACGTTGACAACAACCCCATGCCTGCTCCCAGGCGTCTGCACGTCCCCCTCAATTAGCAGGTAACTGATCGTTACAAAATGAAATATCCGGGAAAACTTCCGGCGTGAATCGGCAGAGCGCCGCACGCCGAGAAGGGAAAATCCGAGATAGCACACGTGATGGCGCCAAGACCCTGGTGAATGCGCCGATCCTGCTTCCCGCCGGCAATCCAGGTGCGCACGCGTCGAAGTTGACATTCATTTTCTATTAGCTATAATATAAATGCAAAGAGAATGAAAAAAATGAGGAGGTGCATGATGATGAGAGGATCTGCACATCTTAAGGCTGTACCGGGTGAGAAAGCGGGCATACCGGTAAAAAAAGAGGAGTATGGGCCGGAAAGAGGCGGAACGTGGCTTGAGACAACGAGAATACCTACCCTATTGAACGAGATGGAACAGATGATGGGCGAGTTTTTCCGCCGGCCGTTTTTTGGCGCCGGTGCAACGCCGTGGCGTGGCCTGTTGAGCGAATTTGGGGCGGCAGGCGGTTATTCGCCGGCGGTCGATGTCTACGAAGATGGCGGTAACATCTGTGTGAAGGCCGATCTTCCCGGTTTCAGCAAGAATGATATCGAGGTGAAACTGTTCGGAAACACCCTTGAGATCACAGGCGAGAAAAAGGCCGAGGAAAAGGTCGACCAGAGGGATTACCTGAGACTCGAGCGTTCATACGGTAAATTCTGCAGAACCGTGCGTCTGCCGGAAGGGTTGGACAGTGACCATGTAACAGCCAACTTCGCGGACGGCGTGCTCGAAATCAAGATACCGAGGATTGAGGGCAAACGGGCGGTACATCACGTTCCGATCAAATAAGGAAGCGGATGTGTGCAGCAGCGGGGCGGTGAAAACCGCCCCGTTTTTTATTGGTAAAAGTCAAAAACGGTCATTATCCACGAAAAACACGAAATAAAACAATAACGATACGACAACATGCCGATTCTCCTCTGCGATGAGAAGACGAGAGCAATTAGTGCGTTGAATTTGTTCGTGTATTTCGTGTAGTTCGTGGACCAGATGCTTGTACGTTAAACCGTGCACATCACCTGGCGGACGCGGTACTCGCCGCCGATGACCAGGTACTCCCCCTCCCCCTTCATGATGCTGCCGGGGAGCAGGTCGTTGTAGAAGAAGACCTTGCAGAGCGGCACCAGCACCTCCCATACCGTGGAACCGAATTCCCAGGCCCGCTCCTCGTCGGAGGTGAACGAAACCAGGTTGTTGAGCCGCACGACCTGCTCGCGGCGACTGACCTGTTCCAGCAGGTCGTGCTCGCTGGCATCGTATGTGCCGCGATAGAGGGGGATCTGTGGCGTGGCGGGGTGTCGGCGGGAGAGCTCGAACTGGCAGTACTCGTAGAGCAGGTCGAGTTGCGACTGGATGGCGTTGGTGCGGGCGCTACCCTTCACCACGTCCACCGAGTAGTTGAAGTAGGCCTCGCTGTGGATGCCGGTAATCCGGGCACGGTGAAAGGTGGGCGTGACCCCCATGCGGCTCTCCACCCAGCGCTTGAGCACCGCCCCCTCGACCGAGTTGGAGTCCATCATCCAGCCGCGCAGGTAACGCAGGTAACTGTTCCTGATGCTCCTGCGGGCCGTGTCGGTGGCCTGCTCCTGCCAGTTGTGGAGCTGAAACTTGACCGACATGAAGTCGTTGAAGACCAGGGCGCGCTCTTCCTGGGAAGGGATGGCGGCCAGCTTCTCGAACAGGAAGCGGTTGGCCTCCTTTACCCCCTGGATCTCCAAAGGCTGGGGGTTGTCGTTGAAATGGCGCGAGGCGATGACCCATGGAGGCAGGTTGCAGTAGTTGAATGAGCCATGAGCCACGGGGAATCACCTCAGAGCAGGAACGAGGAGTCAGGTTCGAGGAGCCAGGAACGAGCATAGATGCGTTTCAAAACCTCGAACCTCGAACCTCGAACCTTGAACCTTGAACCTGGAACCTTTATAAAATCTTCGCCAGTTCCAGCAGCGTGGTCTTGATCGGTCCGCTGGCCACGAACGGCTCGATCCCCAGCCGCTCCAACTCACCCTGAGGGTGCTCGCCCATCTGGGCCGTTACCACTGCCCGGCACCCGTGCAGCGCCTCGGCGATCTCCTTGAGCAGGTGCCCGCGCAAGGGGTGTTCGGGGTCGAAACTGCAATAGCGCTCAACCTTCTTTTCATCCACCAGCCTGGCGTCCCCATCCGCGACATGATAGATGAGAAAGCGCTCGGCGTGGCCGAAATGCTGGTTTATCTCCCTGCCGTCCTTTGATGCGACCGCGATGAGCATATAACACCTCCTGAAAGGCAGGTAAAGGTAGAGGTAAAGGTAAAGAAAGCCTTCCTTCTCTACCTCTACCTTTACCTCTACCTGTTTCTAAAGAACAACCGGTTCGAAGGTGAAACACTTCTTCGAGCAGGTCCGGCCGCAGGCCTGGCAGCCGATACAGTTGCCGGGGTTGGCCACCTTCATGAACATCTTGGCCGAATCGTCCTCGTCCACCTCCTCGAAGGCGAGCACGTCGTGGGCGCAGACCTTGTAGCAGCGGGCGCAGCCGATGCAGGTCTCCTCGTCGATGGAAACGATGAACTCGGGGGTGTACTCTGTCTTGTTTCTTTTCAGTCCGGTGATGTAAGCCATTGTTTCAAACCTCCATAGTTTTTAGTTTTGAGTTTTGAGTTTTTAGTTATTCGTTTTGAATTGGAGACCAACTCAAAACCAAAAACCCAAAACTCAAAACCGCTTTTATCAATCTTCCAGAAACGATGCCGCCTGCCCCTTGTTCATTGCCTTTTTCAGCCAGGGGGGAGGGTTGCCCCGCAGCACCTCCTGGAGGCGCTCCACGGTCTCTTGCAGACTCACCTCGGTGTTGGTCTTCATGGGGTGGATCTTCAGGGCCACCAGCTTGGCCGCGGCCGGGCCGCCGATCTGCATGGTGTAGACGATGGCGCAGTCGGAGAGCAGCTTTGCCCTGGCGCCGATCCTGTCCTCCTCGTCGCCGCCATGCTCACCCACACGGACCGTCTCCAGAAAACGGGCCTCGTCCGGGCCGACCTCCCAGACCTGAAAACTGTCGCTCTGGCCGAAATGCTGGTCGATCGTCTCGCCGCTGGAACTGGTAAATGCGATTTTCATTTTTACTCCTTTTTCACCACAGAGTCACAGAGGACACAGAGAAAACCAAATCCAACTGCAGGGGAAACACCAATACAAATATTTACGTGAAATTCAAACTGAAGGGGTTCCCTGATGTTGATATTTTCCAAATGATTATTTGATTGCTCTGCCTTTCTCTGTGTCCTCTACTGTCCTCTGTGTCTCTGTGGTAAATGTTGTTGATTTAACTCAGTTATGCGCCAGTTTCTGCGCCTCCTTTGCGTTGGCCTGGAACAGGTTGGCCACCTCGAACACCAGGTTCATGGTCCCGCGGTAGCCGACCCACATCTTCTGGTGAGCGCCCAGGCGGTCGAAGACCGGCAGGCCGGCCCTGAGATGGGCACCGATCCTGAGCTTGCCGGCCGCCTGGCGGCCGTTGGAATTCGCCACCAGCAGGTCGGCGCCTTGCGCGGCCTCCTCCAGGTCCTCCAGGTCGCCCACGAAGACGTTCCCGCAGGGTAGCCGGTCCAGGCCGCGGGTGCGGGTGGCGGAAAGGGCCGCCTGGATCTCGCACCCCATGCCGGCCAGGAAACCGGTCAGGGTCTTGAGGTTGTCAGACTCCAGGGCAATGGCCACCCTTTTCGTGCCGAACTGGTAGTGGCTGTCCACCATGGCGTCCATCAGGCGACTCCTCCAGCGGCGGTGCTTATCCGGTATCGCCCGGCCGGAGATGGCGGCGAGCGTCTCCATGAACAGGTCGGTCTCGGCCAGGCCGGTCAGGGAGGTGAAGCCGTAGACCGGCATAGCGAAGCGCTCCTTCAGCTTCAGGCCGGCCTTGGCCAGGGAGTCGCCGACATAGATGGTCGCCGCGCTGCGCCCGGCCTTTCTGATCGCCTCGACCGCGATGCCGCCGGTGGAGAGGGGCGAGACCACCTCGTCGATGTGGCCGTCCATGGCATTGGCGATGTCCGGGATGCAGAGCACGCTCAGCCCGAAGGACTCGATCAACTCCTTCAACTCCTCCACGTCGGCCGGGGTGAGGTGGCTGCCGGGGAGCAGGTTGACCTGGTTGGGGACAATCTCCCCCTCCTCAGGCAGAATGGCCACGATGGCCTCCACCGCGGCGGCGTATCCCTCCTGCAATGAACCGCAGTAGTCCGGCGTGGAGGCGTGCACGATGGGGATGTGGTCGAACTCGGGGTTCTCCCGGCGGAAGTGGACGATGGCGCTGTGGACGTCGTCCCCCATGGTCTCGGTCAGGCCCGAGGTCATCACCCCGACCACCTCGGGACGGAACTTCTCGATCACCCGCCTGATCCCCTGCTTCAGGTTCTCCCAGCCGCCGAAGATGGCGGTGTCCTCGCTCATCGCGGTGGAGTTGAGCGCGATCGACTCCTTGAAATGCCTGGAGAGTTGCAGGCGGATGAATGTCGAACACCCCTGGGCCCCGTGCAGCAGGCCGAGCATGTTGTCGATCCCCAGGTAGGCCAGGGTGGCCCCCAAGGCCGGGGAGTTCTTCTGCGGGTTGACGGTTGCCGCTTTTTTAGGCACCATGACCCGCGAGAGGGAGATGTCCTCGGACAGAAACGCCTCGGCATGTCCGGCCGAGGCGGCCAGGTCGGCCGCCAGTTCCTCTTCGCCCTTATCCCAGGGGGCCGGGGCGTTCAAAACCGGCCAGATGGGATTGTTGACCGTCATGTCCAGCTGTTTTGCAAAGGTCACCATCCCCTCGTAACCGGCATAGGGGTGGGAACGGCCGTGGTTGATGTCCAGGAAGGGGGTCTTGGTCTTGAGCGCCAGGAACTTGGTCTTGCCGCCGGCCACGATCAGGTCGGGCATCTTCTCGGCCATGACCGCCAACAGCCCGGCGGTGGAGGTGTCCTCGATGATCCGGGCGTCCTTGTGCATCAGCCCCTTCATGCGGTAGAAGTCCTCCAGGGTCGAGTTCTGCGTGCCGGCCGCCAGGATCTCCACCCCCAGCTCACGCAGGGCGTTGACCATGGACCAGGTCTTGACCCCGCCGGTGAAGAGCACGGCCCGCTTCCCTTCCAGGCGTGCGCGGCAGGGGGCGATGCGTTGCCGGCAGAGCTCCTCCTCCTCGGCCAGCAGCCGCTCCACCCGGTCCTGCATGACCCGTTTCTCCAGGCCGTTGACGGTGTTGTCCAGTTCGCGGGCGATGTCGCGCAGCGCCTTGGCCGTGTCGGTCATGCCGTAGAAGGACTCCTCCAGATAGGGCATGCCGAAGTTCTTCTGCATCTTCTTGGCCAGGTTGGTGAGGCTCTTGGAGCAGATGATGATGTTGAGCTTGGCGCGATGGGCGTAGCGCAGCTCCTCGAAGCGGGCGTCGCCGCTGAAGCAGGAGAGCACCTGGATCCCCAGCCGGTCGAAGAGCGGCAGCATCCCCCACAGGTCGCCGGCGATGTTGTACTCACCGATCAGGTTGATGGGGTATTCGCCCAGCAGGGGGGGCTCGGCCGTGCCGATCACGTACTTGTAGAGGATTTCCCCCGCCAGGCGGTTGCCGATGTTCTTGTCGCCGATGAAGCCGGGGGTGTTGACCGGGATGACGGGAACCGGAACCTTCTCCTGGGACGCCTTGCAGACCGCCTCCACGTCGTCGCCGGTCATGGCGGTCACGCAGGTGGCGTAGACGAATATCGCCCTGGCCTCGGGGTAGCGCCCGGCCAGGTCGAGGATCGCCTTGTAGAGTTTCTTCTCGCCGCCGAAGATGACGTCGTTCTCCAGCATCTCGGTGGTGAAGCCGCGGCGGTAGAGCTGCGAGCCCGAGGAGCGGGCGCCGCGGTTGTCCCAGGAGTTGCCGGCGCAGGCGATCGGGCCGTGCACCAGGTGGATCCCGTCGGTGACCGGCATCAGCACCACCCGCGCCCCGTCGTAGGCGCAGGAGCGCTCGGTCCCCTCGCCGGGCTCGGATTTCTTGCAGAATTTCGGTGCGCCCTTTTCCTGGGTCTCGCATTCGGGGGCATCGTAGTAGTCGGGTCTTGCCATGGTGAACCTCGCACGGACCTTGCCGTATCAGAAAAAAGGCGCCCCTGTTCCGTGGAACGGGTGGCGCCTTTGCCAATGCGTCTTCAGCAACCTTCTGGATGCTGATTATAAAGCATTTGCCATGCCAACATTGTCTGTCAATTGCATCATACTGATATTGCAGGATTTATCCCGCCAGGCGGATTCCGGGCCAAAGGACCAGCCTAATATTTGGGCAGAATCATAGGCAACAGACTCCATTCTGAGCCAATACAATTCCGGCTTATGTTCCCCTGAATCCGTGATGACTGAAGAGCGAACCTTTGCGAAATGCCGGAGTCAATCGCCGCCTACGGATAGCATGCCGGGTTTGTCGGGTGAACAGCGCCGAGGCTGTGACTATAACCTGGAACGCCAGGACTTAGGCATTCTAAGCGAGAGTAGCGATGAAGGCGTTACGGATTCAGGGTTCCCATTACGCCGCAGGCAAGATGAGCGGATATCCCCCAACGTCAGGGGGACGGCACGAGGAGCACGTCTCCAATCGGGGTATCGCTTCCGGTCGTTGCCGTTTTCAGTGCAGAGGAGTAGGGTGTAAAACCTCTGGCCTGGACGTGCACCCGGTAGGCCCCGTCCGGAACAAAGGCGCTGAACGGCCCCTCCCAGCGGCTGCCGGAGAAGTTGCTGAAGATAGTGCCGGCGGCAATGGCGTTGACACCCCCCTGGGGGACGACCGAGACCGTCGCACTGGACCAATCCTTAAAGGTGGAGACGACCGTCCCGGAGAGGGAGCCAAAGCCGGTGAGGGGGCCGTCCGGCTGGACGATGCGGATGCCGGTCGGCTTCAGGTTGTAATCGCCGTTGCTGCGGGGCACGATGGCCGTGTTCGGGTCGAAGTCGATGAGTATCGCATTGATGATCCCCGGCTTCACCTCGAAACGCCCCACGACCTTCAACCCCGCTTGCTGGGCACTGGGCGTTGTCAGCGGTAGCTTTACAGTAGTGTCGGTCTTCAGTGTCAGGTAGTTGAGCGGATCGCGCCCCTGGCCGCTCGGATTCGGCTCCAGGATGAGGCGTACCTGGTTGTAGCTCCCTACCGGAATGGTGATGGTGCCGAGGATTTCCTGCTGGAAGCGGAGCGTGAGAACATCCACGCTGCGCGGAGTGGCGTAGGTGACTACCACCTGCAGACGGGGATCGTTGTCCGGCGCATCCTCCAGGCCGGCCGGAACCAGCCGCACCTCCCTGATCGTCACTACCACCTGTTGAAAGGCGTCGCTCTGCTTGTCGGTAAGACCGACCTGGAGCTTGGCGGTGGTTGCCGCGCCCCCGCCCCCTCCACCGGCGCACCCCGACAGCTGGGCAAGCGCCAGCGCCACCAGTAACAATACCCCCAGACCGCAAGCCTCCTTGAATCTCCTGAACATGATGATACCTCCTCAGCGGGAATTCCCATTCCGATCCCGGATCCCAGTCGCCGAAAACAGAACAGCCGGGGCCGAATATCGTGTGATATTTCGGCGACCCGGCTGTCTCGGTGAGACCCTGTAGGCTTTCCGCCCCATCCTCGCGGATGGTTGAGTATTATCGTGTACCACCTGGGTATGTTTGAAAGTGGGGTGAATAAATCACAGGTCCTGGCAAATGTCAACCACCGGATGGCAAGTGCCCTGTTTCAGAAACTTATATTTACCCCTCCGGCACCAACGCCCACCACCAGGCCGCCACAACCACCATGGCGCTGAACAGCGCCAGCAGGGCATTGAGCAGCCGGCCCGGGCGCCCGTACCTCCCGAGCAGATGTTCCGCCAGCAGGCCGAGGCCGATCCCGAAGGCAAAACCGAACAGGTGCGCCCCCAGGTCGGTGTTCCTCCCCTCGGTGCCCAGCAGGGCCAGCAGGGCCAGGGCCGCGGCGACCGGGAGCGGCCAGCGTCGCTGCAACCGGCGCCGGTAGCGCAGCATACTGATGGCGGCCAGGAGGCCGACGGCGCCGAACACGAGCGTGGATGCCCCCACCGAGCTGTGGCCGGGGGGTTGCACCCAGGCGTTGGCCATGTTGCCGAGGGCGCCGGAGGCGAGCAGCAGGCCCCAGGCCAGCCCGGAGCCGAGCTCGCGGCAGAGGAGGACGATGAAGAACCCGCCGATCGCCAGATTGCTGAGCAGGTGCAGCCCGTCGGCATGCAGGGTGAGTGCGGTGACGAGCCGCCACCATTCACCCTCCAGGATCTTTGCGGCCCGGGCGCTGCCGAGCGCGATCCAGGCGGGCGAGTATGTGCCGAAAAAAGTGGCATCGAGTTGGACGAGGTTGTGGAAGGTTGCCACGAGGAGCAGCACCGAGAGGGTCGCCAGGGTGTTTTCGGCCAAAGGGTGTGCGCTGGGTGGCGCCGGGGGCCATCTGCGGTTTTGCTCCGTGAACAGGCGCAACTCGTTGATGGCCGCATCGAAAACGCCCGTCGGCACCAGCAACTCCCAGCCCCGCTCGCCGTGCTCGATGCGGCAGGGTACGGAGCGCGCATCCAGCACCAGTGCCCACAGACGCACCTGCCTCTCGGAGAGGGCGCCCGACAGCCTCCCCTCTACCAGTTCGGGAGGGATCACCAGCCATTCCTCCCCCTGCGCCCCGATTTGTTCGCTTTCCCGCTCCATGCCGGAGAGTATCGCAGATACTCCCTCTCACGTCACCACTGAAAAAGGCGCCGGCGCTAAAAGGGGCGCAACCACGCCGCTCGAGTTTCTTGATAAAATATGGTATGTATTATATGATTATAATGTTAGAGGGGGTTATTGTGTGAATCGGTTACACTCTGAGGGGGGTTAACGGGGTAACCGGAAAGGAAGCGCGCCATGAGAACAACGACATTCGAACTGAAGGATGTGCTGCGGCGATTTGCGACCGTTCTCGCCACGGTGATGGTCGGCTTGGCCTTCGTCCTGGCAGGCAGCGCGATTGCGGCACCTGAGGAGAAAGAGATCAAGGAGATTGAAGAAAAGATCGAGAAACCGGAGAAAAAGGAAGATTCCAGGGGGTTGTTCAATTGGAACCTGTTCTTCGATCAGAACCGGGTCTTTAACCTGAATGAGGGAAACCGGGCGTTTAACCGGGCCTTTTTCAACCCGTTCTTCTTCGTCGATCCGTTCGATATTCTTGAGGACGCTATCGAAGAGGAGTTGGAGGAGGAGTTCGAGGAGAGATTTGACAGAAGGGACGACAGAAGGGGTAATTAGAAGTATCGAAGAGTGATACTTCACGGCGATAGGGTCGGGACAATGGGTTCCGGCCCTTTTTTGTTGGGACTGGAGATTGGGGACTCGGGACTGGTAGAATCAAATTCTCTTGACCCCCAATCCCTAGTCCCCAGTCCCCAGTCCCCAGTCCCTGCCTTTACCGCATCATCTCGAAGTGCCGGTCATCACAGGTCTCATCCGTGATATCGATGAACTTGTTGCAGATGGTGGAGAGCATGTTGAGCACCCCCTGGTAGCCGATCAACGGGGAGCGGTGCAGGTTGACCCGGTCGAAGTTCGGGAAGCCGAAGCGGAACAGGGGGATCTTGGCGTCGCGGGCCGCAAATTTGCCGTGGGTGTCGCCGATCATGGCGTCCACCGGATCGGTCACCACCAGGCTGCGCAGGTGCCAGAGATCCTTGTTCATGTAGATCTTGCCTTCCTTGCCGTACATGGAGGAATCAAGCAGGGCCTGGAGTTCCTTCTCCAGCTTCTTGGTACCCTTGCTGCAGAGGATATGATAGGGAACAGCACCCATCTCCAGCAGGAACGAGACATAGCCGAGGAGGTAATCGGGGTCGCCGTAGACGGCGAACTTTTTACCGTGGATGTACTGGTGGGCGTCGGTCATCAGGTCAACTGCCCGGCCGCGCTCGGCCTTGAGGCTCTCAGGAACCGGCTTGCCGAACAGCTCCGAGATCTTCATCAGGAGGGCATCGGTCTTGGCGATCCCGAACGGCACCGGCATGGCCAGGTGCTTGCCGGCGAAGTTGTCCTTGATCCAGGTGAAGGTCTTGGCGGTGGAATAGCTCCCCAAGGCAATGGTCGCCTTGCCGTTGATGGAGTCGGCCGCGTCCTCAAGCTTGGTGCCCCCCGGATAGATGCGATAGTGGCCATCCAGCGGGGAGTCGAAGGTGTCGGAGATGTCGGCCAGGAAGGTATAGGGGATGCCGAATTCCTTCAGGATCCGCTTGTACTCCCGGTAGTTGCCGGTGTTGGCGTCGAAGCCGGCGATCAGGTTGAGCTTGCCGGTGCAGCGCCCTTCGATCTGCCGCCCTTCGGTCAGGGTCTGCAGGATGGAGAGCAGCATAGCGTCGTAGCCATGGATGTGTGAACCGTTGAAACTGGGGGTATTGGCGTAGGGAAGCGGAAAATCGGCCGGCACGCACCCCTTGTTCTTGGCGTTCTTGATGAACGCGGTCAGGTCATCGCCGATGATCTCCGGCATGCAGGAGGTAAATATCGGCATGATCTTCGGCTTGTAGACGGTATAGGCGTTCTCCAGGGCCTCGTGGAGGTTGTTCTGGCCGCCGAAAACCGCGCCGTCCTCGGTCATGGCGTCGGATACCGCCGGCGCCGGTTCGCGGAAATGGCGGTTCAGGGTGGAGCGGTAGTAGGAGGCGCACCCCTGGGAACCGTGGACAAAGGGGAGGCTCCCTTCGAAGCCGTGGGCAGCCAATTCGGCGCCCAGCGGCTGGCAGGCGTGGGCCGGGTTGATCACCAGAGAGGTGCGAGCGAAGTTCTTCTCCTTGTACTCCTCGGTATTGATCCATTCAGCAACCCGGGCGATCTCCTCGGGCGGTGTTGGGGTCACATATTTTACGGCAGCTGCCGTTTCGGTTGCACTCATATCGGTTCTCCTTCGGTGAGAGACTCATCCGTCACATCACCCATAATTTTTTGTGTCTGATCTGTCTGACCGGTCTGACATGTCGGACTAGTCCGGGCTTAAGGGGGACAGGCAGCTTTCTTTGAAAGCAGCCTGTCCCCGGCATGGCGTAAAAGCGGTCGCCGTACCACCTAGAAAGGTGCCTTCACCAAGGACCAAGTGGGACTATTGATCGCCATGTCGATATCTCTGGCAAACGTCGGAAATCCCTTATACCCGTGGTAAGGGCCGGAGTAATCCCAGCTGTGCATCTGCCTGAACGGTATCCCCATCTTCTGGAACAGGTACTTCTCCTTGATGCCGCTCCCGATGAGATCGGGCTTCAGGGCATCGGCGAACTGTTCGAATTCGTACTCGGAAACGTCGTCGTAGACCACGGTGGCTTCGGGCATCTCCGAGGCGGTCCGGTCGTAGTCGTCGCCATGGGCGAACTCGTAGCCGGAACCGACGCAGGTCATCCCCAGGTCCTCGTAGGCGTTGATGGTGTGGCGCGGACGGAGGCCACCGACGTACAGCATGACCGTCTTCCCATCGAGGCGCGGCTTGTACTCCTCGATCACCGCCTGCATCTGGGGATCGTACTTGGCAATGACCGCCTCTATCTTCTCCTTGATGCTGTCGTCGAACAGCTCGCCCAGCTTGCGCAGGCTCTCCCTGATCTTGGTGGGGCCGAAGAAGTTGAGCTCGATCCAGGGGATGCCGTACTTTTCTTCCATCACCTTGCACATGTAGTTCATGGAGCGGTAACAGTGGATGATATTGAGCTTCACCGTGTGGGTGGCTGCGATGTTTTCCAGTTCACCGTCGCCGGTCCAGACCGCCTTGACGTTCAGGCCGCACTCCTCAAGGAGCGGTTTGGTCGACCAGGCGTCGCCGCCGATGTTGTACTCGCCGATCAGCGCCACGTCGTAGGGGCTCTCGGGCTCGGCAAACTCACGGGTGCCGATGATGTGGTCGCGGATGGTGTCGTTGGAGATGTGATGGCCCAGCGACTGGGAGACCCCGCGGAACCCCTCGCAGTTGCAGGGGATAATCGGGATGTCCAGATCCTTGGAGGACTGTTTGGCAACGGAATTGATGTCGTCGCCGATCAGGCCGACCGGGCATTCGGAGAGGACCGAGATACCCTTGGCCAGCGGGAACAGATCGTGGGCCTCCTCCAGCAGCGTCTTCAGCTTCTTGTCGCCGCCGTAGACGATATCCTTCTCCTGAAAGTCGGAGGTGAACTGCATGGCGAAGCTGTCGACGCCGGTGATGCCGCTCATCAGGTTGCGCCGGGTGCCCCAGGAGTACCAGCCGCAGCCGACCGGGCCGTGGGAGACGTGCACCATGTCGCGGATCGGGCCCCAGACCACCCCTTTGGCGCCGGCATAGGCGCAGCCGCGGGCGCTCATCAGGCCGGGGACGGTCTTTCTGTTCGATTTGACGCAGGCCGAGCCGGATGCCTGATCGTTGGGGGCCAGGTGCGGCGCCCGCTTCTTCTTCCCCTTCTCAGGATAGATCTCCAGGGCCTTGTCGATCATCTCCTGAGTCGATTCCTTGGTGATGCCTTCAACAGTCTTTATCTCATGGGACATAATAAGCTCCTTGGGTATTGGTTTTTTGTCGGACCTGTCGGACCTGTCAGACTTGTCAGACAGGTCTGACATTGTCCCTTTATGCCGCCTTCTCGGCGACTCCCACGACCGACTCATCCTCCGCTTCCATGATGCCGTACTCCATCAGCAGGTCTTCCAGCTCTTCCATCTCCAGCGGGGTCGGAACCACCAGCATCTTGTTGTCGGAGATCTTCTGCGCCAGATTCCGATACTCCTGGGCCTGGGGATGATCGGGGGAGTACTCGATGACCGTCATGCGGCGCATCTCGGCCCGCTGTACCTGGTTGTCGCGGGGAACGAAGTGGATCATCTGGGTACTGAGCTTTGCGGCCAGGGCGCTGACCAGTTCAAACTCCTTGTCGGTCTTGCGGGCGTTGCAGATCAGACCACCGAGACGGACCTTGCCGGAGGAGGCGTACTTGAGGATACCCTTGGCGATGTTGTTGGCGGCATACATGGCCATCATCTCACCGGAACAGACGATGTAGATCTCTTCGGCCTTGCCTTCGCGGATCGGCATGGCGAACCCGCCGCAGACCACGTCACCCAGGACGTCGTAGAAGACGAAGTCCAGGTCGGGGGTGTAGGCGCCGTTCTCTTCCAGGAAGTTGATGGCCGTGATGACGCCGCGGCCGGCGCAGCCGACACCCGGCTCGGGTCCGCCGGACTCGACGCACTTGGTGTCGCCATAGCCGATCTTCATCACGTCCTCCAATTCCAGGTCCTCGACCGTGCCGCGTTCGCGAACCAGGTCCATGACCGTTGACTGGGCCTTGGCGTGCAGGATCAGGCGGGTGGAGTCGGCCTTGGGGTCGCAGCCGACGATCATGACCTTCTTGCCGATGGAGGCGAGGCCGGCCACCGTATTCTGGGTTGTGGTTGACTTGCCGATGCCGCCCTTGCCGTAGATAGCGATCTGTCTCATGTGAAGCTCCTTTCGCTCACCAATCCGTGAGCCTGTGTGAATTGTGCGGGGCTACGAAAAAAGGCGCCCCATTGCTGTGAATGGCGGCGCCTTTGCCGAATCCGTATGTACGTCGATGTCCTGTATTTTATGAAGTCTTTGATTCTGGTTAATGCATCGTGCGTGCCAAACCGTAACTTACTGTTTTTGTTTGATGTCAGTGCTACTGCCTTTGTCTTGTCATTTGAGCCGCCCCAAATATGCCTTTATTCTGTGCAGCACTGCACTCGCCCTGTCCTCATCCCGCCAGGCAGACATGCACACAATAAGGGCATGAGGGTTTGGTTCAGGCCGCCTTCTTCACACCGTGCAGCTTGATCAACTGGCTGTTGTTGAGCGGACGGCGGGTCTGCTGGGCGATGCGACGGACCTTGTCCATCAGGTGCAGAGCCTCGGAACGGCTGATGGAGATGCCGATGTCCTTGTAGCGCTCGATCAGCCCGCTGGCGCCGGAGTGTTTGCCCACCACGATCTGCCGGGTCAGCCCCACCTCGGCCGGATCGAAGCCCTCGTAGTTGCGGGGGTCCTTGAGCACGCCGTCGGCGTGCAGCCCCGATTCGTGGGCGAACACCCGCTCCCCGACCACCGCCTTCCAGGCCGGCAGTGGACGATGGGAGGCCTTGGCCACGAACAGGGAGAGTTCCCGGAAGCGGTGGGTGTCGATACCGGTATCGATGCCGCTGGCGTGCTTGAGCCCCATCACCACCTCCTCCAGCGCGGCGTTGCCGGCCCGTTCCCCCAGGCCGTTGACCGTGGTGTTGACGAAGGTCGCCCCGGCGCGGATGCCGGCAATGGCGTTGGCGGTGGCCATCCCCAGGTCATTGTGGGTGTGCACCTCGACCGGCAGCTCCGGCACGGCTCGGCGCAGGGCCGCCACCTTTTCGTACATGGTAAATGGGTCGAGGATCCCCAGGGTGTCGCAGAAACGGAAGCGGTCGCCCCCCATGGCCCAGGTGATCTGCATCAGCTCGACCAGGAAGGGGATGTCGGCGCGGCTGGCGTCCTCCCCCCCGACGGAGACGTACAGACCCTTGTCCTTGGCGAAGCCTAAGGCCGTCCTGAGCTGTTCCTTGACCCACTCGCGGCTCTTGCGGATCTTGTTGCGGATCATGATGTCCGAGACCGACAGGGAGATGTCCACGGCCTGGACACCGCAGTCGATGCTGGCCCGGATGTCGGGGATCAGCGCACGGTTCCAGGTGATCAGCCGGGCGTTAAGCCCCAGATCCACCAGGGCCTTGATCCCCTCCTGCTCCTCCTTCCCCATGGCCGGAATACCGCACTCCAGCTCCTGCACGCCGATGGCGTCCAGCATGCGGGCGATGGCGATCTTGTCCCGCCTGCTGAAGACCACGCCGGCCGTCTGTTCGCCGTCCCGCAGGGTAGTGTCGTCGATGATGATTGATGAATTGTTCATAAATGGTTCTCCGTGCTTATCGGTGACGTTTCACTAAAGAGCGGCCCGTATATCACCCGCAACTCCCCATCGTGGCCAGAGCGTAGATATATTCCGGCCGGTAGGCCGGCTTCACCCCGGCATACATCAGCTCGTTCGTTCCCTGGCTCCTGAATCCCCGTTGTTGCAAGAGCCTGGCCACTTCGCGGTTGCCGGCCGGGGCATCGATGTAGACCTTCACACCCGGAGCGATTTCGGCCAGTGCATCGTCGAGCAGCAGGGCGGCATGAGCGCTGTTCAGCGCGGCAAGAGGGCCGATCTGCACGGCACGGCCGCAGGGCTGGATGATCGTAAAGCCGAAGCCGCTTGCCAGCACCGAGCCCCGGCCGCCGACCACCTCCAGGAGGGCCTCGCGCCGGTCGCCCCACCCCATCTCGTCGATGTCCGCGTCAAGCAGGGCGCGAAAACAGCGGGAGGAAACCGCATGGCCTTTCCCCTGGCCGGTCCAGCGCAGGATGGCGTCGGCGGAGGCAAAGCCGTGCCTTTCGTACAGCGATTTGCCCATTTTAGAGGCAGTCAGCCAGACCGTCTCCGCGCCCGCCTCACACAGCGCCTCCATCGAGCGGACAAACAGGGCCTGACCGACCCCTTTGCCGCGATGGCGTTCGTCCACGATCAGATTGCCGATCCAGCCGCTCCGCTCGTGGCGCAGGGAGGTGACGAAACCGGCGGCGCCCGTCTCGTCCCGCGCCGAGAAACACCCCTCGGGGAAGGCCGACAGGAGGAATGCGAACTCCCACGGTTCGGCCACCCAGCGCTCGGCCGCAGCCAGCTCCAGGAAGCGCCCGATATCCTCTTTATTAAAGGGTTGGATGGTCATGGGGCGCAGGCCGGCTCCCCGATGGTCACGTCTTTTCCGATCAGCCCGATGGCGTCGGCACGGCACTGCTTGCAGTGGGCAAACTGGCCGATGATCCCCTCATTGGCCTTCCTGACCTCGGCCAGGCGACCCTCGCTGGGCGGCTCGATATCGGCGAAATCGGCCTGGGGAATGATCGGCATGATGTTCATCACGAAGGCGCCCAATGCCTTCACCTTGGCGGCGATCAACGGGATCTGGCCGTCGTTGACGCCCGGCACCAGGACCGAATTGACCTTGATGGTCAGTCCCAGTTCGCCGGCCCGCTTCAGCCCCTCGAACTGGTTGGCGATCAGGATTTGGGCCGCCTCCACTCCGGTGTAGCGCCTGCCGTGATAGCTGATGTGGCGGTAGATCCGCGCCCCCACCTCGGGATCTACGGCGTTGATGGTCACGGTCAGGCTGTGCAGCCCCAGTTCATACAGCCGGTCGATGGATTCCGGCAAGAGCAGGCCGTTGGTGCTCATGCAGAGCATGAGCTGCGGGAACTCCCGTTTCACCAGCTCGAAGGTCTCGAAGGTCTCTTCGTTGGCCAGCGGGTCGCCCGGGCCGGCGATGCCGACCACCTTGATGATCGGCCCCACCACCGGGCTGGCCATCACCTCGCGTACCTTGACGATCGCCTCGGTGGGGGTCAGCAGGCGGCTGGTCACGCCGGGGCGCGATTCGTTGGCGCAGTCGTGTTTGCGGGTGCAGTAGCCGCACTTGATGTTGCATCGCGGCGCAACGGCCAGGTGCATCCGGCCGTTCTTCTGATGGTTGCCGCCGAAGCAGGGATGACCCTGGATCCTGTTTTTCATGTCGCACGCAGTTGCCATGATTGGACTCCTTTCAGACGGAAAAAGCCCGCGGGTGCGTCCCCGCGGGCTCCATTGCCTCTGACATTGACATAGGCATAAGACGTGCCAAACTTTTCAAAATCTCACCACAGAGTCACAGAGAACACGGAGAAAGGCCATTGGAAAGGGATAACACATCTCGCCGACATGCCGACCGACACCCTGGGCTCACTGAAATACAAAGTAAAAGATCACCGTAACGCCTAATTATTAGGCAATCACCGAAGAAATTGCGCTGGTTCACAATTTGCAGAAGGTTTTCTCCGTGCCCTCTGTGACTCTGTGGTGAGATATGTCTGGAAGGACTGCCGCATGTTCAATCAGTACAACCTAGACGAGATACGCGACCGCGCCCGGGCCGCCTTTATCGGCATGGCCATCGGTGATGCCCTCGGCGCCACGGTGGAGTTCATGACCGCGTCCGAGATAGCGGCCAAATACGGCCTGTTCATGGAGATCACCGGCGGCGGCTGGCTGCGGCTGAAACCGGGCCAGGTGACCGACGACACCGAGATGGCGCTCTGCATCGCCCGGGCAATCGTTGCCAGCCAGGGATGGTCCCTTGAGGCAATCGCCCGCAATTTCGCCGCCTGGCTCAAGTCGCGCCCGGTGGATTGCGGCGATACATGCCGCAAGGGTATCCGCGCCTACATGCTGAACGGCGCCCTGGTGAGCCCCCCCAACGAATGGGACGCCGGTAACGGCGCGGCTATGCGCATCCTGCCGGTGGCGCTCTATTCCCTGCCCGACGCGGAACTGCTTAAAAAATGTGCGCTCGAACAGGCCCATCTGACCCACAACAACCCCGTATCCGACGCCGCCTGCGTCTGCCTGGGGGAGATGCTGCAGCTGGCGATCTGCGGGGGGGCGAAGACACGCCTGCGGCGTCAGGCGGACGGACTGGCGGCACGCTTTCCGACCTTCGCCTTCGAGCCCTACCGGGGCCTGGCCAGCGGCTACGTGGTGGATACCATGCAGACCGTGTTTCACTGGTTCTTCCGGGGGAGGAACTTCGAGGAGTGTCTGGTGGGGACGGTCAACCAGGGGGGGGACGCCGACACCACCGGCGCCATCTGCGGCATGCTGGCCGGGGCCTACTACGGCCTGGACGGTATCCCCCGGCGCTGGACCAAAAGGATGGACAAGAAGGTCATCGCGGAGATAGAGGATGTTTCTGTTCAATTGGTGGCGGCCAGCCCGTTGGTGAGGATGTACTATGGGTAAGGAGTGAGGAGTGAGGAGAATAAGTCTTTACCCCTCACCCCTCACCCTTCACGCTTCACGTCTTCTTACGCCCCCTTCAATATTCCGTCCGCCACCTGGCGCAGGGTCTTGCGCTTGTCCATGGCCAGTTTCTGCATGACGCGATAGGCATCCGCCTCGCCCAGCCGGTCCCTTTCCATGAGGAGCCCCTTGGCCTTTTCGATCACCTTGCGGTTCTCGATGGTCTCCTTGAGGTCTTCGATCTTTTCCTTGAGCCCTTCGACCTCTTCGGTGTGCGCCAGTGCCATCTCGATCGCGGGGA